>NZ_JBSFXO010000001.1:0-1035780 GCF_053595415.1 Streptomyces sp. NPDC002499
ACCCCATCCCAACACCCCCACCCCCCACAACACACCCCCCAGACAAGCCACACCCACACCCACACCCACCCGCACCCGCACCCGCACCCGCACCCCGCACCCCGCAAACAAACCGGCCAGACGGTCCAACAACAACGAGGCCCCACACCACCTGGTTGCGCGAACAGCCCACCACGCTCCAGCTGCTGCAGACGGTCGCCGCCGTGGCTGCCAACAAGAACTCCACCTTGGCCCTGCCCTTCCCCCTGGAGCTGCTGCGCTTCCCGGTGAAAGCGCAGGAACACCCACCGGAGGGCCGGCCGCCCCTGGGTCCGGGGATGTGACACGTGCTACGCGCGTGGTTCCTCAGGCGCGTGCCGGGTGGTAGACACAGCGGGGTCACAGTTCCTGTCCGCCAGCAGGAGGGTTGTCCCGTATGTCTGCGACACGCCGTCAGATCCTCGCCCGCTCCGGTGCCCTGGGAGCGGGCATCGCGTTCAGCGGAGCACTGTCCGAACTCTTCGCCGGTACCGCTGCCGCACAGGGCATCGGTCACACCGGCTACGGTCCCCTGGTCCCCGACCCGAACAGCCTGCTCGACCTCCCGAAGGGCTTCCGCTACAAGGTCCTCTCCCGCGAGGGCGACCCGTTGCGCTCCGGCGAGGGCCCGGTCCCCTCCAACCACGACGGCATGACCGCGCTGCCCGGCCGGCACGGCCGGGTCCACCTGGTCCGCAACCACGAGAACCGTCCCACCGCGCAGTTCGCCGTCCCCACGGTCGCGGGCCTCACCTACGACCCGGCGGGCAAGGGCGGCTGCACGGCCCTGACGCTCGACGGCCGCAACAACGTCCTGTCCGAGCGGGTCGCCATCGCCGGCACCGCCGTCAACTGCGCGGGCGGGCACACCCCTTGGGGCACCTGGCTCACCTGCGAGGAGACCGAGGACACCGCCGGCACCAACGGCTACACCAAGGACCACGGCTTCGTCTTCGAGGTCGACCCCGCCGACCCGCACCGCACCGGCGCCGTACCGCTGACCGCCATGGGCCGCTTCCAACACGAAGCCGTCGCAATCGACCCGAAGAGCGGCACGGTCTACGAGACGGAGGACGCCTTCCTCAAGCCCTTCGGCCTCTTCTACCGGTTCCTGCCGAACAGACCGCGGGGCGGCACCGGTTCACTGCGCGCGGGCGGCCGGCTGCAGGCGATGCGCGTGCCGGGCGTGGCCGACCTGTCCACCGTCCAGGAGACCGGCACCACCTTCAACGGCGTCGAGTGGGCCGACGTACCGGACCCGCTGGCGGCGCAGACGCCGATCCGGCTCCAGGACTTCGGACCGAAGGGCATCACCCACGCGCAGAAGCTGGAGGGCTGCTACTGGGGCGGGCGGTGCGTGTACTTCGTCTCGTCGTTCGCACACAGCGCGGAGGGCTCGGCGGCCGACCACTTCGGCCAGATCTGGCGCTACGACCCCGCCGCGCGCCGGCTGACCCTGGTGATCGCCTTCGGCCCGGACACCGACGTCCAGCTGCCGGGCGAGTCCCCGGACAACATCTGTCTCGCCCCCAGCGGCGGCCTGATGGTCTGCGAGGACGGCAACGGCGCCCAGCACGTCTTCGGCGTCACCCGCCGCGGCGAGGTGTACGCCATGGCCCGCGGCCGGCAGAACATCGGCACGCCCCAGGCCCCGGAGTGGGGCGAGTTCGCGGGCGTCACGTTCTCGCCCGACGGCGACACGATGTACGTGAACTGCTACACACCGGGCACCACGTTCGCCGTCACGGGCCTCTGGCGCAGATAGCGCCACACGTGCGGGGCCGACGCAACCGCGCCGGCCCCGCACGCCCGCCAGCCCCGTACCGTCGACGATGCGCAGTCCGAGGGGAGCGGACGAAGCTCGTGAAGGCCGGTCAGTTTTCGAGAAGCCCTGGTCGCCGTGGAGCACCTAGCGTGATGGTCATGGCAACCACCGCTTCCACCGCAACCGGCACCTTCCTCGCGTCCGTCACCCTCGAGGTGGCCGACCCCGAGGCCGCCCGCCGCTTCTACAGCGCCTTCGGCGTGGACACCCACATCCGCCTGCGCGCGTCCCAGGCACCCTCCACCGGATTCCGCGGCTTCACCCTGGCCCTCACGGTCTCCGGACCGGCCACCGTCGACCACTTCGTCGCCGCCGCCGTGGACGCCGGCGCCACGGTCCTCAAGCCGGCCGCGAAGTCACTGTGGGGCTATGGCGGCGTCGTCCAGGCCCCCGACGGGACGATCTGGAAGATCGCGACCTCGGCGAAGAAGGACACCCAACCCGCCACCCACGAGATCGACGAGGTCGTCCTGCTGCTCGGCGTCGACGACGTGAAGGCCACCAAGCAGTTCTACGTCGAGCACGGCCTGAGCGTCAGCAAGAGCTTCGGCGGCAAATACGCCGAGTTCACCTCCGGCCCCTCAAGCATCCTCAAGCTGGCGCTCTACAAGCGCCGCGCCCTCGCCAAGGACCTCGGCGTCCCCGACGACGGCACCGGCTCCCACCACGTCATCCTCGGCACCACCACCGACAGCTTCACCGACCCCGACGGCTTCACCTGGGAGAGCGCCGCGTAACTGCGGCGACCGGCGCACACCAGGCCGCCGGCAATCTCCGGCAGACCCAGACCCAGACCCAGACTCAGACTCAGACTCAGACTCAGACTCAGAGTCTCCGACGTCGAACCGGCGTGCTCCGCCGTTCAGTTCGTGGGGCCCTTCGCCAGCCCCACCATCGTCCCGGGCAGTACCCCCTGCAGGTCCCCGGCTGACAGCGTGCCCGTCTGCCGCCGTGCTCGGCGAACCGGCGGCAGAAGCGGAACCCCACGTAGCCGCTCGGAATCAGCCCCCCGGCCCCCGCGCCCACCGTTCGCCGCGCAGTGCCGCCCTGATGAGGGTCAGCATGCGGTCGTGGTCGGCGATGGCCAGGGTTCGGCTGGACGTCTCGTGGCCGCCGTCGAACCATTCCACTACGGAGTCGCCGCCGGCCTTCTCCAGAGCGCGCGCGTATCCGAGAGCCTGGGCCGGCGGGGTGCGGGTGTCGTGAGTGGCCTGGCAGATCCACACCGGGGCGCGCACGTCCTGGACGTAGGTGATCGGGGACGCCCGCCGGTAGCGCTCCGGGACCTCGTCCGGCGTGCCGCCGTGGAACTGCCGGCAGGCGACCCGCTGGGCCGGGTTCATGTCCTCGTAGGCGCTCACCCAGTCGCCCAGCGGGACGAACGCCAGGCCGCCGGCGAAGAGGTCGGGCAGCCGTCCGACCGAGAGCAGGGTGAGGAATCCGCCGTAGGAGATGCCGGTGATGAAGAGCTGGTCCTTGTGGGCGAAGCCTTCGTCCAGCAGCCAGGCCGCGGCGGCCTGGATGTCTTCGATCTCGTGGTCCCCGAGGACGCCGAGGAAGCCCTCGCGGAAGTCGCGGCCGAAGGTGACGGAGCCCCGGTAGTTGAGGGAGGCGTACGCGATGCCGGATGCCAGGAACGCCTGTGACTCCGGTGAGTAGCGGTCGACGGTGACCATGTTCGGTCCGCCGTGCAGGCGCAGCACCAGCGGTACCGGTCCCGAGGTGTTCCGGGGGCGGGCGGCCCAGAGCTGGACGGGGGTGCCGTCCGCGGAGACGACCGTGTACGAGTGCAGCGGGGTGCCGCCCTCCGGAGCGGACGCGGGGGCGCCGTCGAGGCTCAGCGGCAGCCGGTGGGTGCCTGCCGCGTCCACGCGCAGCACGGACAGCGGCTGGTCGAAGCGCTGGTGCAGGAGCCGGATCTCGCCCTCGGCCCCGTAGTGCGAGGCCCAGATCTGCTGGTGCACGGCGGCCACGTCCGGCTCGAAGTACGCGCCGTCGGGGTGGGACACGGCGCGGAGTTCGCCGGTGGTCAGTTCGTACTCCAGGACGCGGTGCACGCCGGCGTCGACGTGCACGGCCAGCACGTGGGTGGCCGCCGGTGACCAGTCCAGGGCGACCAGGTCGCCGTGGAGGCCCGGCGCGTCGATGTCGGTGCGGCTGCCGTCGAGAGGGTTCCACACGCACGGCCGCGCGAATCCGGTCCGCTCGGTGCTCACGAGCAGCCGGGCGTCCCCGGGCACCGGGGAGAACCGTACGACGCGTACCGGCGCGTCGGGCCCGTCGCTGAGCACGACCGCGATCGACTCGTCGTCGATGCCGGTCACGGTGACGGCGAAGCGCCGGACCCCCGGGTTGTGGTCCGTGGTGTCCAGGGCCGCTAGGCACCCGTCGGCGGAGATCACCCCGTCCCACGCCTCGTTGGCGGAGCGGTACAGCAGGCGCGCGGCGGCTTCGCGGCGGTCGTCGACGAGCCAGAGGTGGAAGCCGTCGTCCGACACGGTGGTGAGGACGATCCGGTTGCCGACGCGGGCGGTGTCGATACCGCGCAGCACGTACGGCGGCAGGTCGGGGGTGAGGTCCACCGCCGCGGTGCCGTCCAGCGCGGTCCTCCAGACGTGTCCGACCTCCGAGCCGTTGTCGTCGCGAAGCGTGAGCACGGATCGTCCGTCGGTGGTGAGGACGGCGTCCATCACGCTTCCGCCGAAGTCCACGTCGAGCGGGGTCAGACGGTCGTCGTCGACGTCCCACAGCGCGAGCCGCGGACCCTCGGCGGAGTCGGTGACCGCGAGTTCGTGGTCCCGGGGACCACGTCCCTTGCGCAGGCTGAGGAACTGCCGGGCATGGAAGAAGTGCTGCCACTCGGTCGTCACGTGTCAGCCTCCGTTCCCGGACGTGGGGTGGGTGAGTTCCGTGGGGTGGGCAACGTCCGTGGGCTCGGGGTGATGGCAGGCCGCGCGGTGGCCGTCGCCCGCTTCGATGTCCGGCGGGTCCGTGGTGGCGCACACCTCGGTCGCCTTCCAGCAGCGGGTCCGGAAGCGGCAGCCGGAGGGCGGCGCGAGGGGACTGGGCAGATCACCGGTGAGGACGATGCGTTTGCGGGCGCGCTCGACGCGCGGGTCGGGGACGGGCACGGCCGACAGCAGGGCCTGGGTGTACGGGTGGACCGGGTGCTCGTAGAGCGCGTCGACCGGGCCCTGTTCGACGACGCGGCCCAGGTACATCACCGCGACCTCGTCGCTGATCTGCCGGACCACGGACAGGTCGTGGGCGATGAACAGATAGCTCAGCCCCATGTCCTGCTGGAGGTCCTCCAGCAGGTTGATCACCCCGGCCTGCACGCTGACGTCGAGGGCGCTGACCGGTTCGTCCAGCACGAGGATCTCGGGTTCGACGGCCAGCGCGCGTGCGATGCCGATGCGTTGACGCTGCCCGCCGGAGAACTCGTGGGGGAAGCGCCCCGCGTGTCCGGGGTTCAGTCCGACCAGCTCCAGCAGTTCGCGCACGCGTTCCTCGCGTCGGCCCGGATGCAGTCCGTGGACCTTCAGCGGCTCGGCGAGCAAGGCTCGTACGCTCATCTTCGGGTTGAGCGAGGAGTAGGGGTCCTGGAAGACCAACTGGACGGTGCGGCGCAGGCGTTGGACCTCCTCCCCCTTGGCCGCGGCCACGTCGATGCCGCCGACGTGGACCCGGCCGGCGGCGGGGCGTACCAGCCGGACGAGGGTGCGGCCCAGGGTGCTCTTGCCGCAGCCGGTCTCCCCCACGAGCCCGAGGGTGCGGCCCCGGGGAACCGTCAGGTCGACACCGGCGACGGCTTGGACGGTGCCGGCGTGGCTGCCCAGGCGTCTCTTGAGCCGGTACTCGGCGACGAGGCCCCGGACTTCGATGGCCGCGGTGGTGGTGGCGGTGGCTGTCGTGGTCATCGGATCACGCTCTCGATCTGGTGGATCCGCACGCAGGCCGTGCTGTGGCCGGGGCTCACCTCGGTGACCGCCTGCACCGGCACCGAGCAGGCGGCGGGCTCGGCGTACGCGCACCGGGGTTCGAACGGGCAGCCTTCGGGCCGGTCGTGGGCCTGCGGGGGCTGCCCGGGGATGGGCAGCAGCCGGCCGGCTCGCCGGTCGACGCGCGGGAGGGCGGCCAGCAGGCCCCGGGTGTAGGGGTGCGCGGGCTCGTAGAAGAGCGGCTCGACGGGGGCTTCCTCCAGCTTCGTTCCGGCGTACATCACCATGACCCGGTCGGCGAGGCCGGCCACCACACCGAGGTCGTGGGTGATCAGTACGACGGCCGTCCCGGTGCGGTCCTGTACGCGTTCGATGACGTCCAGGACCTGTGCCTGCACGGTGACGTCCAGGGCGGTGGTGGGTTCGTCGGCGATGAGGATGTCGGGGTCGTTGGCGATGCCCATGGCGATCAGGGCGCGTTGCCGCATACCGCCGGAGAACTCGTGCGGGTACTGGTCGAGGCGCTCCCGCGGCGAGGGGATGCCGACGAGGTCGAGGAGTTCCACCGCGCGCTCGCGCAGGGCTCGGTTGGTGCGGTTCGGATCGTGGACCTGGACCGCCTCGGTGAGTTGCGCGCCCACCGTCATCATCGGGTTGAGTGCGGACAGGGCGTCCTGGAAGATCACCGCGATGCGGCGGCCGCGGATCTCGCGCATCCGTCCGTCGGACAGGCCCAGCAGCTCGCGGCCGCGCAGCCGTACGGACCCGGTGACTTCGGCGGTGCGCGGGAGCAGGCCCATCATGGCGAGGGAGGCCGCGCTCTTGCCCGAGCCGGACTCGCCGACGATGCCGAGGGTTTCACCGGGTGCCAGATCGAAGCAGAGGCGGTCCACGGCGGTGACGAACCCCGAGTCGGTGCGGTAGCGCACGGTCAGGTCGCGGACCGAAAGGAGTTGCTCCTCGCCGGTCGGGGGCCCGGAGGACGCCAGGGTCGGCTCCTTGAGCGGACCGGCAGCTGTCGTCCCTCGCTCCGGGGAATGCCGGTCGGGTGTCATCGTCGGCCTCCTTGCGGGCTGAAGGCGTCGCGCAGTCCGTCACCGACGAAGTTCACGGCGAGCACGGTCAGGACGATCGCGGCGCCGGGCGCGTAGAGCAGGTAGGACTTCGAGGTGCCGACCATGCCCGCGGCCTGGCTGAGCATGTTCCCCCAGCTGGAGCGTGGGGGCTGGATACCGAATCCGAGGAAGCTGAGGGTGGATTCGATGATCACGGCTCCGGCGACGGCCAGCGACACGTTGACGACGATCACCCCGACCAGGTTCGGCAGGAGGTGCCGCCACAGGATGCGGAAGCCCGACACCCCGAGGACGCGCGCCGCGTCGATGAACTCCTTCTCGCGCAGGCTCAGCACCTGTGCGCGCACGACACGGGCGATGAACGTCCAGCCGAGGCCGGAGAGCACCAGCACGATGGTGAAGGGCGAGGAGCCGAAACCCTGGAGGGCGAGGGCGAGGACCGCGATCCCGGGCACCACCAGGAACAGGTCGGTCAGCCGCATGATCAACTCCTCGACCCAGCCGCCGACATAGCCGGCCACGGCTCCCAGGACCGTGCCCAGCGTGGTGGACAGGACGGCGACGCCCAGCCCGATCGCCAGTGAGATCCGGCCCGCGTACAGCACCTCGCTCAGGTAGTCGCGGCCGAGTTCGTCGGTGCCCAGCAGATGGGAACCCGACGGGGGTGCGGCGCCCAGCAGCAGATCCTGCGCGTTGCGGGGGTAGGGCGCGATCCAGTCGGCGCCGAAGCAGCACACCGCGAGGGCCAGCAGGACGAGCAGGCCGGTGACGGCCAGCTTGTGGTGGAGGAATCCTCGTACGGCGAGCAGCGACTGGCCGGCCTCGCGTGCGGTATCGGTGGTTGCGTTCATCGAAGTGACACCCGTGGGTCGAGGAGGGCGTAGGCCACGTCCGCCAGCAGGTTGAAGAGGATCATCGCCACGGCGACCACGAGCATCCACGGCAGCAGCGTGAAGACGTCACCGGCCAGCATGGAGTCCAGGAAGAGCCGTCCCATGCCGGGGATGGAGTAGATCTGTTCGGTGACGACGAGACCGCCGACGAGCAGAGCCGAGTCCATGGCGACGACCGTCAGGAACGGCGCGAGGGAGTTGCGGGTGGCATGGCGTACGAGGATGCGGCGCCGCGGTACGCCCTTGGCGCGGGCGGTGCGGACGTAGTCGCTGGCGAGGGACTCCAGCAGCGACGCCCGGCCGAACCGGGACCAGCTCGCGATCAGGCTGACCGTCAGGGTGAGGACGGGCAGGACCAGATGACGGAAGTAGTCGAGGTTCACCCCGCTGCTGCCGGGGGTGTGCAGGCCGACGAAGTACAGCGGCGGCTGGGAGAGCCCGAACTGCTGCTGCGGCCAGACGGCGAGCACCTGGATGAGGATCAGGCCGACCCAGAACGGCGGCATCGCGATGCCGAGGTAGGACAGGGCCGTGAACGCGTAGTCGCCCATCGAGTACTGGCGGGCGGCGGAGAACAGTCCGATGGCCAGGGCCAGCAGGGCCGCGAACAGCACGCCCCAGCCGATGAGTTGGACGGTGGTGCCGAGCGCCGAGCCGATCATCGGGCGGACGGCGCCGCCGGTCCTGGTGCTGGTCCCCCAGTCTCCGGTGACGAAGGACTTCATCCACAGCCCGTACTGCTCGATCACCGGGCGGTTCAGCCCGAGGCGGGCGGTCTCGCGCGTCAGCGCGGCCGGGTCGTGGCTCTGCCGGAGCTTGGTCAGCGGGTCGAAGGTCGTCCGTACGGCCCAGAAGAGGACGAAGGAGGCGATGGCCAGGACGGGGACGGAGTAGACGAGGCGTCTGAGGAGGAAGGTCATCATGGCCGTGTCACTTCGCCAGTCCCCAGTCCTCGAGGTTCCACCAGGGACCTCGGACCGGGTTGATGGAGATCTTGCCGCCCACGCGCTTGTTCCACAGCAGCACGTTGGGCACCGTGCCCAGCGGTAGCGCCGGAACGTCCTGGGCGATGAGTTTGTCGGCCTTCAGGGAGGTGGCGCGGCGGGTGGTCTCGTCCGTGTCCGTGGCCACCTGATCCAGCAGGCCGTCGAGGCCCGGGACGCGGGCCCGCATGAAGTTGATGCCCGCCTGGCCGTTGGCGGCCGAGGGGATGGATCCGGAGGAGAAACTCGCGTCGAGCGTGGGTTCGGGGAAGGAGTCGACGAGGGTCCACAGCCCCAGCTCGAAGTCTCCGGCCGGTGCCACCTTGCTGAACAGGTTGGCCGCGGTGGTGTTCTTGATCCGCATCGCGAAGCCGGCGTTCTTGAGCTGCGCCTGGAGCACCTGCTCGGTCAGCTCACGCCGCTTGTTCCCGGCCAGCGACACGATCGTGAAGTCCGCCTTGCGCCCGCCCTTGGCCCAGATGCCGTCGCCGCCCTTGGCCCAGCCGGCGCCCTTCATGATCTGGTCGACCTTCTTCAGGTCGAGGACGTAGGAGGAGAAGTCGGTGCCCGCGTAGCGCGACACGAGCGGGGAGTTGAAGCTCTGGGCGGGCTGCTTCACGCCGAGGGGGCCGTAGAGCCGCTCGACCAGGGCCTTGCGGTCGACGGCGTAGCCGATCGCCCGGCGGACGTCGGCCGAGTCGAAGGGGAAACGCGCGTTGTTCATCCAGAGCGCTTCCAGGTTCCCGGTCTGTGCGTCGGTCTCGATGTTGGTCTTCGGCAGACCGGACTTGATCTGGTCGATCACGTCGAGCTGCGGCGAGGGGTAGAGCGCGTCCAACTGGCCGCTGCGGAAGGCCTGGAAGGCGGCGGCGGTGTCGGCGGTGAACTGGAAGGTCACCTTGTCGAGGTGGGGCTTCTGGCCCCAGTAGCGGTCGTTGGGGACGAGGGTGACCGAGGTGCCCCTGATCCACTTCTGGATCTTCCAGGGACCGCCGCTGAAGGTGTAGCCGTTCTTCATGATCGCGTCGCGGTCCTTGCCCTGCAGCAGATGACTGGGCAGCACCCCGTACTCCCCGCTGAACAGGTCCTTCCAGTTGCCGTAGGACTCCTTGAGGGTGACGACCGCGGTCCGTTCGTCGGGGGTGTCCACGGAAGCGATCTTGGTGTAGCCGGTCTTGTCGAAGATGTCCTTGCCGTCGCGGATCTGGAGCGCGGTGTACTTCAGGTCGGCCGAGGTGATCGGCTTCCCGTCGGACCAGACGGCCTTGGGGTTGAGCTTGTAGGTGATCTTCGGGCGCGCCCCGGTGGAGATGGTCGGTTCCGAGGCCATCAGTCCGGACACTTCGGGCACCCAGTCCGAACCCTGGCGGGCGGCGGTGAAGACATGGGGGATCGTCTGGGTCTCCATGATGTACGTGCCCCAGATGGAGCCGGCGCAGGTGGCGATCCAGTCGGCGCAGTCGGGTTCCTGCTCGGCGCCGATGACCACGCTGCCGCCCTGGCGTACCGCGGTGGCCGCCTGCACGCCGTGGCTGGTGACGGGAGAGGCGCCGGCGGCGGCTCCGGTGTCGCCCGAGGTGCAGCCGGAGAGACCGAGTCCGAGCGCGGTGCAGGCGGCGGCGAGCGGGAGCGTGCGAAGCCGGACTGCTCTGGGAGGCCGCTCGGATGTGCTGGTCAGAGGGTGGTTCATGGTCGTTCAACCTTCCCTGGGGCGCGTACCGACGGGTCGCGTGAGCGACAGCGTAGATAACGGGCGAATTCATAGCAAGGGTTGTAGGCAACTAGATAGTCAATGGTGTTGACTTGCGTCGTGACCACGCGTGGACCAAGGTCGGAGGTCTGTCACGCGGACGACGACGGCCATCCGGAGGAGCCCCCATGTCCGATACGCGCTCAGGCGACAGCTCCGAGCCCCCGCGCCGGCGGCTGCCCCGGGCCACCCTCAGCCGTCAGGTGATCCTCGAAGCCGCGGAGCGGCTGGCGATACGGGAAGGCCTGGACGCGCTCACCTTCCAGGCGATGGGACGGGAGATGGGCGCCCACCCCACCTCGATCTACCGGCATTTCCGGGACAAGGACGAGCTGATCCTGGAGCTGGTCGACGGGCTGCGGTCCCGTTCCTACGGCGGGAAGCTGGAGGCGACCGAGTCCTGGCGCGACGACCTGCGCTCCCTCGCCCACCACATCCATGAGCACTATCTGCGCTACCCGCAGTTCGCCCTGGAGATGGCGGCGCGCACCACGCGCAGGCCGATGGAGTTCGCCAACGTCGAGTTCGCCCTGGACGCCTTGGAGCGGGCCGGTCTCCAGGGTGACGACGTGACCATGTACCTGCGGGTGTTCGGGAACGTGGTGCGTTCCCTGTCCAGCATGGAGGCCGGACTGCTGGCCCTCGATCCCGGCACGCGCGAGCGGGACACCCTGGCCTGGGAACTGGAGTACCGGCAGCTGTCCGCCGACAGGTATCCGAGGATCTCGGCGAACGCGGACCGGCTGAACGCGATCGGTGACCCGCGTGTGTTCGACGCGGCGGTCGAGCTGTTCCTCGACGCCCTGGAAGCCCGCCTTGCGACGCGGGCCCGCACGGCGGCGGAACCGGACGACGGCACGGACAGGCCTTGAGGGCCGGAGCGCCGCTCATGGTCTCAACGCGTCGAGGAGTCCGGCCAGCAGGAGGGCCCGCTCGGCCAGTGAACGGGTCTCGACCCATTCGTGACGGGCGTGCGCACCGCCTCCGCGCGCGCCGAGACCGTCCAGGGTGGGTGTCCCGGCGGCGGCCGTGAAGTTGCCGTCCGAGGCGCCGCCGACCGCGACCTCCCGCAGATCGCCCAACTCGTGGGCGCGGGCCACCTGCTGAGCCTTCGTCAGCAGTGCGGCCGACATGGTCCGTTCGAGGGGCGGCCGGTTGATGCCGCCCGTCAGGTCGAGGCCCGCCTCGGGCAGCAGTGCCGCCAGCCCCCGCAACTCCCCCTCCACGCGGTCGAGTTCGTCGAGGGTCCAGGCGCGGACGTCGATGTCCAGCCGAGCCGACTCCGGGACGCTGTTGGTGGTGGTCCCCGCTCGGGCCACGGTGGGTGAGACGGTCGTGCCGGCACGGGGATCGCCCAGCCGGTTCACCGCGAGGACCTGGTGCGCGAGTTCCACCAGGGCGTTGACCCCGGTCTCGGGTTCGAGGCCCGCGTGCGCCGCGCGCCCCTTCACCGAGAGGCGGAAGATGCCGGCGCCCTTGCGGGCGGTCTTGACCGCGTCGCCGTCGCTCGGCTCCAGGACCAGTACGGCGGCGTGTTCCCGGGCGGCCTCCTCGATCAGGGCGCGTGAGCCGAGCGAGCCGGTCTCCTCGTCCCCGGTCACCAGCAGACTGACGTGGCCTGCGGGGTGGGACAGGTCGAGCGCGTCCAGCGCGATCACGAGACCGGCCTTCATGTCGAACACGCCGGGACCCGTCAGCCGATCGCCGTCGTGCCGGAAGGGCCGGCTGTCGAGGGTGCCGAGTGGCCACACCGTGTCCGCGTGGCCCAGCAGCAGCACGCCCGAGGGGGTCGGCCCGGCAGGTTCCCGGCGCCAGTACAGATGCGGGACGCCGTCGTTGACGTACCTGCGGGGTGTGCCGAGTGCGGCGGGGGCCCAGGCGGTCAGCAGGTCGTAGCAGGCCTCGAGTCCGGGGACGTGCCCGGACGGTGTCTCGATGCCGACGAGCTGCGCCAGCCGGGCGAGCGTGCGGTCGGTGTCCACGGGTTCCGGTGTGCGCGCGGAGGTCATCGCAGTCCGCCCTTCCCTGCCACGGCGGAGTCCGTCCCCGGTCCGAAGAACGAGCCCAGCAGCTCCGCCGTGAGTCCGGGGGCCTCCTCGGGCACGTAGTGGTCGCACGGCAGGGACCGGCCCCATACGTCCTTCGCGTATCCGCGCCAGACGTCCAGGACGTCATAGGTACGGCCGACGAAACCGTGCTCCCCCCACAGGGCGAGCACGGGGCATTCCAGCACCCGGCCGGCCGCCGCGTCCTCGTCGTCGTGGACCAGGTCGATGCCCGCGGCGGCGCGGTAGTCCTCGCAGGAGGCGTGGATGGCCGCCGGGTCGGCGAAGCAGCGGACGTACTCGTCCAGCGCCGCCGGGTGGAACGGCGTACCGCCGTGGTGGCGGGCTGTCATCCGGGTCCGTACCCAGAAGTCCGGGTCGCCGCCGATGAGGTGTTCGGGGATGCCGTTGCCCGCGGCGAGGAAGAACCAGTGGTAGTAGCCGAGTCCGAAGTCCTTGTCGGCGTGGCCCAGCGCGTGGCGGGTGGGGACGATGTCCAGGACCGCCAGTGCCGACACCGCCTCCGGGTGGTCCAGGGCCAGGCGGTGGCCGACGCGACCGCCGCGGTCGTGGCCCGCGACGGCGAAACGGTCGAAGCCGAGTTCGCCCATCACCCGCCACTGGTCGTGCGCCATGGCCCGCTTGCTGTACGTGGCGTGCTCCGCGGCCACCGAGGCGGGTTTGTCGCTGTCCCCGTATCCGCGCAGGTCGGCGAGGACCACGGTGTGCCCGGCGGCCAGCAGCGGGGCGACGTGGTGCCAGATCAGATGGGTCTGCGGATATCCGTGGAGCAGCAGCACGGGCGAGCCCTCGCCGGCCACGCGGACGTGGATCCGCACCCCGTCGGCGTCCACGTGGTGCCGGGTGAAGCCTGCAAGCAGCTCGTCGTTCATGCCCCAGATGACAGCAATCCATCCGGTCCTCTGTCCAAGACACTTCGGCGATGTCTCTGATAGGCATGCCCTATAAGGAGCGGCTGCGATGTTCGGAGAGTGGCACGGGTGGACATTCGACAGCTCGAGTATTTCCTGGGGATCGTCGACCACGGCGGGTTCAACCGGGCGGCCTCCGCGCTCTATGTCTCGCAGCCGTCGTTGTCCCAGGCAATCCAGGCACTGGAACGTGATCTGGGATGCAGTCTCTTCCACCGGATCGGCCGCACGGCCGTCCTCACCCAGTCCGGTGCCGCCCTGGTGGAGCCGGCGCGGGCGGCGGTACGCGGCCTGGAGCTGGCGCGGGCCAGTGTGGGCACCGTACGGGCCCTGCGCGGCGGGGCCCTGGACATCGCAGCGATGCCGTCGCAGGCGGTCGAACCGCTGAGCGGACTGATCGAGAGATTCGCCGCCCGCTACCCCGACGTGGTGGTGAACATCCGGGCCGCGTTCACCCCGCGCGACGTCGTGGAGCTGGTCCGCACGGGCGCGTGCGAGCTCGGGCTGCTGGCCACCCCCGGTCCGCTGCCCGACCGCGAGGTGGCGGCCCATCCGCTGGGCGAGCAGCGCTTCGTGCTCGTCACCCCGTCCGACGGACCGTTCCCCGCCGGGCAGCCCGTGGACTGCGCGGCACTGGACGGGCACCGGGTGATCGCGGGCCAGCGAGGCACCGGGATGCGCACCTTCGTGGACGGGCTGCGGGACCGGGGCATCGACGTCTCCATCGCGGTGGAGAGCGAGCACCGCGTGTCCATCCTGCCGCTGGTGCTCAAGGGAGTCGGCTTCGCGGTGGTGACGGACGCGTGGCGGCAGCTGGCCGAGCGCGCCGGCGCGCTCGTGCTCGATCTGGAGCCTCGTACGGTCCTGAAGGTCGCCCTCGTCAGCAGGCGATCGGAACTGACTCCGGCGGCCCGTGCCTGCCTAGACCTGGCGACCGACGGGGCGGCCGGCCCATTGCCGGCGACCGACGACCGATAGGTCATCCCTATCAGGGACATCACCGATCCGTCTTGGACGTTCCACCTGCGACGTTGATGCAATCGGGGCCATGACGACCCACCGCATCGCGCTGATACCGGGAGACGGCATCGGCGCAGAGGTAGTGCCCGCCGCCTGCCGCGTCCTGGAGCGGGCAGGCAGCCGCCACAACATCGACTGGGACTTCGAGGAGTTCGACTGGTCCTGCGAGCGCTATACGCGGGAGGGATCGATGATGCCGGAGGACGGCCTGGAGCAGCTGGGCACCCATGATGCGATCCTCCTCGGTGCCGTCGGCTACCCGGGCGTGCCTGACCATGTCTCCCTCTGGGGACTCCTCATCCCCATCCGCCGGGCCTTCCGCCAGTACGTCAATCTGCGGCCCATCCGCGTCTTCCAGGGCGTGCCCAGTCCAGTGCGCGACGCCCACCCCGGCGACGTCGACTTCGTGGTCGTCAGGGAGAACGTCGAGGGCGAGTACGGCGAGGTCGGCGGGCGGCTGAACAGGGGATTCCCCGACGAGATGGCCGTCCAGGAGTCCGTCTTCACCCGGGTCGGCGTCACCCGTGTCGCCGAGTACGCGTTCGGGCTGGCCGAGCGCCGACGCGGGCGGCTGACCTCGGCCACCAAGTCGAACGGGATCGTCCACACGATGCCGTTCTGGGACGAGATCGTCGCCGAGGTCGCCGCACGCCACGACAAGGTCACCTGGGACCAGGAGCACATCGACGCCCTCGCCGCCAAGTTCGTGCTCGACCCGGGCCGTTTCGACGTCGTGGTCGCCTCGAACCTGTTCGGCGACATCCTCAGCGACCTGGCCGCCGCGGTGGCCGGCAGCATCGGCATCGCGCCCTCCGCCAACCTCAACCCGGAGCGTGAGTACCCGTCGATGTTCGAGCCGGTGCACGGTTCCGCGCCCGACATCGCCGGGCGCGGCATCGCCAATCCGGTCGGCGCCATCTGGTCCGCCGCGCTGATGCTCGACCACCTCGGCCACCCGGAGGCGGCGCGGGACGTCACTTCCGCGCTCACCGCGGCGCTGGCGAGCGCGGACGTACTGACCCCGGACCTGGGTGGCACGGCGAGCACGGGCGAGTTCACCGACCATCTGCTGAGCCTCCTCAAGGAGGCCTGAGCCTGCTCCGAACCGCACCGACTGTCATTTCCCGGAACCGCCCGCCCTGCCGGCCACCGGAACCACTACAGAGAGGCCTGCTCCATGACCGAGAACTGGCACCGCTTCTTCACCGTCGACCGGATCCTGTCCATGAGACGCAGCCGGGGACGGCGAGACCAATGCCTGGTGGTCCACGACACCGAGCAGGGTCAGACCTTGGCTCTCCGGGACAGCAAGCACGGCTCCGACCTCCCGGTGTCCGCCGACATCGGCGACGTCGGCGAGGCGGTACTGAGCGCGGACGGGAAGTTCGTACTGAGCCTGCACGATGACAACGGGTCGGAGGTCGGCCATCTCTGGGCCACGTCACTGGACGGCACCGAGCGCCGGAACCTGACCCCCGACCTACCGCCCTACACCCTCCGGGGCATCGACACCGCCCGTGGCGACGACACGGTCGTCATCGCCGCGGCCGCCTCCGACGGCTTCAACCTCTGGCGCATCCACAGCTCCCGGCCGACCGCTCCCCGGCGGCTCTTCAACTCGCCCAACGAGGCATGGAACAGTCTCGTCTCCGCGGACGGCCGCACAGCCAGCATCGACACCACCGACCACAACCCCGGCGTCCGGCGCTTCGCGGTCACCGTCGTGGACAGCGGTTCAGGAGAGGTCCTGGCCACGCTCACCGACGGACCACAGGCACCGGTACGCGGCGTACGGTTCTCCCCGGTGCACGGCGACCCGCGGATACTGGTCTCCACCGAACGCAGCGGCTTCGCCCGACCCTGCGTCTGGAACCCGGCGGACGGCAGCCGGATCGACGTAGACGCCCCCGATCTGAGCGGTGACCTGGTCGCCCTGGACTGGTCCGACGACGGCTCCCGGCTTCTGCTGGTCCACGTCGATCAGGGCACCCACCACGTCATGGAGTACGACCTCGGCAGCGGCGAACTGCTCAGGGTCGTCCACCCGACCGGGGCGTACTTCGAACCTGACGTGGCCGCGGCGCAGTTGTACCAGTGGACGTCCCACTACACCGCCGAGGGGAACATCCGGCTGCTGCACCAGCGCTTCGATCAGCCCATGACGGTCCTCGAAGTCGACCGAGCCACCGGCGAGATGCGTCGGCCGACGCCCGAACCGCCGGTCACCGCCGGCGTACCGGCGACCTCGCACTCGGTCCGCTCCACCGACGGCACACTCCTGCAGCTCTGGGTGTGCCGGCCGCCGCGAGCCCGGGGACCACTACCGCTGGTGCTTCAGGTGCATGGCGGACCCAACATGGTGACCGTGGACTCCTACCACCCGGACGCGCAGGCCTGGGTCGACCAAGGGGTCGCGTTCGCCTCGCTCAACTACCGGGGCTCGGTCACCTTCGGGCGAGAGTTCCGCGAGGGTTTCCTCCCGGACATCGGCCGCAGGGAACTGGAGGACGTCGAGTCCGCGGTACGCCACCTCGTGGAACACGGAGTGGCCCAGGCCGACCAGGTCTTCATCACCGGCGCGTCGTACGGCGGTTACCTCTCGCTGCTGTCCTCCGGCCGCCTGCCCGGACTCTTCGCCGGGGCCATGGCGTTCGTCCCCATGGCCGACTGGGTGACCGCTCTGAAGGACATGAACCCCGCGCTGAGCACGGCCTGGCGAAGCTTCTTCGGCGCGGGCGACGAGGCGGACCCGGCCCAGCTCAAACGGTCGTCGCCGCTCAGCTATGTCTACGCGGTGAGCAACCCTGTCTGGATCATGCAGGCCACCCATGACACCCGCACGCCCCCGAGGCAAGCCTACCTGTACGCCAAGACGCTGCAGGACATCGGCGGCGATGTCGCCATCGACTACTTCAGCGGCGGCCACGAGACCAGCAGCCGACAGCTGGAGATCGACAGTCAGCGACAGATGATGGATCTGGTCCAGGCTGCCCTCAATGGCAAGCCCTGGTCCCAGGGGCCTGTGCGACCCAGCGCAGTGTAACCACGATCATGGCTTGCCGGGCGCGCCAGAAAGGTTTGGTCGTCGGCCTCCTCGGCGGTCCGGAGGACTCCGCCCGCTTGGTCGAGCAGGCGTTGTCGTCTGCGATCACCGGACGGGTGTCGGCGTCGAGAGGGAGCTGGTGGACTGACTGGTCATGAGGTGTACGACGAGTGCCGGCAACCGCGTGCACGATCGACCGTGGCCGGTGTCTCCTTCGCAAGGAGGAGGACGAGCCTCGACCCTCCTTGGGTCCCAAAGCCGGTCGATCCCATGACCGATGCGCGGCAACAACGCCCCGCCATAACGTCGAGATGTGTACCGGCCGTAGGTGGACGGCTCGTGCTCCGTTCGGCAACGAACCGACCCGCACGATGGTGCACGCAGCACCAATTGCGCGACAGAGCCCGGACGTTGGACCAGAACAGGCTCTCGGCTCTCGTGCCGCGTTCCATCGGTCGCCGATGAGTTTCCGTGTGCCGGACGGTCCAAGTCGGCACACCTAGCAAAGGGAGAACCCGGTGGGCACGACACGCTTGCACCCGACGACCGACATCGGCCGTCGCATGTTCGAACTCCTGGAGCCGATCTGCCTGGTCACCTTCACCGCCGACGAATGCAACGAGGAACTGGCCGCACTGGGCCACCGCACCTACTGGGACGGCTACTTCGCCAGCCGCGCCGCCCCACTGGGACGCGTGCCGGCTCACGTCGTGCACGCGGCCTTCTACAACTTCGCCGACGGGGAAGCCGCACGCCACATCCCCAGCGCCTGGGAGACCATCCCGCCCGAGGCCTCCGTCGCCGCGCGCGAGCGCGGCAGCGCGGCCTCTCTACGGCGCATCCTCGGCGACGAACTGGCCCGTTCCCCGGGCCTGGTGCGCGCCGCAGACCTGACCACCAAGGCCGCGACGAGCGCCCCCACCGAAGGCCGGGTGATGTACGCCGGCATGCGCACCCTTGAGATTCCCAGCGACCCCGTCGCCCGGCTGTGGCATTCCGCGACCATGCTGCGCGAGCACCGCGGCGACGGGCACATCGCCGCTCTCGTCGGCGCGCGGGTCGGCGGCACCGAGGCCCACGTGCTCTCCGCGCTGGACATGGGCATCCATCCCCCGGAGTCGTTCGGACGCATCCACCACCTGCCCAAAGAGCGCCTGGCCGCGGTCATGGACGGCCTGCGCGAACGCGGACTCGTCGACACCGACGGCCACTTCACCGACGCCGGCCGAGCCACCAAACAACGCATTGAAGCCCACACCGACGAGCTCGCCGCCCCGCCCTACGACGCCCTCTCCCCCACCGAACTCGACGAACTGATCACCGAGCTCGAGCCCATCACCGCGACCCTGGTGGCTGCAGCCTCGCAATGACGCTCGGAAACGGCCACAAATCCTCGCCGCCCTCACCGGCTCCATCGCCGCCGCCACGGCCCCGCGCAACGAATTCGCGATCGTCATCGACGGCAAGCTCTGGGGCAAGCCCGCCGTGACCTCCTTGATCACCGGCGGCCGTCTCGAAATCGTCGGTGCCTACGTCGGGGACCTCACCAGCGCCACCACCCACGACCTCGCCCTCCGGCTGAACACCAGCAAGTGACCCGTACACGCTGTGACTTGCGGCGGTAGTCGGTGCAAGTCACAGCGTGTGCGGGTCACACATCACCTGACGGCGGCGTCTCGGAGAAGGCCATCCGTCAAGGGCGGAAGGTGCGGCGGTAGGCGTCGGGCGGAACGCCTACGCTGCGGTGGAAGTGGCGGCGCAGGGTGGTCGCGGTGCCCATGCCGGTGACCGAGGCGATGGTGTCCACGGTGGCGTTGGTCGTCTCCAGCAGTTCCTGGGCGCGGCGGATGCGCTGGGTGTGGAGCCACTGCAGTGGCGTGGTGCCGGTGAGGTGTTTGAAGTGGCGGCCCAGATGGCGCGAGCTCATCCGGGCCTGACGAGCCAGGTCCTCCACGGTGAGCGGCTCGTCCAGCCTCTCCATCGCCCAGGGAAGGAGCTCGTCCAGTGGGTGGTTGCCCGGAGCGGGCAGAGGGGTGGCGATGAACTGGGCCTGGCCACCGTCGCGGTGCGGTGGAACGACCAGACGGCGGGCGATCTTGTTGGCGTTGGCCGAGCCGTGGTCACGGCGGACCAGGTGCAGGCACAGGTCCATGGCGGCAGCCTTGCCCGCGGAGGTGAGGACGTCACCGTTGTCGACGTAGAGGACGTCCGGATCGACAGTGGCCGCCGGGTGGCGGCGGGCCAACTCTCCGGTATGGGCCCAGTGCGTGGTGGCACGCCTGCCGTCCAGCAGTCCTGCCGCGCCCAGGACGAAGGCGCCCGTGCACAGTGAGGCCACGCGGGCGCCGGCCTCATGAGCGTCGCGTACCGCCTCGACCAGCTCGGCGGTCGGTTCGCGGTCGGTGTCGGCCAAGCCGGGGACGATCACCGTGTCCGCGTGCACAAGGTGGTCGAGTCCGTGGTCGGGGTCGAGGCGGAAACGGCCGATGTGCACCGGAGCGCTTCCGCAGACGGAGAAGTCGTACCAGGGATCCACGAGGTGGGTCAGGTCGGTTCCGAAGACCTCGACGGCCACGGACAGTTCGTAGTGGAGCATGCCGTCGGTGACGGCCAGTGCGACAGCGGGCATGTCCGAAACTGTACGCGTCATGTCGTTTCCGACAGTCGTGCGCGGTGATGCCGCGAGGACAAGATGGGGGCGTCAGGCCGCAGAGGTTCGACTCGCGGTGAGCATCCGAGCGCACAGGAGAGTCTCGTGGGATCAAACCAGTCGGTGGCGGTGTTCGGCGCCTACGGTCACACCGGACGGTTCGTGGTCGCCGAACTGGCCACACGTGGGTTCGTCCCGGTGCTGTCCGGACGCAACGCGCAACCCCTGCACGAACTTGCCCGCCGGCACGGGCTGGAGGCCCGGGTGGCATCGGTCGAGGATCAGGCTTCCCTGGACCGGGCCCTGGCGGGGACAGCGGCCGTCATCAACTGCGCCGGCCCCTTCGCCTCGACCTCCGGCCCCGTGATCGAGGCCGCCCTCCGCGCGAGCATTCCGTACCTGGACGTGGCCGCCGAACTCGAAGCCAACCTCGACACCTTCGCCCACTACGGCGAGCGGGCCCGGCAGGCGGGAGCGGTGGTCGTCCCCGCCATGGCCTTCTTCGGCGGCCTCGGCGACCTGCTGGCCACCGCGGCAATGGGCGACTGGACCGAGGCCGACGAGGCTCACATCGCCTACGCGCTCAGCAACTGGCACCCCACCGCCGGCACCCGGCTCTCGGGCTCGGTCTCCCGGGAGCGGCGCGGCGACCGGCGCCTGCGCTACAACGGCGGCCGGTGGGAACATCGCACCGACGCCGCACCCATCTCGGAGTGGACCTTCCCGGAACCGACGGGACCCCGGCAGGTGATCGGCGAATTCACCATGGCGGACGTCGTCACCGTCGCCCAGCACCTGTCCGTCCCCGACGTGACCACCTACATGAACGCCGAGGCGGTACGAGACGTCGCCTCTGCCCGTACGCCCGCCCCGACCGCCTCGGACGACACCGGGCGCTCCGATCAGACCTTCCTCGTCGATGTGATCGTGCGCTCCGGCGGAACCGAACGCCGCGCCACCGCCGGCGGCAGGGACATCTACGCCGTCACCGCGCCCCTCGTCACCGAGGCACTCGAGCGCGTCCTGAGCGGCCGTATCAAGGCCGTCGGCGTCGTCTCCGCCGGTGAGATCTTCGATGCCCCCGACTTCCTTCGCGCACTCGCCCCGCACATCGCACTCCAGCTGCACCCGGACAAGGAGAACGTCTGACGCCTACCAGCCGCCGTCTGCCGAGCGAACCCCCAGCACGACCCGAGCTATGTACATGGCCGTGGCACAAGGCGCCTCAACCGGTCACAGACCGGGGATGTCCCTGACCCTCTTGAGCACCGAACTGGCCCGGTCCACCACGGCGTTGCGCCGTTTCTCGCGTGCCGCCCGATCCGCCGGCACCAGTCGCTCGGCGACCTGTACGGCATAGTCGTCCGGATCCCCGAAGGCGGTCCGCGGGTGCTCTCCCGTCTCCGCGCAGTGCACCGTGACCTCCTTGACCGCCTGAAGCACGACTGCCCGGTCCACGCCCGGCTGCATCGCCAGCCGTACCTGGAAACGCGCCATCCACTTCTCGCGGTCCTTCTCCCCCGCCGTATCCGTCGTCTGGTCCTTCTTCGCCACGTGCTCTCCCGGGTGATCTGCAACCGTCCGCCACGGAGTGGGACGCCGGATCATCGGCGTGGGTTGCGGAAGCGAGGAGAGTTTCGGGTGACCGACCTGGGCCAGCCGTGCCGCGCCCGATCACGTTGGGAGTGTCTGGCGGCCCTCCGCAGTGAGAGCGGGTTCGGTCGCGAATGCAGGCGCGGGTCTGCGGCCCCGTCAGACCTTGTTCGTGCTTTCGGAAAGTGATGCAGCCTGTTCGGTGGGCTGCGGTGGTGTCTCCTGATGGGGGCCGGACTCGCTGAGGCCATAGCGGTCGTGGAAGCGCCGCAGCATCCCGGGTGCGTACCAGGCCGAACGGCCCAGGAGCCGCATCGCCGCGGGAACGAGAACGCCGCACACGGCAACGGCGTCGAGGAGTACGGCCAGTCCGCTGCCGAGGCCGAACATCAGCACCGTCATGGCGACTTCCATCGGCTGGGCGGTGAACCGGAGCACCGAGGAGAGGTTGCCGTCCTGGAAGATCCAGGTCATCACGCCGAGCGCGGCCCCCAGGCTGATCAGATTGAGGAGCGCACAGCGGCTGCGCGCAAGTCGCAGAAGCGAGACAGCAAGGACGAGCAGCCCGCCACCCTCCGCTGAACTGGCGACCTCGGCTGGATCAGCCGTCAATCCGACGCCGCCTGCAGTGCCGCGTGCCTCCACAGGAACCCGGCGAGTACGAGATCCACCCCCTGCCGGTAGTAGACGTCTTGGCTGGAGCAGCTGGAGAGAGGGGCTGCGGCAGCGATGATGCGTGGATATTGGCCGGGCGGCAGTGCCTCAAGCCGCGCTCGTGTGGAGCGGGAGGTCTCGTCGTGATCGCTTGTCTCCCGTGGATGGCTGCGTCCCGGCTCGGTGACAACAAGGGTGACGGCCGAGCACAGCGCATAGTTGGCGGCCGCCGCGCCTGACTCCTCGTCAAATCCCGCAGCGGCAAGGAGTTCCAGCGTCTGTTCCACCAACGCCAGTCCCGACGGTGAGGCGAGGATCCGGGACACCACCAGGCCCGCGGCTGCGGGGTGGGGGCGCAGAGCTGCCACCAGAGCCATCAGGAGATCACGCAAGCGCGCATCCCAGGAGGCGACGGTTTCCACGGCCGGTTGCCGCACGTCGTCGAGGAGTCGCTCGGCGAGAGCATCGAGGATCTGATCCTTGTCACGAAAGTGCCGATACAGAGCCATGGGCGAAGCGTCGTGTTCTTTCGCCACGCGCCGCGTGCTGACCGCGCCCAAGCCCTCCGCGTCCGCGAGGGCCAAGGCGGTGGCCACCAGAGCGTCCCGGTCCAGCCGTTTCCTCGGCGACATGCGGCCTCCCCAAAGTCCGTGGGCTACAGCGTAAGCGGCGATCAGTCACCTCCTCCGCCTTCGTTGTTTACAGCGTACGCAAAAGACTCTATGTTTACGCCGTAAGCAGGCGTGCCGGTCTCACCACACCAGGTACCGGCCACAGCTCTGCGCTGCCCCTCAACAACCCGCCCCAACGAGGACGACCATGCGACGCACCCCATGGGCAACTCTCACCGTGTTGGCCCTTGCCCAGTTCATCGTGGTACTCGACGTGACGATCGTGAACGTCGCGCTGCCGCACATTCAGGCCGACCTGAAATTCACGGCCGACAGCCTTCAGTGGGTCATCAGCGCCTACACGCTGCTGTTCGGCGGCTTCCTCCTGCTCGGCGGACGCGCCGCCGACCTACTGGGCTCCCGCCGCGTCTTCATCATCGGCCTCGGCCTGTTCGGCCTCACTTCTCTGCTTGCGGGCCTCGCAACCTCACCCGGGCAGCTGATCGCCGCTCGCGCCGTGCAGGGGCTCGGCGGAGCCGTCATGTCGCCGGCAGCTCTGTCGATTCTCACCGTCACCTTCCCCCACGGTCGTGAGCGCAACATCGCCATGGGCATCTGGGGTGGTCTGGCGGGCCTGGGCGGCACCATGGGAGTGGTGACCGGTGGACTGCTCGTCGACTCTCTCGACTGGCGTTGGGTCTTCTACGTGAACGTGCCGATCGCCTTCGGCCTGATGGCCCTGGCCCCTGTGTTGATCGAACGCATCGCACCACTGGCGGCGCGGGGTTTCGACACCCTGGGAGCCGTGTTGAGCACGGCCGGCCTGCTCGCCGTGGTCTACGGCGTCGTCCGAGCCGAACCTGTCGGCTGGGGATCGGCCGAAGTGATCGGCTGCCTGGCCCTGGGCGTAGCGCTTCTGAGCGCCTTCCTCTGGGTCGAAGCCCGCTCCAGGACACCGCTCATTCCCCTACGCCTGTT
Source organism: Streptomyces sp. NPDC002499 (assembly GCF_053595415.1). Lineage (NCBI taxonomy): Bacteria > Bacillati > Actinomycetota > Actinomycetes > Kitasatosporales > Streptomycetaceae > Streptomyces > Streptomyces sp. NPDC002499. The sequence continues at coordinate 24,013 of NZ_JBSFXO010000001.1, forward strand.
CCGTCTTCGAGCCTTGAGCACCTCCAGCGGAGCCCTGGCGCTGAACGGCGCCGCGTTTCTGACCATGTTTTTCCTGACCGCCATCTACCTGCAGAACGTGCGTGGCGCATCGGCGCTCGAGACAGGCGTGCAGATGCTGCCCATGGGGGCCGCCGCCGTCCTTTCCGCTGCCTTCTCACCGCAGTTGGTGCACAAGCTCGGAACGCGCACGGTCCAACTGGTCGGTGCTCTCCTCAGCCTGGTCAGCCTCCTCCTGCTCGCGCAGGCCGACGCTCACGGCTCGTACACGGTTCAGCTGCTGCCCGGCTTGATCCTCTTCGGCTCCGGCATCATCGTCCTCAGCGTTCCGGCTCAGATCGCGGCCGTCGCACATGTCGAGACCCGTGACGCCGGAGCCGCATCCGGCATCGTGACCGCCTTCTACCAGGTCGGCGGCGCCGTCGGACTCGCGCTCGCGACAACCCTGTCGGTCTCCCGCACCAACGACGCTCTTGCGGACGGAGTCGCACCCCAACAGGCCCTGGTCGACGGCTTCCACCGAGGGCTCGTCATCGCATCGGCTTTCGCGCTGGTCAACGTCGTAGTGAGCCTGGCATCGCCGCGCATCGCACCGACCGCGGAAGCAGTCACCCCAGCGCCTCTAAGCGAAATAGGTTAAACTCTTTAGACTGTGTCGGATGCGTCAGGTAGGAGAGCCGCCGAAAATGTCGCACTTTCCCTGGCCCGCCACAGAACGTTATGGGCTCGACCCGGCACCGGGCTCACTGGCACTGGTCCAGGACTTCCTGAACACCGCCGCCGTCGGCAGTCAGCGAACAGACCTGCTGGCCGAGCCGTCGGCGGCGCAGTCCTGGGCCGACGAGGTCGCCGACAAGTGGTCGTCCGAATCCGGCCTGCCCAAGCAATCCATCACTCTGGGGCGGACCGCGTGCACGCGCCTGCGGGAGTACCGGCAGTCCCTTCGGGCCGCTCTCGCTGACGTTCCTTCACCTCCGGACACCACGAACCGCACCCCCGTCATCTCGGCAGAGATCTCCCTGGGTATGGACACTGACGGACTCGTCGCCGCCACCCCGCAAGGCGGCGGTGCCCAGACCGTCGCTTCCATGCTGCTCATCGCCATGTGGCAGGCCCAGGGCAATGACACGTGGCGCCGGCTGAAGACCTGCCGCAACCCGCTGTGCCACCTCGCCTTCTACGACCGCTCGCGCAACAACAGCGGCACCTGGCACAACGTGAAGACCTGCGGCAACGCCGCGAACCTGCGGGCGTATCGGGCGCGCAAGCGTTCAGCGGACCAGATCGCCGGTCCGGACGGAGATCCGCAGTCATGACCACCCCCGACGCCGGTACGGGTCCTGCACGCGCTCCGCGGATCCGCCCCCTCGGGCAAGCAGGAGATCGCGAGCGCCTCAAGGGGCTCTGCTCCCGGCTGTCGGCACAATCCCGCTACATGCGCTTCCACGGAGCGCTGAACGAACTGAGCGGCGCTTTCCTCGACCAGCTCATGAACGTCGACCACCGCGACCGGGAGGCGCTGATCGCCCTCGCGAAGGACGAGGTCGTGGGGACAGCACGCTACTCCGTCACGACGGAGGCTCCAGGCCTGGCGGAAGTCAGCGTGCTGGTGGCGGACGCGTGGCAGCATCAGGGCATCGCAACACACCTGATGACGGCCCTGACCGACGTAGCACGCCAACGAGGCGTTCTGCACTTCAAGGCCTCCGTGCTTCCCGGCAATGAGCGTGCACGCCGGCTTCTCACCGCTCTGGCGCCGGACCATCGCATGCACCACGTGACCGACAGCCTGGAATTTCACTGGCACCTCGCCCCCAGCGCGCCCTTCCCAGCACAGGGCTGAAGCGCACGGCCGACCCCCCGACCGGCCGCACCAACCGCCCGGGGACAGATCACTCGGAGACGCCGGATGGGACGTACTGCCATCTTGCCAACAGAGGCAAACCGGTTACAGTTATGTCATCAGCTTTGGCCAGGAGAACAGAAGGTCAGCCATGACTACATATCTGGGCAGCGGAGACGAGAGCCTGCACCGCAGGGACTACCAGCCGGAATGGCTCGGCCGCCTGGCCGAGGACGTCACCATGGAGGCGTCGGTACTCAACGGGATCGTCCACGGGCCGGCGGCCGTACGGGAGATCCTCACCGTCGCGCGGTCCCTCTACGACTACCAGGAGTTCAACTACGCCGGCCCGTACGGTGAACGCGATTTCGTCGAGGACTACACCTCCCGTGTGCACGGCGAACCTATCGGAACCGTGGTCGTCATCCGCTTCGACGACGCGGGGCTGGTGCAGCGCATCGTCATCAACCACAGGCCGCTCAAGTCGGTCCTGCTGTGGTCGCGGCTCATGGGCGAGCACTTCGCCGGCACCCCCTACGCCGACCACTTCCTCACCCCGGCAGCCGTGCTCAGCCTGCTCGGGACGGAGGCCACGTCATGACGTCACAGACCGGGCTGCGCCACGAAGTCCTCGTCTCCGGCCTCACCCCCGTCAACGGTGCACCCCTGCCCGGTGGTCAGGTCCCCCACTGGTCGCCGCTGTCACACACCCTCATATACGGACCGACGTCCGCCGTCATCGTGGACCCGCCCATCACCAGGACCCAGTCCGCGGCGCTCGCGGACTGGATCACTGCCCGTGGCAGGCGACTCGCGTACGTCTTCATCACCCACGCGCACGGGGACCACTGGCTCGGCACCGCTGAACTGCTGCGGCGTTTCCCGGACGCCACCGCCGTGGCCGCACCGGGCACCGCTCGGCGCATCGAGGCCAGTACGCCCGACGGTTCCGTTCCCCCGCTGTGGCCCGCCCTCTTCCCCGGGCAGTTGGACGAGGACGCTGCGCGCATCCAGGTGGAGAAGTCACCGACCGACGGTTTCACCGTGGACGGATACCCGCTCATCCCCGTCGAGGTGGGTCACAGCGACACCGACGACACATCGGTCCTGCACGTTCCCTCGCTCGACCTGGTCGTCGCCGGCGACGTGGTCTACAACAACGTCCACCAGTACCTGGCCGAAACACCCAACGGCGGCCTCGAAGCCTGGCACGGAGCGCTGGACACCGTGGCCGCGCTCAAACCCCGCCACGTCGTCGCGGGACACAAGGACTCAAGCCGCCCCGATGAGCCCTCGGACGTCGACGCCACCCGCCGCTACCTTGACGACACCCGCCGTGTGCTCGAAGCCAGTTCGTCGCCGCACGAGTTCTTCACCCGCGTACTGGACAGCTATCCCGGGCGCATCAATCCCTACACCGTGTGGCTCAGCGCCCAGCAGCTCCTCCCGGAACCCCGGTCCTGACCAAGGATTCGGCCCCAGGTGGAGTTGCCGGATGCAGCATTACTCTGCTGGTGTGATCGATACACAGGAGCCCCGGCCCGTCGTCGCTCTGACGGATGTTGCTGTCCATCGCCGTACCACCGGACAGGAGATCGTCCTCGACGGGATCAACTGGACCGTTCGGTCCGGCGAACACTGGGCGTTGCTGGGGGCCAACGGGGCCGGCAAGACCACGCTGCTCCGGCTGGTCGGCGCTGTCATGCATCCCACCGTCGGCACCGTCGAGGTCCTCGGTGATCGCCTCGGTCGCGTCGACGTGCGCGAGTTGCGAGCGCGCGTCGGCCTGGTGTCAGCCGCCCAGAAGGTTCCGCCGGACGCCACCGCCCACACCGTCGTCCTCACCGGGGCGACCGGCACGGTGCAGCCACTGTGGCGGGCGTACGACACCGCGACCCGCGAGCGCGCCCACGTGCTGCTCGCCGAGCTCGGATGCAAGGAGCTTGCCGACCGCCGATTCGGCGATTGCTCGGGCGGCCAGCGCGCTCGGATCCTCATCTGCCGTGCTCTGATGGCCGATCCGTCGCTGCTCCTGCTCGACGAGCCGTTCAACGCCCTCGATCTCCCGTCCCGCGAGGACCTCGTGGACGCCCTGCACAGGCTGGCCGCCGACCGGCCCGACCTCGCCACCGTCATGGTCACCCATCACTTGGAGGAACTGCCGCCCAGCACCACCCATGCCTTCCTCCTCAAGGAAGGCCGCGAACTGGCTTCCGGCCAGGTCGACAGCGTGCTCACCCCGGACCACATGACGGTCTGCTTCGGGCGTCCCATTCACGTGGCCCGTCACGACGGACGCTGGTACGCACGCTCGGGCCGCTAGTGCGGTGGCGGGCTAGGAGGGGTGGTCCCGTCAGCGACGAGTGGCCTCTTGCCGGGCTTGCCGGTGGGTGTGAGCGGTACGTCGTCGATGAGGGTCAGGCGGGTCGGCGCGCCCGCCTCCTCCAAGTTCGCCGTCACCAGGGCGCGCAGTTCCCGTAGTTCCGGAACATGTCCTCGCGCAGGCACCACGAAGGCGTGCACGGCTTCGCCCGTGCGGTCGTCGGGGACGCCGACGACGTACGCCTCGGCCAACGAGGGACGGGTGGCGAGCAGCCGCTCGACGGGAGCGGCTTCGATCGGGACGGGCGCTCCGTCGACTCAGCCGAGTCGGGCGGCGAGCAGTGCTGCGGTCGCCTCCCACAACTCCCCCTGCACGCGTGGGTCTCGGCCGGGCTCGGGGCACTGTAGGGGGCGGGCGTCACGTACGGAGAAGTAGCTGCCGGTGGTGCCCTTGAGCGCCGAGTCGACGGCGAGCCGCACGATGATGCCGGCGCCCCTGCGCGGATCGCCGACCTTCAGAGTGTTCAGCACCCGCTGCAGGACGGCGGAGCCTGGCAGGTCCCGGCCCAGGCCGGTGGCGTTGAAGCCCGGGTCGCAGCAGTTCACGGTGGTCTTGGCCGGGTCCAGGCGGCGGGCCAGCTCCTGCGTCCACATGATGGTCATCAGTTTCGTGCGTCCGTACAGCGCCATCGACTCCCGGCGCGTGTAGGCGTCGGTGCGGCGCAGGTCCTCGGCCGGAGCGATGGTCTTGGCCTGGAGGGCGGCTTGGGAGGCGACGTTGACGATCCGGGCCGGCGCGCGGACGCCGAGCTTCGCCGTCAGCGCCTCCGTCAGGGCGAACGGGCCCAGGTAGTTCACGGCCGTCATCTCCGCGAGGCCCTCGGCGGTGACGCGCTGGGCGAAGGCGTGGAGGCCGGCGTTGTTGATCAGGACGTCCAGGTGCGGGTAGCGCGTGGCGATCTCCTCTCCCACGCGGCGTGCGTCGGGGAGGAGGCCGAGGTCGGCGTGGAAGACGTCGACGGGTTCGTCGGTCACCGCCCTGAGATCGTCGGCGAGGGCTTCCGCCTTGGTGCGGGAGCGGGCCACCGTGCCGATGCGGTAGCCCTGACGGGCCAGCTCGAAAGCGGCGACGCGGCCCAGTCCGGAGGTGGCTCCGGTGATCACGGCGACTGGACGATTCATCCCACAGCTCATTTCGTGAGGTACCTCACGAAGTCATCGTGAGATGATACCCGAACCATGGAACAGCGCGAAGCAGAGCCGGAAAGCAGCGCCCCGGAGCAGGTGGGACTGACGTTCCTCAGCCTCGCGCACAGCCTGCGCGAACAGGTCGACCAGCACATGCTGACGACCGCGGGCCTGTCCCTGTCCCGCACCAAGGTTCTTCAGGCGCTCGCCGGCCATGACCGGATCCACCAGGCGGAGCTGGCCGCCTCCCTCGGCCAGGCGCCGCGCTCCGTCACCCAGATCGTGGAGGGTCTCGAGCGCCTCGGCCTGGTCGCCAGGACCGGCGACCCCGAGGACCGTCGCCGCAAGACCGTCTCCCTGACGGCTGCCGGCCGCACGGCACTGGCGGCCGCGGAAGAAGCGGGAACGCACACACTTCGCGAGTGCTTCGGTCTGTTCGAACCGCACCAACTGGCCACCCTGGACACCCTGCTCGCACACCTGGGCATCGCCGTCACGGGCGAGAAGACCGGCTGACGCCCGGGTCTCGCGACAGGTCACATTCAACGCCTCGCGCGAGTGACACAGAACAGCACTGTGGGCACGCGGGAGCCGGCGCCGCACCCGCCTCTTCCCCTGCCCGTCCTAGTCGTCGTCCCTCGACGGATTCAGGTCGAGGCCGATCACCCCGTCCTCGTGGAACAGCTCCGTGGTGAGGCGGGTGATGTCGGCGGTGCCTTCGAGGGAGAGCAGAACGCGTGCGGCGGGGTCGGTCCGGTCCGGCAACCGGTCGACTCTGATCTGGGTGAGCCGGAATCCGTTGCGCGTACAGGTCTCGAGGAGCTGGGGCAGCAAGGCGGTACCGGTGCGGTAGGTCATACGCAGTTCGTAGGCGGCTGACGCGGTGTCCGGCATGAGACGGCCGGCCAGGAGGGGATAACCCCGCACCACGAGGAAGTGCAGGGCGGTGACGGCCGTCGCGAGGAGCGGCAGGCCACCGCCACAGGCCATGCCCACCGCGCAGGTGAGCCAGATCGTCGCGGCGGTGGTCAGACCACGGACGGCGTCCCGTCGTACGAAGATCAGCCCGCCGCCGATGAAGCCGATGCCGGACACGACCTGGGCAGCCACTCGTGATGGGTCGAAGGAGACATTGTCCAGGCCGAGCACATTGGTGAAGCCGTGCTGGGAGACCTCCATCATCAGCGCGCTGCCGATGCCGACGAGGGTATGGGTGCGCAGACCGGCGCTCTTCTGCTGCGCCGCGCGTTCCCAGCCGATCACGGTCGACAGCACGAGGGCGAGCCCCAGCTCGGTCAGCTGACGCAACCCCTGCCCATTGCCCGTGTCCCACAACGGAGCGGCCAGAACAGACACACGCACCTCCCGGCAGATGCGCCTACCCAGCCAGCAGGAACCATGCCTGTGACGAGACCGACATGGTCGGCCGCCTGATCGGGCGCGGAGGCAGCGACACCCAGCCGATCCGGGCGGGCGCGTCGCCCAGTGTCGGCCCGCGGCGCGACCGCACCAGCGCCGGCGTCATGCGCTCGGTCGAGGACAGTCCGAAACGCATGGGGCTGGATCGGGCTCGCGAAGGTGTGGGCCTGATCAGGCTGGGGACTTGAAGGGCAGGCCGGGTCAGGTTTCCATGGGGCCGGCTCGGCCAAGGCTTCTCCGGTTCAGACAAGAGCCGGGGAAGTCGCCTGGTCAGGTCACATCAGGAAAGGTTGCCGTCCTCGCAGATCCGGCGGGCGACCTCGCGGAGTTTGATGTTGTTCTCCTGCGAGGAGCGGCGCAGCAGGTCGAAAGCCTGGTCGTCGGTGATGTGGTGGCGGCCCATGAGGATGCCCATGGCTTCGCCGATGAGGTGGCGGGTGGCGACGGCCTGTTCCATCTGGGCCTGGGTGCGGGCGTTGGAGTAGGCGACCGCGGCGTGGGAGGCCAGCAGCCAGCCGGCCGTCTCACTGTCCTGGGTGAACGCGCCGGGCGTGCGGGAGTAGAGGTTGAGCGCGCCGAGGTTCTCGTCCTCGGTGAACAGCAGGAAGCCCATCATGCTGCCCACCCCGAGCTTGCGGGCCTGAGGGGTGTAGGCGGGCCAGCGTTCTTCGCTGGTCAGGTCCCGGATGCGGAGGACCCGCTCGGCGTTCGAGGGAAGGGCGGCGTCGAAACACGGTCCCTCCCCCAACTCGTCCTGGAGCCGGTCGCTGACGACGGCGACCTGGTCGGTGGGCGCAAGGGTCTCCACCCGCTTGTCGCGCAGCACGAGAACGCCGGCCGCGTCGCACCCCTCGACCAGTTCGGTGGCCGACGCGGTGATCCGCTCCAGCGTGCCGTCCACCGACTCCTGCGCCAGCAGCTCCCGCGACATCGACGCCATCTTCAAGGCGAACCCAGCCCAGTCCACTTCCACGTCCTCCGGTGCTCAACCCGCCTTGGACGGGCTTTCCACTCACACTTTCACGACTCCCCCTCAATCACACCGCAATGCCCTAGGTCCGGGAACGAGCTGCTCATGCACGACTGCCGACCGGTCCGTCGGCTCGGCATGCAGACCGAACCCCGAAATGGCCCATGAATCCGCCATCGAAATGGACCACACTCCTGGGCTACTCCACTCCTAGGGTCGAAGACGGGACGACGACCGAACAACAGTGACCGAGGAGACGACTCCCATGAAAGCGATCGTGGTGACGGACGAGGCCGCGGGAACGGCCGGGATGACGCTGGTGGAGCGGCCCGAGCCGCAGGCGGCCATAAACGATGTCGTCGTACGGATTCACGCGTCGGGGTTCGTCCCGACCGAGATGGAGTGGCCATCGACCTGGGTCGATCGCGCCGGCCGTGACAAGACACCGTCGATCCCCGGCCACGAGCTGGCCGGGGTGGTCACCGCCCTCGGCTACGGCACGACCGGGCTGTCGGTCGGGCAGCGGGTGTTCGGCCTCGCCGACTGGCACCGGGACGGCACCCTGGCGGAGTACGTGGCGATCGAAGCACGCAATCTCGCTCCGCTGCCCGGCGACGTCGACTTCACAGTAGGCGCGTCCCTGCCGATCTCAGGCCTGACCGCGTGGCAGGGGCTGTTCCAGCACGGCCGCCTTCAGTCGGGCCAGACCGTCCTAGCCCATGGCGCGGCCGGTGCGGTCGGGACGATGGTGACCCAGCTCGCCCGTGAAGCCGGCGCCTACGTCATCGGCACCGGACGCGCCGCCGACCGCGAGAAGGCACTCGACTTCGGCGCGCATGAGTTCGTCGACCTCGAGAACGACACGCTGGAAGACGTCGGCGGCGTCGATCTCGTCTTCGACGTCATCGGCGGCGACATTCAGAAGCGGTCCGCCGGCCTGATCAAGACTGGCGGAGCGCTGGTGTCCATCGTGGGCCCGGTCGAGGCGCGGCCCGCTTCGGGCCTGGCGGTGGACTTCGTCGTCGAGGCCGATCGTGCCGCACTGGGTGAGATCGTGCAGCGGGTGCGGGACGGACGGCTGCGCACGAACATCGACAACGTCTCGACCCTCAACGACGCTGTCGCCGCCCTCAATCCGACCGAGCGACGCAAGGGAAAGACGATCATCCGCGTTCGTCCGTGAGGGCACGGAGACCGGGAGACTCCTGTGAAGGCGTCATCCACCCGGATCCGCGTGACTGCCCCCGCCGATCTCCTGAACCGCCTCTACCCCAGGCGTTGTCAGCGCAGGCCGTCCGCACCGACCTGAACGGCTGAACACCCGACGTTGGCCCCGGCTCCTGCCGGCAGTCGGCACCGGGGCCCTGTCGAGTGGACCGCGGATCGGGTCAGTTCAGTGACATGGCCCAGATGTGGAGAGCCGGACTTCCCGCGCCGAGAGGGCCCACCGAGGGCAGCACGACGGACGCCACGGTCTTGGCCGGGTCGAGCGGGACGGTGAGCGAGAAGAGGTCGGCGGTGTGCTGGAAGGTGGTGTTGCCCGGACGGTTCTGATACGCCGAGGTGACCGCGACCTCGCCTCCGGGCGGTGCTTCGGTGGCGAACCAGTCCGGTGCCGTAAGGGTGTAGTTCTGAGTGGTCCCGTCGGTGTAGGTGATGGTGCCGGGTCCGGTCGCCGGGCCGTAGCTGGCGGAGACCAGGAAGCCGAGCGAGGCGGCCGAGCCGTGCAGGGTGACGTACTGACCATTGGCGACGGTGTTGTCGGGCGTGCCCGCTGCGACATCCGGCATGGTGAAGGTCTTGCCCGAGGCGGAGACGCTCGCGCCCGGCCCCGCGCCGGCTGCGGTGAGGGCGGCCTGTGAGTAGCTGGCGTTGCCGCCGTCGAAATTGCCTGCGCCGGTGTTGTCGTCGGAGCTGACGGCCACGTTGTCGAAGGACGCGGCCAACGTCGGGTAGTGCACTGCGGGGTCCAGGCCGATCTGTTGCGGGCCCAGGTGCTTCGCACTGGTCGCGGCAGCGCCGGTGACACGCGCGAAGGCGTAGGACGTGGTGGGCGCGGCGGTGTCCTCCATCAGATAGGACCGGCCCGCCCTGGCCGGGACGGTGAAGGTGGGTGCGGTCGTGGGCCGGACCACCAGGGCGCCGGTCGAGCCGTCGACGACCTTCGCCGCGTGACCGGCCTTCCCCGCCCACGGGTTGCGGACCGTCACCGTGCCTGTCCGGCCCGCGGACAGGGCCGCCGTGGTGAGGGTGCCGTTCTGGACCTGCACGGAGACCTTCGCGTGGTTGTGCACGTACACCGTGCCGGACACGTCCCATCCGGACGGCCAGGCCGGGGCGAATCGCAGGGTGCCGTCGTAGTCGGTGGCCAGCGCTTCGTTCAGCGCGGTGCCGACGGTCGCGGAGTGCTCCAGGTACGGCTCGGATCCCGGCGCGGCGCCGAAGAGGTTGGCCGCGCCCGAGATGTACGCCTGGTAGTGCTGGGCCGTGGCGATGAGACCGGTGCGGACCTCGTCGCCCAGACCGAGCCGGGCCGCGTGCACGGCGTCCATGCTCCAGTCGGCACCGCCGACGCTCTGGCGGGCGGCGTAGGTGCGCTTGGCCAGCGCGGTGAGCGGTGAGTCGTCACCGATCAGGCCGTAGGGCCAGACCGGTTCGAGCCCCAGGTTCTCGCCGTTCCGCAAGGGCGCCGACGGCTCGTAGGAGTTGGCGATGACGTCGGTGCCGGAGGCGTCGTCCTCGGGCGTGAGCAGCTTGGTGTGGGTCTGCGCGTCGGTGCGGGGGTACGGCCTGATCTGCCGCTGTGCCTTGCCCAGTCGGTCGACCAGCGCGGAGTCCTTGTGGAGGAGCTTGGCCGCGGCGGCGGTCGCGGGGAAGAGTGCGGCGTCGGCCGCGAGGTCGGTGGTCGGGTCGAGGACGTGCCACTGCGATTCGTGGGCGTTGGCGGTCGCGTGGAGGAAGCCGTCGGGGCCGACGCTCTGGTAGGCGAGCAGGAAGATCGAGGCGGCCTTCATCAGCGGATAGTAGGTGCGCAGGAAGGAGACGTCGCCGGTGTACTGGTACTGCTGCCAGATCCAGAGCGCGATCTCCGCGCCCGAGGTGATGGTCTCGGCGTTGTAGCTGGGAGCCGACGCCAGGCTGCACGAGGCGTTGGTGGTGCCGCCCGCGTACCAGCCGTTGCCGTTGAACCGCATGGTCTCCGGTACGCAGGCACCGGGCTTGCCGCCCATCTGGTCCTTGGTCCAGGTCTCGATGGCGGGAAGGTTGCGCAGGTACAGGTCGAAGAGGGGCAGGTTCGCCGAGAAGTTTCCCGCGCTCATGTTCGTGGCGAACTCGGCCCGCAGGTTCCACAGCCAGTACCCGGCCGGGAACCAGTCCTGGTGGTCCTGGCTGAAGTTGAACAGGTTGGCCACGCCGGCCTGACTGCCGCCGAACTCCCCGCCGCTGGAAGCCTCTTCGTTGTAGAGGTAGAGGGTGCGCAAGGCCTCCATGTACTCACCGGAGCCGTCGGCGGAGGAGATCTTCATGAGCCCGGTTCGGTGCCAGTAGGAGTGCCAGTGCGCGGACTGGGCCGTGAGGAGCGAGGACCTGGAAAGTGTCGCGTCCTTGCCGATCAGCCGGTCCGCGGTACGGGCGGGGTCGCCCCCGGTCCATCGGGGAGCGCCTGCCACGACCCGGAAGGAGCCGTCCGCCTTGGGCCGGAAACTCACCTTCACGGTCTTCGCGTCGGCCACGGACGCGGTCACGTCCCGGCCGCCCGCCGTGATCGCGGCGAGTGAGCCGAAGGTCCGGCCCGAAGCGCCCTGGGCCGTGTCGTCCTTCCAGGTCTCGGCGAGGGTGCCGGTCCGCCCGGATATCGCGGCCGTCGGATTGCGCCCGGCCCACAGGCCGACGGTGGCGGTCTGGGTCGTGGTCGGATCGGCGCCGGTCACGTCGACGATCAGTTCGTCCTTCTCCGAGGAGACCCAGGCGGTCGCGGTCATCCCGCCGCCGGACTCGGTGAGTACGCCGCTGTAGACGTCGAGTGTCGCTTTGAAGTCCGGCGCCGCGGTCATCGCGCCCAGTCCGGGGATCCGGACCTGACCGGGTGACTTGCGGTCGGGCATGGTGTCGCCACGGTTGAGCTGCGCGGTGAAACCGTCAGCGGACCACGCGGCGACGCCGAGTGTGCCGTTGCCGAGCGGCAGGTACTGGTTGGCCGCGGTGTTGGGCCGGCCCAGGACGATGTCGGCCCGGCCGACCACACCTGCGGTGTCCTGCGCGAACGCGCCGTGCCGCCAGGCGGTGGTGAGCGTGGCGGCCTGCGCGGCAGGCGCGGGGCCGACCGTGAGCGTCACAGCCGCGGACAGGCCGATGACGGCCACCGCCGCGACGGCACGCCGTGCCGTGGTTCGTGGGAGCAAGGGTCCTCCTCAGTGCTTCGGTGCGGCCGCAGAGGCCGCGGCTACGAGTGCAAGGAGCGGCCGACGGCATCGGCCGCCGGATACATCGGATGTCGGAACGGCTTCGACCGAAGCGTCCTGGACGGCTGAGTCCGCCGAGATCGCGTCGGACACCTGATCGACCGTCTTAACGGCCCCGGCTCAGCAGCGCGATCGCCCAGGGTTGCAGCCACGCCTCGACCTCGAGCACGCCGTCGTCGGAGGCGGTGTGCCGGGTCACCGCGCCGCGCCCGGCGCTCGCGCGGATCGCGTCGATGTCGGCAGGGGACGGATTGGCGTTGCGGCCTTGCCTGGTCCACTCGGTCATCGCCCAGCCGTTTCGGGCATCGACCACCTCGAGGGTGTAGGGCTCACCGGCCGTCAGTCCGGCGATGCGCAGGCTCAACGTCTTCGGCTGGCCCGTCGCCAGGGTGCGTTCGGCGACATCGCGTGTGCCGAACGACGCGGGGACCGACAGGGAGACCTCCTCCGGATAGTGGACGGCCAGGGCCGCCACCGCGGTGCCGCGGCGGGTGACGACGAGACCGTCTTCGCGATGGACGAGCTGGTCACCCAGCGCGTTGAGCATGCGAAAGGCATGCATGGTCGGCTTGGGTATGCCGTTCTGGTTGAGCATGCCGAACCCGCCGTGGAACGGATCACGGCCGGCCCCCTCCTCCTCGAAGACATCGGTGAAGGTCCAGTAGGCGAGGCTGTCGACCAGGCCGATGGACGCGAGCACCGAACGGACCACGAACGCGGCGGCCTGGGGGTAGTCGTGGGTGAAGTCGCGCGAGCTGGAACTCGAACTCCATTCGGTGAGGTGGATCTCAGCCCGCGGGTAGGGGCCGGCGTCGACGATCTCGCGCACCAGGCGCAGGTCCGTCGGCGTGGCGTCGACGCCACGGGTGAGCTTGCGGCCGTTGCCGTGGCCGTCCAGCGCCCAGTCCGTCGGATACGGATGGCACGAGACGAAGTCGACCGGGAGCCGGTTGTCGGCGCAGAACCGCAGGAACTCCTCCAGCCACACCGGCCGCCAGTCGAGGGCGTCGAGGTCAGGGGCGGTGAGGACGGTCTCGTGCTGTGTGACGTCCTCGGTCTCGCCGTCGAAGCGGGAGTCCGGCACGAAGTTGCTCGTCGCCGGGCCGCCGACCCGCAGTCCCGGGTCGACCGACTTCACCGCCTCGGCCGACACCCGGTACAGCTCGAAGTACTCGCCGCGGGTGCCGCGGAAGAAGGGGCCGAGGTTCGGTTCGTTCCACACCTCGAAGTACCACGCCCGCACCTCGTCGATCCCATACCGGTCGACCCAGTGCTCGACGGTGGCGCGTACGAGGGCCGCCCACTTCTCGTTGTCCGTGGGCGGTGCCCCGTTGGCGCCCCACCAGAAGACGGTCGCTCTCTCGCGGGCGAGTTCGGGCGGGGAGAAGCCGAGTTCGACGAACGGCCGCATGCCGGCGGCGAGGATCGCGTCGAACAGCAGGTCCACGTAGTGGAAGGACGGCGCCACCTCACCGTCGATCTCCCGGTAGACGAACATGTCCCCGTGGAACAGGCCGTGGAAGCGGACGTAGTCGAAGCCACCGAGCCGGTGCGCCTGTGTCAGCTGGCTCTGCCAGTCGGCGCGCAGTCCCTCGTTCGCCCGCCCCGCGCCCACGACCCGGCTCCAGAAGTGGTCCAGTCGCTCGTGCGGTGCGTCGGCGAGATCCAGGTTCAGGTTCAGTCGCATGAGTCTCTTGGATCTCCTGGTCCTTCTGATCGGTTCGAGAGTCACAGGCGGGGGTCAGGCAGGAATCAGGCGGGAATCAGCCCGGCGGCGACGAGTTCGTCCCACAGTCCGTCCAACGGGCGCGGGTCCTGGGCCATGCGCGCGTTGGCGGTGATCTGCTCGGGGCTGTCGGCGCCGACGACGACCGACGCCACCAGGGGGTCGCGCGCCGCGTAGGCGAGGGCCGCCCGCGGCAGCGTCGTGCCGGCCGCGGTGGCCAGGTCCGCCAACCGCCCTGCCCGCGCCAGGAGTTCGCCGGGAGCTTCCTGGTACTCGTATCGCGCGTCCGGGGCCGGCCGGTCCTGTGCGAGCAGTCCGGAGTTGAACACACCGGCGTTGAGTACGGAGATGCCCGCCGTGCGGGCGGCCGGGAGCACCGCTGCGAGCGCCGGTTGTTCCAGGAGGGTGTATCTCCCGGCGATCATGATCGTGTCCAGTTCGGCACGGTCGGCGAAGGCGGTGAGCGCCGTCATGTCGCCCGTGCCGACGCCGATCGCGCGGACGACACCCTCCTCGCGCAGCCGTACAAGGGCTGGGAGGCCGGTGCCGAGCGCGTCGGTGAGCCGTTCCTGGGGGTCGTGCAGGAGCGCGATGTCGAGTCGGTCCAGGCCCAGTCGGTCCAGCGACTCCTCGACGCTGCTGCGGATACCGGCCTCGGTGAAGTCCCAAGTCCGTGCGGGTTCGCCCCCGTTGCCGGTCCGGATCAGACGGCCGACCTTGGAGCCGAGCACATACTGTGACCGCGGACGCGAGCGCAGCGCGCTGCCGAGCCGCTTCTCCGCCAGACCCAGTCCGTAGTGCGGTGCGGTGTCGAAGTAACGGATGCCGGCATCCCAGGCGGCGTCCACGATCGCCGTCGCGTGATCCTGCGTCATGGGCGTGTAGAGGTCGCCGAGTTGTGCGGTTCCCAGGCCGAGTGCCGTCACCCGGACTCCGGACGAGCCGAGTTCGCCCCACTTCACGAGCACGCCTCGACCGGCAGGGCCGTCCCGGTGGCCTCGGCGCCCCGCGGCTGGATACGGCTGCCGATCACCGTGCGTGCAACTCCGTCTGGTTGTCGCGCCATTGTTCGTACTCGGCGCGGCTGTTGGGGCTGAGCGGGTAGTAGTCGGAGAGCCGGGCGCCCTGTTCGAGGCGCATGCGACTGAAGGACTCCCAGTCCTCGTGGTCCTCGGCGTCCTGGATGAGCTCCAGCGCCTTGCCGGACGGCACGATCACGGCACCGTCGTCGTCGGCGACGACCACATCGCCCGGCAGGCAGAGCACGCCGCCCGCCGCGACCGGTACGTCGTACGCCCAGGGGAAGAGGTCGGTCTGGGACGCGTAGTGCGGGGTGGTACCGGTGCACCAGATCGGGACGCCGAGTTCACGGATCCGGGCCGCGTCCCGGATCCGGCCGTCCACGACGATCCCGGCGCCGCCGCGGCGCTTGAAATAGCGTACGAGCATGTCGCCGAAGCAGCCGGTGAAGGCGCTGCCCCAGGCCTGGACGACGAGCACGTCACCCGGCTGAACGGTTTCCAGCACCGCCCAGAGCGCCGTGTCACGCTCGACGTACTCCTGGCCGAGACCGCTCGCGACGTCCTCGCGCTGCGGCATGAACTGGAGGGTGAGGGCCGATCCGACGACGCGGCTTCCGGTCTCCAGTGCTGTCGGCCCTTGGACGGCGGTGCGGGTGACGCCCATGGAGTGCAGTTTCGCGCAGGCGGTCGCCGCGCTGATCGCGTCCATGCGGCGGATGTGATCGGCGTCGGCACGCTTGAAGGGCTCGCCCCTGACGGGCAGCGGCCACACGGCCGAAGGCGAGTTCTCGGTATCCATCAGGTGTCTCTCCGGGGTGCGATACGGGTGAAGCTGGTGTGGGCCGGTGCCTGGGCGCGCCTGGTGACCTCCAGCCGTAGGGAGATGCGGTGCAACGGGGGAAGCGTGACCAGGAGCCGGGACGACCCGACCTGAACGCTCGCCGGCCGTGGCTCCGGATCGGGGATGAGATAGCCGCGGGAGTCGCCGGGTGAGCCGTCGCCGGCCCGGTCGTATACCGCGCGGTCGATGCGGTCCTCGCCGAAGGCGCCGGCCTGGACCACGACCTCGCGCAGGTTGTCCGGGTCGAGGTTGACCAACTCCAGGCGTACGCCGTCGGCGTCGGCCTCGCGTACCAGTGCGGCCACGCCGTCCGGCAGGCCGGGACGGCCGCGCAGCGCGTCGCCGAACGTGACCCGGGCCAGGCCGAGTCCTCCGTTGTAGAGCGCGGGCGGGGCGCCGGTGACGAGCTGGGTGAGCACCTCGGTGACGACCGGGTTGAGCCGCTGCCACCAGTGGATGTCGTCGTCCGGCGGTCCGTACGGGGTCGCCCGCATCAGGGCCAGACGCCTCGCCACCTGGCCCAGCGCCAGCCCGAGACCGTCCTCGGGGTAGCCGGGATTGCGGCCGAGCAGGAACGACACCCACGGTGCCTCGTGTCCCTGCTCCTCCTTGTCCTGGAACCACTTGGTGTCGCGCCAGTCGAACCCGGCATCCTTCTCCAGGGCTTCCAGTCGCTTCCGGTCGCCCGCCTCCGAGGTCAGCCACCACAGCCAGAGCGGGTAGATGAGGGGAACGGGGTGCAGGTCGAACCAGCCGTCGGAACCGTGGCGGTAGGGCACCAGTTGGACCGGCACGTCGGGCGCGACGCCCATCTTCTGCGCCCAGCCCCAGCCCATGCTGCCGGTGGTGGCGTCGGGACGCACCACGCTCTGCGCGATGACGGTGTCGAGCGGCACGCGCGCGAGGTCGAGGCCGGCGGTGCGGCCCGTCACGAGGGTCTCGTTGACGGCGGCGATCATGGCGGCCGCCTCGACCGAGTGGAGTCCGTGCGGCCACGCCCACCCGTAGTGGCCCCCGTACCAGTGTCCGTCGTGCAGTTCGCCGACGATTCCCGAGGGGCCGACGTTGTCCGGGATCAGACCGCCGTTCGCCGCCGCGCGCTCGCGCCACGCGCCGACGTAGTCGACGACCCAGTCCCCGAACGCCGGGTCGTGGTCGTACAGCCAGGCGTTCGTCACCAGTGAGGTGGCGGCGAGGTTGATCGCGGTGTCCCCCCTGCCGAGGCGCTCCTGCATGGCGTCGCCCATGCGCCGCGCGTTCTCCTCCGCGTACAGGTCGTCCCAGCCCGTGATGCCGGGAACGTCGTCGAGCGGCAGTCCGTACGGCTTCATGACGGCCTGGTTCGCGCTGTACTCGATCCACTCGGTCCCGAGTCCCGGTCGTGGCCCGCCCGATCCGGTGTGCGGGGCGACGATGATCCGCTTTGCGGGGTCGTAGTTGCCCTTGGCCGGGTCGGTGTACAGGCGGGCGAAACGCAGGGCCCGCTCGCGGAAGTCGCTGTCGTCCGGGTCGGCCGCGCAGACGGCGTAGAAGAAGTTCAGCGACTCGCCCTGGTGGAACCAGTCGTAGCCGACCTCGTACTCGTCGCGGACGAAGCCGAACTCCGTCATCTGCGCGGTCACTCCGGTCCAGTGCTCCTTGACCGCGGGGAGCAGGTCGTCCGACCCGCCGAGCCGGTAGAGCACGGGCCAGTTGAAGAAGGGTTCGTAGAAGTCGTCGACGCCGTCCCTGTGGTGCATGCGTCCGCCGTAGGTCAGACGACCGTCAGGAGCGCAGTACGTCGACTCGAACTCACGCCATGCCGAGTCGAGTACGGAGAACAGCCGCCGTTCCAGAACCGCCCACAGCGGGGTCTCGCGCACCGGAACGGTCGCCTCGACGCGGGTCAGGTCGCCCTGTGAATCGTCCATCGTCCCTATCCCTTGAGCGCGCCTGCGGTCAGGCCGCCGATGATCCGCCGCTGCATGAACACGTAGAACACGATGACCGGCGCGGTGGCGAGCAGCATGTTGGGATACACGACCGTGTAGTCCGTCGAGAGACGGCTGATGGCCGCGTACACGCCCGTCGTCACCGTGTAGATCCCCGACTGGGGACCGAGGATGAACTGCGGATTGACGAAGTCCGTCCAGACCCCGACCGAGTTGAGAACCATCGCGGTCGCGACGACCGGACGCATGAGCGGGAAGATCACCCGCCAGAAGGTGCCGTAGCGGCTCGCGCCGTCGATCCGCGCGGCCTCGTCCAGCTCGCGGGGAACCGTCTGCACGAACGCCACGAACAGGAAGGCCGTGGTGGGAATGGTCAGGGTGGTCTCGAACAGCAGGAAGCCCGGGATCGTCCCGATCAGGCCCAGCGCCTTGAGCACGTAGATCACCGGGATGACGAGGGTCTGGCCCGGAATGAACAACCCGGCCAGCAGGACGAGCATGACGACCCGGTGGTACCGGCTGGTTCCGCGCGCGATGGCGTAGGACGCGGGTCCCACGACCAGCAGGTTGAGCGCGTTGATCGCGACGACGAACAGCAGGGTCGTGCCGTAGGCGGCGACCACGTTGAAGTCCGGTGAAGTCAGCGCGCTGTGCAGGTACTTGAGCGAGAATCCGCCCGTGGGCCAGCCGAAGGGCCGGTTCAGGATGTCGTGCTGCGACTTGAAGGCGTTGGTCAGCATCAGGTACAGCGGGCCGACCATGACGAGGACCAGGGCGAGCGCGGCCAGGACACGCCCCGCGCGGCGGGCGGTCATGCGGCCACCGCCTGTTCGCTGCGCCGGCGGGCCGCGGTGATCCCGATGGTCACGACGATGATGACGATCATCAGCACGACCGACTGGGCGGCACCGTAGCCGAGTTGGGTGTTGTCGAAGGACGACGTGAGGATGTTGTACACAAAACTCTGGGTCTCTCCGGCGGGGCCGCCGGCGGTCAGGGCGAGGATCAGTTCGTAGACGCGCAGCAGACCGATGACGACAAGGACCACGTTCACCGTCACGGTCGGCGCGAGCATCGGGAGCTTGACGCGCCAGAAGATCTGCCACGGGGTGGCACCGTCGATCCTGGCGGCCTCGACGACGCTGTCCGGCACGGTCTGCAGACCGGCCAGATACAGCACCACGTTCACGCCGAAGCTGGACCACACGATCACACAGACGACCGTCGCGAGCGCCCACGTCGGATCCGACAGGAAGGGCAGGGAGTGCTTGGCGCCGACCACCGCGTTGACCGCGCCGTTGGTGCCCAGGATGGACGACCACAGGAAGCCCAGGATGACGGGGCCCACGACGTAGGGGTAGAAGACGAGCACGCGCAGGATCGCGTTGAGCCGGCTGTTGCGGTTGAGCAGCAGTGCGACACCCAGTCCCAGGACGTTGCAGGCGACCGTTCCGACGAGGGTGATGAGCAGGGTCACGAACGCGGCGTGCCGGACGGCGGAGTCCTCGGTGAGGCGGACGTAGTTGCGGAACCCGACCTGGTGCGGCGGTGTGGTGAAGCCGTTCCAGTCGGTGAAGCTGAGGTAGACCGCGATCCCGATCGGCACGACGATGAGGCCGACGACCAGGAGCAGCGGCGGAGCCATCATCACGATGTCGGTCAGGGACTCTCGGCGCCGTGCACGGGACCGGCCGGACCTCGCGGGAGGCCGGGGGCCGGGCGCTCGCGGAGCGGCCGGCGCGGCGGTCGTGGTGCTACTGGCCTGCATTGTCGTTCCACCAGGAGTCGAGCTTCGAGGCGGCCTGGTCGGCGGACTGGCCCGTGTAGAGCGACTGCACGACCGTGTTCAGCTCGTTGCCGAATCCCGCGTTCACCCCGGCGCCGGAGGTGCCGCCCACGGTTCCGGGAGCGGTGTCCACGATCTTGCCGACGGCCTCGTCGAGCGGCGATCCCGGGTAGCTGAAACCGGACCGGAAGTTGCCCTCCGACTTCAGCGACGCCGTGACCGCGCTCTTGTCCGTCACCAGGTACTTGACCAGGTCGAGCGCCAGCGACTGGTGCTTGGAGGACTTGAGGATCGAGTACGGCTGAGCCATGCCGCTCATCTGCTTCGGCAGGGATCCGTCAGGCGTCGGCGTCGGGAACACGCCCACCTTGAACGGAAGGTTCTTCGCCGAGTTGACGCTGGAGTTGAGCCAGTTGCCCATGATGTACATGCCCGACTTGCCGGCGAGGAAGTTGTCGATGGAGGTCTGGTACTTCTCGCCCAGGGAGTTCTTGGGGATCGCGCCGCTCTTGATCCACCCGGCGTAGGCCTTCAGGTAGGTGTCGTAGGCGCTGTCCTTGAAGGTGACCTTCTTGTCGTTGCGCTCGGCGTACCACTGCGGGTCGTCGCCGAGCAGGGCCGGATTCGCCATCATCGAGAACTGCGCGCCCGTGACCCACTCCCCCGACGTCTGCAACGGGACGTAGCCGGCGCTCTTCAGCTTGCCGAGGGCCGCTGTGAACTCGGCCAGCGACTTCGGCGGCGTGGTGATGCCGGCCTTCTTGAACGCGGACTCGTTGTAGTACACGAGTGACTGGTTCTGCAGACCGGTGGCGACCTGCCAGGTCTTGCCGTCCACCTTGGTGGAGCCGGAGAGCGGGGTCGAGGTCACCCAGGACTCGTCCGGGAAGGCGGTCATCTGCTGGGCGACGACGGGGTCGAGGTTGCTCGCGACGACGTCCGGAGCCGCTCCCGAGACGAGCTCCTGCTGCAGCGTGGACTGGACGTCCTTGCCGGAGGGCGACTCGATGGTGACCTTGACGCCGGGGTGGGTCTTGACGAACGGGGCCACCAGTCCCTGGTAGTACGACTTGGTCAGCACCGGGGTGATGTTGGCCAGCACACGGAGGGTGCCCTCCTTGTCACCGCCGTCCGAGGACCCGGGTGACGACGAGCAGCCGGCCAGGACGAGGACGGACGCGGCGAGGCCGGTGGTGACGGTGACGGTCGCCCGGCGTGTGCTCACCGGCTTTCGCCTGCTCGCGGGGACCGCCCTCACGGCGATGCGGACGAATCTGCGGTGTCCCATGGTGACCTCAATTCGATTCTCGACTATCGATAGGACATCTGACGGCTCCCGTTACCTCCATGTCAAGGGTTTGTCACAACATCAAGGCGAGTATCGATAAGATGCGAAGTGGTATAAACCAAGGAGGGTTCATGTCGGACGTCATCGGAGAGCCGCTGACCCGGGTCCTGCTGTCCGACCAGGTGTATGCGCGGGTGCGGGGCCTGATCATCGAGGGCGCGCTGGAACCCGGCGCCCGGCTGGTCGAGTCCGAGATCGCGCGCCAGTTCAACGTGAGCCAGGCACCTGTGCGTGAGGCGGTCCGGCGCCTGGTCCACGAAGGCCTGGCGGACCACATACCGCGTCGGGGAAGCTTCGTGGCGGTGGTGTCGCAGGAGGACGCCCACCACGCCCGCTCCGTACGCGTGGTGATCGAGGAGCTGGCCGCCCGCACGGTGGCCGCGCATTCCTCGGACACGGTCTTCGATGTGCTGGAGGCCCAGGTGGAGGCCATGCGGCAGGCCGCACGCCAGCACGATGTCGGCGGCTTCCGGGATGCCGACATCACCTTCCACCGCACGGTCTGCGAGCTCAGCGGCAACCCCTTCCTCCCCAAGCTGTGGGGGGTGATGGAACCGAATCTGCGCGCCTTGCGGGTCGTCTCCGACCCGCTGTTCACCGGCGACTGGGCCGCCATGGCCGAGGATCACGCCGAGCTGCTGGCCGCCTTGAAATCCGCGGATCCGGACCGGGCGGGAGCCAAGTTCGCCGCCCACGCGCGTGGGGACGACGGCATGATCCCGGATCACTGACCGCATCGAAGCACGTCAGGGCCCCGTCGGAGAGTTCCGGCGGGGCCCTTGCGCGTCTGTGACGCCCCGGCGACCGGCGGCGGGCGGGCCTCCGCGGCCGCGCCGGCCGGAGTGCGCCTCCGCGGCGGCCGGGTCGGACGAAACGATTGACGAGCCCAGAGGGGGACTCTAGTTTCTCGACTATCGATAACCGATTGGAGTTCGATGTCGAACCGATCCAGATCCCGCGGCGCCGTCCTCACGGCCGCCGCGGTCTTCCTCTCTCTCGGCTCGGGCGCCCTCGCGACCAGCGCGCAGGCCGCAGTACGGCCGCACACCTTCCACGTCTCCCCCAGCGGCTCGGACCGGCACGCGGGTACCGAGCGGTCGCCCTTCAGGACGATCCACCGCTGTTCCGCCGTGATGTCCGCGGGTGACCGCTGCGTCATCGAGTCCGGCACGTACCACGAGACCGTCGCCCCGGCACGGAGCGGGACCGCCGCGGCGCCGATCACCTACACGGCGGCTCCGGGCGCGCGGGTCGTCGTCGACGGCGCCGACCCGGTGAGCGGATGGCGGTCCGTCTCCGGCACGGACCTCACAGCCCTCGAACGTGACGACCCCTTCATGGCCGGTTCCGACTTCGCGACCGCGGTCGCGACCGGCAAGGTCTACCAGGCGCACGTCAAGATCAACCCGCAGCTGACCGGCAACCAGGTGTTCTGGAAGGGCGCGGCGCAGATCGAGGCCCAGTGGCCCTACCCCGGCGACAACGTGAGCGCTCCGACGCTCGCCTCCGCGCAGTCCGGCACCACCGACAGCCTCTCCGACACCGCCCTGACGCAGCCCGCCGGCTTCTGGAAGGGCGCACAGCTGACGGCGCACAACTGGTTCGTCAGCGAGACGGGTACCGTCACCGACTCGCAGGTCGGCACCATCACCGCGGCGGGCCTGCCCACCTGCGTCGGGCTGAGCCCGAACCAGAGCACCAACTACTCGCTCAAGGGCAAGCTCGAACTCCTCTCCCGACCGGGCCAGTGGTTCTACCAGGCCTCGGCCCACACGCTGTACCTGTACTCGCCCGACGGGTCGAAGCCGTCCGCCGGCTCCGTGGCGGCCAAGCAGCGCGCCGTCGCCATCGACCTCAGCGGGCGATCGCACATAACCGTCAAGGGTCTCGGGATCCGCGGTGCCACCGCCCAGACCTCCGCCTCCTCCACCGGCGTCGTCCTCGACGGCATCGCCGCGCACGACATCTCCTCCGACGCGGAGTTGAAGCCTGACCCGAACATGGTCACCGAGCCCGACGGCTGCGCGGTCCTGACCGCGGGCGAGACCACGTCCGGCATCCTGCTCAAGGGCCACGGCAACGTGATCCGCGACAGCCTGATCGACGGCAGCACCGGCAACGGCGTGGTCGTGTCCGGCAGCGGCAACACCGTCGAGAACACCACGATCCTGCACGTCGACACACTGGGCAGCTACGCGGCGGGCGTCAACGTCCTCGGCTCGGACCACAAGATCGTCCACAACACGGTCCAGAGCACCGGCCGCAGCTCCATCAACATCGACAACAAGGTCGCCGGCTTCACCTCGCCGGGCCACACCATCGCCTACAACGACCTGTCGGACTACGGCAATCTGGTCGTGGACGGCGGCGCCGTCTACGTCTGCTGCTCGGTGAACCTGGCGACCACGGTGATCCACCACAACCAGCTGCACGACCCGTCCCCGTTCGCGCACACCGCACCGGCGCCGGGCGTCTACCTCGACAACAGCACCTACAACGCGACGGTGTACGACAACGTCGCCTGGAACCGCACCACTTACGGGGCCGTCCTGATCAACCCCAACGGGCAGAGCACCTCGGGCAACCGGATCTACAACAACACCTCCGGCACCGACACCAACGTCGCCAGCACCTTCGGCGGCACCTTCTCGGACACCGAGATCGTCAACAACATCGGCGTCACCGGCACCGGCCCGGGGATCACGAACTCCAACAACCTCACCCCCGTCAGCTCCGCCCAGTTCACCAACCCCGCCGTGAACGACTTCACGCTCAAGGCGGACTCACCGGCCCGCAACGCGGGAGTGGTGCACCCACCGGCGACGGACGGCTACCGGGATCCACAGCCGAGCCTCGGCGCCTACCAGTACGGCGCGCCGAAGTGGGTCGGCGGAGCCACCAGGGTCGGCAAGCAGGTGGAGGGTGAGTCCTACACCTCCAGCAGCGGGGTCAGCAACCACGCCGCCGGCTCGGGCACGGTCGTCGGCAGCTTCGACGGCGGCGACTGGATCGGCTACGACAACGTCGACTTCGGCCCGGACGCGGACCTGTTCACCGCGTTCATCGGCGTGGACGACCCCTACGCCGGCAAGGGCATCGAGATCCACCTCGACTCCGTCACGGGGCCGAAGATCGGTACGTTGCACGTCGCGAGCACCGGCGGTTTCGACACCCTCTCCGTGCAGTCCACGTCGATCACGCCCACGAGCGGGCATCACAAGGTCTACCTCGTCGCACCCGGCGGACAGCCCGGATTCGGCAACATCGACTACTTCTCGTTCAACCACGCGGGCCGGTGACAGGGAGGCCTTCTGGACGGTGGCTGCTCGGGATGCCGGACGTGCGGAGACGTCGGCCGGGCTCGGCACCGAAGATCCACGCTCGTACTCATGACGTGGCATTGATGAGCACCACGCACTGCTGCTTCCTGTGACTGGAAGACACGGAGGGCGATGCCGGACGGCGTCGCCCTCCGTCAGCTCGTCTACGGCGCTGTGAAGAGCGCCGGGAAGCGTGGGCCCAGCCACGGCTTGCGGCCCCAGACAATGACCTTGGCTCGGGCCATGACGGTGGGGGCGCTCCAGCGGCCGAGGGCGAGGAGGAGGAAGGCGACGGGATCGATGGCGATCGTGCAGTCGGGGCGTCGGGGCGGGGTGTCGGTGACCGTGGGCACGCCGTCCACGAAGGTGACGGCAAAGCGGTCGCGGCCGGTCCGCACCAGGTAGCAGGCCTGGTGGTTGGCCGCGCCGGCGCTCACCACGCGCGGCATGGCCAGTCGCATGAAGGGCAGCGTGAACCTGACCACCTCCCGGTCGACCATGTGCGGCCCACGCAGCGCGACCGCGATGTCGTAACCGTGCCCGAGCAGGTGCGTGAGCAGGTACGAGCCCAAGGTGGCCAAATCCATCGGCCCCATCGGCGTCAGCACCGCTTCCCGCGGGCTGCGACCTGCCGCGGCCGCGACGAAGGCCCGGGCCTGGGCCGCGATCTCTGCACCGAGAACCGCGGGATCTCGCTGCGAAAAGGCGGCCAGGGAGGCGCGGTTGGCCGCCGCCAGTCCGGCCGGCGACCCGTCACCGTAGGGGCGGTTCTGGCCCGCCCCGATGTCCGCCATCAGCTTCCCCGCCAGCGCGAGGTGCGCCGCCGCCTCCCCCACCGTCCACTCGGCGCCCCGCAATGGCGTCCGCGGGTCAGCACCCGACCCCAGCAGCGCCGCGATCCGGTCGGCGGTGGCGACAATGGCGTCCTCGAGTGTCATGAACGCGATCGTGTACGTACCTGGACGACCTGTCCAGTGTCCGGCCGGGCCCGCTGAAAAGACGGCAGTCCACGTTCGTAGCCCCCCACCGTGTTCCGTCGGATCTCCGTTCACCTTGAGGGCGGGAAGACACGAACCTCCCGCGAGGCGCAGCACCGGGACAAGAAGGAGCAGCGACGCGGCCGGCTCCGGGGACGGCAAGGTCTGCCGTCCCGGCCGTCGCCACTCGAACGGCCCACCCTTATCGCGGCTCCCGGACGGCGAGCCGACAGTGAGGGGACAGCGCACTCTGGGCCCGCCATCGGCCGACGGCTGATCCCATCAGTCCGGGAGAATTCATGTCCGTCTACTTGTACCGCCTTGCCCGCTGGGCCTTCCGACGCCGGCGCACCGTGCTCGCCGTGTGGATCCTCGCCGCGGCCGTGGCGATCACCCTCTCGGTCGTGGGCGGCGGCAAGACCGACAACACCTTCACGGTCCCCGGCACAGAGTCGCAGCGGGCCACCAATGTGCTCAAGGAGAAGCTGCCGGCGCTGAGCGGTGGCCAGACCCAGGTCGTGTTCGCGACCCATGGCAGCACCAAGGTCACCGACCCGTCCTACAAGGCCGGTATCGAGGCCGCGGTCAAGAATCTCAAGACGGTGCCGCAGGTGGGCCTCGTCACCGACCCGTTCGAGTCGAAATCCGTCTCCAAGAACGGCCAAGTCGCTCTCGGCTCGGTGCAATTCAACGCGCAGCCGACCGATGTGAAGGCATCGACGCTGGACGCGGTGAAAGCCGCCGTCGTGCCGGCGCAGGACGCCGGTGTCGAGGTCGAGTACTCCGGCAGCGTCTACCCCGGCTGGGAACTGAAGATCTCCGAGTTGCCGGAGATGGTCGGCATCCTGGTCGCCTTCGTGATCCTGACCATCACCTTCGGTGCGCTGATCGCCGCCGGACTGCCGATCCTCACCGCGATCATCGGCATCGTCGTCACCCTGATGAGCATCAGCGCGCTGGCGTCCGTCATGACCATCGCGTCGACCTCGACGACGGTGGCGACGATGCTCGGACTGTCCTGCGGCATCGACTACGGACTGTTCATCCTGGCCCGGCACCGCAACAACCTGCTCACCGGTATGAGCATCGAGGACTCGGTGGCCCTGGCCGCGGGCACGTCGGGCAGCTCGGTCGTCTTCGCCGCGCTGACGGTGATGATCGCCCTGTGCGGACTGTCCGTGGTCGGGATCCCCTTCCTGACCGTGATGGGCCTCGCCGCCGCGGGAGCGGTGCTGGTGGCGCTGCTGATCGCGCTGACCCTGATGCCCGCGATGCTGGGCTTCGCGGGGAACAAGGTGGCGAGGTTCATCAGTACGCCGCTGCGCCCGGGTCACCACGAGAACGTCGCCCAGATCGCCGCGACCGAGCCGGAGCGCACGTTCGGAGCCGCCTGGGCACGGTTCGTGGTGCGCTTCAGGGTGCCGCTCCTGATCGGCGGGGTCGCCCTCCTCGTCACGCTCGCCCTGCCCTACACCAAGATGGAACTGGGGCTGCCCAGCGGATCCTCTCAGCCGAAGAAGAACACCGCGCGCAAGGCCTACGACCTCACTACCGACAACTTCGGGCCGGGCTTCAACGCCGCGCTCCTGGTGGTCGCCGACGGCGTCCCCGATGCCAAGGCGGCGGCTCCGATCACCGCCGGACTGGCCAAGGTCCCCGGTGTGGTGTCCGCCGCACCGATGGCGTCCGGCAATGACGTCACCGTGATCCGGGTGATCCCCAGCACCGGCCCGAACGACCAGGAAACCACCCATCTGGTCAACCGGATCCGAGACGACCGGTCCACGCTGGAGGGAAACACGGGTGCCGCCATCCTGGTGGGCGGCACCGCGGCCTCCAACATCGACGTGTCGAGCAAACTCTCCTCGGCACTGCCGGTGTTCCTGGTCGTCGTGGTCGGTCTGGCCTTCATCCTGCTGACGCTCGCGTTCCGGACGATCCTCATTCCGATCAAGTCGATCATCGGCTTCCTGCTGTCGGTGTTCGCCGCCTTCGGCGCGCAGGTCGCGGTGTTCCAATGGGGCTGGGGCGAGCGGCTGTTCGGCATCCCGCCGAGCGAGACCATCAGCTTCCTGCCGATCCTGATGCTCGCGATCATCTTCGGTCTCTCCAGCGACTACGAGGTGTTCGTCGTCTCCCGCATCAAGGAGGACTTCACCAAGAACGGAGACGCCCTCAAAGCCGTGGAGCGCGGCACCGGCCTCGCGGCACGCGTGGTGACCGCGGCCGCGCTGATCATGTTCAGCATCTTCGTGGCCTTCATGTTCACCGACGACCCGACCATCAAGGCCATCGGCTTCAGCTTCGCCGTCGGCGTCCTCCTGGATGCCTTCGTGGTGCGGCTCACCCTGGTGCCCGCGCTCATGGCCATCGTCCGCGCGAAGATCTGGTACCACCCGAGATGGTTCGACAAGTACGTCCCTGACCTGGACATCGAAGGTGACCGCCTTCAGCACCAGTTCGGCACGAGCGCTTCCCCTCCGCCCGCGGACGAACCCACGACGGTCCGCTGATACGCGCCTGACCCCGCCGCGTTGCCGGTGGGCAGCCCTCTACGGCCTGGCCACCAGGGCCACGAGGCGCCTGCCCCGGGACATGACCCTGACGTCCGCCGCCGCGGCGCGTCACCGATCTGGCCGCGGTCGAGGGCGTCACCCAGCCCGCAATGACCGCCATGGTCCGGGTGATGGAGGAGTCCGGCCTGGTCGAACGGCGGGGCGATGCGTCCGACAAGCGGGTCACGCTGGTGTGCCTGACCGAGGACGGCGCCTCCCATGTCCGGACGCGGCGCCAGGCCGGCGTCCACGCGTTCGAGCGGTTGATCGGCGAGCTCACCAGCGAGGAGGTCGAGGCGAAGGCGTTCCTGGTGGCGCGTTCCGAGGCGCGGCTGCTGGTCCTCGCCCTGGTGTTCATCGCTCCGGTCGTGGGGGCGGTCGCCGGCCTCGGGACGCCGCGCGTCCGAGACCAACCCCTAAGGGCTCGTAACACGATCTTGTCGGGTCCCTGGGCAGCCAGATGTGATCGTGGACCATGACTTGTGGGCGGTGATTGAGCAGATGCCGGCGAGCCGGCCACGGGAGGCTTCCGTCCCGAACTCGCTGTCGACCTGGTAGAAACGCTGCGAAGGGGAGGAACATGGGCGGCTTCAAGTGTGGATGCGGCAACATCTTCAGCGGTTCCCACAACCCAGGTCAGCAGTTCCGGCTCGTCCCTGATGAGCTCTTCGACCAGATCGCCTGGCCTGCTCCCGCCGATCTCGACACTCACGAGCGGCAGCGTGCCGTGGAGGCGTCGTTCTCGTCGCTGTACGTCTGTGGCAACTGCGGGCGGCTTCACAGGGATGGCGAGAGCGGAACGGCCATCTCGTACGTCGCCGATGTCTCCCTGCCTCGCATCTGGGCCGATTTCTCCCTGCGGGACGGCATCGGTCGAATCCTCCTCTGCCAGGACAGGAGCCTTGCTGACATCCGCCGCCAGAAGCTTCTCCTCAACCCGCCTTTGCCTGTGGTCCTCTACGACGAATCGGGTGTTGAGGCGTTGGGGGAGGCGGAGTTCGGCCTGGATGCTTCCTGCAGCTACGACGAAACGCTGTGGGCGGTCAGGCTGGATGATCGCCCCTCCTGAAGATTCGATGGCGGGCTCGCGGCTGGGCGTGTCGGCCCGCATCGTGATCATGGACGGGTCTTCTTGAGGCGCCTCCAGCAGATGAGACCGCAGGTAAGCGAGACGAAGGCGTCGTGCAGGTCGAGGCGTCGTTGCCAGCGCACGGCCAGGCGTTTGAAGTGGTGCAGGAGTGAGAAGGGCTGTTCGACGACGTAGCGGAGCTTGCCCAGGCCCTTGATGTTCGGGGCACCCTTGCGGGAGATCACTGGCAGGATCCGGCGACTGCGCAGCTCACGCCGGTTGGGGTTGCCGTCATATCCCTTGTCGCCGAGCAAGGCGTCGGGCCGGCGGCGGGGTCGACCGGGCTTCCCAGCAACCGGCGGGACGCCGTCGACCAGGGCCAGAGTCTGGGTAACGTCGTTGACGTTGGCCGCGGTGGTGATCACCTTGAACGGGGTGCCATGGCCGTCGCAGATCAGGTGGTGCTCACTACCCGTCTTCCCGCGGGCGACCGGCGACGGGTCGGTTGCCTCGCCCCCTTTTTCGCGCGGATGTGGGAGGCATCCACGCAGGCCCGGGTCCAGTCGAGGGCGTCGGCCGCGTTCAGCTCGGCGAGCAGGAGATGGTGCAGCTTCTCGAAGACACCGGCCTCGTGCCACCGGCTCAGCCGGCGCCGGCAGGTCTGGCCAGAGCCGAAGCCCAGCTCCAGTGGCAGCAGTTGCCAGCTGACATCGTTGTAGAGCACGTACAGGATGCCCTGCAGGCACAGCCAGTCATCGACCGGCTTCAGCCCAGGAGCCTTCTGCGGCCAGGGCGGCAGCAACGGCTCGATCAGTGCCCACAGTTCCAAGTGAGCTCCACTCGTCCCAACACTGGAGGTTCCATGCCCAAGGGCTACTGGGTCAGCGCCTACCGCACCATTTCAGACCTTGAGAAGCTGGCTGCGTACAACGAGCTGGCCGCTCCGGCCGTGAAGGCCGGGGGTGGTCGGGTCCTCGTCCGTGGTGGTCGGGTCGTGGCGCATGACGCCGGAATCGCCGAGCGCACCGTCCTGATCGAGTTCGACAGCTTCGAACAGGCCGTCGCGGCGCATGAGAGTGCGGCCTATCAGGAGGCGCTGGCTGCACTCTCCGACGGCGTCGAGCGCGACTTCCGCATCGTCGAGGGCCTCGACTGAACGAGGTCCGGTCGCCCGGCAGGCCGAGCACCTCGCCGACGGCCCGGACCGTGACCCGCCCGGCTGCCTCCCGCACGATGGCCACCAGCCGCTGACAGTCCTGCGGCGGCACGTCGAGGTCGATACCGGCGGCGCGGGCGGGGATCAGCGGCACCGACCCGCCACCCCCCAGGTCTCCGGTGCCGGCGGCGCGAGCGACAGGTACCCCCGAAACCCTGCTCGCTGATCCGCCGCACGACCCGCGCGATCACCACCAGATCATCACGCTCGACCCGCACATCGGCCAGTTGCTTGGCCAGCACCCATCCCGGAACCAGGACCGGGACTCAGGCCGCGACGAGCTCCTGCTCGCGGTCCGGCGTCTTGACCTTGGGCTTCTTGTTCGGCAGCGAGAGCCGGAAGACCTTGTGCCACGCGGAGAACACCTGCTTGGGCAGCGGCCCGGTGACGTACTCCAGCTCGTACTTCTCGAACAGTGCGCGCACCTTCACCGCGACCTCGGCGTACCGGTTGCTCGGCAGGTCCGGGAACAGGTGGTGCTCGATCTGGTGGGAGAGGTTGCCGGTCATGAAGTGCATGGCCTTGCTGCCGCTGATGTTCGCCGAGCCCATCATCTGGCGCAGGTACCACTGGCCGCGCGTCTCGCCCCTGATCGACCGGCGCTCGAAGACCTGCACGCCCTCGGGGAAGTGCCCGCACATGATCACCGAGTGGGTCCAGATGTTGCGGACCAGGTTCGCGGTGAACGTGGCGCCGAGCGTGGTGAGGAACGACGGGCCCGACAGCAGCGGGTGGATCACGTAGTCCTTGAGCACCTGCTTGCGGATCTTGCGGCCCACGGCCTTGGCCCGCGCGCGGAACTCCGGGTTCTTGCGGCGGCGCTTGTGCAGGTTCTTGCCGAGTTCCAGGTCGTACGCCGCGATGCCGTACTCGAAGAAGCAGGCGTTGAGGAAGTTCCACAGCGGCTGGCCGAGGTGGAAGGGGTGCCACTTCTGGTCCTCGTCGACGCGCATGATGCCGTAGCCGAGGTCGTTGTCCTTGCCGATCACGTTGGTGTACGTGTGGTGCAGCTCGTTGTGGGAGTGCTTCCACTGGTCGGCCGGCGAGACGTGGTCCCACTCCCAGGTGGTGGAGTGGATCTTCGGGTCCCGCATCCAGTCCCACTGACCGTGCAGGATGTTGTGGCCGATCTCCATGTTGTCCATGATCTTCGCCACGGACAGCCCGGCGGTGCCGATCAGCCACGCGGGCGGGAAGATCGAGAACAACAGCACGCCCCTGCTGACCAGTTCGAGCTTGCGCTGCGCCGAGATGACCTTGCGGATGTAGGCGGCGTCCTTCTCGCCGCGGTCGGCGATCACCTCGTCGCGGATCGCGTCCAGCTCGCGGCCGAGCTCCTCGATCTGCTCCGCGGTCAGGTGGGCGGTGGGGTCGATGGCGGTCAAGGTGCTCCTACCGTTCGATGTCACAGGGGCCCGCGGCGGCGGACACGCAGGTCTGGATGAGGACGCCCGGCTCGGCCTCGGTGATCTCGCCGGTACGCAGGTCGCGGACGGCGCCCGCCTTGAGCGGCGAGACGCAGCCGAAGCAGATGCCCATGCGGCACCCGGAGGGCATGAGCACGCCGGCTTCCTCGCCGACGTCCAGCAACGGCGTGGCGCCGTCCGCATCGACGGTCCTGCCGGTGGCGCTGAACGTGACCTCGCCGCCGTCGCCCGCGACGACGATGCCGGGGCGGAAGCGCTCGATGTGCAGACGCTCTTGTACGCCGTGCTCGGCCCACTGCTTCTCGGCGGCGTCGAGCAGGCCCGTGGGCCCGCACGCCCAGGTCTCGCGCTCGGCCCAGTCGGGCACGAGTTCGTCGAGACGGGCGATGTCGAGCGTGCCGTCCGTGTCGGTGTGCACCTCGGTGAGCCGCAGCTTCTTGTCCGCGACCAGGTCGTGCAGTTCCTTGCGGAAGATCACGTCCTGCGGTCGTGGCGCGCAGTGGACCATGACGACGTCGTCGAACTCGGTGTCGCGCAGCATGCCCATCACGGGCGTGATGCCGCTGCCGGCCGTCAGGTAGAGCACCTTGGCGGGCTTGGCCCGCGGCAGCACGAAGTCACCGGTCGCCTGGTCGAGCTGGATCAGCGTGCCCGGGCTGGTCCTGCGGACCAGGTGGTTGCTGACCTTGCCGTCCTCGATCGCCTTCACGGTGATCGTGACGCGGCCGTCCTGGCGGTTCGTCGGCGAGGTGAGGGAGTAGGCACGCCACAGGCGCACCCCGTCGACGTCGACCCCGATCCGCACGTACTGACCGGCCGTGTGGCCGCGCCAGCCCCGTCCCGGCCTGATCACGATGGTCGCGGCGTCCCCCGTCTCGGGGTGCACGGCTTCGATGCGCCCCCGCAGGTCGGCGCCCGCACGCAGCGGGCTGACCAGGTCGAGGTAGTCCGACGGCAACAGCGGCGTCGTGACCATCTCCAGCAGTTTCCACGCCCTGCTGCGAAGGGCTGCACTCGTCATGGCTCCAGCTTGCTGTGCCGCAGGGCGTAAAGTCCTGTCCGTAGGACGTGAATCTGGTCGGCCGAATTGTTCGCAGGGAACAAAAACGTGAGTCATGCAATCCGGAGGGCCAGCGAACTGGCCCTGGACGAGACGACGGTCACCGCGCTTCGGGCCGCGCTGAGGACCACCGCCGACGAGGTCGTCGAGGCGATCATCGACGAGGTCCCTTCCTACGCCAACGCCCTTTCGGGCCGCATGGGCGTCACCATCCGCCGAGCCGTCCGCACCGCCCTGGGCAACTACCTGGACCTCGCGAGCGGGAACGCCACGGGCGGTGACGCCGGTGACGCCGCCTACGAGCTGGGCCGCGGCGAGGTGCGCGACGGCCGTTCGATGGACGCCCTGCTCAGCGCCTACCGCGTCGGCGCCCGCGTGGCCTGGCGAGGCCTGGCGGCGGGTGCCGTACCCGCGGGTCTGCCCGCCGCCGAGGTCGCCAAGTTCGCCGAGCTGACCTTCGCCTACATCGACGAACTCTCCGCCGCGAGCGCCGCGGGCCACGCCGACGAACTGGCCGCCCGGGGCAGGGACCAGGAGCGCCACCTGGAACACCTGGCCCGCGATCTCCTCTCCGGCGCGAGCCCGGACGTACTGCTGGCCTCCGCTCAACGGGCCGGCTGGCAGCCGCCGGTATCGCTGACCGCGGTCCTGCTGCCCGCCGCCCAGGCCCGGCCCGCCTACCGCGCGCTCGACCCGAGCACCCTCGTCCTCGACGATCTGCCGGACGCCACCGGTGTGTTGCTCGTCCCCGATGCCGACCGGTCGCATCTCCTGCGGCAGTTGACCGACCGCACCGCCGTGGCCGGCCCGGCCCGGCCATGGACGCGAGCGTCCGCCTCGTACGCACGAGCCGTACGCGCGCGCTCCCTCTCCTCCGACATCCGCGACACCGAGGAGCACCTGCCCGAGCTGGTGCTGAGCGCCGACGCGGACGCGTTCGCGGACCTGCGGGCCCGAGCCCTCGCACCGTTGCGGACCTTGCCCGCCGCGACCGCGCAGCGGCTGGAGGAGACGTTGCGGGCGTGGCTGCTGCACCAGGGCAGACGGGACGAGGTGGCGGCGGCGTTGTTCGTCCATCCCCAGACCGTCCGGTACCGGATGTCGCAACTGCGGGAGCTGTTCCCGGATCTCGCATCGCCACAGCGGGTCCTTGAACTGACGCTGGCGGTCGGTCTACGCGTCAGTTGACGCGAACTTCGACCGTCCACGCCCGGGTCCGCGAGCGGTCCAGGACGACCGACCGGGCCGGCCCGGCACACCGCGCAGGGGATGATGGGGACGGAATGACGGAACGTGAGGTCAGGAGCTTCCATGACGAAGCGGGTTCACCGACCCCGTGAGGACGCGGAGTTCAATTTCATCCTCGGGATGAGCAGAGTTCCGGTCCTCGCATACTTCACCGGGACATGGCCCAAGGCAGTCGAGCCCTGCCGGGTGATGGACCTCGTCGTGGGTGACGTCGCCGACGAGTACACGGGCCGCGTGACGGCCGTGCGCACCGACATCACGCGCTGTCCGGCCGCGACCGAGCGATACGGGATCACCGGAGCTCCGTCCTACGTCCTGCTCAAGGAGGGCGAGGCGGTGGCGCACGGCACAGGGACCATGACCATCGCCGAGGTACGGAAGCTCCTGGACGACCACCTGTGAGCGGCCGCTGAGGCTGGCAGGCCTGCGAAGCGCGGAAGCCGCCATCGGTCATGTAGACGGGGTGACCATGACGAACGGCGGTAGACCACTGGTATCCACCACTTTGTGGGACAGTCTTCTCGCTAAACTTGTCGTTTAACCTCGCAGGCCGGTCACGGTGCGGTCCCGGGGCCTGTCGCTGGCCAGCCTCCCAGTGCGGAAGCGAGCCGGTCCTGGAGTGCCGGATCTTGCACTTCGCTGGCCAGGCGATATGCAATGGGCCCGATTTGCCAGCCGGCGTGATGGTCGAAGTGCGGATAGGGCCCGGCAACGTTGTGTGCGAGCTTGCCTACCAGTTCAGCGAGTCGGAAGACCAGATGTTCCGCCAGTCGGTCTTCGCCGCCCAGACTGCTCAGGCGAACGCGATCGAACAATTCGCGGCCACGACTCCACTGCGTTTGGTCAGCGGCCATCTCCAGAGCTGCTTCGACCTCAGGAGTCCTCCCCAGACTCAGTGATGCTGCCTCAAGGACGTGGCCAGCCCATGTCACTGGGTGCTGCTGCCGCTCGAACAGAGATCGTCCCCATTGGTGGATGTCGTTCGCTCTGTCGCTGCTCATTTCACGATCATGATAACGTTGAAAGTTAAGAACAATGGTGTTTGGGGCGGTTCGGCACTGCGTTCAGGCCGACGAGAACTTGATCGATGCTTCGCAGTCCAGTGGACGCGTTCGCGGCCTTCGTCTGATCCTGCGCTCCGTCACAGAGGCAGAGGAACAGCGCGAAGGCCATGCTCGTAGGCTTGGTGCCTTGCGGGACGCGTTTGCGGAAGTGACACACTTCCGGTCGGAGTTATACGCGTGCATGACCGCGCGGGGCGACGCGTTGTCCGAGTTGTGCGACGCATTGCTGTGCACGGACGGGCCGGTGCGGACGCTGGTCGACCTCGCGCTCGCGCCTGAACACCACCGCGGACACGGAGCTCTATACGACGGGCTCAACCAGGGGCGGATGATGTGTGCCAGCTGCGTCGGGCGTTGGCCGGGCTGCCATTGCCGACGGTGGCGGATGGCTGGCTGGTGTTGGCTGCGGATGTCTCGCCGCGGCTGCGGCCGGGCGCCAACACCTGGGCTGACAGGTCCTTTTGCCACACATTCGGCCGGGGTGGGGGCAAACACCAGATGGTGCCCGGCTGGCCGTACTCCATCATGACCACGGTGCAGATGCACGAAGTCGTCGAGCGACTCGTCGCCGCGGGCGAGTGGAAACCGGGCGATCCGCAGGTCCTGGTCGTACTGGACGCCGGATACACCGCCCCGCGCATCGCCCACCTGCTGGACGGACTGCCCGTCGAAATCCTCGGCCGGCTCCGATCCGACCGCGTGATGCGACGGCCGACACCGCTGCGGGTCTACGACCCCAAGGGCGGTCGGCCGCCCAAGCACGGAGGCGAGTTCGTCTTCGGCGATCCCCAGCGCATGGGAAGCCGACCAGGCCGTGACGACCACGGGCACCCGGCTCTATGGGGACGCGACCGCGTAAGCATGGGATCGGCTGCACCCGCGACTCACCCGCCGGGCGGCTTGGATCGACTACGACCGCCCGCTGCCCATCATCGAGGGCACCGTCATCCGCCTGGTCGTGGAGCGGCTGCCCAACGGTGCGGTGAACAAGCCGGTCTGGTTGTGGTGGTCGGGCACCGGCGCCGACGCCAGCGGGGTAAATGTCGACCGCAGCTGGCAGTCGTTCCTGCGTCGCTTCGACATTGAGCACACGTTCCGCCTGTTCAAGCAGACGCTCGGGGGGGGACGAAGCCCCGGCTTCGCAGCTCGGAAGCGGCCGATCGATGGACATGGCTGGTGATCGTCGCCCATGCCCAGCTCCGGCTGGCCCGCTGGCCACCGATCTGCGGCGGCCCTGGGAGATGCCTGCCGAGCCGAACAAACTGACACCAGCCCGCGTCCGCAGGGGGTTCAGAAACCTTCGCGCGAGGACCGGTTCCCCAGCCGGTGCGCCGAAGCCGTCCAAGCCCGAGCCAGGTCGGCCACTGGGTTCGAAGAACCGCCGCCTGACCACCCGTCATGACGCGGGCAGAGTGCTCGCCACTGGTGAAGCGTTCAGCCGTCCCGGCCACCACAAGGTCAGCACAAAACCGCGTCGAACTGGATAAACGACAAGCTTAAAGGCTGTCCTGTAACCGCTGATTGCGGCAAGCGCCGAGCTGTTCCCTGTGCTGGGCGCCATTGAGCTGCGCGGGCGTTGTCAGTGGGCGAAGGCACACTGACGGCATGAGCGCCTCTTCGTCCACCGCAGCCGATGCGTCCCGCACCTCTCCCGTCTGGGTGGAGTCGATGGGCGGGCCTTTGATCGTCATCCCCGTCTCCGCTCTGGCTGCATGGCGTGGATGCACAGAGACCGGAGTCATGGCGGGAGATGCCAGTGCTGCAGACGACTATGACCGGGCCTGCGCGGTGGACGATCTGGCCGGTGTGATCACCGTTGGCGAGAATGGTGCGCAGGCACTGGTGCTGGCGGACGAGCCGGCCACCAGCTGTCGGCCTGGTCCAGCTCCTGTGCACCGAATCGTGAACGGGCAATTGCTTCGGTGAGTGCGGTCACGCGTGGCGCGCAAGGTTGTACAGATGGGCAATGCCGAGCATCGCGTGGTGACACCTTCGCCTTTCAGTCGGCAATCGCGGAGGATCTTCCAGGTCTTCATCCGCGCGACGGCGTGCTCGACGCGAGCACGGACACGGCCGAGCGAGACGTTGTGCTGCTGCTTCCACGCCGCAAGTTCCTCACCTGGAGCACGCCAATGCGGGATGCTCAGCCCCAAGCCGCGGCAACCGCCGTCAGCGATGGTGGTGACCCGGCCGAACATGGCCTTCGCGCCTGATTCTTCCTTGCATTGCAGTCGTTGCGGTTGCCGGGCACCGGCCGGCCGACGGCGACAACCAAGCTGCTGTCCGCGTCGAGCACGACCTGGTGATTGGTGGAGTAGCGGTAATTCTTGGACTGCTGGGCAATGGCGCGGTCACGGGTGGGCACCAAGGTGCCGTCCACGAAACGGCGCCCCCGCGGAAGCGCTGGCGCTGGTTGAGCGCGAGCCGCGGGCCGGTACAGCGGACGATCCGAGCGGCCGCCGACTTCGACACTCCGAACAGCGGGGCTGACTGCCGCAGCGTCAGGTTGGTGCGCCAGTACGCGACTACGAGCAGCACGCGGTACCCAGCGACAGTGACCAGGGCCGCCCCCGGCGAGACACACCCGCTTCCTCTCGACGCAGCGCCCTGACCAACGCGCCGAAGGACCGAGGGGACAGTCCCGTGAACGCGGCTATCCAAGACGGATCAGACGCCGTGACCACACCAGCCACACCAAGATCGTCCCACTCGTGACCAGCGGCTACGGGACGGCCTTTAGGCCACACTGCCCTCCAGTCAACAACCGTCGGGGAGGGAGAACAAATTGGAACGCGGTCGGTTTCGACCTCAGCAAAGCGACTCCGTCTCGCCGCTGAACGAGCGTGCGACGGGTGCGCTACGACCGTAGTGATGGTGACGCCCGCCAGGACATCGAAACAGATAGGAGCGGCGGGCCTTGCCCCGTGCGGGGCGCAGCTGAAAGAATAACTCCATGGGTCGAATCGGAAACGCGTACGAATACGCGAAGAAGAACCCTGGCGAAATCGCCACGGTCGGCGCCGCCGCAGTAGTCGCGGGAGTTACGGTCGTAGATCTTTTCGGCCTGCTCTCCGTCAGCGAGGATTTTCTTTCGCGTACAGCTATTCTACTCCTAAGCGCCCTCATCATCACTCTCCCCGCAGTGAGGAAAAAGCAGGAGGACGACCGCCGGGAGATCAAGGATAGATTGTTTACGCTAACTGAACGTGTGAAATTACTCGGCCCGGGATCGCAGGCAGCCGAGCTCCCCTCTCATGAAATTCGAAAGTTCCTGGATGAAGCACTACAGACCGCATCCTACTGGCACTTCAGGGGAGGTCTCGGGAACTGGCAGCGAAGCACAGTGCTACCCAAACTTTCAGCAATAACAGTTTACGAAGTAGACTACTTCATGCAGATCATCGACCCGCGAGACATGAACCTTTGTGCACGATACTCGGAATATCGAATGCGTTCACGACAACGCACACCGAGGGAGGACTCTTCCGAGGTACGCAATGAGCTCTTGGCGAACATCTACGCCGCAGCTTGGTACAAGAAGCATACGCGCCTGAACCCGCGCATTTCACTGCTGTCTTTCTACAGTCCACTTCGATACGACGCCAGTGACCACGCGTTGATTACCACTGTGGCGGATCCTGAAAGTCCTGGACTGCGAGCCCCAAGCGGCGGATGGTACTATCTATCCATTCTTGACGAGATTAAACAGACCCGCGAAGGGGCCCCTCGAGTAATCCTGCCCCGAACAGACAGCTCATTTCCGCGGGATTGGCGCAGCGTGGAGGCAGGGCATGTCGAGGACGCACTCAATCAGGTCAAGGTCGCCGTCACTGGCAGGCCAACCAGAAACCTGCTCGACAACCAAACGAGCAATGCTGGATTGAATTTTGCAAGGATTGCTGAACTTGCTTTTCAGGGGCGAACCGAATGATCTTGAACCCGCTCAACGAAGCGGTAATCTCCGTACAGTCCACCGCCGATGACGACATCACTTCCATCGATGCACCAGAATTGCTGAATTACATCAGCGCCAAGATCGAAGAAATCGACGTCTCGCGCCATCCGCTCGGTTTCATCCATGCGGAGTTGTCCTCTCTTGTTTATCTTCGCGAGGGGCAACGCGTAAGGCTCCATATTTGGAATGATTTCGTTCCTGACGTAGACAACCTGGGGTTTGTTCACGATCATGCCTGGAACCTCACAAGCGCAGTACTTCTGGGCGAGTTGACGGACGTATCACTGGAAGCCGTCCCAGATGACGCGGGGAGCCATCAAGGCACGAGGGTCAACTACGGGCCAGTAAATACGTTTACTCCCGCGCGACGTTACGATCTTCGCGAGCGTAGCCGTCGCCACGTAAAAGCAGGGCAGGTGTATCGCATCCCCTCCAGGAAGATTCACCGCACCGAGGTGACAGCTCTCCCCCTGGTGACACTCCTCTTCACTCAAGATGATCCGCCCGACAGTCCTGGACCGATGATCTTCAGCCCCTTCCCATCAACAAGCAGCGGTACTGGAGTTCGCGAAAAACTCTCGCCTGCCGAGGCAGTCAGCCTTCTCAAGCAGGTAGCAGAGTCGGCCGCAAGCGGCGATCGATAGACGTCAGACCGAGCTGCTAGGCCTTCGCAAGCCTGGATCCGTCACTGGCCACCGCTGGACCCTGACGCCGCGGAGGACGGCCGAGCGACGGCAGGCGAGTCGCCTGCCGTCGCTGTGATGCAGGGCGAACCAGTCCATCGCCATCCTAGGGCCCGCGAGAAGCTCCAGGTCAGGGCTGCCCGTGGTACGTGAACTCCAGGCTGTACCCGTCGGGGTCGAGGACGTTGGCCGCGTAGTACCCGGGGGCGAAGTAGGGGCGGTCCCCCGGTGCGCCGTTGTCTGTGGCGCCGGCCTCGATGGCCGCCTCGTACGCCGCGTCGACCACCTCCTTCGAAGGTGCGGTGAAGCCGACGTGGGTACCTGCCGTGGTGGCGCCTTCGCGCAGCCAGAGCGGAAACGCCATGCCGGTGCCGAACCCCTTGAGGTCGCCGACCCACTCCGGGGCGGGCGAGCCGTCGAAGTCGATCAGCTTGGTCATGCCGAACGGCTTCAGCGCCTGGTTGTAGAACTCGACGGAGCGGTCCATGTCGCTCACGTTCAGGAAAATATGGTCGATCATGTCTCATTTCCTCTCTAAAGTGCCCGAGACATCTAGAAGGTAGCGAGGGACCAGGACAGGATTGGTCCTGGTCCCGTGCCTAGGATCGGAAATGTGACTGCGACCTCAGCCCGCCTGCTGCGCATGCTCGCGGTGCTGTCCAGCCGGCCCTCGTGGACCAACGCCGAACTGGCCCAACGGCTGGACGTCACCGACCGGACCGTGCGCCGCGACATCGCCCGCCTGCGCGAAGCGGGATACGGCATCGACTCGGAAGGCGGCCCGTACGGCGGCTACCGGCTGGGCCCCGGTAAACAGACGGTGCCCCTGACACTCGACGACGAGGAAGCTCTCGCGGTCTTCGCCGCGCTGCGCGAGGCCCCGGGCGACGACCCCGCCGCCGTCTCCGCGCTGCTCAAGCTCAGGCATCTGCTGCCGGCGCGGGTCATCGAACGACTCGACGCCATGGACAGCAGCTCCGTCGACATCATCCAGGCCGAGCGCAGCCCAGTCGCCGTCCCCCTTCTGTTCGACCTCGCGGCCGCCTGCCACCGCGGGGAACGGCTCACGCTCACCTACCGCGACACCCGAGGCACCGAGACCCGGCGGCACGTCGATCCCCATCGGCTGGTACGCAGCCCGAACCGCTGGTACCTGGTCGCTTTCGACATCGCCAAACAGCAATGGCGGACGTTCCGCGCGGACCGAGTCGTCGCCGCTCATACGACGGGCGTGACCGTCGAGCTGGACGACCGGCCGGACGCCGCGGCCATGGTGGCGAAGATGCTGGTGAGCGAGTACCCGTACTACGCGACCGCGCGCATCGCCCTGCCCTTGGCGCAGGCCCGCCGGCTGGTTCCGCCGAACATGGGCAGTTGCCGGGCCGACGGTCCGGACGCCACGTACGTCACCATCGGCGGGACCACCCCCGACAGCCTCGCGGAGGCGCTGTTCCGTCTGCCGACACCGCTCCACCTGGACGCATCCGACGAGGTCTGCCAAGCGGTCCGCCGTCGAGCAGCGCAACTCATCGAGACTGCAGAGCGCACCGCGGAGGAACGCCACAGGCACCCCTGACCGAAACACGCACGGACGACACCTTCGCTGGAGCCCCCGTCCGTCACTGAACCGTCAACAACGCGCTCGCCGCCCCGCCGCGACCCAACCGGCGATCCCCCTGGTGGTCGGCCGAGCTCGCGCCCAACACTGGGTTCCTGAATCATGTCCGAGGCGTCCGGCGCGATGGCCCGGCCGCAGTCGATGTCGAGAGGATCCAGTGACGGTCATGTCAAACCTGTTCGACTACGACGCGGAACTGCGCCTGCACAACGAGCTCTTCCGCGCCGCTGCCCGCGTCGGCTCCCACGACCGTGTACTCGACATCGGCTGCGGCACAGGCCAGTCCACTCGCGAGGCCGCCCACGCAGCCGTCGACGGAAGCGCGGTTGGCGTCGACGTGTCTGTGCCCATGCTCGAACGGGCCCGCCGGCTCAGTGCCGACCAGGGGTTGGCCAACGTCTCCTACCAGCACGCGGACGCCCAGGTTCACCGCTTCCCGCCACCGCCTTTCGACCTCTGTATCAGCAGGTTCGGGACCATGTTCTTCACCGACCCGGTCGCCGCGTTCACCAACATCGGGCGCGCCCTGCGCCCCGCGGCACGCCTGGTGATGCTGGTCTGGCGGGAACGTGACCGTAATGAGTGGGCGACCGCGATCCGCCAATCCCTCACCGCAGTACCGGCCGCATCCCACGGCCCCGACGCGTTCTCACT
Organism: Streptomyces sp. NPDC002499; assembly: GCF_053595415.1. Classification (NCBI taxonomy): domain Bacteria; kingdom Bacillati; phylum Actinomycetota; class Actinomycetes; order Kitasatosporales; family Streptomycetaceae; genus Streptomyces; species Streptomyces sp. NPDC002499. Next base: position 65,736 of record NZ_JBSFXO010000001.1, read on the forward strand.
CGCCGACCCGGCCGTCACCGAAGACATCCTGGCTGCGGCCGGCTTCACGGACTTCACCTTCACCGACGTCCACGAGCCCGTCTATTACGGCCCGGACAGCGCCACCGCCCTTGATGCAGTGCTCCGCCTCTGGGAAGTCAAGGACCTCCTCAGCGGCCTCGACCCTGCGGCGGCCGATCACGCCCTCACACGACTACGCACCATGGTCGACGCCCACCAGACCGACAGCGGGGTGTACTTCGACTCACGAGCTTGGATCGTCACTGCCCAACGCCACCCGCACTGACTACCCCCACGACCAGCCCCATGTGTCCGATCCCCTAGCCGACCCGCTCCCGGAGGAGCCCGGCGGGGAAGCGAAACTCCCGTACAAGGCTGGGGTGTTGGCACTGCAGGCCCTGACGACAGGCTCACTCCACGATCGTCCAGGGACCCGGGAGGTGCTCTACCGGCGGACCGCCGAGATCAGTCCGCCGGGCCCCTCCTCGTGCTGCGGAGGGGTGTTGATCGGGCGGCCGTAGGCGGCAGCACGCTCGCGCAGGGTGTGGCTGTCGGCCTTCCAGCCGTGCCCGGCCAGCCAACCCACCGGGTCGTCGGGCATCTCCGAGACCCACATCGACGCCGCCGATCCCGCCTCGGCGTCCGCACCGAAGCGCTCGATCACACCGCGCGAGCCCAACGTCAGCCCCATCCAACTGCCCACCGCCGACTGTGCGCTGATCCGCGCCAGCAACAACTCCACCGCGTCCTCGGGCAGATAGATCAGGAGTCCTTCGGCGATCCACACGGTCGGTACGGTCGGGTCGTGCCCTGCGGTGGCCAGCGCGCCCGGCCAGTCCTCACGCAGATCCACCGCGACGGTGATCCGCTCGCAGCGTGCGACGGCCCGCTCCTGGCGCAGCACCGAGGCCTTGAAGTCCAGCGGCACGGCGGTGTCGACCTCGAACAGCCGGGTGCCTTCGGGCCAGTCCATCCGGAAGGCCCGGCTGTCCATGCCGGCGCCGAGCAGCACCACCTGGCGGACCCCGGAAGCGCAGGCCTGCTGCAACAGGTCGTCGAGGAACTTCGTCCTGATGACGATGGAGAACGCCACGGCCAGCCGACGGCGTCGTGCGGCCTCGTCACCCGGCAGTTGCGGCGAGGAGGAGGGCCCCAAGCCACCGGCGGTGGCGAAGGCATGGGCCAGCGGGTCGCGGAACAGCGCGTCCTCCCGCTCGGTCTCCAGCGCCCGCACTCTGGCCACCCCCACCGCCGTGGCCCACACTCCCGACGGCTGCACCCGCTCCTGCTCATCAGTCATCGCGCCAGCCTAGACGGCCGATCCCAGGGGCTGCCGAGTGGACCGGGTTCGTACGCGGCCAGCCAAGCAGGCACGCCGGCACCGGGCGTACGGGGCGGGCGGCCGGCTAGGACATCGACGCCGCCCCAACTGTGGGGGCCACACCCTGGGCCCAGAGAGCCCGGCGGCACGCGCTGACGGCATTCCGGCCAGTCGAGGCAGTGGGTCAGAAGGTGGTCTGTTCCCACTCACCGGGGTCGTCATGGATCTGCTGCAGCAGTCTGGCAAAGACACCGCCGCCAAGGAGGCCGTTGTACTCCAGCGGGATCCGCTTGCCGTTGATCTCAGCGGTGGGCGTTCCCGGTCCTTCTGGCTCCTCGGATCCCCCGGCTCGTTCGTACGCTCGCTCGGAGGCCGTCACGAAGGAGCGGTACTTCATGCCCTTCACAGCCGCGTCGAACTCCGGACCGCGCAGGCCGTCCACCTCCCCGGCCAACTCCAGCAGATAGGCGTCGGTGTAACCGTCGACGCTCTCCTCCGGCTGGTTCGCGTAGAGCACCTCGTGGTACTCCACGAACTTGCCCTCGTCTAGGGCCGCACGCAGGGCGTTGACCGCCTTCTTCGACCCGCTGCCCCCGACTCGATCGTCCAGGAAAGACGCCAGGGTGTACTCGGTTCTCGCCCGGCGGTCCAGCATCGCCTCCCGCAGCCCCGGCGAGCCCCCGGTGGTCTCGAACTCCTCGCAGTACGGACAGCGCGGATCCTCATACAGGCGCACCGTCACCTGCGCGTCCGGATCGCCCACCAGGATGGTGCTCCCGTCCTTGTGGAGCGACTCAGGCAGTTCGTCCGCGCTCTCGAACCTGGGCTTGGCCTCGGCCGCACGATGCCCGCACCCCGCCACCATCAGCACCACGGCCGCCCCAAGCACAGCCCACCGACCCCCACGCACCATGCGCACATCCCCTCCCCAGAGAACAGCGCGACCCTAGATCATCAGCGCGCACAACGCACAGTCGATTCCGCTCTCACCCGGAGCCATGCACCCTCCCTACGTGCCACCGCGTCCGGTCCAACTCCCCTCCCGCAGTGCCGCGTTGGCGCACTTCGCGTGCAACCGCGTGTGTGTGATGGGTCCACGGATGGCGAGGCCTCTCAAGGCAAGCACGGCAAGTTCCAGCCGAGTCGCCATGGTCGCGCCCGCCCGTCAAGGGCGCTTGGAGCATCGCTCACACCGTGGAGTGTCGTTCTTCGCCGCGCGGAGTGGTTTTCCCGGTCGGGTCCGGGATGTGTCGCGTGAACGCCCACAGGGCGAGCCCGAGGCAGCTGAACCCGGCACCCAGTGCGCATACAGCGCCCCAGCCTGCCACCGTGTAGAGCGAGGTCGCGGCGATGGCACCGGTAGCGCTGCCGACGGAGTAGAAGACCATGTACCCGCCGATCAGTCGGCTGCCCGCGTCCGGGTGCAGCGCGTAGAGCAGGGTCTGGTTGGTGACGTGGACCGCCTGCACGGCGAGGTCGAGAAGGATCACCCCGATGACCAGGGCCCAGGGCGAGTTGCGGGTGAGGGCCAGGGGGATCCATGAGGCGGCGAGCAGTGACAGGGCGATTCCGGTGGTCCGGCGGGAGAGTCCGCGGTCGTTGAGGCGGCCCGCCACGGTCGCGGCCAGGGCGCCCGCGACACCGACCAGCCCCAGCGCCCCGATCGCGCTGTGGGAAAGGAAGTACGGCGCTTCGCTGAGCGGCAGCGCGACGCTGCTCCACAGGGTGCTGAAGGCGGCGAAGATCAGCAGACCGAACAGGGCCCGGAGGCGAAGGAGCGGTTCTCGTACGAACAGGGTGACGGTGGAGCGCAGGAGTTGCCCGTAGCGCAGCGCTGTGGTTGTCGGCGGAGTGTCGCCCTGGCGCGGCAGTACTCGGTACAGGAGCAGGGCGAGCAGAGCGGTGAGCGCTGCCGAGGCGACGTAGACGGAGCGCCAGCCCGCCAGGTCTGCCAAGAGGCCGGATGCGGTGCGGGCGAGCAGGATTCCGATGACCACTCCGCCGGTGACCAGACCGACAACTCGTCCGCGCTGGGCGGGAGTTGCCAGTGATGCCGCGAAGGCCACCAGTGTCTGGGTCACCGTCGCGAGGAGTCCCATCGCAGCCATGCCCACGAGCAGGATCGTCGCCGTATGAGCGATGGCCACCACGGCCAACGCCACCACCAGGAGCAGCAACTGGGCCACGACGAGGCGCCTGCGGTCGGCCACGTCGCCCAGTGGTACGAGGAAGAAGAGTCCGAGTCCGTATCCGACGTGAGTGAGAGTCACCACGCTGCCGACGAGTGCCGGGCTGAGGTCGAGGTCGTGGCCGATGGTCACCAGGAGGGGCTGGGAGAAGTAGACGTTGGCGACGGCGGCCCCGCATGCGACGGCGAACAGAGCGACCATGCGACGGGACAGTACGGAGGTGGCGTCCTCCCTGGTTGTGGCCTGAGTCCGCCGCGTCGCAGCCTCAGCGTTCTCGGGCATCGACAGTCCCCCACGTCTGGTTTCAACTTGCTACCAGTGAGGACCGTAGACCTTCCTGGTAGCATCTTGCAACCAACTTGGAATGCGAGGTACGCCGTGGTGAGCAGGACGCGCTTCGACGACAGCGAATGTCCCGTCGCGCGGTCGGTGGACGCGATCGGCGACTGGTGGTCCCTGCTGATCGTGCGGGACGCCTTTGACGGAAGCCGGCGCTTCGGGGAGTTCCAGCGCAGCCTCGGCGTGGCGAAGAACATCCTCACCGCGCGTCTGCGCAGCCTGGTCGCCGGCGGTGTCCTGGAATCCGTCCCCGCCTCGGACGGCAGCGCGTACCACGAGTACGTACTGACGCCGAAGGGCAAGGCGCTCTTCCCCGTGATCGTGGCGCTACGACAGTGGGGCGAGCAGAACTTCTTCGCCCTCGACGAGCCGCACTCACAGTTGGTCGACCGCCGGCAGGGACAGCGGCTGCGCACACTGGAGGTGCTGGCCGCGGACGGGCGCCGGCTGGACCCCGACGACACCACCGTCCACAAGGTCTCCGCCCAGTGAACCAGGGCGGAGACCCGGCGTCGACGTGTCGCCTCCTTCGTGCCCGATCTGCGCCCCACACGCGCAACTGTCAGGCGGCGGCTACGAGTTCGCGGACCGCAGGCGCGACCTCCGCCGCGAACCGGCGGAGGAAGTCGGCCGAGGCCGCACGGTAGAGGAAGAAAGTGTCCGCCTGCTTGTTCAGGACCAGCTCGGCCAGTTGCTCGGCCCACACCGCGGCGGGGCCTTCGAGGAAGCCGGAGCCGGTGCCGAAGGTGCCCTCGATGTTGTAGCCGCGACCTATGTCCTGCGGTGAGCGGCCCGCGGCGACCGCCACCTCGTCGATGATCCGGTTGGCGTCCGGCAGCGCGGCCTGCGGGAGGAACGGGGAACTCGGGATCCAGCCGTCGCCGATCGTCCCCACCACCCGCAGCATCCGCGGCTGGTAGGCACCGAACCAGATGTCGATCTCGTGCAACGGCTCGGGCCCCGGCTTCGCGTTGTCCAGCCGGTAGTGCTTGCCGGCGAAGGCGACGTCCGTCTTGGACGTCCACAGCGCGCGGATGAGCTGGGTCGCCTCCTCCAGCGCCTCGATGGACTCCCCCGCGGTGCGCGTCGGCCCGCCCTCGGCGGCAATGGATCCCCACATCTGCTGGGCGCCGGTGCCCAGGCCGAGTTCGAATCGGCCGCCGCTGAGGATGTCGATGGTCGCGGCGGTGCGGGCGAGCACCGGAGGCGGACGCAGCGGAAGGTTCAGGAGGTTGGACATGACCGTGATGCGCTCGGTCCTGACGGCCATGGCGGTCAGCAGGGCGAGGGTGTCGAGCCGTTCGGGCCAGTACGGGTGGTCGGACAGCGTGACGACGTCGTAGTCGAGCCGTTCCATCAGTTCGGCCAGTTCCACGACGTCCTGCGGACGGTCCGGGCTCGGCTCGAGCAGGGCGCCGAACCGCACTGCGCGGGTGCTCATCGGCTCACCTCGCCGCGCGCACCGATGCGGGCCGGCGTGGCAGTGCCGTAGACCCGCCGCGCGTGGGCCGCGTAGGCCTCCGTGGCCAGACCGCCGATGATGCCGCTGACCTCGGGCGGCATCTGGGCGATGATGTCGCGGACGGTGTCCGGGTCCGCCTCGTAGGCCATCATCCCGAAGATCAGCGGGGCCTGTTCCGGCTCGATGTCCCCCGCGCCGTCGGCCAGCATCTGCCCCCACTCGGCAGCGGTGATGTGTTGGGCGAGCAGCGGTACGGCCTGGTCCTCCTCCGCCGCGAGGTGTTCCTCAAGGAGGCCGGAAAGGCGGGTCATCGACGCGGCGAGGGTCTCGCGCTGCGCGGGGTCCGCGGTGCCGCGCCAGTTCGCCAGCCCGGCGCGGACCTCGTCCAGGACCTTGTCGATGTGTGCGTGCTGTTCCTCCATCAGCTGCGCGACGGACTCGGCGTTCGCCGCATCCCGCTCCAGCAGTCGCGGCCACAGGTGTTTGTCCTCGGCGCTGTGGTGGTGATGGAGGCCGTTGTCGACGATCTGCAGGTGATCGGCGACGACGGCGGCACGTGTGACATCGTTGTCGGCCACATCACGGATGAGTGCCGGGGCGAGTCCGAACTCGCGACGGAACATCGTGTGGGCCATGTACATGTCACGCACGTCGGCAAGCGGTTCGTTGCTCATGTTTGCATTCCCAGAGGTTGCCGGAAGGACTTGGCAACTCGGAATCTAGCAACGGCACTTGCGTCGACAAAGAAAATGTCCGGCACGCGAACCGGGTTATCCACGGAGCGTATGCAGCGGCTTCTGACCGAATTTCGCTTCGTGCGCCGCGGCGAATCTCCCCAGATGAGCGAAGCCCCAGCGGCGCGCGACGGCGGCGACCGAATCCGTGGCCGGGTCGGCCCCACGGAGCTCCTCGTGCGCCCGACGCAGCCGGACGTCACGCACGTACTCCATCGGTGACATCTCCAGATGCGCCTGGAACGCCTTCTGCAGGGTTCGCGGACCGACCCCGCAACGGTCCGCGAGGAGCGACAGCGTCAGCGGTGCCTGCGGGTCCGACTCGATGATGTCGATGGCCGTGCGGACCGACGCGGGCCGGGTACGGGTGACGGGCCCGCCGAGCGCTTCGGGGTGGGAGTGTGTCGCCGCCAGGAGGAATCCGTTCACGATGCTGTCCGCAAGGGGCCCGGCCACCAACGGCTGCGCCAGCAGACTGCCCGGAGCGGTGATCTGCCGGTTGACGGACACCAGCAGTTCGGCCCAGTTGCGTCCGAACCCCTCGGCGTAGTTCATCACCGGGTCGAAGCTGACACGGCGGGAGGTACGGTCGCCGACCAGCCGGGCCAGCATGGTCTCCACCGCGGGCATGTCGATGCGGACGCACAGCCCGCGGTACCCGGCGGGCCAACGGGCGGAGACCGCGCCACCGCCCGGTCGGTACAGCGCCGAGCCCAGGCGGCTCACGGTCAGGTCCACACCCCGGTGACGTGACTCGAACCGCCCCGTGATGGGCACGTGCACGTAGAAGCCCGTGCCGACGTCCTCGGTCTCCAGTCTCAGCTCGTCGCCGAAGTCGACCTCACCGATATGGATGGGACCGAGTTCGGCGAAGCGATACGTCGATACCGTCACCTCGTCCTGCGGCACGGTTTCGATCGTCGACGTGCGAACAAGCATCAGACACTCCCCGATGCCCGTCGGATCACTCGCCAGGAGACCGGGCATTTGAGTGATGGTAGCCCCCGCGATCGCGAGGCCGGGGGCGTGCAGTCGTACGGGTACAGGACTGCGCCGCGGCCGTCAGGGGGCGGACGCGGCCTCGTCGAAGGTGGAGCGGTTCGCACGGATCTCGTCGTGGTGGGTGCCGGCCCAGTCGATCAGGACGGTGACCGCGTCGAGCAGGGTCGCGCCCAGGTCGGTGAGCGTGTACTCCACGCGCGGCGGCACCTCCGGGTAGGCGTTTCGCGTGACGAGACCATCGCGTTGCAACTGGCGCAGGGTGTGCGTGAGCATGCGCTGGGAAATGCCGGGAATCGAGCGCTGGAGGTCGGTGTAGCGCACGGGCCCGTGCTCCAGTGTGCCGATCACCAGCACGGTCCATTTGTCGCCGGCACGGTCCAGGATGTGGCGGATGCCCTCGCCCTTCTCCATGGGCCAGCGGCCACAGGGCCCGGCCAGTACGGCTGCCCGATCCTCCGTCGCGCCGTCCTGCATGACGCACCCGCCCTTCCTGTTGCGCACACTTGTGTGCCTTTTGTAGGCCCTCCAATGCTGACCCATAGTGGGGTTGCGCACCAAACGTAAGAAGCCACGTCACAAGGTGCGAGCGCAGTATCCACGGGCGTCTCCCCGACCGGCGGTTCCTGGTCCTTCGGCAGGAGGGCCAGATCCCATACGAGGGTCCGTGGCGTCCTGCGTCGGGCGGGCCCTGCCGACAGCCGAGGCCCGACGCCTTACAACCCCCCAACTCCCTTCTGGAGGAAGACCATGCGTATGCGTGCCGTCACCGTCACCCGTTTCGGCGGGCCCGATGCCGTGGAGGTCACCGAGCACCCGACACCTGAGCCGGGACCGGGACAAGTGCGGATCAGGGTGAAGGCGGCCGCGCTGAACCCCGTGGACGCGGCCATGCGAGCGGGTGTCTTCGGCAGCGAGGAGCGCATCGGCCTCGGCTTCGATGTGGCGGGAATCGTCGACGCCGTCGGGCCCGGCGCGTCCTGGTCGTCCGGTGACCGCGTCATCGCCCTGGCCACAGGCCACCGCAAGCCGCTCGGCACGCACGCCGACTACGTCGTGCTGGACGGCGACATCCTCGCGCCCTCCCCCACGTCCCTCGACGATGTGCACGCGGCGACACTCCCGCTCAACGCGACCACTGCCGCGCAGGCGCTGGAGCTGCTTTCCCTGACCGCCGGACAGACCCTGCTGGTCACCGGAGCGGCAGGAGGAGTCGGAGCCCACACGGTCGAACTCGCCCACCGGCAGGGGCTGAAGGTCACTGCCCTCGACTCGGCCGCTTTCGAGGACTTTCTCGTCTCCCGCGGCGCCGACCACTTCCTGGCCCGTGGACAGACCCTGCCGGCGGCCGGCTTCGACGGCGTGCTCGATGCCGCGAGGCTGGGCCCGGATGCGCTCGCCACGATCAAGGACGGCGGTGTCTACGTCGGCCTGTGGCCGGGCCAGGAACCGCTGCCGGAGCGTGGCATCCGCGTCGGTGCGCTGAGCGTGCGGGCCGACGGTGGCCTGCTCGCCGAACTGTCCGAACTAGCGGATCAGGGAGTGCTGCGGGCCCGTGTCGCGGTGACCTATTCGTTGATCTCCGCGGCCGAGGCGCACGCACGACTGGCCGAGGGGGGTCTGCCCGGGCGTATCGTGCTCGTCCCCTGACGTCGAACTACCGAACGGCCGAACGACCGAAGGGGCGTCCGCGCGGAGAGGGCAGTTGGGCGTCGTCATCCGTCGGCGCGATAGAGCGCGGCTGTCTCCCGGGCCCTTCGCGCCATGAGCTCCCGTAGGTCGTCCGGCGCGATGACCTCGACGGCGGGCCCGAACGCGAGGAGGGCGGTGGCGGCGAGGAGCGACCGGAAGCGCAGCTCGACCTCGGTCCATCCCTCGCCCGGGTCGGCCGCGCTGGACGGCATGTCCCAGGAGGGCGCGAGGTCGGTGTCGTGCACGCGCAGGAACATCGCCAGTGTGTCGTCACGGACCCGGGCGGTGACGGCCAGGGGGGCGGGGACGCCGTCGATGTTCTGGCGCAACTCCTCCCACAGATCGGCCAGTTCGGTGTCCGTACGCCGTTGGACGGGTGCGCTGAGCACGGTCGCTGTCTGTGCCCGGTCGGTGCGGAAGAGGCGGGGTTCGCCTCTGTGGTCGGCGACCAGGTACCAGACTCCGGCCTTGTTCACGAGCCCGTAGGGATCCAGGGTGTAGACACTGACGCGGTTGTCCCGACCGCGGCGGTAGCGCAGCCGCAGTCGGCGGTCTGTGAAGACGGCCTGCTGGAAAGGGGTGAGGCCGACGTCCGGACTGCGCGGGCCAGGTGCACCGCGCCAGCGGACGGGGTCGATGATGATGCGTCGGCTCATCAGGTCGGCGTCGGGCCGGTGCGCGGCCGGCAGCGCGGTCATGACCTTGCGCAGGGCGGAGCCGAGTGCCTGTCCGAGGCCGAGGTCGGTGTGCGCGGAGCCCGACATCAGCACGAACAGGGCCCGGGACTCGTCCGCCGTCAGACCGGTGACATCGGTGCGGTAGCCCGGTACGAGAGCGATGCCACCTTGCGGGCCGCGAACGGTGTAGACGGGCACGCCCGCCGCGGACAGGGCTTCCACATCCCGCATGATCGTGCGGACCGAGACCTCGAGGCGGTCGGCGAGGTCCGCGGACGGCAGCTGCCCGTGGGCCTGCAACAGAAGCAGGATCGACAGCAGACGGTCGGATTTCATGGCACCAAAACTCTCTTCCGTATATGACAGAAGATGTCATATACGGGCGCAACGATGCAGTCATGGGTCGCGCACCGCGCACGATCCGCTCACCGAAAGAGAGAGCCCCTCCGTCGTGCGGTCCGTTCGCACGGCCGCGACGACGGTGGGCCGAGGAAGGGAACAAGCGCCATGACTGCCACCTCCGCAACCGCCCGGGACATCGCCGACGAGTACGTCCGCGCCTGGCTCGGCGGCGACGCCGAGAAGGCGTTGAGCTTCGTCGCCGAGGATGTCGTATGCGAGGCGCCCGGCGGCCGTATTGAGGGCTTGGCCGCCTATCGCGAGTTTCTCGCCCCGTTCGTGGGCCGCCTCGTCGGTGGGCAGTTGACCGACGTACTGGCCGGCGACGACGCTCACGCGGCGACCGTCTACACCGTCGATCTGCCCTTCATCAAGGACTTCCGGGGCATGGAGTATCTGACCGTCAAGGACGGTCGGATCACCGAAGTGGTCAGCGTCTTCGACCTCACGCCGATCATCAGCGCCGGCGCCTCACCCAAGGGCTGACACATCCGCGTTCTCCGGCCCGCGGCATGCCGTTCCGGCGGCCGCGGGCCCGCCCCTCGCCGTCCGTCCACGGTTTCCCCGTTCCTCAGCTATCTGCCCGCGGGCGTGCCAATGAGGGTGACAAGCGCGGCGACGCCGGTCACCTTGAGGACCTCGTCCTGGACCTCGTCGGTGATCAGCGCTCCGTCGAAGCGGTCGAGGTCCAGACCGGACGCCTCAAAAACGGCAGCGCCCTCCAGGACGATCACGAGCAGGGTCGTCTCTGGCGCGGGAGTTGAGATCGCCACCTGATCACGTACCAACTCGACGCGCGCGGTGGCCCATCCACGCCGGACCATCACGTTGAAATCGACGAGCTGACCGCCGAGGAGCCGGCAGTCGGTCGTGGCCTCTCCGGGGAAGGCGAACGGGACGTACGGCTCGGCCACGGTGTGCTCGGTGCCGTCGACCGTCAGCACCATGCCGGGACCGTCGACCAGGGTGATGATCCGGTCGACACCTTCAAAGCGGGAGAACGGACCCGGCTCGGCCACGTCGGCGAGACTGACCCGCCACACAAAATCCGACATCCCTGACTGGCTGGGAGCCGAGGCGACTTCACGGGTCAGCCCGCCCCCGTTCTTCCAGGGCACCGCCGGCCGCTCGGCCGCTCTCAGCACGCGCACGGTCATCTCCCACTGTTTCTGGTCCTGGGCGTCGAGCACCCATAGGAAGGCCGGTACGTCCGCAGTGATCACCTGGCCCGTCACCAGCATAAGGAAGCCCGGCAGGCCGACCTTCGGGAGGAGGTGGACGGTTCAGCCAGGCGGTGTTCTTAAGCACTGAGCGCCATATGCACCCGGCGCCGGCCATCGAATGCGTGGGGCCCTGGCCGAAGCCCGAGCCCCACACTGAGGTCAAGACACGTGCGGCCTCGCCGGGCCGGCCTCAAGTTCCCGCTGCCGCGCGGCCATTGCCCTCTCCAGCACCTTCGCCCGGAAGGGGTTCTCCACGCTCAAGGCCTTCGCCACCTCCACGGCCTCGTCCAACAGCGCCAGCCGTCGTTCAGGCAACTCCCGCACCAGGGGTGACCCGCTCTCCTCCACCAGGACGTACGCCAGCTTCGATCCGTATGCCTCCGAGTCGACCTGTGTCAGAAGACGGTAGATCCACAGTCCCTCGGCACCCCGCACCACCCGCCGGTTGGCGCTGAGCAGCCTGACCCTCGCCAGCACAACCATGTCCTGATCCATCGATCCCCTTCGTCCCGCCACCCCCGACCGGTGCTCGTCCCACGGCGAGACGGCACGGCGAACGCATCGGCAGCCGATGACGGATGCCGACACGTTGGTCGGAGGGTGGATGACGACGATTGTGCGGGCACGGCACTACCCGCAACAAGACCGAACGGGCGTGCGCTACGTCCTACCGAAAACGCCTCTGAACAGGCATGATGGACCTGACACTCACTCAAGCCCGGCCGTGGCCCGGAAGCCGGCGCGCAAGGCGCGCCCCCTGAGTGTCGACGGGACGCCTGCAGGACGGGCACACACCCCAGAGTCGACGTAACAACCCTTGTGACACCGGTGGCAGAACAGCGACACAACGACCCACAACCCACGTGGGGGGACCCGTGTCTCACAACACGTGCGCAACGAAGGCCGGTTGACCACCGGACGGGAGCCGCACACACCGATCACCACCACAGGGGGAAGAAGAACATGAAGCTGATCCGCCACAAGGCCGCCACCGCCACCACCCTCGCCGTCCTCGCTCTGGGCGGCACGCTCGCAGCGACCACGCCCGCCGCTGCGGCCGCCTCCGGGGCCTACAACGGCGCCTGCGGTCAGGGTTATGAGGTCGTCGCCTCCACGCCGGTCCAGTCCTCGCCGACCAAGGTCGTCGGCACCACGTACGTGACCTACAACTCCGCGGCGGAGCAGATGTGCGCCGTCACGGTGCGCAGCAGTGCCGGTACCCGCGTGTTCATGGAGGTCACCCTGGACACCTGGCCGAGCGGCAACGCCCCGGCCAAGGACTCCGGGTCGTACACCACCTATGCCGGCCCGGTGTACAAGCACCTCCCCGAGCCCGGCGTCTGCATGACCTGGAGCGGCTCGGTCGACATCTACTACAACTCCGACAACGGCCTGTGCCCCTGATGTGACGCCTACCGGTCGGCGCGCCCGCCGCGTGGACGTTTCGACGGTGTTCGAAACGCGAACCTCATTCCGATCAACTCCATCACACTGGAGCCATAGCCATCGAACGACAGCTCGTGGCCGGTGAGACCCCGGTGGACGTGCTCGGCTCCGGTGGTGGCTCGTCGATGTCGAAGGCCCGTACGGGCGAAGTGTTCAGGGGGAATTGGGTTCATGACTGTTGATGAGTATGTGTCGGGTGGGCTGCTTGCAGGCAGGACAGCTCTGGTCACCGGCGCCTCCAGCGGTATCGGCGCGGCCGCCGCGCGGCTCTTTGCCGCGGAGGGGGCAGCGGTGGTGGTGATGGCTCGACGCGAGAACCGGCTCAAGGGGTTGGTCGAGGAGATCGAGGCGGCCGGCGGCAAAGCCGCCTACCACGTGGGTGATGTGGCGGTCGTCGAGGATGTGAAGCGAGCGGTCGCCGTGGCCGTGGACCGCTTCGGGGCACTGGACGCGGCGTTCAACAACGCCGGCTTCGCGGGATCGGAGATCCGCCCTCTGCACGAACTCGCCGAGGAGGACTACGACTTGGTGATGGACACCAATGTGCGGGGCACCTGGAACTGCCTGCGCCAACAGATCCCCGTCATGCTCGCCGGCGGAGGCGGGGCCATCGTGAACACCGCCAGCAGCGCCGCCGTCATCGCCACCGGAGCGCCCGCCCCTTACGTCGCGGCCAAGCATGCGGTGCTCGGCCTGACGAAAGCGGCGGCGGCCGAGTACGGAGCCCACGGGATCCGCGTCAACGCGCTGGTCGTCGGGACCACTCGGACCGAGATGATCAGCGGTGCGATCGAGGCGGTTCCGGAGTTGGAAGAGGCGTTCGTCGCTCGGCAGGTGCAGAAGCGTATGGCTGAGCCCGACGAGATCGCGCAGGCGGCCCTCTGGCTGCTCAGCAGTCGAGCGTCCTTCGCCACCGGAAGCTTTGTCGCGGTGGACGGTGGCATTCTCGCCACCTGACCGAACGCATCGAGGCGGCGCCGGAGGGGATGTTGGACCGCTGATGTCTGAAGGAGGCGTCAGCGGCCGGTCGTGCCGTCGATGAGTTCGCGGAGGATGTCCGCGTGGCCTGCGTGGGGAACGCTCGGGCCCAGAACGAGTCGTGGTGCCGGGCATCATGCCTGGCACCACGACCATCTGCTGTGCGAACGGAGTCAGTGCTGCAGGGCCGGTGAGGCGACGGGTGCACGCCGGGCGGCGCTGCGGTAGGTGGAGATGCCCAGGGCGAGCAGCCAGTAGCTGAGGATCGCGCCCATCATGGCGGTGGTGCCCCAGCCGTTCGCCGCGTAGAAGTTCTCGGGGTTGTTGCCGAAGAACAGGGACGGTACGAAGACCAGGTTGACGCCGGCCAGGACGTACGCCGAGCGGCCGGTCCAGCGCGGCAGCAGGTTCGTACGCCGGATGCCGTAGCCCACCGTGATCAGGAAGAGCGCGAGCATGAGGCGACCGATCGACCCGTAGAGGATGTACGTGCCGCTGACCGTGATCGTCGGGTCGATCGGCTGGTCGGCGGCGATGACCGCGCCCGCCTCCAGCCCGCTGGAGATCAGGGTGACCGTCGCGTAGACCAGGCCGGTCGCGAAGGCCAACGTGCCGACCCATTCGTAGTCGGGGCTCACGCGCTTGACCAGTTCGCGGAAGGCCGTCACGAACACGATCAGAAAGGCCAACGCGATGATCCCGATCAGCAGCCTGGCCAGGACGTTCGAGTCCGGCGGCGGGCCGGAGTACACGAAGTACAGGGGAACTTCGACGATGAAGGCGCTCGCGGTGGCGATGGCCGTGACGCCCGTCAGGCGCCTGGCGATGGTGTCGTTCATGGGTGTCCCCCTGAGTCGTCCGAGTACGGGATTCCTCGTCGGCTGCTTGCCGACGAAGGCAACTTTGCCGTTCTCGGCGGTCCTCGTCGCTGGGCCTGAACACCGGATGAAGGGTGGCCCTACTGACACCCCCTGCCGGTACGAAAGTACCCGGGCGAGCTCCGACTCCCGCACGGTCGCGGGAGTCGGGACTGTCCTTGGGAGCTTGCTCCCTAACAGGTCTGCCGCCGCTCGCGCGTTGGGGTGCGGCACGCGGAGAGCGCGACAGCAGGGGCGATCAGGAGAAACGGCGGACGAAGACGTCCGACTTGCCGTTGGTGTCGCCGGGCACGATGTCATCGGCCGTGGACTGAAAAACCACGTCGCGCCCACCGGCGCTGACCGCGTCGGTCCCGGCCGAGGCGGGCTGGTTCGAGACGATCTCGTCCGTGCCGGTCTCCAGATCGCGCAGCACGAGCGACGGTCCTGTCGTGTCCTGCGGGGCGTACAGGAGATAGCGGCCGGTGGGATCAATGGCCACGCCTCGTACGTTCGGCACCAGTTGGTCGGTGCCCGAGCTCACGTCGTGGACGTAGGTGTCGGAGCCCGAGAGGTAGACGACCTTGCTGCCGTCCTCGCTGAGCTGGACGAGAGTCGCCGCCTTGGACGGGCCCTCGACCGGGCCTGAGGTGGCGCCGTCGGTCCGGTCCCACACGAAGACGTCCCCGGCTTGGCCGTCCTGGTAGGCGACATAGCGGGCATCGCCGCTGATG
The DNA here is from genome assembly GCF_053595415.1 of Streptomyces sp. NPDC002499. Classification (NCBI taxonomy): domain Bacteria; kingdom Bacillati; phylum Actinomycetota; class Actinomycetes; order Kitasatosporales; family Streptomycetaceae; genus Streptomyces; species Streptomyces sp. NPDC002499. The sequence continues at coordinate 80,786 of NZ_JBSFXO010000001.1, forward strand.
GACGGCAAGGACGGGAGGGTGTGCTCGAAGGTGGCGATGGCCAGCTTGGTGTTGGGGTCGTTGTAGTCCAGTACTTCGATGCTCTGGCTGGACGACTGTGGCTTGTAGCGACGTTCGACGAGAGCGATGTAGCGCCCGTCCGCGCTCAGCGACGGCTGGTTGCAGCTGTACCAGCAGTTGGCGGAGATCTCGGATGTCGTCCTCACCTGAACCTGGCGGATCCGATTGTTGTTGAACCATATGTGCGGATAGGCCAGATATTCCCCGTCCCCGCTGATCACAGGGGGCTGGAGTGGGCTCTGGGCCCCCATCCGCTTCGTCTGCCCCGCCTGCTGGTCGCGGAGGAACACCCTGTTGCCTGCCGTCGGTTCGCCGGGTATCAGGTTCGTTGCCGACGACGCGAAGACGATACGCCGGCCGTCGGTCGTGATCGAGGCGCCGACGGAGTTGCCATCGGCCTGGGTGCCGTCGTCCGCGACACTGATCCTCTCGACACTGGCACCGCCGTCGCCCGCGACGCTCATGGACTCGGCCGAGGCCGCTCCGTACGGCAGCGCCGTGACCACACAAACCGCGACCGCCGCGGCCAGTGCGACCCGCACACGGCCAACGGTGCTCCAGTTCTCGATTCCCCTCATCGTTCCCCCCGTATAAGCCACGGTCTCCCCTCCAGTTCCCCACTGGAGGCACACAAGCATGCAACCGTGGTGGCGCTGTGTGGTCAAGGCGTCACATGAGGCATTGAGAGGCGTGCTTTCGGCCATGCGGGAGGGGTCCGCCTCTCAACAGTGCGGGATCAGCGGAACAGTCTTGGGCACCGGCAGTTCACGCGGCGTCAAGCAACGGCAGCGGACCGGCCGTTGGCGAAGAGCTGTCCGGTGGGTCCGTCGGCACCGAGGGTGGCGGCCTTGACGATGTCCGCGGCGCTTTCGGCGGCCGAACGGTCGCCTGCGTCGTCACCCCGCTCGGGGTGCGTCGCGGTGTTGCCGGGGTCGACGGCGTTCACGAGGATCGGGGTGTCGGACAGGGCTCGGGCGAGGACCGTGGTCAAGGCGTTGAGCATGTACTTGGCCATGGAATAAGCCGGCGCCCGCAGGGGCGCGCCGAGGTCGAGGCCGGTGGCGATCTGCTGGGCGGACAGACTGGAGACGTTCACGATCCGGGCGGCCGGCGCGGCAGTCAGCAGCGGAAGCATCGCCTGCGTCAGAGCCCACGGGCCGATCACGGAGACGTCCATCGCGGTGCGTACGACGTCCATGTCGGCATCCAGCGCGTCGAGGACCTGGAAGTCGGGCATCCCGCTGGCGTTGTTGACCAGGACGTCCAAGTGGCCGAAGGTCTCGGCGAGATGATGGGCCGCGTCGTCCATGCCGGCACGGTCGGACAGGTCCAGGCACAGGGCCGTGGCCGCGTGACCGTCCTGACGCAGCTGCGCGGCCAGCGGTTCCGCGGCGGACTGGTCGCGGGCGGTGAGGATCACGTGATAGCCGAGTTCGGCCAGCCCGCGGGCGACGGCGAAGCCGAGTCCGGCCGCGCGGCTCGTACCGGTGATCAAGGCGGTCTTGGTGGCCATGGTGCACACCTTTCAGATGAATGACGTGCGGTCCTTGCGCACGAACATCATTCGATACTAGAGCACTGCTCGCGTTAACACGAGCACCGCTCGTTAGAATGGAGCATGGGTCGTTTCGAGGTAGGCTCACGGCATGGCATCGACCCCTCAGGAGCGGCGCGCAGCGCGGCACAACCTGCCCGCATCCGACACGAGCCCGAAGCGGGGCCGGCGTACGAAGCCGATCACGGTCGACGCGATCATCAAGGTGGCCCTCGACATCGTCGCCCGTGAGGGATACCCGGCGCTGACCATGCGCCGCGTGGCAACCGCTCTGGACACCGGATCCGCGTCGCTGTACGCCCACGTCGTCAACAAGGACGACCTGGACGAGCTGCTCATCGGTCGCCTGTGCGCCGAGATCGACCTTCCCGAGCCGGACCCCGCGACCTGGCGGGAGCAGATCACCGACGTCTGCACCCAGCTGCGCGACCAGTACCTGCGCTACCCCGGCATCTCCCGCGCCGCGCTCGCCGCCGCGCCCACCAACAACGACACCCTGCGCCTCGCCGAGTGCATGCTCGGCCTCCTGCTCGCCGGCGGCGTCGCCGCGCAGAGCGCCGCCTGGGGCATCGACGCCCTGTCGCTCTACATCAACTCGTACACCCTGGAGATCTCCCTGGTCGGCCGCGGCGACGGCGAGTGGGTGGTCGGCCGCGACGAGATGCGGCAGCGCCTCGCCGACCTCCCCGACACCTTCCCGCACACCAAACGCCATGCCGCCGAACTCACCGCGGGAACCGACCACGAACGCTTCGACTTCACCATCGACCTGATCCTCGACGGGCTCGCGCGCCGCAGCTGAAGCCGACTCCCGGCGATCACGTCGGCCGACGAGGCCCCGACCCCGCTCTGTGGGTGGGTGTGACACGGCCACCCTGTCGCCGATACCGGCCCGTACGTTGACAGGCATGGACAAGAACAACCGGCTGAGCGAGTTCCTGCGGGCCCGACGCGCACTGACGCGCCCCGAGGACCACGGGATGCCCTCGGGCACGCGCCGCACGCCTGGTCTGCGGCGCGAGGAGGTCGCCGTCCTCGCCGGGGTGAGCACCGACTACTACGTGCGGTTGGAACAGGGACGCGAACGCAATCCCTCGCCCCAGGTCCTCGGGGCACTGGCGGCCGCACTCCTGCTGGCCGACGAGGAGGCCGCCTACCTGCGCGCACTGGTCGATCCGCCACAGCCTGGGCAGCCGCGGGCCGTCCGGGAGTACGCCGGCCCGCAACTGGTGTCCCTGCTGGACGCCTGGCCCGACACACCGGCTCTCGTCTATGGCCGCTATCTCGACCTGCTGGCCGTCAACTCCCTGGGCGAGGCACTGTTCTCCTGGCTCGACGACGAGACGAGCCTGATCACAGCGATATTCCTCAACCCCGCCGCCCATGACTTCCACCGCGACTGGGACGTTGTGGCGCAGGGGTGCGTCGCCGCACTGCGGGCAGCCAACCCCTCCCCCGACGACCAGAGGCTGCGACATCTGGTGGGCGAACTCTCCGTACGCAGCCACGACTTCGCCCGCATGTGGGCACGCCACGAGGTGCGGGCCAAGACGGCCTCGGCCAAGCGTTTTCACCACCCGCTGGTCGGTGAACTGACCCTGAACTTCGAGACCTTCTCCGTCCACAGCGCGCCCGGCCAGCACCTGGTGGTCTACCGAGCCGAACCCGGCAGCCCCGCCGAACAGTCACTGGCCCTCCTTGGCAGCTACACCCTCACCGAATTCCCGGACGCACACTACGAAGGACACATCCCGCATGACCTCCCCTGACTCCCCCGTCTCCGCCACCTCCCCCATCTCCCCCGTCTCCCCGGTCTGGTTCATCACCGGCTGCTCCTCCGGCCTGGGCCGCGCGCTGGCCCGTGCCGTGCTGGAACGTGGATGGCGGGCGGTGGTCACGGCCCGCAACCCCGCCAAGGCCGCCGACATCGTCGCCGGACACGAGGAACGCGCCCTCGTCCTGGCGCTTGACGTCACCGACCCCGAGCAGACCGCCCACGCGGTCGCCCGGGCGGAAGCCGCCTTCGGGCAGATCGACGTACCGGTCAACAACGCCGGCTACGGCTACCTCGCCGCCGTCGAGGAGGGCGAGGACACCGAGGTCCGCGCCCTGTTCGACACCAACGTCTTCGGCCTGGTCGACACCACCAGGGCGGTACTGCCCGGAATGCGAGCCCGTCGTGCCGGCCACATCGTGAACATGTCCTCCCTCGGCGGCCTGGTCGCCTTCGGAGCCACCGGGTACTACCACGCCAGCAAGTTCGCCGTGGAGGGTCTCTCGGAGTCCCTCGCCGCCGAGGTCGCCCCACTCGGCATCAAGGTCACGATCGTCGAACCCGCCGCCTTCCGCACCGACTGGTCCGGGCCCTCCATGCGCCAGTCCGCCACCACCCTCGCCGACTACGCCGACACCGCGGGCACGCGACGCGCGAGCACCTTGGCCACCTACGGCCGCCAGCCCGGAGACCCGGCACGCGCGGCCCGAGCCGTCATCGACGCGGTCACGGCCGAACAGCCCCCGTTGCGCCTGCTGTTGGGCAAGGCGGCATACGACATCGCCACCGCCAGGCTCGACTCGCTGAAGTCGGCGTTCGACGGCTGGCGTGAGGTGACTCTCAGCGCCGACTTCCCCACAGAGCAAACCGCAAGCTGACAGATGTGGAGTCGGAGCGATGCGGACGAGGCTCGTCCCGAAGTTCGCCCGACGCGGCCGCGAGCGACTCGGTCTGCTGCACAACTCTCAACGACCGTCGTCTGACGCTCTGTTGGTGGGTCAGGTATTTGGGTCGACATGAAGTAGCGGATGGCCCAAGGTTCACCTCATGTCTGGTCTTTCCCCGCAGCGGTTGCCGATGGCTTACCGCAGTCGATCGGCAACCAGTGCCGACCTCCAGGAAATTCATCGCTTGGTCACCGCGTGCGAGCAAGAGCTGCATGGCCGTGCCACAACGGGCGTCGACAGCATCGCCGCGGATCTCAGCCTGCCCGGCCTGGATCTGGAGTCCGACACCGTACTCATTCGCGACTCCAGCGGGGAGTTGGCCGGCTGGGGCTGGGTACGGGGGCGGCGGTCCACGGTCGATGTCCACCCCGATCACCGGGGGCGGGGTCTTGGCAGGTCGCTTCTCGCCTGGGCCGAGGCACGGGCCCTGCATGTGGGCAGCGAGCGGCTTGCCCAGACGGTCTCGGACAGCGATCAGGCGGCCGTCGCACTCCTACGGTCGAGCGGGTACACCCCGCTCGTCACCGAGTGGCTGTTGGGGATCGAGATGCCCATCGAACCAGTGGTGTCCGCGCCGCCAGAAGGTGTCACGGTCCGACCGTTCCGGTCCGGCGACGGGCGGGCGGCCCATCAGCTCACCGAGGACGCGTTCGACGAGTGGCAGCAGCGACGAAAGTCCTACGAGGAGTGGGCCCGGCACACCGTCGAACGGGCAACGTTCGAACCGGCGGCATCGCCGCTCGCCTTCGCAGGCGACCAGATGGTCGGCGCGGTGCTGTCGCTGGACGTCCCGGGCAACGATGAGGGATACGTCGAGCGGGTGGCGGTACGAGGTGACCACCGCAACCGGGGGATCGCCCGGATGCTGCTGCGGGAGACTTTCCGCGCCTTCTACCTCCAAGGAAAGCGGACCTGCACGCTGTGGACGCACTCGGACACGGGAGCGCTGTCGCTGTACGAGCGGATCGGCATGACGGTCCAGCGCAGTTCGACCGTCTACAGCAAGACGCTCACCGCGGGATAGCCAAGGCCGACTGGTCTTACGGCTAGGTCAGGCACCGACCAACTGGTCCAGAACCGGAGGCCGTCGCACCCTCAACCGGACGCCGTGACCGGCGACCACATCCCGAACCACTGCTCGGCGTCCCAGGCCTCGAACCGCTCCACCTCGGTGAACCCCAGCCTCGCCGCGAGACGCATCGAGCCGACGTTGGCACTCTGGGTGGTGAGTCCCACCGACTCGCCGGGCAGCTCGCCCGTGAGCCAGTCGAGTGCCGCCGTGCACGCCTCGGTGGCGTACCCGAATCCCCACGCCCGCGGCAGGAACAGGTACCCGAGATCGGCCTTGCCCTCGGCAGCCGCGCAACGGTGCCCGGTCGCTCTCCTGAGCAGGATCAGGCCGATCATCGACCCGTCGAGTTCAACGACGAAGTTGCCGGGCCGCGGCTCGGGCACCCCCGGTATCTCGCGCTCAAGTTCGGCACGCGGCCGGGGGCCACCGAGGTACGTGTGCACCTCCGGCGAGGCGAGCAGCTCGATGAACGTCTCACGGTCCCGGGTCTCGGACGCACGGAGCACGAGCCTCTTGGTCCTGATCGGCTCAGGCGGCCAGGTCACTGATTCCAGATCTTCCATCGGCGCACGCTAACAGTCGGTCACACCAACCGCCGGGCCTGCCCGTAGGAAACCGACCCTCAAGGCCGCATCCCTACACCGACCGCAACAGCTACCCTGTCGCGGTGATGACCTCGCGAGTGCTGTCGATCGCCCTCCAGGACACCGATCAACTCCCTCTGCGTCCGCTGCCGTTCGAAGCGGCCCATGTGCTTCACGAGGTTGATGCACCGCCGCGCCTCGTCGCCCATCTGAGGGCAGTCCACGACGTTGCAGGGCAACTCCTCGAATGGATCGCTGCGCGCGACCTCGACCTGGGCATCAACCCGGAGGCCGTTCTCTTCGGAGCCGCTACCCACGACATCGGTAAGACTCTGCATCCCGCCGAGTTGTCCGCTCCAGGCTCGCAACACGAAGCAGCCGGACGTGAGTTGCTCATGACTCACGGCGTCGACTCGGCCATGGCGCGCTTCGCCGCGACGCACGCAGCCTGGACCACCGCTGAGGTCGGGATGGAGGATCTCCTGGTCAGCCTGGCCGACAAGATCTGGAAGAATAAGCGGGTCCCGGAACTCGAAGACCTCGTCGTCGCCCGACTCTCAGCGGCGAGCGGAAGACCGGTCTGGGAGGAGTTCCTCGACCTCGACAGCCTGCTCGCCCGCATCGGCGACGAGGCCGATGCACGCCTCGCCTACCAGATGCAGTACCCGACGGTCGAGAGCGGCCCTCGACCGCCGAACCTCCCGGACGCGCTCACGACATGGTCCGCCACGAACGAAGCTGTTCTCTGCGCGCGTGGCATCACTACCGAACTGCGGCACTCCCCACGAGACGGCCGAGACAAGAACAGCGCATGGCTGACCATCGAGGCCGACAACCGGATCGTCCAGATCACCGTCTGGAGCACCGGTGAAACGGAACTCGATTTCGCGGACCTCAACAGCGGTGACCATCGCCCTGAGCACCGAGACCTCCAAACCGAGCAAGAACTCCATGTCGTCCTTGGAGCCGTTCTCGACTGGGTCCTCGTCGACATGAGCAGCTGACGCGACCGAACCGAGCTCAATCTCGACGACCGCTGTCAGTCACTTCAGTCCCCCAGTAACCAGGTCGATGCGCCAATACCGCTGCAAGGACAGGAACAGCGCGATGACGGGGATGACGGACAGCAGCGTGCCCGTGATCACCAGGGAGTACAGGGACGCCTGGTTGGCGCCGTGGCGCAGGAGGCTGTACAGGCCGACCGTCAGGGGGAACTTGTCGTCGCTCGTCACCATGACGAAGGGCAGCAGGAAGTTGTTCCAGATGACGATGAACTGGAGCAGGAAGACGGTGATCAACCCGGGTGCCATCAGCCGCAGCCCGATCGCCGAGAACATCCGCCACTCGCTCGCCCCGTCCATCCGCCCGGCGTCGAGCAGCGAGTCGGGAACGGAGGCGGCGGCGTAGATGCGGCACAGGTAGATGCCGTACGGGTTGAAGAGTTGGGGCAGGATCACCGCCGGGTAGCTGTCGGTGATGCCGACCCGGGCCAGCAGCAGGTACTGCGGCACCGCCAGCACGACCTGTGGCAGCAGGACACCCGCCAGGATCGTCTTGAACAGCAGGTTGCGGCCGCGGAATTGGTACTTGGCTATGGCGTAGCCCGTCGCCGCCGAGACCGCGGTGGCTACGAGCCCGCCGACCCCCGCGTACAGGAAGCTGTTGAACATCCAGTGCCAGAACACGCCCGAGTCGTACGAGGAGAGGTCTGAGATGTTGTCCACCAGACCCGAGCCGAACGACGGCAGATAGGTCGCGGTCGAGAACAGCTCGCTGCGTGACTTGGTGGAAGCGATCAGGATCCAGAGCGTCGGAACCAGGCAGTAGACCGCGCCGAGGAGCAGTACCGCGGTGGGCAGCAGGGCGATGCCTCGGCGCCGGGGCCGTTCGGTCCGGGTGGCTGTCACCGGGGGCGCCACGGGACGGGCGGGCGAGTCGATCGTCATCGCTGCTCCTTGCCTACGGCTCCGGCGGCGCCCCAGCGGGTCTGGGCGAGGCGCCCGACGAGCAGGGAGACGGCGAGGATGCCGACCGCGAAGACGATCGAGGTGGCCGCCGCGAGATGGATGTCGGAGTCGACGAAGGCGTCGGTGTAGATCTTCATCAGGGGAACCCAGGTCAGGGAGATGGCGTTCGACAGCGGCTGGAGTGTGTTGGGTTCGTTGAACAGTTGCAGGGCGGCGAGAACCGTGAACAGGGTGCACATCGCGATGGCGGGACGGATCAGCGGGACTTTGACTCGCAGCGCGATCTGGAGCTCCGAGGCCCCGTCGATCCTGGCCGCTTCGTAGATCTCCGGCGGCAGTCCGCGCAGGGACGTGTACATCACCACCATGTTGAAGCCCACCGCGCCCCACACCGCGATGTTCGCGACCGAGACGTAGACCATCGAGGTGCCGAAGAAGTCGACGTCCCGGCCGCCGATGGGGCTGGTCGCGGGTAGGTAGAGGAAGCCCCACAGCAGGGTGGCGATGACGCCGGGCACCGCGTACGGCAGGAAGATGGCCAGCCTGGTGAACCGGGTGAAGCGGGCCCGCGCGGTGTCCAGGAGGAGCGCGAACAGCAGGGCGAGGAGCACGGTCGCGGGTACGGTGATCGCGCCGACGAGCAGCATGCGCAGCACGCTGTGCCACAGCTCGGCGTCGTGGATCACGGCGGAGTAGTTGTCCAGACCCGCGAAGACGGTTCTGCTGCCGGTGCCCAGCAGGCCGCCGCTGACCTTGCGCTGCTGGAAGCTGAGGAACAGTGCGTAGGCCCCGGGGGCGATCACGAACAGCAGGAGGAGCAGGGTCGCGGGCAGGACCAGCAGATAGGGCAGCCGGCTCTGGCCCGCCCTGCGGTACCTCCGCGAAGTGCTTGTCGCCATCGACGTGTCGTCCCCATCGGATGAGTGGCTGGTTCGGTTGTTGATGCCCGTCACCGGCGTCGGTCCTGTGCCGGTCTCGGTACGTCGTACCGGTACGGTCGCCCGGCGCGGGAGTCAGGGAGGCGCGCCGGGCGACCTGGTCGCCGGGGGTCAGTGGAGGGTGAACCCGAGCTTCTTCATACCGGCCGTGGTGTTGGTTTGCATGGTGTCGAGCGCCCCGGTGAACGACTTGCCCGACTGCAGTGCCGCGCCGAAGCTGTCGCGGTACGCGGAGAAGGTCACCGTGACGTTCGGGCCCCACATCGAGAAGCTGCGCGCGCCGGGTGCCACCTTGCTCACCTGGGCGTAGTAGTCCGGCTGGTTCGGGAAGAAGGCCGGTGGCTGGTCGAGGATCGGCAGGGCGCGCCCGGAGGTCGAGGCCGGGTAGATGTTGATGTTCTTGACCTGGGCCGTCACCGCCTTCGCGTCGGTGTTCAGCCAGCTCGCGAACTCCGCGGCCTCGGCGGGGTGCTTGGAGTCGGTGGTGACCGTGATGGCCGAGCCGCCCCAGATGCCGGTGGTGTTGTCGCCCGCCGTCCAGGCCGGCAGCGGCGCGGCGGTCCACTTGCCCTTAGTCGACGGGGCGATGCCGCCGATCTGGGCGGGGGCCCAGGCGCCGGAGATCCAGGTGAGGAGGGTGCCGTTGTTCATCTCCTTGTTCCACTGCGGGGAGAAGGAGGGGTTCTTCTTCACCAGTCCCTTGTCGACCAGGCCCTGCCAGTAGTCCGCGACCTTGTCGCTGGCCGTGCCGTTGATGTCCACGTGCCAGGAGTCGCCCTTGGTGGTCCACCAGTCGGCGCCCGCCTGCTGGGTGAGGCCGGTGAACCAACCAGGGTCGGCGGCGTCGAAGTTGGTCATCGAGGCGCTGGGGGCCTTGGTGTGCAGTTGGGCGGCCGTCTCCTCGTACTCCTGCCAGGTGGTGGGCACCTTCAGGCCGTACTTCTTGAACAGGTCGGCCCGGTAGAACATCATCAGCGGCGCGAAGTCCTGCGGGATGCCGTAGACCTTGCCCTGGAAGCGGGTCTGGGCCAGCGTCGCGTCGTCGAAGTCCGTGACCGCCTTCTTCGTCTCGGCGGTGATGTCACGGATCACGCCGTTCGCCACCAGGCCGGGCAGCGACTGGTACTCGACCTTGGCGATGTCGGGCGCGGTCTTGGCCTGGTGCGCGGTGATCATCTTGCTGACGAGCTGGTCGCCGCCGGCCGGGTTGCTGAGGGCGATCTGGATGTCGGGGTGGGTCGAGTTCCACAGGGCGACGACCTTGTCCATGCCCGGGTCCCAGGCCCACATGGTGAGGCGGACCTTGCCGCCCTTGGGTGCCGAACCGCTGTCCGAGCCCCCGTCCCCGCCACCGCAGGCGGCGAGAACCAGGGTGGCGGCCAGTGTGGCGCCTGCGACTGCGACGAATCTGGTCTTCATTGGCCAGTCTCACTTTCGTGCCAGAAGAGGGCCTGTGACCCGAACCCAGGGCCGACCCGAGTCGACCGGTTCCGACTTTGACTGCGACTTAAGCTAAGTCGCAGTGGAGGCGGGGTCAATACGAGTGACGTACCGATTCACGATGTGTCGATTTCTTTATGAGTCGATTTCTCCACCATCGGCGTCCGCTCCTGGTGGTGGACACAGGGGTCGGCTCGTGAAGCAAGGCGTCCGGCCCCTGCACCGTACGCGCCGGGACGCGCGGCGGGGATCACCGAAGGGTTACAGATCAGGCTGATACGGACAGCGCGCCGTAGTCCAGCGGGTGGGCGAGGGGCTGCCCCGCCACCACCCGCGGTACCTCGCCCACGGCAGCGGCGCCGAGTCGGCCGGGTTCAGGCTCTCGCCACCGGGGTGCTCACCGCGCGGCCCAGATCAGTCCACGGCGGGTGAGCTCTCGTATCGTCGGCTCGCGCAGGTCGTCCGGTCGGTGCCCCACGGCGGAGACGAAGACGCGTCCCCTCCCCCACTGTCTGGTCCAGGCGACGGGCATGTCGACGGGTCGTTCGCCCTGCCCCGCGACGCCCGGCTCGACGGTGGTGGACGCCAGTACCGTGCTGAACGCGTCGGTCAACATCCAGTACTGCTCGGTCATCACCGTCGTGTCGGGCAGCCCGGCGACGATCGGGTGTTCTCGGTGTTCCGGCTCGATCCGGACCTGGTACTCCAGGAACTCCGCCGGGTGGTGCAGGAACAGGCCGCCGACCATGCGCAGGTACGCGGGAGAGTCCTGGAACGTCGCTACGACACCGCCGTGCCAGCCCGCGAAGCCGGTGCCCGCCTCGACGGCCGACACGAGCCCCGCGCACTGTTCCTCGGTCAGCCGGCCCTCGCTCCAGCACTGCACCACGAGATCGGTACGTGCCATCAGGTCGGCGTCGGCGTAGGCGTCCAGGTCCTCCCGTACGGTGACCGCGAACCCGGCGTCGGCCAGTGCGGGCAGGAACAGGTCGGTGCACTCCCGTGGGGCGTGCCCCTCCCAGCCGCCGCGCACCACCAGCGCCGTACGTGCTGCCGCCATCAACGGGTCGCGGGGTCGGCGGTCCAGGCGGGCAGGGTGAGCGGGGTGCGTTGGACGCCGATCCACTGGCGTTTGGTGAAGCCCGCCATCTGGTCGTCGGCACCGTGCCGGGCGTGGGCGTCGTTGACGTGCACCTCGCCGGCGTCCAACCGCTCGGCCACCGACAGGCCCCGTATGAGGTCGGCGGAGAACACCGAGTTCATCAGCATGGGCAGCCCGTTGGCCACGGCCACCGCCTCCTCCTGGTCGTCCACGACGGTGACCGGGAGGACCGGGCCGAAGATCTCCTCGGTGAAGGCGGGCATCTCGGGCGTGACCTTGGCCAGCACGGTGGGCCGGTAGAACAGCCCCTCGGAACCGTCGAACGTGCCGCCGGTGAGCACCTCCGCGCCCATCTCCACCGACGCCGTCACGAGGGCGTGCACCCGGTCGCGCTGGCGGGTGCTGATCAGGGGGCCGAGATGCGCCGTACCGCTCATCGGGTCGCCGACGCGCAGGGCGGCGGCGCGGCGGGTGAGGGCGTCGAGGTACTGGTCCGCGACCGCCCGGGTGACGATGTGGCGGCTGGCGCTGATGCAGGTCTGCCCCTGGTACTCGAGCGAGGCGACCATCGCGCACGAGGCCGCGAGGTCGATGTCTGCGTCATCGAGGACCACGAAGGCGTTGCTGCCGCCGAGCTCGAGGCGGATCGGCCGCAGGGTGGCGGCCGCGGAGGCCGCGATGGAGAGGCCGACCTCGCGGGATCCGGTGAAGTCCATCAGGTCCAGGCCCGCGTGTTCGGCGAGCGCGTGGCCCGCGTCGAGGCCGTCGCCGGGCACGACGTTGAGAACGCCCGGCGGCAGTCCGGCCGCCTCGGCCGCCTCGGCGAGCACCTGGCCGCCGATGATCGGGGTGAGCTCGGCGGGCTTGAGCACGATGGTGTTGCCGAAGGCCAGCGCCGGTGCGACCGCCCGCATGGCCAGGTTGACCGGGTAGTTCCAGGGCGTGATCACGCCGATCACCCCGAGCGGTACCGCGCGGGACATCGAGAGCTTGCCCGCCTTGTACGGGGGCAGGAGGTCGCCGGCGTTCTCACTCGCCTGGATCATGGAGATCCGCAGCTGACGGATGCCGGTGGACACCTCGTCCTCGGCCTTGTCCCGCACTCCGCCGGTCTCGCGCATGCTCTGCTCGACCAGCTCCGCGTAGTGCGCCTGGAGAAAGTCGGCCATACGGCCGAGGTGAGCCGCGCGCTCGGGAGCACTCAGCGCCGCCCAACCCGGCTGCGCGGCACGGGCCGCGGCCACCGCCCGCCCGACATCCGCCGCCCCACCGAGGGCGTACGTACCGATCACGGCACCCGTGGCCTTCTCCACGACGTCGGCGGTACGCCCTGAGGAGGCCGGGCGGAACGTTCCGTCGATGTAGAGCCGGGCTGCGGGGAACTGAGACGTCATGAAGACTCCACGGAGGTCAGGAGACTTTGGCTACGACTTAAACTAAGAGGCGACAGTCATTGGCGTCAACCAGTGCGGATGCGAGCACCGCGCAAGGTGTACGCCGAGGACTACGCCTAGAGGTTGTCCCGTATGGGGTGGGAGTTATCGGCTGAGGGCCATGTTGTGGAGCCGGGCGATGCCGAGCATGGCCTGGTGCACGCCGTGGCCCTTGAAGCGGCAGTCGCGCAGGATTTTCCAGTTCTTCAGCCGGGACAGGGCGTGTTCGACCCGGGCTCGGGCCCGGCGGTGCACGGCTTTCTCCGCCTGCAGGCGCGGTCGGCGGGAATCGGCACGTCTGGCGTTCTCAGATCCGGTGGGTACGGGCCGCGGTGCGATCATGCGCACGGCCGGGCGGTGTCGGCGAGATCCACAGCGGCCGTCCGGACGGGTCAGTCACCACCCGCACGTCCACTCCGTGCCGGCGGTGCTTGTGGGAGAAGTCGGCCCGGTTGTAGCCGACCGGGTCGCACTCCGCCGGGGCGCCGTCCAGCGGGACGCAGTCGGGGGCAGCTCGCACAGGGCACGCGGCAGGTCGGCGAGCAGGTCGATGACGGCGGCGGTGTAGGCGTGGGCGGTGCCCACGGAAATAGGACATCGCCATACTCGTCAGCCTCCGCTCAACCATGGGCTTCAACTCCTCAGTGTTGGCGGAGAGTTCACAGTTGGTTGCCGCAGAGTCCACAACCCCTGCCACCACCTTGCTAGGGGCTATCGCACGGACGAAGGATCTTCAGTAGCTGAATCGGCGGTGCCTCCGATGGAGGCGAAGTGGAAACGGGAGGGAATCATGCGAACTTTGCGAAGAGCCTCGATGGTGGCCGGGATCGTGGTGATGTCGACGATCGGCCTCGTCACCCAGGCACAGGCGTCGTCCAACAGCGGCTGGGTGTACACGAGCAATTCGAGCGGTGCCGTGTACTTCGACGCCGATCTGAACGGCTACCCGGGCTACGAGAAGATCACGGTCTGCGACAACACGACCGACGGCCGCGGTACCGAGGCCGTGGTGCAGGGCTATGACGGTGACGGCGCTGTCGCTTACGTCGTGTCCGATCCGAACAACAACGGGGAATGCGCGTCGGCGATCGGCAACTTCTTCCTGGAGGAGACGGCCGTCAGCGTGACTGTGTACGAGTACTGGGGCAGTAACACGGCCCACCCGGGGTACGGCTCGGGCGTGGCCTAGGTCTAGATCCAAATCGTCTGCGAGGGCTCGCCGGTTTGTCCGGCGGGCCCTGGCAGCTTGTCGGGCAGGATGAGGGCCAGGGCACTGTCTCATCGGTGTCTTGAGTGTCAGTGAGCTTTGTCGGCGATGCCGCTCCGGGGTGGGGACGCAGGGCTGTCTCAAAGTCCCAGTGGTAGCGGAAAATTGCAGGTCACGGTGGCGTGACGTCTGCTGGCCGTCCCGTCTCGTACGCAACGAAGCTCCGGTTGGAGCGGGTGACCTACCAAGTCGGTCTGCCGAACCGGAGCTTCGATGTGTCGTCAGTCTGCCAGCGTCTGTCTGATCAAGTCGCCCTCGGGTCAGCACCGTGCCCTTGCGGGACTGCCGCTAGAGGTTGTCCCGTATGGGGTGGGAGTTATCGGCTGAGGGCCATGTTGTGGAGCCGGGCGATGCCGAGCATGGCCTGGTGCACGCCGTGGCCCTTGAGGCGGCAGTCGCGCAGGATTTTCCAGTTCTTCAGCCGGGACAGGGCGTGTCCGACCCGTTCTCGGGCCGCAGGCCGGTGCCCTGGTAGCCGCCGTCGGCGATGACCGGGGCACCGCGGCAGGCCCGGTCCACGCCGGACTCGGTGAGGGCCCGGCAGTCGTTGCGGCTGCCTGGCAGCGGCAGGACGATCGCCACGACCAAGCGGCTGTTGGCGTCGATGACGACCTGCAGGTTGGTCGAGTAGCGGTAGTTCTTGCTGGAGGCGGCGATGCTGCGGTCCCGCGTGGGCACGAGGGTGCCGTCGACGATGTAGACGGTGTCCTTGCGCGGCCGGCGGGCCGGCGAGATGGCCAGCAGTGGTGCCAGGTGATCGAGGATGCGGTCGGCTGCGGACTTCGAGACCCCGAACAGCGGTGCCACCTGCCGCAAGGTCAGGTTCGTGCGCCAGTAGGTCGCCACCAGCAATACCCGGTCCTCCAGCGGCAGCCGCCAGGGCCGGCCGCGCTGGACGTCGCCGCCACGGCGCCGCACCAGTGCCACCAACCTGGCGAACTGCCCCTCGGTCAGCCCGGAGAACGGCTCGATCCACTTCGGATCATCCGCTGAGATCACCCCACCCATGCCCAGTCAACGCACCAGCCGCCCCACCGGCTACGGGACAACCTCTGGGACTACGCCCAGGCCTCCGCGCCGGCCTCCAGTCCGGAGACGACCGTCGGCCGTCGGCCGCTCGTCGCCAGCAGGTCCGCCACCGGCAGGGTCGCGGCGCCCATCGCCACCGCCTCCTGGCCCAGCCGCCCGACCTCGATGCGGGTACGTCCGCGCAGATACGACAGTGCGTGCCGCTCGGCCGTCTCTCGCACGGTGGGCAGGACCACCCCACCCATCACCGACCCCGCCCATCCGGAGAGCACCACGAGGTCGGGGTGGAGCAGGTTGATCAGATTGCCGATCCCGATGCCGATGTACTCCCCCACCTTCTCCAGGGTCTCCATGGCCACCGGGTCGGTCGCCGCCCGTGCCGTCAGCTCAGCGAACCGGCTCTCGGTCCCGGTGGAACGGAACGGCTGACTGCCCAGCATGGACTGGTAGCGGTGCAGGATGGCCTCGGCTCCGACGTACGCCTCCAGACAGCCCCGTGATCCGCAGCGGCAGGGCAGCCCTCCCGCGTAGATCACCGTATGGCCCCACTCGATGGTGGCAGGTGCCAGGCCCGCGATCCCGCCCTCCACGCCCGATCCGAGGGACGCGCCCACGCCGACCCCGATGAGGGCGGTGACCACGCGGTCGGCGCCCCGGCCCACTCCACGCCACATCTCCGCCTGGCCCAGGGTGCGGGCGCAGTTGTCGAGCATGAGCGGGGCGGCGACCCCGGGGGCGAGCATCTCGCCGAGCGGGACGCCGGACCAGCCGAGCGTCGGCGCGTGCACCAGGCTGCGGCCGGGGATCCGCGGGTCGGGCTGGACCGCGCCGGGCACCCCGACGCCGATGCCGAGCAGCTCCGAGGGGTCGATGCCCGCGGCGCGGGTCACCTCGGAGATCCCCTGGAGCACCAGCGCGGCCACGGACTCGGCGTCGAGCCTGGTGTCGGCGATCGGGTAGACCTCGGAGTGGAGCACGGACAGGGTCCAGTCGAAGAGGCCGATCCTGACGTGCGTCTCACCGATGTCCACGCCGATCACGGTGCCGTAGTCCGGACGGATCTCGAGCACCGAACGCGGCCTGCCCCCGTCGGAGTCCTCCGAACCGCCCTCCGCGACCAGCCCCTCGGCGAGGAGTTGGGAGACGACGTTGCTCACCGTCGCCGAGCTGAGGCCGGAGGCGCGGGTCAGCCGGTTGCGGCTGGTGGGTCCCTGCACATACAGCGCGGAGAGGATCACGGACCGGTTGTGCCGCCGCAAGTCGCTCGTCGTTCTCTTCACCACGGGTTTCACATGACAAAGTGTGCCAGCCCGCGGATCCGCGCATCCTGACGCGTCTCGGTCGACGCATCGCGGCGAGTCACTGCTTGTCCAGTTCCGCCGGCCACGGATGTCCGGGATGCATGCGTTTCAGCCACTCGCTGAGTGTTTCCCGCCGCGTCCGGCTCAGCAGCGGCAGAACTCCGTCGAAGTCCGTCTCATCCTTGGGCCGGGGCGCCTTCGCCTTGAACAGCAGCACCAACTCCGGGACCAGATAGGGGATGCCGCTGGCAGTCCGCTCGATGATCGTGTCGTACGGAAGCCGCAGGCTCTCGTCCCGCCGACAGATCCACGTCCCGCCGTCGTGCGGCTCGCGGAAGACGTCGAACAGGAACTGGCCGCTCGCCGGATCCCGCAGCCAGGTCTGATGGGTGGCCGCGAGTTCCTCTACTCCCGCACTCGCCCAGACGCGTCCCGAGCCCACCGCGTCAAACACGTACTCGGGGAAGCGGTCCCGGATCTCCGCGAACCCCGCCGCGGGTACCGCGATCTCCAGATCACCGTGAGGGCGGGACTGACCGTCGCGGAACAAGTCCAGCGCCCACCCTGCCGCGATGCACCACGGCGTACTGACGCCGTCCAACCGCTCCGCGACCTGCTCGGGCCGCCACGCGTTCACCCAGCGGGCATGCAGTTCGTCCGCGTCGAAGACAGCGCCACCGGGCGGAAGAGAACCATCGGTCATCACACCAACCTCCTGTCGCGATCCGACCGAGGCTCGGCGCATTTGCCAGGCCGGAACGGCCAACGTACCCCTCTTCATGGGTAGTTCAGAGAAGGTTCCTGGCCTCAGCCGACGCGCTGTCCGACGCGCAGGACGCTCAGATAACGGCGGGCCGCGCGGTCGCCCATCCGCGTACGGATGCGTTCGGCGATGGCGTCGAGCAGTGGCTCGCGGACCTCGTGGTCGAGCTTCCGATACAGCGACAACGAGCGAAGGTGATCGGCGAAGCCGTCCCCGTCGAACCACTGGACGGTCGGGTACCAGCGCACGACCGTCGGGCCGAACAGTCCTCCGGGATCTTCGACCAGGCCCCACCCTTCGTCGGTGGAGCGCACGTCGTCCTCCAGCGGAGGATGGCCCCAGTCGGGGTCCCCGGGGCAGAACCGCTCGTGGAGGTCAGCGGTCTCGGCATACAGCTCCGGCTCCCACGGTCGGCGGACGACGACGTTGCCGAGCAGCGCCATCCAGCCTCCCGGAGCGAGCACGTCGTGCGCGCGCTGCCAGCCGATCGACGGGTCGACCCAGTGCCACGACGACGCGGCCACCAGAACATCGAAGCGTCGACCGCGGTCGTCCCACTCCTCGAACGTCGACGTCTCGACTTCGACATTACGGAAGTCGGCGAGCCGTTGGCGGGCGAGTGCGGCCATGCCCGCGCCGGGCTCAACTGCCGTCACCGAGCGCCCGAGCACTGCCAGCGAGCGCGTCGCCTGACCGGTACCGCAGCCCACCTCCAGCACCGACGACTTCTCGTCCATGCCGGTGACGGCGACAAGATCCGCGAACAAGTCCTCGGGATAGCCCGGCCGGACGCGGTCGTAGAGCTCCGGCACTTCGTTGAACACACGGCCGAGGGCGCGTGGATTCGGGGGCATCTGCGGCTCTTCGGTCACGGGCGCACAAGCTATGGGGCTCGTACGGGGAGGCGCCACTGGTTTACCGGTGGCCGTCTGTCGCCGGCCGGCCTCACTTCAGGTGCAGGCCGAATGAGGCGGGCCGGCCAAGGCGGCAACTCTCGATCAGGCGCGCCGGGTTGGGGCATGCTGGGGTGTGCTCGTCCGCTCTACTTCGGTGGCAGGAGGCTGGTCGGTGTTACGCATTCACTTCACGACGGAAGACCTCGCCCGGACACGAGTGGCCGCGACGATCGGCGTGGCGGCGGAGGTCTACTACAGCCTGGAACTCCTGCGAGAGAACCGGCACCTTCCGCACTTCCGCACATGGCGGTCGGCTGTCGCGGGCCGGATGGGGGCCGACACGCGCCCCCTGACGTCCCTGGTTCCGATGCGAGGTCCCGGGCTTGATCTGCTGGCCCTGATGGGCGATGTGCCCTCTGTGGACCACGCCGTGGACAACCTGCTGCACGCCCCGGCGTCCCGGCTGCGACGCGAATTCGAGGATCTCCACTTCCACCCCGTACACCTGCCATGGGCCAAACGCGTGGCCGAGGGCGACCGTGACGCGCGACGGGAGCTCGCCGAGGCCGTGCGCGCCTGCCATCGGCTGACCGTGGAGCCGTATTGGCATCGGGGGCGGTCCGAACTGGTAGCCCTGTCCACCCGTTTCGCGAACCTGATGCTGGAGGGCGGCATCGATCTGCTGCTGCGTTCGATCTGCGCACCACTGATCCGCTGGCGTCCGCCGGTGCTCGAAGCTCCCTACCCGCGCCGAGTTGACGTACGTCTGCGGGGAAGAGGACTGCTCATCACGCCCACGGTCTTCTCGAAGCACCCGGTGAGCTTCCTGTGGGACCCGCTCGACACCGCCCAGCCACCCCGACTGACCGTGCCGGCTCTCCGTAGGCCGCTGACCGGCACCGACCCCACAGAAGCGGACGGCTCCGTCGTGCGGAACCTGGAGTCCCTGCTCGGCCGCACGCGAGCCGCCGCCCTGCATGTGACAGCAGAAGGCTGCACGACGAGCGAGTTGGCCCGCCGCCTCAACGTCACGGCCGCGGCGGCCAGTCAGCACGCGACCGTGCTACGGAACACGGACCTCATCACCACCAGCCGCCGAGGCGGGTCCGTACTGCACCTCATCACCCCCCTCGGCCTTGCCCTGCTGCAGACCGGTGTCCTGGTGGAACCGTGAGGCGATGCGCCTGCCGCCCCGTCCCCCTTTAAGCCGTGGCTTAAGAGATGGGCCGCAGGTGGCCGACCTGCCCAGGATGTGAAGCCGCAACCGGCTCATCCCATTCTGGAGGTCGTATGAAGACTCATCTCGCTGCCGCCGTCGGCTCCGTCGTGCTGACCGCGGGCACCTTGTTGGGTGCTCCCGCCGCCGGCGCGCAGACAGCCGCCTACCCGACCAGCACGTTCGACGTCACATACGGGGCCAGTTACGCCCGCGGCACGCTGACTTGGTACAACCGGTCGGTCGGGGCCGATGGAACACTCCGTGCCGTCGGCTGCCGACGGGCGTGGCTCGGCACGTACACCGCCTCTGCGGACCCGCTCGACTCCAGGAGCACCAGCACGCAGTGCAACGTCACGTATCCGATCAAGACCACAATCCCTGCGGATGTGCCCGGCGGGGCCGCATTCGTCATCGTCTGTGTTGACGATGCGAACGCGAATCCGCTCAAGTGCGTGAAGTACGACCGGCCCTGACCCATCCGTCCGGTCGGAAGGTGACGTGCCACACGGGCCGCAGGGCGGAAGACCTGTGCGCTGTGCCCTGGCGAGCCGCGTGACGGCTCCCAGGGCTCCGGTGTACCCGTGCCCTGGGAGCCAAGCCGTGAGTGAACTGGGCTCATCAGCACCGCAGGCCTCGGAAACCGGAGGCACTGCCAGCCGGTAGGAGCTACTGATCACCCCGCAGATAGCGGGTGACCATGTCCACCAGTTCGTTCTCGAAGGTCTCGACCGGGATGGTCTGTGGGGCGGCCATGAGTTTGTGCGTGTTCAACTCCACGGTGAACACGATCAGTTCGGCCGCGGTGTCGAGGTCTCGTACGTGGACGTCCGGGTGCCGGGCGAGGAGATCGCGTACCTGACCGACGCGTACCTTTCCGTGCCGTTCGATCGTGTCGAGCAGTTCCTGTGAGAGCGAGGCCTCCTCGATCATGATCCGCAGCAACTGTGGATCGTCGCGGTGGTTGTCGATCGCGTCCCGGACCAGCGCCCGCGCCGTCGCCTCCAGGCTCCCGGCGGACAGATCCAGTAGGTCGGCCTGTGTCCACGTGCCGCGGTCGATGTGCCGTATTGCCAGCTCGGCGAGGATCGCGTCCTTGTTCGGGAAGTACTGGTAGAGCGAGCCGATGGAGATGCGGGCGTGTTCGGCGATGCGGTTGGTGGTGCCGGCGGCGTAACCGTGCTCGGCGAAAACATGAGCAGCGGCGGTGAGGATGCGGTCGCGGGTGAGCTCGGCACGCACCTGTCGGGGCTTGCGACGTGGCTGAAGACGGCGTTCGGCCGACGGCATTCGGAGGCCTCCTCGGGGCGCGAAAAGCGAGTAGCCAAAGAGCTGAGCTATTGCTCACAATAGTGCCATGAGCTGCGGAAACAAGGGCGCAAGCAGTGTGGGTGGCAGGCAGTGATCCCGAAGGTGTACCTGCCCGAGTCACGCCGGATGATCACGTTGGAGGTGCGTCGCCGCGAGTTCCTCACACCGGGCTTCGCGAGCGTCACCCTCGGCGGGCCGGCCCTGCGGGATCTGGTCGTGGCGGGCGGCGACCAGGCGGTTCGACTGTTCTTCCCGCGGGAGGGCCAGACCGCGTTGCGGATGCCGACCCTCTCGAACGAGGCGTGGATCGCGCAGTTGTTGCTGGTGCCGAAGTCGGCCCGCCCGTGGGTGCGCAACCTGACGATCCGGCGAGCGCGGCCCGCGGACGACGAGATCGACATCGAGTTCGCGCTGCACGGTGACTCACCCATGGCGTCCTGGGTGCGCCGGGTCGAGCCGGGCGCACCCGCCGGGATCTTCGACGTCGGCACGATGTACCGACTGCCGGAGCACGCGGGGGGGCAGGTGCTGGTCGGGGACGAGACCGCGCTGCCCGCCATCCTCTCGATCCTCGACGGAACGCCGCCCTCCCTGCCCACGGACGTCTACCTGGAGGTGGCGACCGCGGCGGACATACGGTCCGTCAAGGTGCCCGCAGGCGTCCGCGTCCACTGGTTCAGCCGCGACGACGAAGAACTGCGGCCCGGCACTTTGACGCTGGACGCGGTGCGCGAGGCGTCGCTGCCGCCCGGGCGCTTCTACACGTGGATCGCGGGCGAGTCCCGCCTGGCCACGAGCGTACGGCGACACCTGGTCGACGACCGTGGCGTACCCAAGCGCGACATCTCGTTCTTCGGCTACTGGCATCTGGGCCGGTCCGCCCCCGGCTGAGAGGAAACCCCGTGCCACCTGCCATCAACTTCCGCGACCTGCACCGACTCACAACGGCGGAGGAGGTCGAGGCGACCGTCGGCCGCCCGGCGTCGGTGGTCATGCTCAAGCAGATCAGCGCCCTCGACGAAGGCTGCCGGACCATCCTCGCCCGGTCCCCGATCGCAGCTTTCGGGTACCGGGACAGCCACGGCTCCAGCAGGACGACCTTCATCGGCGGCACGCCGGGGTTCGCGCGTGTCCACTCACCGACCCGGATCTCGTTCCCGCTGCCCGACACCGGCGACCCGCAGGGTCCGGTCTCGTTCTTCTTCCTCCTGCCGGGCGTCGGAGAACTCCTGCGCGTCAACGGTTCGGTGGCCGCACGGAAGCGTGCGGAGACGATCGTCGACATCGAGGAGGCATACGTGCACTGCGCGCAGGCCGTCCTCCGGTCCCGCCTGTGGCAGCCACCCACCCCGGCCGAGCCACCGACCGCCGACATCACGGGTGCCGGACCCCTGTCCCGTCCCGGAGTCGCCGAGTTCCTGGCCGCTTCACCGTTCCTCGCACTGTCCACGTGGGACTCGTCCGGAGGAAGCGACACGAGTCCGCGCGGGGACCGGCAGGCGGTGGCCCGGATCCTGGACGGCCGCACGCTGGTCATCCCGGACCGCAAGGGCAACAAGCGCGCCGACACGCTCCACAACCTGCTGCGCGACGACCGGCTCTCGCTCGCCGCGCTCGTTCCCGGGCGCAGCGGTGTGCTGCGGGTCCGCGGCCGCGGCGCGATCACCGACGATCCGGCACTGCTGGAGACGATGGCGCTGCGCGGGATGCCCCCACACCTGGCGCTGCTCATCGAGGTCGAGCACGCCGAGGTGACCGGCAGTGACCCCTTGGTGCGCTCGCGACTGTGGATCCCCGGCGTGCACCTCGACCGCGGGCCGATGCCGGACATGATGGCCATGGCGGGCGAGCACCTGGCCGCTGGTTCGGCCGAGACGGAGGGCGGACCGCCCGCGTTCCTGCTGAGGGCCCTCGGGAAGATCCCGGGCATCACCGGACTCCTTCGGCTGGCGGCGAACCGTGCCTATGCGTCCGGGCTGCGGAAGGAGGGGTACGAGGACATCGAGACCGGCGCCGACACGCGGCGCCGTGGTGTCCTGCGCCGTCGCCGTTCCGAGCGGGACGGCGACGCTGGGAGCGACAACAACAGCGGCACGGCAGACACGCTGCGCCAGGTGCGCGTCACCGAGGTGCGCAGGGAGACACCGAGCGCGCTCACCCTCGTACTGGAAGATGTCGACGGGCATGCGGGATCGTTCGACTTCCGGCCCGGCCAGTTCTTCACGCTCGTCGCCGACATCGACGGCCGCCCGGTGCGGCGGGCCTACTCGGCCTCGTCGGCACCGGGTTCGTGCCGACTGGAGGTCACCGTCAAGCACGTGGAGGGCGGCCGGTTCTCCACGCACGTGCACCGCGGCCTGCGCGCCGGGGATCACCTCGCGGTGCGCGGTCCGTCGGGGTCCTTCCACACCCCACCTCAACTACCGGACGAGATCGTGCTCGTAGCGGCGGGCAGTGGGGTGACACCGATGATGAGCATGATCCGCGCCCGGCTCGCCGAACGGGCGGGGCGCGACCGGATCGCGCTGCTGTACAGCAGTCGTAGCGCGGAAGAAGTCATCTTCGCCGACGAGTTGGCCCGGCTGGCGAAGGAGCACCCCGACCGGCTGTCGGTCACGCATGTCCTGACCTGCCGGGACGGGCGCCTCGACGAGGACGGTGTACGTCGTTGGGTCACCGGCCTGTCCCCCGCCCCCGCGGCCCACTACTACGTCTGCGGCCCCGAACCACTGATGGGCACCGTGCAGGGCGTCCTGTCCGGGCTCGGGGTCCCGGACGAGCTGGTGCACCACGAGCGCTACGCCAGCGGCGCGGACAACGGGACCGCGGTGACGGTGCCACAGGAGATGACCGTCGAGCAGAACGGCCACCCCGTCGGCACGGTGGTGGTCGAGCCCGGCCAGACGCTGCTCGACGCGGGACTCGCGGCGGGGCTGCCGATGCCGTACTCCTGCACGGTCGGAAACTGCGGCGACTGCATGGTGCGCCTCCGCGGTGGCGAAGTCACGCAGAACGAGCCGAACTGCCTTACAGAGCAGCAGAAGGCCGACGGCTACGTGCTGACCTGTGTGGGCTGCCCGCTGTCGAAGGTCAACCTCGACATCACGGATCCGTGAGAACGCCATCAGTATCGAGAGCCCGCAGGATGTGGTGATCGAGGCGGAGATGACCGGGGACGGCCCCTGGCGCTCGGGGACCGTCTACTTCCACCTGCCGGAAGATGGGGGCTGACGCGGTGGCCGACTCCGCGGCGCCCCTGGGCGGCCCGACCGCACGAAGGACTCGGCACCTAAGCGGCCCTCTAACGTAGGCCAACTAGGCGCGTCCGGGGTGTTGTTCATGTGGCGGGTTCACGGTCTCTCGTTCTCTGGTGCGGGCAGCTTGGGCGTAGCGGACGGCCAAGTCCCCGAATGCGCTGGCCAGTTCGGGCGGGCCGATGACCTCGATGTCCGTGTCGAAGCGGCCGATGGCGGCGGCGAGTCCGGTCCATGACCAGGAGCCGAGGGTGAGTCGGCAGTGGTGGGGGCCGAGTTCCTCGACGATTCCGTCCTGGGCGAAGGGCGCGACCTCGGTGGCGGGGACGTGGAGGATGACTTCGCCTCGGCAGGGCCAGTCGGTGGTGGTGCCGTCGTTGCCGCGGAACCGGCTGGTGACGAAGGTGGAGACGGTGCCGCCGGGGAGGTCGCGCGGGGCGAAGCGGGGGCCGGTGGGTGTGCGGGGCCGGACGCGGTCGACGCGGAAGATGCGCCAGTCCTCGCGGTGGAGGTCCCAGGCCACCAGGTACCAGTGCTGACGCCAGGTGACCAGGTGGTGGGGGTGTACGCGGCGGACGTCATCGGTCGAGGTGTTCGGCCCCGGGGCGTAGTCGAAGCGCAGTTCCTCGCGGGCTTGGATGACGCGGCTCAGGTCCAGCAGCACCTGGGCGTCGACCTGGGCGGTGCCGTCGGCCGTCGCGGGCGGTTGGATCGCGGTGATCTGCAACAGCTCGATGCGGTGGCGCAGTCGGGCCGGCATGACCTGGCTGAGAGCGGCCAGCGCGCGGGAAGCGTCTTCGGCGACGGTGGTGCCGGCGGCCGCGGTCTGGAGCGCGACGGCCAGGGCGACGGCCTGCGCGTCGTCGAACAGCATGGGCGGCAGGTGGGTGCCGGCCGCCAGGCGGTAGCCGCCGGCCGGTCCTTTGACGGTCGTGATCGGGTAGTCGAGTTCGCGCAGGCGCTCGATGTCACGGCGCACCGTGCGCGAGGTGATGCCGAGGCGCTCGGCGAGATCGTCGCCGGACCAGTCACGGGGTGTTTGGAGGAGCGAGAGCAGCGCGAGCAGCCGGGCGGACGTTTTGTGCATGGCACCCATCCTTCCTGGAGTACCGGACACATCCTGTCCGCTACCTCTGCCAACGTGGCACACGCGCCGCTCGGAAGGCATGTCCCCCGGTCACGGCGGCCGCCACCGCTCGGCATCGACTGCCGACGGCGCATCTTCGTCACATGAGGCAAGGAGCAGGTCATGTCCGTCACGACCACCACCCATCTGAACTTCCGCGGCACCGCGCGCGAGGCGCTGGACTTCTACCAGTCCGTCTTCGGCGGACGCACCGTCGCGGTCACCTACAAGGACGCGGGCGCCGTACGGGACGAGAGCGAGGCGGACTGGGTGATGTGGGGCGAGGTGGTCGGCGACAACGGCTTCCACGTCATGGCGTACGACGTGCCCTCGCAACTGCCTTGGAACCAGGGCGAGAACCCGTTCTTCGTCTCCGTGCGTGGAGACGAGGCCGAGGAGATCAGCGCCCTGTGGGGCAAGCTCGCCGAGGGCTCGACCGTCGTGAGTCCACTGGAGCCCGCGCAGTGGGCGCCGCTGTACGGCATGCTCACCGACCGCTTCGGTGTCACCTGGGTCCTGGACGTCAGCGCGCCCTACAACGGCTGAACCAACCATGTTCCGCAGCCACCGACATCAGTGCCGCTCATGAGGCGGCGATCGCTGCCGGCCATACCGTGAGCTCCGGACCTGTCGGACTTTGACGGAGAGACTCGCTTCTGACCTGAGGCGCACCGCAACGACAGGTGATCGGGACCGGGGCCAGGATGTGATGGACGTGGGCCGGTGGCAGATTGGGAAGGACTATCTCGCTTCCCACCACGTAGGGACCGATGACCTCGTGCAGCGCTCGATGGGACAGGGCCTGCCTGGCATTGACGCGCCGTAGGGCCCCGCCGCCGAGGTAGCTGAAGAAGGAGAGACGGCCACCCGGCCTCAAGGAGGTCAGCAGCTGGCGGGCGATCGCATCGACCTGTCGGGGTGGGAAGTTCGCGAAGGGGAGGCCGCACACGATGGTGTCGTACTGCCCGATCTGTTGGTCCTGGATGAGGCCGTGATGCAGGCGGATCCGTGAGCTCGCCCGAGCCAACTGCGGGTCGTACTGCAGAAGCCACTCGAGTCGTGCGGCGAACTGGGCGTTGGCTTCGACGAGTTCGAGTGTGTCGTGCGGGCCGAGGCGGCGCGCGAGGTGACGTGTGACGGCGCCCGTGCCCGGCCCGACCTCCAGCACGGCTCGGGGGTGTTGTCGGGTGCCGGGTTGCACATGGCGGGTGAGGGCCTGGGCCAGGGTCGAGCCGCTGGGTACGACGGCGCCTGTCATCTTCGCGGTCCGGGTGAACTGCCGGAGGAATGCCAGGGTTTCCGAGAGGGTGGATGTGGTGGTCGGGGTCGTCACGTGAGCACCTTCGCCTTGCTGGTGGGGCGGGGAGGTCGGCAGTTCGGGTGCGCAGCTTGTGCGGCGCACATGGTGGGGGGCCGCCCCCTCGTGTCTGGGGGCGGCCCCGGGTGCATGTCTCGTGTCGGCGAGCAGCCGTTACTTGTTCTCGCCCGGCTTGCCGACGTGGTCACCGTCGCCTGGGGTGTCGTCGCCCGGCTTCGCCCGGTCGACCGGCGCGGCCGACGAATCGGAACCCGGGCTGGCGGGGGCCGTTGCCGCGGGGGCGTCGTTCTTCTCTTCGCCTCCCTTCCCGCCGACTCCGGACAGATTGAGCTGGTAGGCGAAGAGGAGGGCGGTTACGGCGAGGGTGGCGGTGAGCCAGAGGGTGATGCGTCGCATGACGTGCTCCAAGGAAGTGTGGTGGTGGGTTGATCGAGTGCGTCGGTCACCAGGCGAACTCTTCGGTGTGCAGGCTGTCGCGGTGGACGCCGGCACGCCTGGTGGCCTTGCGTACGGCTGACAGCCAGGCCGGGGGTCCGCAGACGTAGACATCGCGGTCGGCCACGTCGGGGACGAGTTCCCTGAGCACCTGGGCGTCGTCGATGTGGGTGCCGATGCCGGCCGGCAGCCAGGAGTCGTCCGCGCGGCGCGCGCCGGGCATGAAGTGCAGCTCGACCCCGCGTGCGGCGGCGATCTGCCGCAGTTCGTCGGCGAACACGGCGTGCTCGGCCTCGGTGTAGCGGTACAGGAGCGCGGCCTCACCCGGCCGGTAGGGAGTGTCCTCCATCAGTGCGCGCATGGGCGTGACACCGATTCCGGCAGCGATCAGCAGCATGCGGGGGTGGCGTCGCCGGCGTGCGGTGAGCGTGCCGTAGGGACCTTCGATGAGGACGCGTGTGCCGGGCTTGAGGCGGGCCTGGCGCTCGCTGCCGTCTCCGGCGATCTTGACGGTGATACGGAGATGGCGTGCCGTGGGAGCGGCGGACAGGGTGTAGGGGTTGCCGCGGGACCAGCCGGGGCCGTCGAGGAAGCGCCAGATGAAGAACTGGCCGGACTCCGTGCGCAGCCTGTCCAGTCGGTGCCCGCGCATGACGACCGAGAAGACGCCGTCTCCCTCGGGGCGAACCTCTTCCACGCGCAGTCGGTGGTAGAGCGAGCGCCACAGCGGCCAGGCGAGACGGTAGACGAGGGTGACTCCCCCGCCGAAGAGGTAGAGGGTCCACCAGTAGGCGCGTGCCCAGGCCTCGTGGAAGTCAGCGCCGTCGCCGATCATGTGCGGGAAGGTGAACGCGGTGCCGAGATAGGCGTACAGGTGCAGCAGGTGCCAGGACTCGTAGCGCAGGCGCCGTCGGGCCGCCCGTACCGAGGTGACCACCACCATGATCACGGCGGTGGTGCCGATCGTCGCGAACAGCATCCAGGAGTCGGTGATGAACAGGCTCCACAGTTCGTCCGCGGCCGCCGCCGGGTCGCGCATGACCCGTTGCGCCGCGAACAGCACGACGTGCGCCGTCATCAGCCAGAAGGAGGCGAAGCCGATCCAGCGGTGGCGTCGGGTGAGCAGGTCGTGGCCCCAGGAGCGCTCCACCCAGGGGATGCGGGCCAGCAGCACCACCTGGAGCACCATGAGGTCCGCGGAGACGAGTCCGGTGAGCAGGCCGAGGGAGCCGATCGCCGTGTCCACGGTGGTGAGGCTGAGCAGTCCCTGGTTCAGGATCCAGATGAACACGACGGCGACCACCGAGGCGATGGCGGCCGGTCCGAGAAGATCGGCCAGGCCGAACCGCAGGCTGCCGCGGCGTGGCCCCCTGGGCGGCCTTCTGTGCTCGGTGGCCGCCGTTTTGGATGTGCTCATCGCTGCCTTCCCTCGGGCGTGGAGTGGGATCGGGCGCCTCGTGGGGCGCCTCGATGACCAGAGTGGAGGGCGTTTTTGTGGCAGCTTTAAGAAGCCTGTGACGGCGTCGGACGTGGGGTGTCGGCACCGGTTCACCGGCCCCCGTGGTGGCTCCTGGCCACGGCGTCGCCGGTAAAGCTAAGGTGATCCGCGCTTGTCCAGCGGAGTGGATCACCATGGGGGCTTCACCGTATGAACGACTCACCTGAGGTCTCCGGCCCGGTACTGCCCGGCTATCCGGAGCCGTTGTGGATCCAGGCCGTCAACGTGATCCGTGGCGAGATCGATCGCGGGGTGCTGCAACCCGGTGGCCGGTTGCCGCCCGAGCGTGAGCTGTGCCAGCAGTTGGGGATCAGCCGGGTGACGCTGCGCAAGGCACTGGGCAGTCTGGTCGAGGCCGGTGTGCTCAATCCGTCGCACGGGCGGGGCTGGTACGTCGCGCAGAGCGCGCAGAAGAAGGAGTGGCCCAACAGTCTGGAGTCGTTCAGCGAGACGGCGACCCGGATGGGGCTGAGGCCGCACTCGAGGGTGCTGCGCGCGGAGACCAGTCCGGCGAGCATCGACGAGGCGGAGCAGTTGGGGATCGCACCGGGCACCGCGCTGTTCCGGCTGGAGCGGGTACGTCTGCTGGAGAACGTGCCGATAGCTCTCGACCTCACCCGGCTGCGGCACGCGCTGGTCCCGGACATCGAGCAGGTCGACTTCCAGGAACGGTCGCTGTACTCGACGCTCTCGGCGGCCGGCATCGAGCCGGTGCGCGCGGACAGCACGATCGAGGCGACCAAGGCCGACGAGCGAACGGCCGAGCAACTGGACCTGGCGCCCGGCGACCCCGTACTCGTGATGCGCCAACTCGCCCTGAACGCACAGCAGGAGCCGTTGTTCGTCTCGACGATCCAGTACGCGGGCGACCGCTACCGGCTGCGTACGTCGTTCGCCCGGTCCTAGCCCGCTGCGGGTCCAGCGGGTCTCCAGCCCGGACCCGTCGGTGCACCCGGTCCGGTGGGTCTCCCGCCCGGACCCGTCGATGCGGCCGACACCGTCAGAACAGCACGACCCCCTTCACGAAGTCGGGCCCGGCCTCCTCCATCGCGCCGAACGCCTCGTCGATGTCGTCGAGGCCGAACCGGTGGGTGATCAACGGCGCGTAGCTGAAGCGCCGTTCGCCGATGAGGCCGAGGGCGTCGCGCATCGCGGCGACCAGGCGGGTGCGGTCGGGGCAGAAGCCGTTGACGACGGTGACGGCCTTGTACCAGAGGTCCATATCCATCATGGCGTCGCCGGTGTGGTGGTACCCGACCACGCAGAGCGTGCCGAACGGCCGGACCATGCTGCCGGCGGTCTTCAGCCCGCCGGTGGCGCCGGTCGCCTCCAGGACGATGTCCGGCCGGGCGTCGGTGGCCCAACTGGTCTGCATGCGGTATTCCTCGGGCAGTTCGTCGGGGGCGAAGACGAGGTCGGCGCCGAGGGCGAGCGCGCGACGGCGGCGCGCCGGGTCGGGATCGACGCCGACGAGCAGGCCGGGTGCGTGCCGCTTGGCGAGTTGCACGAGGCCGAGGCCCATGAATCCGAGGCCCACGACGGCGACCCGGGTACCGGGGCGTATGCCCGTGCGGGACAGCGCCTCCTCCAGGTCGGCGACGGGTTCGCCGATCGCGTGCGCCGGTTCGATGCCCGGCGGCACGGGCAGTACGGCGTTGGCGTCCATGACCGCGAGGGTGGCGAACCCGTCGCCGCCCAAGCCGGTCACCACGTCTCCCGGCTGCCATCGGGTCGCGTCCCGCCCGACGGCGACGACCCTGCCGACCATCTCGTGACCCAGCCGTACCGGCGCTTCGGCCGGATCGTGGGTGAGCCACGGACCGATGTCGGAGGTGCAGACCCCGCACGCCAGGACTTCCACCAGGACCTGGCCGTCGGCGGGGACCGGGTCGTCGGCGGTGACGACCTCGGAGGTGCGGGGGCCGACGAGTTGGCTGAACTTCATGCGGGTCTCCTGTCCGAGTGGTGCCGGTCAGTGTAGCCAAGTGGTTCTAAGTGGTAAGCACTGGCACAGGGTGTTCATGGCTGAATTCTCTGCCCTATTCGAACCGTATTAACCCTGTATGCGCACTATAGAGGGCGAGTTTTCGCCGCGTTACCTTCCGTTCGACCCCTAGACAGGATCGGCCGACGTATTAGGATGTCGGCAAGAGGTATGCAAGTGGCACACCATCAGGTGTCCGCACACCATCAGATGTCATCGGAGGGGAGGCGGTCATGGACGACTCCACGCGGGCCGTGCCGGATCGGAACCTCTCCGCGGTGGTCGTGGGTGCGGGTTCGCAGGGCAGGGTGCACGCTCTCGGCCATCTCGCCGCGCCGGGAGTGACACTGGCCGGCCTCGCGGACATCGACCTGGCCTCGGCCAAGGCACTGGCCGCGGAAGTCGACGTACTTCATGTCCGTCGCGACTTCCGCGAACTGTTCGCGGAGGTACGGCCGGACATCGTCAGTGTCTGTACGCCACCGGCCCACCACCTCGACGTCGTACGTGCGGCGATCGCGGCGGGAGCGCGGGCGGTGCACTGCGAGAAGCCGATCGCCCTCAGCTACGGCGATGCCGTGGCCATGACGACCGAGGCGGCCGACGCCGGAGTCGTCCTGACCTTCAACCTCCAGCGGCGCTTCGATCCCGTACAGGTCCAGGCGCGGGAGTGGATCGCACAGGGCGAGATCGGCGACGTGGTGACCGTCGAGGGCTACTGCCCCAACCTCTTCGACTGGGGCACCCACATCCTCGACCTGGTCCTCTTCCACCGGCAGGACACCGCCCCGGACTGGGTGTTCGGCCAGATCGACGTCTCCGTCGACCGCTACGTCTACGGCGTCTTCACCGAGACCGCCTCACTGACGCAGGTGGGCTGGGCGGACGGGGTACGGGCGGTGGTCTCCACCGGACGTGAACCCCATACGTCCGTCCTCAATCTGGAGAACGACCTCGGACTGATCGTCCAGGGAACCCGGGGGCGGGCCGACATCCGCGGTGCCCGCACCCTGCTCCGGCGCTTCGGCAAGGACGACCTGGTCCGGGAGACGGCGTTCGACACCGACCCGCGCAACTGGGACCGCGGGGTCGATCCGGCGATCGTCGCCGGCACCGCCGACGCGATCCGCGACCTGGTCGAGTCGCTGCGCACCGGCCGACGACCGGTACTGCACGCGGACCACGCGCTGCGCGGCGCCGAACTGATCTTCGCCACCTACGAGAGCAGCAGGTCCAGACGGCGGGTGCCGTTGCCGCTGGACCGGATGGACAACGCCCTGACCAGCGGGCGGGCGGAGGGCTTCTGGAGCCCTTCCGGTGAATTGCGCTCCACCTACTGAATCGAGCCTCCGCATGCAGATACCCAGGCCCCGCCATGCCCCGGTGCCTCGCGCGGGCACGCCTGCCGCGCGCACCGCAGGGTCCACCGCCCTGGCCGCCGAGCGGTCCGCCGCGCGCGCCGGCCGGCCCGCCGCCCTCGCCGTGATCAGCGGCGACGACGTGTACGAGGACCTCTTCACCGCGGCCTCCGCGCTCGAAAGCGCCCTGACCGACGAGGGGTTCGCGATCCGGACCGGCCTGGGCACCGCGGCGCTGGACGGCGCGGCCGACGCGGACGTGGTCGTCCTGTTCACCGCGTTGGGCCGCTTCACCACCGGGCAGCGCGCGGCCCTGGCACAGGCGGTGCGCGGCGGTTGCGGCCTGGTCGCCCTGCACTCCACTACGGTCCTCGCCTCCCCGCCGGACCAACTGGACGAAGGGGACCGGCTGTTGGCCGAGCTGTTCGGCAGCCGCTACGTCTCGCACGGACCGCGTCCGCACGAGAGCCGGTTCGAGGTGCGCCTCGACCCGGACCACGAACTCACCGCCGGCATCGACCCGTTCGAGGTGACCCACGAGCACTACCGGCTCGCGACGCGCCCCGATGTGCGGGTCGTCGCCTGGCGGGAGACAGGCGACGGGACCGAACCGCTGGTCCACATCCGCCGGTTCGGGGCCGGCCGGGTCGTCTACGTCCAACTCGGCCACGACATGCGGATCTGGGGCGAGCCCGGAATGCGCCGGCTGGTGCGGCGCGCCGCCCGCTGGGCCTGTCGTCCCGATCAGCCCGTACAGAACGGGGAGTGACCGGTGCGCACCCTGCTGCGGAAGACCGCCTTCTATCTGCTCACCGCGTGGGCCGCGATCAGCCTCAACTTCCTCATCCCGCGGATCATGCCGGGCAACCCGGCGGACAACCTGATCAACCAGTTCCACGGCAAGTTGAGCCCGTCCGCGGTGCACGCCCTGCGGGTGCTGTTCGGGCAGTCCAACCAGAACCTGTGGCAGCAGTACGTCAGTTACTGGCACAGCATCTTCACCGGCGACTTCGGGACCTCGTACGCGTACTACCCGTCGAAGGTCAGCACGGTCCTCGGGCAGAGCATGTACTGGACGCTGATCCTGATCACCATCTGCACGGTGCTCGGTTTCGTCATCGGCACCACGCTGGGGATGCTGGCGGGCTGGAAGCGCGGGAGTTGGCTCGACTCGCTGGTGCCGGTCACGACGTTTCTGTCGTCCATCCCGTACTTCTGGTTCGCGATCATCATGGTGTATCTCTTCGCGATCACCTTCAAGTGGTTCCCGTTGTCCGGCGGTTACGCGCTGGACCAGCACATCGGTCTGAACGCCGGCTTCATCGGCAGCGCGATCAACTACGCCGTACTGCCCGCCGTGACCATCACGGTCGCGTCGATCGGCGGCTGGCTGATCGGCATGCGCAACATGATGGTCACCACGCTCAGCGAGGACTACGTACGGCTCGCCGAGGCCAAGGGCCTGTCCCGGCGCCGGGTGATGTACACCTACGCGGCACGCAACGCGATGCTGCCCTCGCTGTCCGGCTTCGCGATGTCGCTGGGGTTCGTCATCGGCGGCTCGATCGTCACCGAGGTCGTCTTCAACTACCCCGGCATCGGATCGGTGCTCTTCAAGGCCGCGCAGGCCGCCGACTACCCGCTGATGTCCGCGATCTTCCTGCTCATCACGGTGCTGGTGCTCGTCGCCAACCTCATCGCCGACATCGCGTACGTCTTCCTCGACCCGCGGACAAGGGAGAGCTGACCATGGCCCTGCAACCCGCCGCCCTGGCCGAGGCGGACACCTCCGTGGAGTCTTCCGGCGGACCCAGCCGCCTCTGGCTGCGGCTGCTGCGCTCACCGCTCACCCTCAGCGGCCTGGTGATCGTGCTGATCTTCCTGGTGCTGGCGGTGATCGCCCCCTGGATCTCGCCCTACGACCCCTCGGCGGTCAGCGACACCACCCTCGCCGGGCCTTCCGGCTCGCACTGGCTGGGCACCACGCAGAACGGCCAGGACGTCCTGTCGCAGATGCTCTACGGCGCCCGCGCCTCGATGCTCGTCGGCATCGGCTCCGCCGTCCTCACCACCATCCTGTCGGTGCTGGTCGGTGTCACCGCCGGATACGTCGGCGGGATCGGCGACGAGGTGCTGTCGCTGCTGGCCAACGTGTTCCTCGTACTTCCGAGCCTGCCGCTGACCATCATCCTGGCCGCGTATCTGCCGCACAGCGGCTCCCTCGGCATCATCCTGGTGATCACGGTGACCGGCTGGGCGTGGGGCGCACGGGTGCTGCGCGCGCAGACCCTGTCGCTGCGCAAGCGGGACTTCGTGGAGGCGGCGAGGGCCACCGGCGAGCCCACCTGGCGGATCATCCTCAAGGACATCCTGCCCAACCAAGTGGCCGTGATCGCCGCCGCCTTCCTCGGCACGGTGACCGCCGCCATCCTCACCCAGGCCAGCCTGGCGTTCCTCGGTCTCGCAGACGTCACCCAGTGGTCCTGGGGGACGATCCTGTACTGGGCGCAGACCGGCAGCGCGCTGCTGACCGGCGCCTGGTGGTGGTTCGTACCGGCCGGGCTGGCGATCGCGATCCTCGGCACCGCGCTGTCCCTGGTCAACTTCGGCATCGACGAGTTCATCAACCCGCGGCTGCGGCAGGCCGGCATCGGCACCAAGAAGGCCCAGCGCGGCCAGGTGACGGCGAAGCGGACCCGCCGCGTCAGGCACCGGGGCCCGGCGCCGGCCCGGACGGCCCCGCAGCCCTTCACCCAGGACAGCACCGACGTCGTCCTCGATGTGCGCAACCTGCGGGTGGAGTACGTCGGCGAGGGCGGCCGCACCCCGGCGGTCAGCGACGTGTCGTTCACCCTGCGGCGCGGCGAAGTCCTCGGCATCGCGGGCGAGTCCGGCTCCGGCAAGTCCACCCTGGCGTACGCCATCACCCGGTTGCACAAGCCGCCGGCCGAGATCTCCCAGGGCGAGATCCACTACACCAAGCCGGACGGCGAGACCGTCGACGTGCTGGCCATGGACGACGCCGAACTGCGGGGGTTCCGCTGGGAGGAACTGTCCATCGTCTTCCAGTCGGCGATGCACGCGCTCAACCCGGTGCTGCGGATCGGGGCCCAGATCGAGGACGTCATCGTCGCCCACCGGCCGGGGATGACCGCGCCCGAACGGGCCGCCCGGGTCATCGAGTTGCTCGGCACCGTCGGCATCCCGGCGGACCGTGCGAACTCCTACCCGCACGAACTGTCCGGCGGTATGCGGCAGCGGGCGATGATCGCCGTCGGGCTCGCGCTCGACCCCGAGATCATCGTGATGGACGAACCGACCACCGCGCTCGACGTGGTCATCCAGCGCCAGATCATCGAGAAGATCATGGAGTTGAAGGACCGGCTCGGCTTCTCGGTCGTGTTCATCACCCACGACCTGTCGCTGCTGATCGAACTCTCCGACACCATCGCCGTGATGTACGGCGGCAAGGTCGTCGAGATGGCGGCGGCCGACGACTTCTACCGCCGCCCCCAACACCCCTACAGCCGCGGCCTGCTGGCGTCCTTCCCCACCCTCGGCGGCCCGAAGCGGGAGCTGACCGGCATCCCCGGCTCCCCGCCCGACCTGCGCCGGCTCCCCACCGGCTGCGCCTTCCAGCCCCGCTGCCCGCACGCCTTCGACGCCTGCGCCCTACAGGTCCCACCGCTCTACGAGATCGCCGGCCCTGGAGGCGGCACTTCACTGGCGGCCTGCCTACTCCACCGGGACGACGAGCAGCACACGGCGCCGGAGACGGATGTGCCGGCGCACGGCTCGAACGGTGCCCGGACCTCCATGAACGAACTCGCGACAGGTGACACACGATGAGCGGTGAGACGACGGCCCTGACCGACAGCGGCACCGGAACCCGGACCGGTGGAACGGCCGACGCGCCCGTCCTCGAAGCCGTCCACGTGACCAAGCACTTCCCGGTACGCGGTGGACTCCCCCGGCGCGGCACCCCGCGCAAGGTCGTGCATGCCGTCGAGGACGTGAGCCTGAGCCTGTACGCGGGACGGATCACGGCCCTGGTCGGAGAATCGGGCTCCGGCAAGTCGACGCTGGCCCGGCTGCTGGCCCAGCTCCACCCGCTCACCGGCGGAGAGGTGCGGCTGCACGGCGAGCCCGTCAAGGCGATGCGCGGACGCGCCTTCCGCGACCACGTCCGCCAGGTCCAGCTGATCCTCCAGGACCCCTTCGGCTCCTTCAACCCGGTCGCGACGATCGCGGGCACCCTCAAGCGGGCCGTCGCCCTGCACCACCCGGGCAAGCGCGGCAAGGAGCGGGCCGCCGTCATCGACGACCTGCTCACCCAGATCAACCTCGTGCCGCCGCGGCAGTTCACCTCCAAGTACCCGCACGAACTGTCCGGCGGGCAGCTCCAGCGCATCTCCATCGCCCGCGCGCTCGCGGCCGACCCGGAGGTGTTCCTCGCCGACGAGCCGGTCTCCAGCCTCGACGTCTCCATCCGCCTTGGCGTCCTCAACCTGCTGCGCCGCCTCACCGAGGAACGCAACGCGGCGATGCTCTACGTCACCCACGACATCGCCTCCGCCCGCTACTTCGCCACCGACACCGCGGTGATGTACGCCGGCCAGATGGTCGAGAGCGGGCCGTCGGAGGAGGTCACGCAGCATGCCGCGCACCCGTACACGCAGCTGCTGATCGCTTCCGCGCCCGATCCCTCGCGGGTCGGCGCCGACCGGGTCAAGGACATCGGGCAGCCGCCCAGTCTCATCGACCCGCCGTCCGGCTGCCGGTTCCACCCGCGCTGTCCGTACGCGATGGAGCGGTGCGCGGCCGACGCTCCCCCGTCCTTCGACATCTCCCCCGGCCACAGCGCCCGTTGCTGGCTGTACGCCGACGACGCCGAGGCCCGGGTCCGACGCGCCGAGAACGCCGAGGCCGTCGCGAGCCTGACCGCTCCGGTCGACCCGGTCGCGCAGTCGGAGCCCGGCTCCCCCGCGACCCCTGACTCTCCCGCCTCCCCCACGTCGTGAACCGAGGGGCCTCCCCGCCGGCCCGTACGGAGCTCTATTCGCTGTCCCTACGTTCAAGGAGCAGACGCACGTGACCACTTCACAGTCTCCGCTCGCGTCAGGCATGACGAGACGCGGTCTTCTCGCCGGAGCCCTCGCGGGCGCGGGCGCCGTCGCCCTGTCGGCCTGTCAGCCGTCCGGGGGCAGCAGTTCGGGCGGCAGCGCCACGCTCACCGTGGCCGGTCAGTCCGACAACCTCACCAAGGTGTTCAACCCGTACCTGGCCAACACCGCGCAGAGCCTGACGTACACCGGGCAGGGCTCGGGCGGCTTCATCTACGAGCCGCTGGTGCAGATCAACACAGTCGACATCGGGCACGACATCCCGTGGCTGGCCAAGAGCTGGCGCTGGTCCAACGGCAACAAGACGCTCACGATGGACCTCCAGTCGGGCGTCAAGTGGACGGACGGGCAGCCGTTCTCCGCCGACGACGTGGTGTTCACGTACACCATGCTGAAGAAGAACGCCGGGCTGAACCTGCTGGGTGTGGACATCGCGTCGGTCACCTCTCCTTCGCCGACCCAGGTCGTCTTCACCTTCCCGCAGCCCTCCGAGCAGTTCTTCACCAACGTGGTGTCGGCGCCGATCGTGTCGCAGCACATCTGGTCGAAGGTCGCGGACCCCGCCAAGTACACGGACGAGAATCCGGTGGGGACCGGGCCGTTCAAGCTGGACCAGTTCTCGCCGCAGAGCTTCACGCTCGTGCGCAACGAGGACTACTGGCAGCCCAAGGCTCAGATCAAGACGTTGCGGTTCGTCGCGTACAAGGACAACGAGGCGATGACCAACGCGCTCGTGCAGGGCCAGGCGGACTGGGGCGGCACGTACATCGCCAACGCCGACAAGACCTATCTGAGCCGCAGCAAACACAACAACTACTGGGCGCCGCTGGCCGGCACCGACGGGCTGATCCCCAACCTGGAGCGGTGGCCGCTGAGTGACATCGCGGTGCGCAAGGCCATCAGCTACGGCGTCAACCGCAAGCAGGTCGGCGCGGCCACCGCCTCGCCGCCGGCCACCAGTGTCACCGGGCTGCCGATGCCGGCGTACACCTCGTCGATCGCCCCGCAGTACAAGGGCGTCGACTTCGTCCAGGACGTCGACAAGGCGCACAAGACCCTGACCGACGCCGGGTACACCAAGGGCGGCGACGGCTACTACAGCAAGGGCGGCAAGCGGGTCGAGTTCTCGATCACCTTCCCGTCGGCGTACACCGACATCGCCTCCCGGGTGCAGGTGCTGGTGTCCCAGCTGAAGGACATCGGCATCAAGCTCTCCATCGACACCACCACGGTGACGGACATCAACACCCGCACCGGCAAAGGTGACTTCGACTCGACAATGGGCTACCCGGTCAACTCCGCGCCGCGCGCCTTCTCGTACTACAACGACACGATCAACCCGAACCTCTACTACCCGATCGGCAAGGCGACTCCGACCTTCCAGAACATCGAGCGGTTCCGCAACGCCGAGGCCGCGACCCTGTTCAAGCAGTACCCGCAGGCCACCACGGACGCCCAGCGGCAGCAGATCCTGAACGGGATCGAGCGGATCTTCGTCGACAACCTGCCCTGGATCCCGATGTTCTATTGGGGCAGCTACGGCAACTGGAGCACCGCGAAGGCGACCGGCTTCCCCAGCCCGGACAACCCCTACTTCAGCCCGGTGCCCAATCCGGTGGTCGCCCTGCGGCTGAAGCCGGTCTGAGCCGCCGCGCGTCGAGCGCCCCCGAACCAGTCACCACACTTCCGCGAGGAGAGCCATGTCCCATCTCTCGACGCCGAGAGCCATGGTCGTCGTGAACGGCGACGACATCCACCACGACCTGATCGCAGCCGCCGGAGTCTTCCAGCAGCTCGGTGTCGAGGCCGGGTTCGCCACCCGCAGGGCCATGGGCACCGGACGCTTCGTCGATCCGCGGCCGGAGACGGCCGAGTCGGACGTCTACCTCTTCTACACGGCGGGCGGCCACTTCGCGACGGACCAGCAGCAGGCGCTGGCCGACGCGGTGCGGTCCGGCAAGGGGCTGGTCGGGGTGCACGGCGCCAACATCATGGGCTGGCAGGGCGACGGCCTCGACCCCGCCGACCGCCCACTGTTCGAGCTGCTGGGCAATCGCTACCTCTCGCACGGGCCAGGGCATCACGAAGGCCGGCACCGCATCGAGATCGTCGCCGACCACCCCGTCACGGCGGGGGTCACCGACTTCGAACTCTTCGACGAGTACTACGAGTTCGAGCTGGCGGACGACGACGTGAAGGTGCTCGCGCAGCGGCACCGGGCGGACGGCGAGGTCATTCCGGTGCTGTACGCCCGGGAGTTCGGGGCCGGCCGGGTGGTCTACCTCGCACTCGGCCACGACATGCGCTCCTGGGGCGAGCCGCCGGTCCGCGCCCTGGTCCGTCAGGCCCTGCTGTGGGCGTCCGGCCGTGACTGAGACGACGAGCGCCGGCCTCACGGGGCCGGCCGGAGGAGGAGACATGACAGCCGCCATCGGCGTCATGACGTACACCGTGCTCGACCAGGCTCGGGTGGACCTGGAGGGAACCCTGGCCCGGTTGGCGGACCTGGGCTACCTCGGGGTCGAGACCTACGGCCTGGTCGAGCACTTCGGGCCCCGCCGGGTCAGGGACGCGATCGCCTCCGCCGGACTCACCCTGACCAGCGCGCACACGCCCTTCCCCGCGGGCCCGGACGCCGAGCAACTGCTCGACACCAACGAGGAGTTGGGCGCCGAGGTCCTCGTGTGGAGCATGGAGCGCGAGGAGTTCGACTCGCCCGAGACGATTCGCCGTGGCGTGGAGCGGGTGAACGAGGCCGCGGAGCGTGCGGCGGCGCGCGGTATGCGTATCGCCTACCACAACCACTTCGCCGAGTTCTCGCAGGAGTTCGACGGGCGGCAGGCCTACGACCTGTTGCTGGAGCTGCTCGACGACCGGGTGCTGGTCGAACTCGACGCCTACTGGGCGGTGATGGGCGGTGCGGACCCGGCTGCGGTCCTGGCCGGGCTCGGCGAGCGGGCGCGCTTCGTGCACGTGAAAGACGGTCCTGCGGTCAGCTACGAGGACGACGTGATGGTGCCGATCGGCGAGGGCGGCATCGACTGGGCCCGCACACTGAGCGCGCCGTCCGGTCTGCGCTGGCACATCGTCGAGCTTGAGCGGCTGCACATCGACACGTTCGAGGCGCTGCAGCGCTCCTATGACCACCTGGTCGGCCGCGGGCTCTCCCGTGGCGGGTCCGTCCCGGCGGCGAAGGAGGAGCGGGCATGAGGGTGTTGTTCCTCGGTGGCGCCGGGATGATCGGGTCCGCCGCTGCCGCCAGGGCCGCTGACAGCGGCTACGACGTGACGATCGTGACGCGGTCCGAACCGGCCCGTGCGGTCGCGGACGGGGTACGGCAGCTGCGGGCGGACGTCCGGGATCCGGCGGCGCTGCGGGCGGTGCTGGGCGAGGAGGAGTTCGACTCGGTCGTCAACTGGGTCGGCTTCACGCCCGACGACGTACGCGCGCACCCGGAGCTGTTCACCGGCCGGACCGGGCAGTACGTCTTCATCAGCACCTGCTCGGTCTTCGGCCGACCGGTGCCGAACCTGCCGATCACGGAGTCGAGTCCGCGCCGCCAGCCGGTGTTCGGCTACGCGCGGGACAAGATCACCTGCGAGCTGCTGCTGGAGGACGCCCACCGCTCGTCCGACTTCCCGCTGACGATCGTGCGCCCCTTCCACACCTACGACCGGACCGTGATCCCGGTGCTGGCCGGGTGGACGGCGATCGAGCGGATGCGGGCGGGCCGGCCGGTGGTGGTGCACGGCGACGGCACGTCGTTGTGGTCCCTCATGCACGCGCGGGACTTCGCGCGGGCCTTCGTGCCGCTGCTGGGCCTGGACCACGCGGTCGGAGAGAGCGTCAACGTGGTCAGCGGCGACATCCTCACCTGGGACCAGATCCATCTGACGCTGGCGTCGGCCGCCGGCGTGCGCGAGCCCGTACTGCGGCACCGAGCCAGCGAGTCGATCGCCGTGGCGGTGCCCGGCTGGGACGAGGTGCTGGAGCACGACTTCCGGCACTCGATGCTCTTCGACACCTCCAAACTGCGGTCCCTGGTACCAGGGTTCGCACCCGAGGTGTCCTTCTCGCAGGGCGCCCGGGAGGTGCTGGCGCACTACGACGCCCACCCCGAACTGCGGTCGGTCGACGAGAAGTTGGACCACGCCTTCGACGTACTGCTGGAGGCGTGATGAAGAGCACCGCGTTCGAGTGGTATTAGGTGGTCTATATTGAGAAGACCACAGCATGCCACTAGCAGACCAGAACGAGGGAAGAGGAACGCGTGATCGGCGTCGGTCTCATAGGTTCGGGATTCATCGGCGACACATACGCGGACGCGCTCCAGGACGTACGGAACGCGGCGCTGGTCGCCACCTGCTCGCGCGACCTCGCGCGGGCCACTGCACTGGCCGCCAAGTGGGCCCCGGACGCACGCGGTTACGACGACATGGCGGACCTGTGCGCCGATCCGGACGTCGACCTGGTGGTCGTGGCGGTGCCCAACGAGGCGCATCTGGAAGCGGTGCGGACGGTCGCCGCGGCCGGCAAGGGCGTGGTGTGCACCAAGCCGCTGGCCCGCAGCGGCGCCGAGGCCGCGCAGATCCTGGACGTCGTCCGCGAGGCCGGCATCTGGCACGGCTACGCGGAGAGTTCGGTCTTCTCCCCCAACATCGCCAAGGCCCACGACATGGTCACCGCGGGCGCGATCGGCGACCTGCTGACCATGCGGGCACGCGAGGCCCACTCAGGTCCGCACGCCCCGCACTTCTGGGACGCCGAGACCGCGGGCGGTGGCGCGCTGCTCGACATGGGGTGCCACACCGTGGAGTCCGCCCGGCACTTCTTCGGCAAGGACAACCCGATCACCGAGGTCTTCGCGTGGGGCGCGACGCTCGCCCACGCGGACCGGACCACCGGCGAGGACACGGCGATCGCGCTGCTGAAGTTCGCCGGCGGCCAGTTGGCCACCGTCGAGTCCTCGTGGATCGAGAAGGGTGGCATGCAGTTGCGGCACGAACTCGTCGGCAGCGCGGGCCGGTTGGTCACCGACACGTCGTCGACCCCGGTCTGGGGCTTCATCGAACGGCCGGCCGGCTACCTCGTGGAGAAGGCCGACGCCGACACCGGCTGGGTGTACCCGGTGCCGGAAGAAGCCCGCGCCTACGGATTCAGCCAGCAGATGCGGCACTTCGTCGACTGTTTCGCCCGGGGCGACACCCCCCGCGAGACCTTCGAGGACGGCGTCGTCGTCAACCGCGTACTGGACGCCTGCTACACCTCGATGCGCTCCGGTACGTGGGAGAAGGTCCAGGCCCCGGTATGAGCACGGAACCCATGAGCGCGCAGCGGCCGGAGCCGGTGGCTTCGGCACCGATGGCCCTTTCACAGGCGTCCCCTTCATCGTCGGCGGCCCTGAACGGCACGTACCCCGAGCCGTTGTGGATGCAGGCCAGGGACTCGCTGGTGCAGCGGATCGCCGTCGGCGAGGTCAAGCCCGGCTCGCGGCTGCCTCCCGAGCGCGAGTTGTGCGGGATGCTCGGCATCTCCCGGGTCACCCTGCGCAAGGCGCTGAACGCCTTGGTCGAGCAGGGCGTGCTGCGCTCCGCCCAGGGCCGGGGCTGGTACGTCGCGGCCGCTGAGCGCAAGGAGTGGCCCAACACCCTGGAGTCGTTCTCCGAGACCGCGCACCGGATGGGGCTGCTGGCCACCTCCCGGGTGCTGCGGCGCGAGAGCGGCCCGGCCAGCTTCGACGAGGCCGAGGCGTTCCAGATCGCCCCCGGCGCCCCGCTGTTCCGCCTGGAGCGGGTGCGCATGCTCGACGGCGTGCCGATCGCGGTCGACCTCGCGCTCCTGCCCGCCGACATCGCCGTCGGCTTCGACGAGGTCGACTTCACCGTCAGTTCCCTCTACGACACGATCACCGGCGCCGGCTTCGAGCTCGCGCAGGCCGACACCACCATCGAGGCGCGCCCCGCCGACGCGGCGCTCGCCGGTCACCTCGCCATCGCGGCGGGTACCCCCGTCCTCGACATGCGGCAGATCGTCCGCGACCGCGCCCAGCGCCCGCTGCTCTCCTCCTCGATCCGCTACGCGGGCGACCGCTACCGCCTGCGCACCTCCTTCATGCGGAATCCAGGGCTTTGAGCCGGCGCCCTCCCGACCCCCTTCGCAGAAGCGGAGCCACCGTGACCACAGCAACACAACCGTCCGCCCACGACACCTCGGCCCTGGCCAGGGCGCTCGCCTCACCACGCCCCGACGAGATCACGGCGTGCACGGCCCTCCTCAAGCGGGAGGGACTGCTCGGCCCGGACACCCATGTCTCCTACTTCGGCCTGGCCGAACAGGACAAGCGCGAGCTGCTCGCCGGTGACATCGCCCCGCGCCGCTTCCGCGTCATGCTGATCGACCTGCACACCGGGCTCTCGCACGACGTGACCGTCTGTC
This sequence comes from Streptomyces sp. NPDC002499, assembly GCF_053595415.1. Lineage (NCBI taxonomy): Bacteria > Bacillati > Actinomycetota > Actinomycetes > Kitasatosporales > Streptomycetaceae > Streptomyces > Streptomyces sp. NPDC002499. The sequence goes on from NZ_JBSFXO010000001.1 coordinate 123,972, forward strand.
CGGGCGAGGACCGGATCGTCTCGGCCCGTGCCCTGGACGTCGCTGTGGACGGCCATGTCCCGGTGGTCCTGGCCGAGTTCGCGCTCGTCGAGGAGATCGTGCACCGTGACGAGCGGTGGCTCGCGGCGATGCGCAGTCGTGGTCTGACGGACGTCTCCCGGCTGCGGGTCAACCCGCTGTCGGCCGGCGTGGCCGGCCCCGGCGAGGAAGGCCGCCGTATCCAGCGCTGCTTCACCTTCGTGCAGAAGACGCCGGACGACCTCGGCTGGGCGCACCCGGTGGACGGCGTCACCGTCGTCGTGGACGTGGTCACGCGCGAAGTCCTGGCCGTCGAGGACCACGCGGACCTGCCGGTGCCCGACGAGGACGGCAACTTCCACGACCCCGCCTGGGTCGACCAGCCGCCGCGCGCCGGTCTCCAGCCCATCGAGATCACTCAGCCGCAGGGCCCGAGTTTCACCGTCGACGAGAACGGCGTCCTGGAGTGGGCGGGTTGGTCCCTTCAGGTCGGCTTCGACCAGCGCGAGGGTCTGGTACTGCACAACATCGCCATCGACGACGCGGGCCGCCGACGCCCGGTGGTCTACCGCGCCTCGCTCGCCGAGATGGTCGTCCCGTACGGCGACCCGAGCCCGCAACGCTGGTTCCAGAACTTCTTCGACTGCGGCGAGTACCTGCTCGGTGGCTTCGCCAACTCCCTTGAGCTGGGCTGCGACTGCGTCGGCGACATCACCTACCTCGACGCGGTGCTCGCCGATGCCTCCGGCGGCGTACGGACCGTCCCGCAGGCGATCTGCGTCCACGAGGAGGACACCGGCATCCTCTGGAAGCACACCGACAATTGGAACGGCTCCACCGACTCCCGCCGCAACCGGCGGCTGGTGGTCTCCTTCTTCGCCACGGTCGGCAACTACGACTACGGCTTCTACTGGTACTTCTCCCTCGACGGCGCCATCGAGCTGGAGGTCAAGGCGACCGGGGTCGTCTTCACCTCCGGCTACCCCGGCCCCGGTTACGCGTACGCCTCCGAACTCGCCCCGGGCCTCGGCGCCCCCTACCACCAGCACCTCTTCAGCGCCCGCCTGGACATGACCGTCGACGGCACCGACAACGCCGTCGACGAGGTGGAGTCCGTGGCCGTGCCGCGCGGGCCCGACAACCCGACCGGCACGGGCTTCACCCAGTCAGTCACCCGCCTGCGCACCGAGTCGGGCGCCCAGCGCCTCGCCGACAACACCCGCAACCGCTCCTGGCTGGTGACCAACCCGTCCGTCACCAATCGGCTGGGCAACCCGGTGGCGTACCAACTCCACCCGGAGGGACGCCCGTTGCTGCTCGCGGACGCGGACTCCGACATCCACCGGCGAGCCACGTACGCCACCCGGCACCTCTGGGTGACGCCCTACGCACCCGACGAGAACTACCCCGCGGGCGACCTGGTCAACATGCACCGCGGCGGCGCCGGGCTGCCCGAGTGGACCGCCGCGGACCGGTCCGTCGACGACACCGACATCGTGCTCTGGCACACCTTCGGGCTCACCCACTTCCCGCGGCCCGAGGACTGGCCGGTGATGCCGGTCGACTCCACCGGGTTCGTGCTCAAGCCGTACGGCTTCTTCGACCGCAACCCGACCCTCGACATCCCCGCCTCCACCGCCCACTGCCACCCCGGCGGACCCGACCACCACGACCACGCCCACCACCACGACCAGGGAAAGGCCGGCGCATGACGACCGCACACCCGCTGGGGATCCAGCTCTACAGCGTGCGTGAGGACATCGGACCCGCCGACCTCGACCGCACCCTCGCCCGGCTGGCGGGCTTCGGCTTCACACACGCGGAGCCGTACGACATCCTCTCCGACCCCGACCGGCTCGGAGCCGCGCTGCGCGACGCCGGGTTGAGTGCGGTGAGCGCCCATGCTTCGGTGCTGCGGCACGACGTGACGGACATCCTGGACGCGGCGGAAGCCCTCGGCATCGGCTGTGTCATCACGCCGTACGTCGACCCGGGCACCATCGCCGACCGGGCAGGGGTGGAACGGCTCGCCGACACGCTCAACGCGGCCGCCGAGACCGCCGCCACGCGCGGCATCCGCATCGGCTATCACAACCACGACTTCGAGTTCGCCCAGCGCGTGGACGGGATTCCGGCCTACGAGCTGCTCGTCGCGCGCCTCGAACCGGCGGTGGTGCTGGAGGTCGACGTGTACTGGGCCGGGGTCGGTGGCGCCGACGTGTTCGAGCTGCTGCCGCGCCTGGGCGACCGGGTCCGCTATCTGCACGTGGTGCACGAGCGGGAACCCGGCAACGACCGTCCGGTGCTGGGCGTCGACACGGCCGGGCGGATGGACGAGGTGCTGGCGCTGACCGCGCCGGGCGTGGAGCTGCCCGTCGTCGAGGTCGTCGCCCACCACAGCGACGTATGGCCGCTGGTCGAGCGCAACGCGGCCCACTTCCTCGCTGGGGCCGCCGCGTGAACGGGCCCGTGCGGGTCGCGGTCGTCGGCGCCGGTGACATCTCCGACCAGTATCTGAAGACCCTCATCGGGTACCCGGACCTCGCCGTCACCGCCGTGGCCGATCTGGTGCCCGATCGCGCCCGCGCGCAGGCCGAGAAGTACGGCGTCCCGGTGTGGGGCGGCACGGACGAGGTGCTGCGCCGCGAGGACGTGGACCTGGTGGTGAACCTGACCGTGCCCGCCGCGCACGCCGAGGTCGCGCTGGCCGCGATCGCGGCGGGCAAGCACGTCTGGGGCGAGAAGCCGCTCGCGCTGGACCGGGCGAGCGCGCGGGCCGTGCTCGACGCGGCGGACGCCGCCGGGGTCGTCGTCGGCAACGCTCCCGACACCGTGCTCGGCCCGGGAGTGCAGACCGCGCACCGCCTGCTGGCCGAGGGCGCGATCGGCGAACCCAGGACGGTACTGACCCTGATGCAGGGGCCCGGGCCGGACTTGTGGCACCCGCGGCCGCAGTTCCTCTTCGCCAAGGGGGCGGGCCCGCTCTTCGACATCGGCCCCTACTACCTGACCGCCCTGGTCCAGTTGCTCGGCCCGATCGTGTCGGTGTCCGCGACCGGGCAGCGCCCGCGCGCCGAGCGGGTGATCAGGTCCGGGCCGCACGCCGGGACGACCTTCCCCGTCGAAGTACCCACCCACGTGAGCGTGGTGACGACGTTCGCCTCGGGGACGGTCGGCACGTCCGTCTACAGCTTCGACTCTCCGGTACGTCGTCAACTGTTCGAGATCACCGGCTCCGAGGGCGTCATGGAGGTGCCGGTCAGCGGGTTCGCCGGCGACACCCGGCTGCTGACCTCCACCGAGCGCGACGCGCCCTGGACCACGGTGCCCGCCGACGGTGTCCCCAGTGACCGAGGGGTCGGCGTCCTCGAACTGGCCCGGGCCGTGCGCTCCGGTCAACGGCCGCGCGCGGACGGCGAGTTGGCCTACCACGTACTCGACGTGATGCTCGCCGTCGAGGAGTCCGTCGATCTCGGCTCACCCGTCCGGGTGGCGAGCAGCGCACCTGAGGTGCCCCCGATCCCACCCCGGTGGGACCCGACCACGCGCACCCACGACGGAACGGAGCAGACATGAGCGACGGATACCTCGCCTATCGAACGGCCCGCGCGACCCAGGCGGAGGAGCTGGAGGCCGCGATCGCCCGGCTGGGCCCGCAGGTGGCATCGATGGGCGCGGCCGGCCTGCTCTCCGGTCCCGGACCGGTGTTCGTCGGCATCGGCGCCAGCCTGGCCGCCGCGTGCGCCCCCGTGTGGTCGCTGCGCAGTCGGGGCGTGCACTCCTGGCGACTGGGCGCCGGCGACCATCCGTTGCCGTTCCCCCGGAGCCGGCATCCGGTCTTCGGCGTCTCGCAGAGTGGCCGCAGCGCGGAGACGCTGGCCCTGCTGGAGTCCGTCGACCCGTCGCTGCGGTACGCGGTGGTCAACATGACACCGTCGCCGATCGCCGACGCCGCGACCGGCGTGCTGGACATCGGCAGCGTGCCGGACAGCTACGCGTCCACGATCGGCTTCACGGCGACCATCGCCGCGCTGGGCATGCTCGCCGACGCCTGGGACGGCGGCACGGTCGACGAGGGCTGGGCCAGGCTCGGCGCGCTGTTCGCCGCGACGCAGAAGGAGCTGACCGAGCAAGTGCGGGCGCTGGCACCGCTGTTCGCGACGGCCACCTCGGCGGACTTCGTCGGCGCGGGTCCCGCGGTGGGCTCGGCCGAGGCGTCCGCCCTGCTCTTCCGTGAGGTCGTACGCATTCCGTCGACCGGGATGAGCACCCGCCAATACCTGCACGGCGCCATGGAGTCGGCCGGCGGCGGGGTGCATGTCCTGTTCGGCGACGAACGCGAGCACGAGGTCGCCGACACCCTGGTCGCCGCCGGTCACCCGGTGGTGCTCGTCACCGCCGAACGCCTCGCCGAGCGGCCCCTGTTGCATCCGGTGCGAGTACCGCGGCTGCCCGCCGCGCAACGCGCCGTCATGGAGATCCTGGTCGCGCAGATCCTGGTGGAAGCGGTCGCCGAGGTCCGCGGCCTGGACATCGAGGAGTTCGTCTTCCACAACTCCGACATCAAGGTGACCGGGGGTCCGACCGCATGAAGGTGCTCGTCGGCGCCGACATAGGCGGCACCAAACTCGCGATCCGGATGACCGCGCCGGACGGCACGGTACGCGTGGACGTCGAGGTCCCGTCCACGGACTGGGAGGCCGCGCCGGTCGAACAGGCGGCGCGCTGGCTGCTGGACCGGTTGCGGCCGGTCCTGCCCGAGGGTGCCGAGATCGCCGCCCTCGGGGTCGGCGCACAGGGCTGCGACACGCAGGAGCACTGCGCCCACCTCACCTCGGCCTTCGAGGCACTCGGGGTGCGCGCGACCGTGGTCAACGACGCGTCCCTGCTGGTCCCGGCCGCCGGGCTCACCGACGGAATCGGTGTCATCGCCGGCACGGGCTCCATCGCGGTGGGCACCTCCGCCGACGGCACGGTTCTCTTCGCGGGCGGCTGGGGCTGGGTGCTCGGCGACGAGGGCAGCGCGCCGGCGATCGTACGAGAGGCCACCAAGGCGGCGTTGGCCGCGCACGACAAGAGGCGTCCGGACGACGGCCTGCTGGCCGAGCTGCTCGCGCACTACGGCGTCCCCGACGCCCCGGCACTGGCGAGAGCGGTCAACGACTCGCCCACCCCGGCCACTTGGGGCCCTGCGGCACCCGCTGTGTTCCGAGCCGCCGAGGCGGGCTCGGTGTCCGCGCTCGCGGTTGTGGACGACGCCGCGACCCATCTGACCGCCCTCGTCAGCCGGCTACGGGCACGCGGCGCCGTCGGCGAGAACGTGGTGGCCGCCGGAAGCGTCGTCCTCGGACAGCCGTTGCTCGCCGACCGACTGCGGACCCGACTCGTCGCCGCACACCCGGATCTGACGCTGCGTCTGCTCGACGTGGCACCGGTCGCCGGGGCGGTGGCTCTGGCGCGGGTTCGGTACGAGGCAGTGGGGCTGGCCTAGTTCGTACGGGGTGAACGCCACCCGAGTCGGCAGCCTCCCCTCCCCCTCCCCGGACGCAATCCCGAATGGAGTTGAACATGGCAGAGCACAACCATCCCTGGTCGAACGCCCTCTTCGTCGACGGACGCTTCCAGCCGCCCGCCGCGGGAGGAACCCTCCCGGTCCGCGACAAGTCCTCCGACGAGGTGTTCGGCGTCGCGGGTGCCGCCGGGACGGCGGATGTCGACGCGGCCGTCGCCTCGTCGGTCACCGCGCAGCGCGCGTGGGCGGCACTCCCCTACTCCGAGCGTGCCGCGGTCCTGCGCAGGGTCGCGGCGGCCCTCGAACAGGCCGACGGATTCCGCGAGTTGATCATGCGGGAGACCGGCAGCATCGCCGGCAAGGCCGACTACGAGATCGCCTCGGCGGTCGGCGAACTGACCGAGGCCGCGGCTCTGGCCTCCCGGCCGGTCGGCGAGGTGTTGCAGACCGGGCACGCGGGGCGCTTCTCGGTGTCGGAGCGGATCCCGGTCGGTCCGGTCGGGGCGATCACGCCGTGGAACTTCCCGCTGGTGCTGGGGATGCGAGTGATCGCACCCGCTCTCGCCCTCGGCAACGTGGTCCTGCTGAAACCGTCGCCGGAGACACCGGTGTCCGGCGGGCTGGCGATCGCCGAACTCTTCGAGCGGGCGGGAGCGCCGGCCGGCATCTTCCAGGTGCTGCCCGGGGGCGAGGAGGTCGGCCGCCGGTTGGTCGAGCACCCGGACGTGGCGATGGTCCACTTCACCGGTTCGACGACGGTCGGACGCGAGATCGCGCGCACCGCCGGGTCGCTGCTCAAGAAGACGTCGTTGGAACTGGGCGGCAACAACGCCCTGCTCGTCCTGGACGATGCGGACATCGACCAGGCGGCCATGATCGGCGCGTGGTCGAGCTTCCACTACCAGGGGCAGACCTGCATCAGCGCCGGACGCCACATAGTCGACCGCGCGGTCGCCGACGCCTACCTGCGCAACCTGACCGAGCGGGCGGCGGCCGTGACCGTGGGCGATCCGCTGCGGGACGGCACCGGCCTGGGCCCGATCATCAACGACGCCCAACTGAAGCGTGCCACGGGCCTGTTGGACGAGGCGGTCGCGGGCGGTGCCCGAATCTTGACCGGAGGCACGAGCGAGGACAGGTTCTTCCGGCCCACTGTCGTGGTGGACGTCGATCCGGACTCCGCCCTCTGGACGGAGGAGATCTTCGCGCCCATCGCGCCGGTCGCGGTCGTCGACGGCGTGGACGAGGCCGTCGCGCTCGCCAACGACACGCGCTACGGGCTGGTCTCCTCGGTCGTCGGCACCGACGTGCACCGTGCGACGGAGGTCGCGCGCCGGCTGCACTGCGCCATGGTCCACGTCAACGACGCGACTCCGCAGGACGAGCCCCTCGCCCCGTTCGGCGGGATCGGCCAGTCCGGTCTCGGCGGCCGGGCCGGCGGCGACGCGAACCTGGAGGAGTTCACCGAACGCCGGTGGCGGACGGTCAACTCCGACCCGGTGCACTATCCGTACTGATGGCGTCGGTACATCAACTCACTGCCCTGCTGGGCCTCTTGGGCGCCTGCGCATGTGTGATGGACCGGCTCACCGGGCCGGTCCGCGACTGGGCACCGCCCGCGGTCGTCCTGGCCGTCATGGCGCTGATGGTGTGCGGAGTGAGCGGTACGACCCTGGCGGCGGGCGCCGGCGCGGTGGCCGCGGTCGCCCTGTGGACCGCGCTCGCCGGGCCAACGGGCGGTCGGGGCAGGGCTGTTGTGGACCTCGCCACGATGGCGGTCCTGACGGCGTGCGCGAGCCGGGTCGGGCGTGACGGGACACCAGGACACCGGTCCGAGATGCACATGACCGGCGCCCCGGGGACGTACGACAGCCGGCTCTTCCTGCTCCTCGTCGTCTGCTGGGCGCTGGCCCGCGCGGGTGTCCGACTCACCGCGCTCGTCGGATCGTCCGGGCCGCCGCCCACCGACGGGGTGGCGGCCCGGCGCGTGGCCGCGCTGCAGGAGGGGGGCAGCGTGGCCATGGTCGTCGCGATGGCGGCGATGCTGGCGTGACCGGACTGACGGACGACAGACACGATGGAAGGGGCGGTGCCCGAGGGTGCGCTCGATCAATGACTTTCCTACGATCCTCACCGCCCACTTGGGCCACAGCCACTCGGCGTCCAAGGCGGTGATCGCCGTACTGCCGGACGGGCTCGCGCCGGGCGTATGCGAACTCCTCGGTCCCGACAGCCCGGTGTCGCTCACTGCCGAACCGGTCGCGGCCGTCCCGGGCTGGCGGCAGGGCCCCTTCGCCCGGGTTCCGCTCCCACGCCGCCTGCCGCCGGGGACGTACACGGTGCGAGTGGTCGACGGCAGCGGACGCGAGTCGGTGTCGGAGCCGTTCGAGATCGCCGAGGACCGCATCCAGCGTCAGACGATGTCCGACGTGCTCGCGTACTTCAGGGCGATGCGGTCCAGCGGCGAGATCGACCGCAAGGACCGGCATGCGCGGCTGTGGGGCGACGAGAGCGGGCGTGAGGTCGACGCGCGCGGCGGCTGGCTGGACGCGAGCGGCGATCCGAGCAAATTCCTGAGCCACCTCACGTACACCCGGACCATGAGCCCGCAGCAGATCCCGCTGTGCGCGTGGGCGATGGCCGTGGCCCGTGACGCGATCACCGAGCGGCACCCCGCCCTGGTCCGCTCGCTCGGCACCCGACTGCGCGACGAGGCCCTGTGGGGCGCCGACTTCCTGATGCGTTTCCGCGCGCCCGAGGGCTACTTCTACACCGGGATCTTCGACGCCCTCACCAAGCGGCTCGACGAACGGTTCGTCACGGCGCCGCTCGCGGAGTGCGTCCGCACCGACCGCTACCAGGCCGCCTACCGGCAGGGCGGGGGCCTCGCCATCGCGGCCCTGGCCCGCGCGTCCGCCTTCGACGACCACGGCGACTTCACCGGACCGCAGTATCTGGAGGCGGCGCTGTCCGGCTTCGCCCACCTCGAAGCCCACAACGTGGAGTACCTCGACGACGGCACGGAATCGGTGATCGACGACTACGCGGCGCTGCTGGCCGCGAGCGAACTGGTCGGGGCGGGAGTGCGGGCAGGCGGGCCGGGTGCGCAGGTGTGTGAGGCGGCTCGGCACCGCGCGAGGTTGCTCTGCGACCGGTATGTACGCCCGGACGACGGCGGCCCCGGCTGGTTCCGTGCCGACGCGGAAGGACGGCCCTTCTTCCACGCGGTGGAGGCCGGTCTGCCGGTCCTCGCCCTGCTCCGGTTCACCACGGTCCTCCCGGACACACCAGAGGCGGCCCGGGCACGTGAGGTGGCGGTGAAAGCGATGCTGGACACGCTGGCACGGACCTCCGCCGTACCGAACCCGTTCGGGTACCCGCGCCAACGGGTCCGGCCGGCCGGCGGTACCGACCGGGACGCGTTCTTCTTCCCGCACGCCAACGAGACGGGTTACTGGTGGCAGGGCGAGAACGCCACCATCGCCTCGCTCGCGGCGGCGGCCGGTTTCTGCGCGGACGCGGACGGCGTGTCCGATGCCGACCGGGAGCGGCTGCGGGACTTCGCCGACGACCAGTTGGCGTGGATCACCGGCCGCAATCCCTTCCAGGTGTGCATGCTTCAGGGCCGCGGGCGCGGCAACGTCGACTACGAGTCCGACTTCCCGAACCTGCCGGGCGGCATCGTCAACGGCATCACCTCCGGCTGGACGGACGAGGACGACATCGCGTTCCTGCCGGCCGACGCCCCTGAAGGCGAGTCCTGGCGGTGGGCGGAGCAGTGGATCCCGCACACGGGCTGGTTCCTGCTCGCGGTGGCCACAGCGCGCTGACGGGTCACAGGTTCGGGAGGGCGGTGGCGCGGCCTACGCCTGGGCGGGGGCAGTGGCGGCGAGCGCCGCACGCAGGCGGAACCTGCCGGGCGTCAACTCGCCGTCGGAACGCGCCTGTTCCAGCGCCGAAGACCACCACGCCAGATCGTCGAGCATGACGTCGAGGCTCGCGTGCGCGGCCGGATCCGACGGGCGACCCTCGGCGTCGAACGCGTCATTGACGTACGGGATGAGGACGGTGTTGCGCAGCGGCACCGCCTCGGCCTCGATCGCTATGTGCGCCAGGTGCTCCACCGCCCGGATGCCGGCGCCGATCCCCGCGCTGTACCCCACGGCGGCGATCGGCTTGTTGCGGAACCCGTGCGAGATCCACACCGAGTCGATCGCGTTCTTCAGCACGGCGGGGATGCTGTGGTTGTACTCGGGAGTGATGACGACGTAGGCATCGGCCTCCCTGATCTTCTGGTTCCACGCCTTCACGATCGGGGCCGAGTACGTCGGGTCGTTCATGTCCCCGATGGTGCCCGGGTGCTCGGAGAAGAACGGCAGCGGCCACTCGCGCAGGTCCAGCACCTCGACATCGAAGCCGCCGTGGGCGGCGGCCGCCTGCGCGACCCACGAACTCACCCGATCCACCGCCCTGGTCGGACGGGTGCTCCCCAGGATGACGTGCAGCTTGGACATGCGGACCTCCAGTGCTCAGTGAACCCGATTGCAGTACAACACAAATCGTTTGTGGTCACAAACTATCTACCTGCACGTATGCTCTGTGCATGGCCAGCAACAGCGCGAGAACCGACCGCCACTCCCTGCCGCTGATGGAGTACCTGGCGCGCGCGGGACGCCGTGCCGCCGCGGCCGTGACGGAGCCGGGGGGCCTGCGGACTCGGCACCTCGTCGCCCTCAAACTGCTCAGCGAACAGGGACCCGTGAGCCAGCAGGCCCTGGGAGAGCTGCTCAGCCTGGATCCCAGCAACGTCGTCGGACTTCTCAACGAACTCGAGGACCGCGGGCTGACGATCCGCCGCCGGGACCCGGCAGACCGCCGCCGCCACATCGTCGAGCTCTCCGAGGCCGGCGAGGGCGAACTCGACTCCGCCTACACGCTCCTCGACCGGATCGAGGACGAGATGCTCAAGAGCCTCAGCGGCGAGGAGCGCGCGATGCTGCACGACCTGCTCGTACGAGCCGTCGGCAGCTCGGCGCCGCCACGGGACGACCGCTGCATCGATCACTGAGCGGGCGCCCCGCCCGCCTGCTCGCGTTTCATATCGGCCGGCCCAGCTCGCATGTCGGCCTGTCCTGCGCCGGTTCCGGCTGCCGTGCGGCCGGCCCCTGTCGGGGCTAGCTTGTGATCAAAGAATCCGGACAACATCCACGAAAAGTCGCATAAAGCCAGCCGCAAAGCTTTGCGCAATGCCTATGCAGACGTGTTTCGGCCAGCTAGGTTGTGCGACAGCCCACAGGTCGATGGAGACCTGCACGGCTGAAAGGAGCAGATCATGGGACATCTGCGTTTCCCCTCCAAGGTGCCGGTCATCGCCATGACAGGAGCGGCCCTGCTGGTCGCCGGCTGCACGTCGACCAAGAGCGGGGGGTCCGACAGCAGCGCGGACTCCGGTGGCAAGGTCTCCATCGGGCTGGTGACCAAGACCAACAGCAACCCCTACTTCGTCAAACTGCGCGAGTCGGCACAGGCCGAGGCGAACGCGAAGGGTGCCAAGCTCATCGCCCTCGCGGGCAAGTTCGACGGTGACAACCAGGGCCAGGTCGACGCCATCAACAACCTGGTCACCCAGGGCGTCAAGGGCATCCTCATCACGCCGAGCAACTCCACCGGCGTACTCGGCGCCATCAAGGCCGCCCGGGACAAGGGCATCCTCGTCATCGCGCTGGACACCGCGACCGACCCGGCGAGCGCCGTGGACGCCACCTTCGCCACGGACAACCAGGCCGCGGGCGTCAAGCAGGGCAAGTACGTCAAGGCCGCTCTGGGGAGCAAGAAGCCCGCCGTCGTCCTGCTCGACGGCACGCCCGGCTCCACCGTGGACGACCTGCGGCACAAGGGCTTCCTGGAGGGCTTCGGGATCACTGGCGGGTCCTCGGAGATCAAGGGAACCGCTGTCACCAACGGCGACCAGACCAAGGCGCAGACCGCGATGGAGAACCTGTACCAGCGCGACCACGGGATCAACGCCGTCTACACGATCAACGAGCCCGCGGCCGCCGGCGCGGCTCAGGCGCTGAGTGGCAGGACGGGGGTCGTCATCGGGTCGATCGACGGCTCGTGCACGGGTGTGGCCAACGTCAAGAGCGGCAAGTTCGCGGCCACCGTCATGCAGTTCCCCAAGAAGATGGCGCAGGACGGCGTCGACGCCGTCGTGGACTACGCCAAGAACGACAAGAAGCCCTCGGGGTTCATCGACACCGGGTCCCAGCTGATCACCGACAAGCCCGTGGCCGGACTGGACTCCAAGGACACCGCCTGGGGTCTGAAGAACTGCTGGGGCTGATCCGTGACCACCACGCACCCCTCCCCCACGACGCCCGGGACGGGCACCGCCCGGCCCACGGCCAAGTCCCTTCTCGCGCGGCTCATCGGCAACGCGGCGGCGGGCCCGCTGGCCGCCCTGGTCATCGCCGTGATCGTGTTCGCGCTGACCACCGACACGTTCTTCAATCTCGACAACGGGTCGCTGATCGTCGAGCAGTTCCTGGTCGTCGGCACGCTCGCCCTCGGTCAGACCCTCATCATCCTGACGGCCGGCATCGACCTGGCCAACGCGGCCATCATGGTCCTCGGCACCCTCGTCATCGCCAAGCTCGGCCAGCACGCCCTCCCCGGAGGCCTGGCCCTTCTTGTCGGCGTCCTGTTGTGCACGGCCATCGGTGCCGTGTCCGGCACGCTGGTGACCCGGCTGCGGCTGCCTCCCTTCATCGTCACCCTCGGCGTCCTCAGCGTGCTGACCGCGACCGGCCAGTTGTTCGCCAACGGCGAGAGCTTCGGCGTCACCTCGGGTGTGCTGACCTTCCTCGGCAAGCGTTCGTATCTGTTCGGCCGGATAGAGGTCACCTACGGCATGGGCGTGGCCATCGTCCTGATCGTCGGCCTGTGGTTCCTGCTCACCCAGACCTCCTGGGGCCGCAACGTCTACGCCGTCGGCGACGACGAGGAAGCGGCCAGGCTGACCGGCATCAACACCCGGCGCACCCTGCTGAGCGTGTACGTGCTGGCCGGGTTCGTCTATGCCGTCGCCGCCTGGCAGGCACTGGGCCGCATCCCCAACGCCGACCCGAACGCCTTCCAGACCGGCAACCTGGACAGCATCACCGCCGTGGTGATCGGCGGCACGAGTCTCTTCGGCGGGCGCGGCGGCATCCCCGGCACCGTACTGGGCGCCCTGGTCGTCACCGTCCTGACCAACGGGCTGACCCAGGCCGGCATTGACAGCCTGTACCAGCAGGTCGCCACCGGCATCCTCGTCATCGTCGCCGTCGCGGTCGACCGTGTCGTCCGCAGGAGGGCAGCATGAACCAGCCCCGTGCCTCCGCCCAGGCGCCCGCGCCGCACACCTCCGAGGTGGTGATGAGCGCGAGCGGACTGGTCAAGCGCTACGGCAACGTCGTGGCCATCGGCGAGTCCGACTTCGAGATCCGCGCCGGTGAGGTCCTCGCCGTCGTCGGGGACAACGGAGCGGGTAAGTCGAGTCTGATCAAGGCCCTCACCGGGGCCCTCGTCCCGGATGCCGGAAGCATCGAGCTGGACGGCCGGCCGGTCCACTTCCACGGGCCGCGCGACGCACGCGCGGCAGGTATCGAGACCGTCTACCAGACGCTCGCCGTCGCCCCGCAGATGGACATCGCCACGAACCTGTTCCTCGGTCGTCCCCTGCGTCGGGAGGGCTTTCTCGGCTCGGGGCTGCGCATGCTCGACCACAAGAAGATGCGCAACCAGGCCGCCGAGCAGCTCGACCGGCTCGGCATCGCCACCATCCAGGACATCACCCAGTTGGTGGGCACCCTCTCCGGAGGGCAGCGCCAGGCGGTCGCGGTGGCCCGGGCGGCGATGTTCGGCACCCGGCTCATCATCATGGACGAACCGACCGCGGCCCTCGGCGTGCGGGAGTCCCGTCAGGTCCTGGACCTCATCGCGCGGATCCGCGACCGGGGCGTCCCCGTCGTCCTCATCAGCCACGACATGCCGCAGGTCTTCGAGATCGCCGACCGCATCCATGTGCACCGCCTGGGCAGGCGCGTCGCCGTGGTCTCACCCAGGACGTGCACCATGACCGAAGTGGTGGGCCTGATGACCGGCGCCCTCCAGATGGGAGCCGACGGCACACTCCTGGAGAGCACCACGCAGCACATGCCCGACGAGAAGCCCCCCTCCCACCATCCGTCGGAGTCCCCCGAATGACGATCACCGGCAGCGGTCGCACCGACGGCGGGACCGACCCGAGCGGCACCCCGCTCTACGGGAATCCCTCCCTGGACGTCCTCACGGAGCGGGCCGTGCACCTGGCCCGGAACGGCCGCGCACTGCTCGGCATCGTCGGAGAACCCGGCGCAGGCAAGTCCACGTTCGCCGAACAACTGCTGGCCCGGCTGGAGACGGCACGGCCGGGGCTGGCGGTGGCGGTGTCCATGGACGGATTCCATCTCGCCCACAAGGTCATCCGGGCCCGGGGGCAGACGGCCAGGAAGGGCACCATCGACACCTTCGACGCCGACGGTTTCCTCGCCTTCCTCCGCCGTACGCGCGAGGAGACCGCGAACTCCGTGTGGTGGCCGGAATTCGACCGCGAACTGGAGGACGCGGTCTCGGGGGCGACCGAGGTCGCGGCACACCACCGGCTGGTCGTCGTCGACGGGAACTTCCTGCTCGCCACGGACAACCCGTGGCAGCGGGCCAAGAGTCTGCTGGACGAGACCTGGTTCCTGGACGCCCGCCAGGAGCCCCGGCGAGAGCGCCTCATCCGCCGCTACGTCAGCTACGGCTTCACCCCGGAGACCGCACGTGCAAAGGCTCTTGGCGTCGACGAGGAGACCAGTTCCCTCATCCGCGGCACCCTTCCGCGGGCCGATCTCGTGCTCGGCGAGCTTGGATAAGATCCGGACATGGCAGGCAGAGCACCCCGACAGACACCCACCATGTCCGATGTGGCCCGTCGGGCCGGCGTATCCGTGTCGACGGTGTCGCACGTGCTCAACAAGACCAGGCCGGTGGCCCCGGCGACGGTCCGCACCGTTCTGGACGCCGTCGCCGAGACCGGCTACGTCCCCGACCCCGTGGCCCGCGCCCTGGACAGCACGGGCTACGGGACCATAGGCCTGGCCATGTCCGCCCTGTCCAACCCCTACTTCAGCAACGTCGTCCACGGCATCGACCGGCACGCGTCGGCCGCCGGCTACTCGGTGCTCCTCGCCGACACCCACGACGAGGCCGATACGGAGATCAAGGCGGTCAGCGAGCTACTGCGCCGCCGGGTCAGCGCGATCATCCTGGCCGCCTCGGGCGACGGCGCCCAGGCCATTCGGTACGCCGCCAAGGTCGACGTCCCGGTGATCGCCATCGACCGGTTCGTGCCCGCCGCCGTCGACCAAGTGGCCGTCGACAACGCCGAACCCACCGCGCTCCTCGTGGACCATCTGGCGTCCGTCGGACACACCCGTATCGCCATGCTCACCGGACGCGAGGGTCTCACCACCACCCTGGAGCGTCGCGACGGCTATCGGCTCGGCCTGCGCCGCAACGGCATCGAGGCCGACCCGCGCTACGAGGCCGGCGGCGACTCCAGCGAAGAAGGGGCGGAGGCGGCCATCGAAAAACTCCTCTCGCTCTCGCAGCCGCCCACGGCACTGGTCGTGGGAAACAACCGCATGACGATCGGTGCCATGCGCGCGCTGCGCGACGCCGGTCTGACCGTGCCGAAGGACATGGCTCTCGTGTCGTTCGACGACTTCGAATGGGCCGACCTCTTCCACCCCCGGCTGACCGCCATGGCCCAACCCGCCCTGTCCATCGGGGAACAGGCCGTCTCCATGGCCCTGACCCGCATCACCTCCCCCACGCTCCCACCCCGCAAGGTCACCATCGACCCCGCCTTCGTGCACCGGGAATCCTGCGGATGCCCGCCTTCCCCGGTGGATGACGACATCTGATCCTCCGGGCGGAGAGCGACCCGGGGCAGACGTGTCGGCGAGCGGCGGCCCCTACTCCAACCAGGTCCCGTCCCGCATGACGACTCGTCCGCGCAGTTTCGGCTCACCGCGCCAAGCGCGCACGGTCCCCGGGACGACTCGTACGTACACGAAGGAACCCTCTTCCCCGCGCGGATCCCATTCGAACTTGTCGGCGAACGCCTCCGCCGCACCTTCGGGCACCTCCTGGTCCGGGAGGCACTCCGCCTCGCCCTGGAGGAGCACCACGTCGAAGGAGTCCGGCAGCGCCAGGCGTACGCGCGGCTCCGCGCGCACGTTCCGGACCGTCACGGACGTGGCGCCGGTGCACATCCACACCGCCCGCCCGTCCCACAGGAACCACAGCGGTACCTGGTGCGGCCCGTGCTCGGGGTGAGCCGTCGACACCCACTCGTCCCGCTCGGCAACGAGCCGCTCCAGAACATCGCGCACGCGCTCGGCCGTCTGCCGGCGAACCATTCCTGTGGTCTCCATGGGGACCGACCCTGACCACGCGGCCGCGAGCCCGCCTGAGGCGCAGGACCTACTCCCAACGACCGACCTCCGGGTGTCCCTTGCTCCAGGGGCCTCCCGCGCGGCTCGCCCGGGGTCGCCCGACTGAACCTCCACAGCGGGCGTTGCGTACTCAACTCCACAGGGACATCCCGATCTCTGCCACGGGACGGAAGGAGAGCACCGTGCCCACACCGCCCGCGTCCCCCTCACCGAACGACCGCCCCGCGCTGGAGCCCATCCGCGTGCTGCGCCCGCGCCGCACCGACGCGCTGGCCCAACTCCTCGAAGACATACGCCAGGACAAGGACTACCGCGGCCACGCGACCACGACCGCGCCCCTCCCCCACGCCGGGACCGGCGACGAGACGCAGGAACTCCCGCCCGTCCCCGGCAACAGGACGGAGCAACTGCCCGTATCCGACGGCGACTTCCGATCGCCGCGTCCCGTGGGCCGCCCGCGCCTGGGGCCCGGACAGCGCCGGGCGGCCATGGTGATCGCGGTCGTCGCGGCGGCGGTCGGCGGCTTCGGCTGCTCCCTCCTCATCCCCGGCCCTACCTCCGCCACCTCGACCGCACCCCCGGCGAGCCCGTCCGCCGCCCCGACGTCGGCCGCCCCGGGCGCGGTCGGAGCCGTCGAGGCCCTGACCAACGCCGGCTTCGAGTCGGGCAGCCTGTCTCCGTGGAACTGCACCGGCAACCCGGGCTCGATCGTCTCCTCGCCCGTCCACACGGGCTCCAAGTCCCTTCAGGGGAGGGTCAGTTCACGTGACACCGCGCAGTGCGAACAGACGGTCGCGGTCCAGCCGAGCGCCACGTACGCGCTCAGCGGCTGGGTCCGCGGCTCCAACGTCTACATCGGCGTGGGCAACGGCCCCTCCACCTGGACGACTTCGCCCTCCCGATACAGCCGACTGACCGTCGCCTTCACCACGGGCGCTTCCCAGACCAACGTGACGATCTACGTCCACGGCTGGTACGCACAAGGCACCTACTACGCCGACGACTTCACCCTTTCACCCTCGAAGGGCCCAGCGGCGACAATGGCGCCCAGGGAGCCTCGACGACCCGCGTCCGGGGCCGGCGGCGCGCCCCAACCCCGCGAGCCCAAGCCAAAGGCCCGTTGACGCGGGCTACCCGTGATGCGGGGGCGGCGCCGGGATGCTGGACACTTCGGGTGCGGTCTCCGGCCAGACCAGGAGCACCGGGCAGGGTGCGTGGTCGACGACGAACCGGCTGTGCGGGCCCAGGCTCTTGGGGCCGAGCCGGCTGCGGTCGCCGTCGCGGGCGAGGACCAGCAACTCGGCGCCCTCGGCCGCCGCGACGACCTCGCGCTCGATATGACCGGAGCGCTCGACGCGCGTGCTGGGGCGGCCGAGGCGCTCCGCGGCCTCTTCGAGCAGCCGGGTGGCGTAGACGCCGGCGAGTTCCTCCACCCGGGTGCCCGGGTCGCGTTCGGGGTGGCCGCGGCCCAGCAGGCCGGCGAACGCTCCGTGTGCGACGCCCGGGACCTCGTGCCCGGTGACATGCAGGAGGACGATCTCGGATCCCTCGGGCGCGTGGGCGCGGGCGGCGTCCACGCTCGCGGGCCAGGTGCCCTCGACGATCCAGACGACGACGGTCATACGGGTCAACCTCCGGCTTGTCACTCCGGTCCGGGCAAGCATCCGATCAGATGCGGCACACACCCCACAAGGCAACCACCGATCGGGGCTCGTCGCGGCTCAGGACCACAACCGCGCTGAGCGCCTCCGAGCGCGTCAGCCGATCGGCTCCGGCATCGGCCGGACGTCGTAGGCGAGGCTGATGGTGTTTCCGCCCGACGGGTCGGCCAGTTCGACGCGCCAGCCGTCGGCGAACTGGTCGACGCCGGGAGCCATGGGGATGGTGCCGGAGATCAGGACCGTGCCGGGAGTCAGGTCACCGCGGGAGCGCAGGACGTCGACCCAGTAGGCGGGGGCGAGCAGTTCGGCGAGCGTGCCGGTCTGGATCTCGGTCTCGGCGCCTGCGTGACTGACCCAAGCGCGCAGGGTGAGTTCGTCGATACGGGACTCCACGTCGGCCAGACGCCAGGCGCGGCGGGCGAGGACGTCGGGTCCGGCGTTCTTGCTCCACGCCACCCCGTGCACCTCCAGGTCGCGGTCGGTGTGGTCGCAGGCGGCGGTCAGGAGGAGTTCGCCGCCCTCCGCGACGACCAGCGCCCACTCCGCCTCGCCGGAGGTGCGGCCGTGCTGGACGGCGACGCGCTCGGTCTGCTGGGCGAGGTACGGGGAGACGGGGTAGAGCGCCGGGGTCACGGACGGGCCCGGCACGCCCAGCTCGGCGAGCTCCTTGACGTGCGCGGCGACGTCGTCCTGGCTGCGTCCGGCGTACCCGGCGTTGAGGACCTGGACGACATCGACCTCGCGCGTCGATCCGTCGGGCAGTTCGAAGGTCAGCACGGCCATGAGGGTCCTCCCAGGGACATACGGGTCCGCGGATCGTGATTTCTCCGCGGTTAACTTCCGGCGCAGGGCTTGCGCATACGACCTGTATACAAGAAGTATGCCGGAAGGTCGATGTCCCCGAGCAAGGATGGGCCCCATGCACGACACCCCGAAGAGCGACGCCGGGGCCGCGGAGAAGCGCTCCGGCGTCCGCCGCGCCTTCGTCGCGAGCCTCACCGGCACGGCCCTGGAGTGGTACGACTTCGCCGTCTACTCCGCCGCGGCCGCGCTGGTCTTCGGTGATCTGTTCTTCCCGTCGGAGGACCCGCTCACCGGCACGCTCCTGGCGTTCTCCACCTACGCGGTCGGCTACCTCTCCCGCCCCCTCGGCGGATTCGTCTTCGGCCGCCTCGGCGATGTGATCGGCCGCAAGAAGGTGCTGATCGCCACCCTCGTCCTGATCGGCGTGGCCACCTTCCTGATCGGCCTGCTGCCCGCCTACGGCACGATCGGCGTCGCGGCCCCGATCGCCCTGGTCGTCCTGCGCTTCGCCCAGGGCGTCGGCGTCGGCGGCGAGTGGGGCGGCGCCGTACTGCTGTCCAGCGAGTTCGGCGACTCCCGCCGCCGGGGCTTCTACGCCTCCGCCGCACAGGTCGGGCCGCCCGCGGGCAACCTGCTCGCCAACGGTGTGCTCGCCGCCCTGGGCGCGCTGCTGACCGAGGCGCAGTTCGAGTCGTGGGGCTGGCGTGTGGCGTTCCTGCTGTCCGGCGTACTGGTCGGCTTCGGCCTGTGGATCCGGGCCAAGCTGGAGGAGACCCCGGTCTTCAAGGCGATGGAGGCCGAGCAGTCCCGGCCGCAGACGCCCATCCGTGAGGTCTTCACCACCCAGCCCCGCGCCCTGACCGCCGCGATCCTGTGCCGGGTCGGCCCCGACGTGCTGTACGCGATGTTCACTGTCTTCGTGCTCACGTACGCCACCCAGGAACTCGACATGTCGCGCGGCTCCGCCCTCGCGGCCGTCCTCATCGGATCCTCGGTCCAGGTCTTCCTGATGCCACTGGCCGGTGCGCTCTCCGACCGGATCAACCGCCGCCTGTTGTACGGCGTCTCCGCGGTGGCCGCCGCGGTGTGGCCGTTCGTGTTCTTCCCGATGGCCTCGGGCGGCTCCTGGCTGCCGCTCGCCGCCGGCGTCCTCGTGGCCCTCGTGATCCACTGCTGTCTCTACGGACCCCAGGCCGCCTTCATCGCCGAGCAGTTCTCGCCCCGGCTGCGCTACACCGGCTCCTCGCTGGCGTACACCCTGGCCGGGATCGTCGGCGGCGCCATCGCCCCACTGCTGTTCACCACGCTCCTGAGCGCGTACGACAGTTGGGTACCGCTGGCCCTCTACATCGCCCTCGCCTCCGCGATCTCGTTGGTCGGCGTCCTCCTGGGCCGCAACCCCGAGGCCGCCGTCGACGAGGACGCCCGGCTCGCCGCGCCGAAGACCCCGGCCGCGGCGGACCTCCCCCTGTCCCGCTGACACGCCTCAGACAAGGAGAGACCACTCCATGCGGATCGCCCTCAGCCAGCTCACCACCGGTCCCGATCCCGAGAAGAACCTGCGGCTCGTCGAGGAGTGGACGCGTCGCGCCGCGGACGCCGGAGCCCGCGTCGTCGTCTTCCCGGAAGCGTCGATGGCCTGCTTCGGCACACCGCTGACCCCGCTCGCCGAGCCCCTCGACGGCCCGTGGGCCGACGGGATCCGCGAGATCGCCCGGACGACCGGCACGGTCGTCGTGGCCGGCATGTTCACCCCGGCCGACGAGGGCCGGGTGACCAACACCCTGCTGGCCACCGGAGACGGCATCGAGGAGTCGTACGACAAGATCCATCTCTACGACGCCTTCGGTTTCCGCGAGTCCGAGACCGTCGCCCCGGGCTCCCGCCCTGCCGTGATCGATGTGGACGGAGTCCGGCTGGGCCTGGCCACCTGCTACGACGTCCGGTTCCCCGAGCTGTTCCGGGCACACGCCGACGCCGGGGCGGTGGGCACCCTGCTTGCGGCCTCCTGGGGCGCCGGCCCCGGCAAGGTCGACCAGTGGGAGCTGCTGGTGCGGGCCCGCGCGCTGGACGCCACCGTCTGGGTCGCCGCCGTCGGCCAGGCCGATCCCGGCGCCCCTCCGAGCCCCGCGCCGACCGGCATCGGGCACAGCCTGGTGGTCGGCCCCGACGGGACCGTACGGGCTTCCCTCGGCCCCGAGCCCGAACTGCTGGTGACGGACCTGGACGTCGACGAGGTCGGCGCGGTCCGCGAGAAGACGTCCGTACTGGCGAACCGGCGGCCGGAGGTGTGGCGATGAGCGGGCCCGAGCTGGAGTTCTTCAGGCCGAGGGGACCTTGGCGCGCCCCGGCGGGTGCCGGGCCGGGCATCGAGGAGTGCGTACTGGCCGAGGATCCCGACAGCGGCCGGCGTACCGCGCTCGTCCGCTGGGCACCGGGCACGGACACCTCGGCTGCCGGCGTGGCCCGGCACGACGTATGGGAGGAGGTGTATCTGGTGGAGGGAGATCTGTACGACCAGAGGCTGGATCGCACCTTCAGGGGAGGGATGTACGCCTGCCGCCCGCCGGGCATGCCGCACGGGCCGTGGAACACGTCGGAGGGCGTGACGATGCTCGTGATCACCTATCCCTGACCGCGACGGACACGGGAGCGTCCCTCGGCGGTGGGGTCTCAGCCGTCGAGGAGCACCTTGAGCGTCGACTCCAGGTGGTGGTCGATGGCGGCGCACGCGGCGCGCGCGTCGCCGGCGGCGAGGGCGTCGACGATGGCCTCGTGCTCGTCGAGGACCGCTTTCTGCCGTCCCTGCTGGTTGAAGACGGCGACCACTCCTGCGCGGACCTGACGGCTGCGCAGACCGTCGTAGTGCCGGTCCAGAAGGGTGTTGCCGACGGCCGACACCAGGGACGCGTGGAAGCGGTGGTCGACGGCGATGAACTCCCGGGTCTCCTCGGCGCCGGTGAGTTCGCGCTGCCGTTCCAGCAGGGCGCGGAGTTCCTCCAGGGGTACCCGCTCGGCCGCGACGAGCCGCTCGGCGGCGTACCGCTCGACGACACCCCGCAGCTCCATCAGCTCCCGCACCTCACGCCCCGTCAGGGGTGCGACCCGGGCTCCGCGCTTGGGCACGAGCTCGACCAGGTCCTCCGCGGCGAGCAGCAGCAGCGCCTCACGGATGGGGGTGCGGGAGACACCGATACGATCGGCCAGATCCTGCTCCGACAGGAAGGCCCCCTGCATCTCGGGGTCCGTCAACACCGTGTCCTTGAGATACGCGTAGGCCTTCTCCCGACCGGACGCCACGGCAACCCCCAGACATCGCATACAATGTGTATACCGACGCTACCACGCGCGTTCCCGCAGCACAGCGTCTCAGGCGGCCGAGGTGGCAGGTACTTCGACGGGGCGGAGGACCGTCAGGGACTCCTCCTGGCGAGCCACCATCGCGAAGGTGAATCTGTCGACCTCCAGACAGAGATCGACATCGTCCGGGTGGCTTCCGCTCCGCAGACCGGCGGTGAGATCCGCCGCGGCACGGGACGTCCTCGCGCGACGCAGGTAGGGGGCCGCCTCGACCTCGTCCTCGGTCATGCGGCAGCTGATGTATTCGGCGCAGGCGAGGTCCTCGTCGGCCCGGCCTCCCTCGCCGGTGACCACGAACGTCACCGGTCCGGCATCCTCCGCCCGCAGGAACCGCGCGGTCGGGCCGGCGACCACGAAACTCGCGCACAGGACCAGCGGGGCGTTCGCGACGGCCAGCGCGCCCACGGTTCCCGCAGTCGTCTTCTGCACCAGCGTGCGACCGGCGAAATCGCGTGACCTGAGCAGGCCGGGTGAGTTCACCGCGTCGAAGCCCGGTGCCGGGGGTCCGTCCTTCAGAGCCAGCCAGCCCGGGTTGCTCTCCTTCAAGGCGACCGCCTCGCTTTCCGTCGACGCCAGAACGATCCTCTCGGCGCCGCGGGAGAAGGCCCAGGCGGCCACGGTGAAGGCGCGCATGACGTCGATGACGACCGCGACACGGGGAACGCCGGTCAACTCCGGGATGCCGACGAATTGATGGTCCATCACGCCATTCTCACGCCTCCGGATCATGCGAAGCACGTGATTTCCGGCGGCCGGCATACCGCGGCCCCGGGGCGATCGAAGCACCCGGGGCCACGTCTGCGCGTTGCGGGAATGAAGGGCGGTCGCCTACGCGGCGATGTGCTCTGCGGGGCTTCAGCCGGACGATCGTCCCCGCAGGCTATATGTGAGGCCCGGGGACACTGTCCCCTTCATTCCCACGTTCCTTCCAACCGCACGGCCCGGTCATACATTCCCCGGCGCCGGGGCCTTTCAGCACAGCGTGGATCCGGTCAACGGCCGTGCGGTGCGAGCGTCTCGCCGAAGCGGGCGTCGGGGTTGGGGGCGTGCAGGGTGGCGCCGTTGAAGGACCATGAGCGGTCGAGGGAGAGACCCTGGGTGGTGGCCGGGAAGACCCAGGCGCCGCCGTTGTTCCCGTCCTCCCCGGGGACGCCGACCACCAGGCCGGCCCTCTTGTCGCGGTTGTCGTCGATGAGCCGCAACGCGCCGCCGAACTGGTCGCCCTTCTCGGGGACGCTCGCGACCGAACGCGGGCTCTGGCTCAGCAGCCGGACGCCCTTCGTGGTCAGCCCGGTCGCGGAACCACGCATCAGCCAGACGGTGCCCGCGTCGACGGCGCTGCCCATGTCGTTGCCGGGCGCCCCGATGGCCACCTCGTCGTAGCCGTCGCCGTCGACGTCCCGCACGGCGAGGGCGCCGCCGAAACGGTCGCCCGGCCTGTTCACGCCCGGAACGCCCCGGGAGTTCTGCGTCCAGACCTGGCGGTTGTAGCCGCCCGTCGCGCTGCCCGGACCGTTCGGGCCGCCGAAGTGGACGTAGACCACGCCGGCGGTGTTCAGACGGCCCAGGGAGTCGCGCTCGTCGGGCGCGCCGATGACGACGTCGGCATAGCCGTCCTTGTTGACGTCACCCGAGGCACCGACCTCGCCACCGCCGCCCAGTTCGTAATGGGCGGCCCATCCGCCACGGCTACCGGACACGTACACGGCCCGGCCGTACACGCCCGCCGTGTCGTAGGTTCCGCTGCCGAGGATCACCAGGTCGTCGGCCCGGTCCTTGTTGTAGTCGCCCATGGTCAGGGCGGTGGGGCGGAAGCCCGCGGGTACGAACATCGACAGCGGGCTCCGGTCGGTGTCCATCACCCGGCCGCGCGGGGTGACTTCGAAGCCGAAGGACCACAGGATGTCCTTCGAGAGGATCGCCACCGACGAGTCGTCGACCTTGAACCAGCCGGCCGCCAGGCCCGACCCGAAGCGGCTGCCGGCGACCGGGGTGATCTCCTTCAGCCACTTGCTGCCGGCGGCCCGCAGCCCCGTGGCGGAGCCGAACAGCACGGTGGCCGAGCCCGCGTCGACGGCCGAGCCGATGTCCTTGCCAGGTGTGCCCACGATCAGATCGTCGAAGCCGTCGCGGTCGACGTCGGCGGTGGCGGTGGCCTGTCCGAAACGGTCACCGCTCTCCGCGAGGCCCTCGACACCGGGGGTGCTCATGCTGAACGTCGCCTTGCGGTGGGTCGACAGCCCGCTCGCCGAGCCGTAGAGGACGGCGACGTAGCCGGCGTTCTTCTTGCCGCTGACCGTGCCTCCGGGTGCCGAGGCCACGAGGTCGCGGTAGCCGTCGTTGTTGAAGTCGTCGTGGGTGATCGGCGCGGGGGCGGCCGCGGCGGCGGGCGACACCGGTGCCGTGATCGCGCCTGCGGCGGCCAGCAGTACCGTCGCGGCGACGGTGCCCGGCACCCGGCTCGTCCGATGTCTGGTGCGGGATCGGTGACTGCGCATGCGGAGACTCCCGGGTCGTGTCCTGCCCGGGCATGAAGGAAGGTGGAACCGGCGCCGAGGGCCCGTTCCCCGCCGTCGACCGTTGGACCCCCGAACGGGCTTGAGGGTTGCGCGAGTTGGCGCCTCTGGATCGTCGTCAGGGGCCGGTGAACGCCGTCTCCAGGAGGTCGGCGAGGAGGGCCGCACAGGAGCCGTCGGGGTCGAGATCGGGATCGTAGATGGTGAGGTTGAAGCCGACGCACCGCTCCGAACGCACCAAGGTCCGCAGCAGCGGGGCGAGTTCGTCGGGCAGGAGTCCGCCGGGGTCGGGGCTGTCGACGGCGGGCATGACCGACGGGTCCAGGACGTCCGCGTCGAGATGCACCCAGAACCCCTCGGTCACGGGCACTTCAAGGGTCTGGACGACCGCGCGCGCCAACTCCTCGGCACCCCATTCGCGGAGCTCCCCGACGGTCGCGTTCATGATCTTCAGCTCGGTGAGTTCGGCGCGCTCGTCGTCGTAGTCCCGGATCCCGAAGACCCGTACGTCCTCATCCTTCAGATACGGCTGGAGCCCTTCGAGGTCCGTGAGGTCGCGCTGGCCGCGGCCGGTCGCCAGGGCCAACTCCTCGCCGCCCGCGGCACCGACGCGGTCGGAGTTCCCGGGGTGGCGGAAGTCCGCGGATCCGTCGATGACCGCGAGTCCGTAGCGGCCGATGCGGCGCAGGGCGAGCGAGGCGCCGAGCTGGATCGAGCAGTCCCCGCCCAGGACGATCGGGAAGTCCCCTGCCCTGACGTGCTGTTCGATGCGGTCGGCGAGCTTGCGGGTGTACGTGGCGATCGCCTCGGCGTTGAACACGCCGTCGCCCTCGCTCCAGTCACCGCGGTCGTAGCGGGGCGGAACGACGACTCCGCCCTCGTACGCCCCCAGCCGCTGCACCAGGCGCTGCTCGCGCAGGGCGCCCGCCAGCTTGTAGCAGCCCGGCACGCTGCCCTCGGTGGGTGGGCGCAGGCCGAGATTGGACGGGGCGTCGATGACAACGAGACGTGGCATTCCGTCATTCTGGCCGGGCAGCGGACCTGGGACCACAACGCTTTCCGTCCGGGCGGACCGCAGGAGCGCCCGGCACACCTGGCCGATCAGGTCAGACCCGCCGCGATGGCCCGGCGGACCGCGTCGGCCCGGTCCCGGATGTCGGCCTTGGCGAACAGGTTGTTGATGTGGGTCTTGACCGTGGCCTCGCTGATGAAGAGCTTCTCGGCAATGGCCCGGTTCGGCAGGCCCTGGCCGATGAGGCCGAGGACCTCGCGCTCGCGGGGCGTGAGGTCACCGGGCAAGGACTGCTCGGGGGCCGGTGGGCGGGTGCGGACGGTGGCCAGGAGGCGGTCCTGGACCTCGCGGTCGAGTACGGACTGGCCCGCGGCGGCGGCCCTGATCGCGCGGATGATGTCCTGGCGGCCGGCGTTCTTCGTCAGATAGCCGCGGGCTCCGGCGCCGAGGGCGGCCAGGATCGAGTCGTCGTCGGCGAACGTCGTCAGGACCACGACCGCGATCTGCGGATGCTCCTCGCTCAGGCGGCGGGTCGTCTCGATGCCGTCCAGCACGGGCATCCGCAGGTCCATCAGCACGACGTCCACCGGCGTGCCGGCCACGGCGGTGAGCACCTCGGTACCGTCCGCCGCTGCCGCGACGACCTCGATGTCCTCGGACATGCCCAGCACCGCGGCCAAGGGCTCGCGGACGGCGGCCTGGTCGTCGGCGACGATCACCTTCAACCGCTTCGGGTTCTCGGTCGGTTCGCTCATCCCGGGATCACTGCCTCCACTTGCCAGCCGCCCTGTTCCGGTCCTTCGACGACCGGGCCCGCGGTGATGGTGCCGCCCAGCAGGGCGACGCGTTCACGCATGCCGATCAGTCCCATTCCGCTGCCGACGCCCGCGGTCACGTCGCGGGTCGCGGGTCCGTTGTGGATCACCAGTGTGCTCGACGCGGCGGCGAAGGTCAGCTCCACCCCCACGGTCGCGCCCGGGGCGTGCCGGGCCGCGTTGGTCAGTGCCTCCTGGGCGATCCGCAGCAGGTTCTGGGTGACCGGTGCGGGCAGCTCGCGGACGGTTCCGGTGACGGTGAGGACGTCGCGGTGGCCGGAGGACTCGATCATCGCCGTCAGGCTCTCCAGCAGGGGCAGCGAGTCCTCGCGCAGCGCGTGCACGGTCCACTGGGCCTGCTTCAGGCTCTCCCGGACCATGCTGTGCGCCTTGCCGTTGGCCTCGCGGACCTTCTCCAGGTCGCCGGTGTCGATCAGGGCGTCCGCCAGCTCCAGTTGCATGTTGATGCCGGCCAGTGAGTGCGCCAGCACGTCGTGGACGTCCCGGGCGATGCGGCTGCGCTCGGTGAGCACGGCGGTTCGGGCCTCGGCGCGGGCGGCTCGCTCGGCGGACTCGGCGGACTCGATCATGGCCTCCACGGCTCGTTGCCTGCTGCGGCTGAGAATCCCGATCACCACCGGCAGACCGGTGGCGACACCGAGCGTCCAGGCGAGCGACTCGTGCCCCGGACCGAGGCGGAAGTACAGGACCGCGCCGCACAGCGCACTGGACAGGGCCGCCAGCGAGAGAGCCTGCCGGAGCGGCAGGCGGTAGCCGATGTGACCGACGAGGAAGTACGCGAACAGGTAGCCGGAGCCGGTGCGGCTCACCCCGACCAGGGCGGCGGCCGCAACGACGCCGACGGTCAGCCAGACGAGGGCGACGCGCGGCGGGAGCCTGGCGTCGGACAGGTGCCGGACCGTCATGGCGACGCAGTTGACCGCGAGAAGAAGGGCGACCGCAAGGCCGCGGCCGCTGAAGCCGACCGGCCTCACGGTCGCGATCGAGACGGCGACGACGGCCAGGGTGATGGCCCCGTGCAGGCCGAAGTCCTGGCGGGGCACGACCCGCGGGCCGGGCTCCCTGTCGGAAGTCGGCCCGGGGGCGGGGGCACTCTCGGGTGCGGACACGGCGCGACCATAACCCACGGTCAGGCGGTGCGGTCGAGGACCGACGCGGGGCGTGTGCCGGAGGGAACCTCGCGCTCGACCAGGCGGCTCCGGACGAAGATCGTGGCCAGGCGTGTGACCACCTCGGTGAGCGCCATCAGCACGAACGCGGCGACCCATGCCTGGTCGGTGGTGATGTGGTGCGTGATGCTGAACCGGGCCACGTCGTCGGCGCCTCCGTGATCGGTCCACAGCTGGAATCCCATGCGGGCGCCCATGCCCAGCACCCACAGAACCGCCGAGACCGTGCCCGCCTTGATGAACAGGTGTCCGCCCGTGGTGCGGATCCGGGTGTATACACCGCCGGCGATGCCGAGCACCGCGCCGACGGCGACCAGCGTGCCGATCAGTTCGAGGTCGTTGCCCGCGGTGGGCACGGAGTGCAGGTAGTGGGAGGCCACGAAAGCCACGATCCCCAGGGGGATCAGATACGTCTTGTGGTCCAGGCGGCCTTCCCGCAGCTGGCGGAAGACGACGAGGAGGAGGGCGATGTCGGTGATCCAGTCGGTCGTTGTCATGCCCTCAAGCGTGCTGTCGCCGGCCCTCTCGCACCTGGACCCATGGGTGGAAGTGAGGGTGGAGACGGAGATCCACCACCACGTCTCCTGAGAGCGGTGTGTTGTCGGTCAATTCCTGATGCGAGTAACTCGGAAATGACACGTAAGTTACCGATAGGTTTCTCGTGACTTGTTTACCAAATATTAGTAGAACCAGTTTCCTTTGTGTGAGAGGAAAGGGATCTACATGGACTCCAGATCACGCGACAACCTGCAAGGAAGAGGTATTTCCCGGCGTCGGCTCATTGGTGGAACAGGTTCTATTTTTGGCGCTGCGGCGCTGGGTGCATTTGACCTTCCCGGCGCCGCCGCAGCCCCTCAGACGTCGGCTGTGATCGAGCCCGGCGCACGGGTGGCCGCCCTCGTGATCGGCACGGGATACGGCGGGTCCGTCACCGCGCTCCGGCTCGCCCAGGCCGGCGTGGACGTGCACATGGTCGAGATGGGCATGGCCTGGGACACCCCGGGAACCGACGGCAAGGTCTTCGCCAACACCACGTCCCCCGACTACCGGTCGTACTGGCTCCGCACCCGGACCAAGCAGCCCCTGAGCAACTTCCTCGGCTTCCCGCTCGACAAGGACGTACCGAAGTACACGGGCGTCCTGGACGCCGAGGAGATGGGCGGCATCACCGTGTACCAGGGCCGCGGTGTCGGCGGCGGCTCCCTCGTCAACGGTGGCATGGCGGTGACGCCCGAGAGGAGCCGCTTCCCGGCGGTCCTTCCGTCGGTCGACGCCGACGAGATGTACGACGTGTACTACCCGCGGGCCAACAGCAACCTCGGCGTCAACCTGATCGACCCGGCCTGGTTCGAGACGGCGGACGCGTACCAGTTCTCACGCGTGGGCCGCAAGCAGGCCCAGCGGTCCGGTTTCCGCTTCACGTTCGTCCCGAACGTCTACGACTGGGACTACATGAAGCAGGAGGCGGCGGGGACGGTGCCCAAGTCGGCGCTGGCCGCCGAGATCCTGTACGGCAACAACTACGGCAAGAAGTCCCTGCAGAAGACCTACCTCGCGCAGGCCCGCGCGACCGGCCGGGTCACCATCTCACCGCTGCACCGGGTCACCACGGTGACGCCCACCACCGGCGGCTACACCGTGACCATCGAACAGCTCGACACGGTCGGAGGTGTCACCACCACCAAGACAGTGACGGCGCAACGGGTGTTCTTCGCCGCGGGCAGCGTCGGCACGAGCAAGCTGCTGGTCCGCCTGAAGGCGACCGGCGCGCTCCCCGCCCTCAACAGCGAGATCGGCACCGGCTGGGGCGACAACGGCAACGTCATGTGCGGCCGGGCCAACCACCTGTGGGACCCGACCGGGGCGCTCCAGTCGTCGATCCCGACCGCGGGCATCGACAACTGGGTTGCGGGCGGCGCGTTCGCCGAGATAGCGCCGCTGCCGACCGGCATCGAGACCTGGGCGTCGTTCTACCTGTCGATCACGAACA
Organism: Streptomyces sp. NPDC002499; assembly: GCF_053595415.1. Lineage (NCBI taxonomy): Bacteria > Bacillati > Actinomycetota > Actinomycetes > Kitasatosporales > Streptomycetaceae > Streptomyces > Streptomyces sp. NPDC002499. The sequence goes on from NZ_JBSFXO010000001.1 coordinate 153,376, forward strand.
ATCCGAACCGCGCCAAGTTCACCTGGAACGCGGCGACCGGGAAGGTGGATCTGGACTGGCAGACCGCGTGGAAGCAGCCGGCGATCACCATGGCGAAATCGATCTTCGACAAGATCAACGCCACCGAGGGGACCATCTACCGCACCGACCTCTTCGGCGTGTACAAGATCTGGGGCGACCACCTCACGTACCACCCGCTCGGTGGCGCCGTCCTCAACAAGGCCACCGACAACTACGGCCGTCTGCGCGGCTATTCGGGCCTGTACGTGGTGGACGGTGCGCTGATTCCCGGCAACGTCAGCGTCAACCCGTTCGTCACCATCACCGCGCTCGCGGAACGCAACATCGAGAAGGTCATCGCCGAGGACCTCTGACCGAACGGTGAATCTCCGACCGGACACCTGTGGGCCGTGGCCAACGCCCCGGCCCACAGCCCGAGTTGCCGAGTCGGGAACTCTACGACGGCTTCAGGACACACACGCTGTCGAGCCCCAGCACATGATTGAGACGGCCGAACGCCAGCCATGAGCCGATGCTCATGCTCAACTCCACGATCTCCGCCTGGGTGTAGTGCGCCTTCATCCGGTCCCAGAACTCGTCGTCGAGGTTGAGGTGGTCGACCGCGTAGCGCTCCGCGTACTCGGCGGCGAGCCGGGTCCGTTCGTCGAAGGCGTCCGTCGTGCGCCACTGCGCCACCGCGTCCAGGAACCCCGCGTCGACCTTCTCCTCGCCCTCGCGTTCGGTACGCCAGTCCAGGCAGAACAGGCAGCCGTTGATCTGCGCGATGCGCAGCCGGGCGGCCTCGAACTCGCGCAGTCCGAGGGTCGAGTACTCGTAGACGGACATCGAGTAGACGCTGGCCGCGTGACCGATCTTGGGCACCATGTCGCCCCAGACGTACGGGATGGGCTCGGCGCCCTCAGGGATGTCGATCCGCATGATCACTTCTTTCCCAGTCTGCCCACCGCGGGGCGCAGCGGGACGTCGAGTGCGTCGAAGAGACCCGGTTCGGCCTCGACGAGCCAGTCGATGGCGTTCACCAGCCGGCCGGCCGCCGTCGCGTTGCCGCCCGCGGCTCTGTTGTCTCCCTCGTCCATGGCCTCGACGGTGACCTCTATGCGGGGCCGCCCTTCGACGATGACGCGGTGCGCGCCCGCCCCGCCGTCCGGCGCCACCGGCCAGTCCGGGGCACAGGAGGCGTGGATACGGGTGACGTGCTCGACGACGATGCGGGGCTCGCCCCCGACCATGCCCAGCACCTCGACACGTATCGCCCCCTGGGTGCCGGCCGCGAACTCCCCCATCGTGTCGGTGACGACGGTCGATTCGAGGGGCCGGCGTTCCAACGTCTCCTCGATGCCGTCCAGTTCGACACCCAGCGCGCGGGCCATCATCCGCAGCTGTCCGCCCCAGATCATCGTCGGGATGCTCTCGACGAGCATCAACGGCTGGTAGTCCAGCGGATGTCCCATACCGATCAGGTCGCGGACCGATTCCTCCTGGTCGTACGTCGAGTAGTCGAAGATCTCCTGGCAGCGGACGGCGTCGATCTCGGAGCCCAACCCGCTGACCAGCAGCGGGAGTACGTCGTTGGCCCACCCGGGGTCGACACCCGACACGAACAGCGAGCCGCCGCCTGCCGTCGCGGCCTCCACCAGTACGTCACGGATCTCGTCCGGCGCGTTCGTGCAGTCGTACATGCCGTACAGGGACGGTGTGACGACCACCGCGCCGACGCGGAGCGCGCGACCGATGTCCTCGATCGCGCCGTCCAGGCGGACGTCACCGGACGCCGCGTACACGACCGCGCGGGGACCCGCGGCGAGGACCGCCTCCACGTCGTCCGTCGCCGCCACCCCGAGTCGCCGGTCCAGCCCGCTGAGCTCGCCCGCGTCCCTGCCGACCTTGGCGGGATTCGACACCAGCACGGCCACAAGGCTGAGCATCGGATGCGCCGCGACGGCTCTGATGGCCGCACGCCCGACATTGCCTGTGCCCCAAACCACCGTGGGAATCATGGCCGGAGGGTAACGATGCACCCCAAAACTTCCCATAGCCGTGCACGAGGAATCGGCGTTCAGTGTGCGGAGTCGGCCGAGACCTCCATGTCCATGAGCGGGGCGTACTGCTGGCCCGCGTAGCAGTCGGTGTCGTGCAGGTCGCCCTGGACGGTCGGGCGTGGGAGGGAGACCTTGACGGCGAGGGCGCGGGGGTGGTTGACGACGTGGATGTCGTCGGGGTCGGCTTCGTAGAGGGTGGCGAAGAGGTTCTTGTCGAGGAAGCCGGTGGCGACGAGGGCGTCGTACGCGTCCTTGTCGTGGCACATGAAGTCGAAGGTCAGCGTGAAGGGGCCGGCGTTCTTGGAGCGGACCAGGGAGCAGTAGTCGAGCAGGGTGGTCATGGGGTCACAGCTCCTCGGTGGTGGTGCGGAACAGTTCGGTGGGGGTCACGCCGGTGACGACGTGGTTGAGGGTGAAGCGGTACAGGGGGCCGCGGTCCGTCTCGGGCGGGGAGTACGGGTAGGCCAGGGTGGAGACCAGGCCGTCGTACTCCGGGATGGGCAGGTGGCTGCTGGCGTGCGCGACGAACGTGGCGATGGCGTGGGCGGTCTCCTGGTCGGGGGCGGTGACGGTGATGAGGACGCCGAGTTCGCGGGGAGTCAGCGGGTCGGGCTCACGGCCGGCCAGCACGGCGCCCGTGCCGTAGAGGCGGTAGTCGATGTCGATGTCGGCGGGGTCGACGGCTCCGTCGAAGACGTCGAGGATCTTGGCGTCGAAGTACTGCTTGGCCATCGGCAGCAGCTTGGGCAGGGCGTCGATGACGACACGGTCGCGCACACCTCCGAAGACGACGGTCTGGTGGCCGACGAGTTCGGCGCCTTCGAGTTTGTTGGTGTACCCGTCGGCCGGCAGGTAGCGGGCGCCTCGCACGCGGACGGTTCGGTCGTCGACCGCTTCGTAGGTGGCGTCGGTGGTGTCCAGCACGCCCGAGGGCTCGGCGACACGGAACGGGTCGGCGTTCTCGTACAGGGTGTGCGCGGCGACCGAGCGAGGGGTCAGCCGGCTGCCGTCGGCGAGGGTGGTGACGTCGAAGTGGTCCGCGCGCAGGGTGACGAGCAGTCCGTTGGCGGACGGGGGGACGGCGCAGGCCGCGCCGCACTCGATGGTCTTGGCCATGTGCCAGGTCAGGCCCGGGTCGGCGCCCTTGAGGTGCGGGAGGGCCGCGAACAGCGCGGTGTCACTGGCCCGGCCCGCGAGGATCACGTCGCAGCCGGCCTGAAGGGCTTCCTGGAGGGGCTCGACGCCCATCATCGCGACGGTGTGGCTGCGGGCGAACACCTCCCGGTCGATGACGGGCGCGTTCGCGAGGGGTCGGATGCGGCCGACGTCGTGGAGGTTCTGGAGACGTTCCGCGGGCTGGTCCGAGTAGATCAGGCCCAGTTTGAAGTGCAGGTCTCCCTCGGCGGCCAACTTGCGAGCGAGGCCTGCCATCCAGTCGACGCCGACGTCTCGGCCGGACGTTCCGCACGACCCGATGATCAGTGGTACGCCGAGTCGGTCGCGGGCCTGGAGGAGCAGGCGCAGGTCGCGTGTGACGGCCTGGGCGGACAGTTTGGGGGTGCCCGAGCCCAGGGCGGCGGGGCCGGAGTCAGTGGACCCGGCGTCGCAGGCGATCACGTCCGGGCGGGCGGCGACACCGCGCGCGAGGGCGTCGGCGTCGAACCCGGCGCCGAGCGCGCCGGTGGGGGCCAGGATGCGGAGTTCCATGAGGACGGTGCCTTTCGGTGCTGCGTGTGAAGGAGGCGGAACGGTCGGGGCGTCACGCCATGGGCCGGTCCGGGGTGCGGCGGGCCAGGCGGGTGAAGACGAGGAAGGTGACGCCGGCGAAGAACGCGGCGTTCAGGAGCATGCAGCGCCAGCTCGTGAGGTCGATCGTCGTGCCGAGGACCGCGGGACCGAGCGCCATCCCGGACGCGGACGCGATCGTGTACAAGGCCGTGTACGTGCCCAGGACCCTCTGCGTGGGGGCGAGATTCCACAGCGCGACAAGCGCGTTGACGGCGAACGACGCGTACCCGAGGGAGGACAGCACCATCGACGCGATCGTGCCGGGGACGGTGGGGACGGCGAAGCCGACGAGGAGGCCGACGATGAACAGCCCCACGCCGTAGCGCATGGCACGCATCTGTCCGAGCCGGTCGGAGAGGTAGGCGATCGGCAGGACGCAGACGAGGAACGCGACGGCGCCGGGCAGCGCAAGGCCGCCGGCCTCTCCCCGGGTCAGGTCCAGCACCTGCGTGCCGTACGGAGTCATGAGGGAGCGCAGCGCCGACCACATCCCGGCGAAGCAGAAGATGCCGATCATCAGCAGGAGCGTCGGACTGGACGGCGAGCGCACCGCGTCCCTCACCACCGCCCAAGGCGAGCCGAACTCCCCCGCCTGGTCTGTCTTCTCCTCGGGGAGCACCCGCTCGGCGTGACGGCGGCCGAGGAACGCCCAGGACAGGCCCAGCATGATCAGCATCAGCAGCGGCGGGATCGCGAACGCGAGCCGCAGGGAGCGGTCGACGACGAGCAGGCTGATCAGGGAGGAGACGACGATGGTCAGGCTGACGCCGGCCTTGACGAACCCCTGGGCCCGGCCGCGTCGGGACGGGGCGACGTAGTCGGAGACGAGGGTCTCGGTGACGCCCTTGAAGGCGTTGGCGACGGCGGCGAAACCGACCACGCACACCAGCAGCAGGGGGAGGTTGCCGGCCCACGGTATGAGGACGAACGGCACCGTGGCGACGGCGGCGCCGACCAGGACGATCGGCCAGCGGCCGGTGCGGCGGCGGGCCAACTTGTCGGAGAGGAATCCGACGGACGGCTGGGTGAAGATGCCCCAGGAGTGGTCCAGGCCCATGATCAGGCCGATCACGCCGGCCGAGGTGAAGTGCTGCCGCAGTTGTTCGGGGACCTGGGCGTCGTAGAAGTTCCACACCGCCTCCTGTGCGAACACCGCGAGCGTCACCCACAGCACGGCGGCGTGGTTCAGCTGCTCGCCCGCGCGTGAGGGCGGCCTGGTCGTCGTCGCACCGGGGGCGGGCGGGGAATCGGGGATCATGGCGGCTCCAGTGCTACATGCTATAGCAAAAGGGGAGGGTGAAAAGAGAGGCCTGTCCGTCCCAGGGCAGGCAGAGGATCCGGGGTGGCGGCTGTCAGACGCCGGAGAGCTGGACGAGCGCGGCGCGGTGGTGGTGCGCGGCGAGTTCCTCGGCGCGGTCCTCGTCCCGTTCGAGGAGGGCGTCCAGGAGCAGCCGGTGTTCGTGGTAGCGGGCGCGGAACGCGTCGGCGCGCTCGGGTGCGAGCCTCATCGTGAGATCGAGCCGTTCCTCGTAGCTGAACGCCCGCGCCTGTTCGAGCAGCCCGGTCAGAACCGGATTGCCCACGCACTCCTCCACCTGGCGATGGAAGAGACGCAGCTTGTGGAAGACGGTCGTGAGCCGCTCGGCGACATCGACCTCCATGCCGTGGTCGGCGACATCAGCCTCCGAGCCCTGCTCGGCGACGGTCTTCTCGACATCGGCGACGATCAGGTCGGTCTCCGCCAACAGGGAGACCAGAGCGGTGAGTTGTTCGGCGGTGGCGTTGCGGGCCGCGAGCCGGGCCATGAGGGCGGACAGGCGCACCTCCGCCTCGACGATCTCCGAGCGGGCCGCCGAGGAGTGGTCGGCGATGCGCAGGGCGCGCGGGCCGACCCGTTCGACGACCTTCTCGTGCACCAGCTGGCGCAGCGCCTCCCGCACCGGGGTGGGGCTGACACCGAGCCGGGTAGCGAGAGCACGTTCGGTGATCTTCTCCCCCGGCCGCAGGACGCCCTCACGGATCGCGTCCCGCAGCCGCCGGTAGGCCTGGTCGGCCAGCGACATCGTCTCCACGGTGCCCAGGGCGTCGGTGCTCATGCCAGCAAGAATGCCTCCTGCTATAGCAAACAGTCAATGGGCGAGGCGGCCGCGAGAGTGCCCGCACCCCGCCTCGCCCTCTTGCGTCCCTCGATCACAAGATGCGACCCGGCATGCAACCACCGCGCCAGTTCAGGGGTGTTACTGACAGGAATACGCGCTCCCTGACCAGAGCGCCGAACAGTTGATGAAACGGGGAAAGACGGGGTGTGCGCATGATCAGCCCTCGTACGCCTGCCGCCTCTGGAGGAGAGGCGGTCTGGAGATCGGACCAGAAGGCGGACGCCGGCGGCGGACCGGAACCGGAGCCGGACCCGACCGAGCACGACCTCCCGGATCTCACGGACTTCGAGACGTACGCGGCCGTCCGCTGGCGGCGGATGCTGCGCATCGCCTACCTGTTGACCAACGGTGACCACCACGAGGCGGAGGACCTCGTCCAGACCACCCTCGCCAAGGTGTACCTGCGCTGGAACCACGTACGCACCCTCGACGCCCCCGACCAGTACGTCCGGCGGGCGCTCATCAACAACAACACCACGCGGCAGCGCAGACGACGGGTCGTACAGCTCCTCACGCCGCACCTGACCGAGCCGCACATACCGGCCGGTGAGATCAGCATGCACGACACCTATGCCGACCGCTCCGAGCTCTTCGACGCGCTCGCGACCCTCCCGCCCCGCCAACGCGCGGTCGTCGTACTGCGCTACTGGGAGTGTCTCAGCGAGCAGGAGACGGCACAGATCCTCAACTGCTCGGTGGGCAACGTGAAGAGCCAGGCCAGCCGTGCCCTCAAGAAGCTGCGCGACTGCGCGGCCCTGTCCGACTACGCCGCCGCAGCGGCCCAAGGGTGAAAGGGGACCCGTGATGACGACCGACATGTCACCGCAGCCACCGGTACCCGAACTGTGGCAGGCACTCGACGAGGCCGCACGCGACTTCGTGCCCCCGTCGTTTCCGCACGACCGGATCATCCACCGCAGCAAGGTCATCAAACGACGACGCAGGCTGGCGGCCGCCACTCTCAGCGCGGCGCTTCTCGTGCCCGTCGGCATCGAAGTCGTCGCCCTGTCCGAGCCCGACGCCTCGCACTCCGTCACCAGCTCCCGTCCGACCCCCTCGCGCTCCCCCTCCCCGCACGACACGGCGAACCGTGACTCGGAGGTGCGGATCGTCCGCCCCGGGGAACGGATCCAGGTCGGCCTCGGCGTCTGGTACCTGCTCCAGCCGACCAAATTGTGCGACGGGCAGACCGGTGACAAGAAGCCCATCTGCGTCAGCGATCTCGATATCGAGGACCCGCGCGCTTTGCCCGTGACCGAGAACGCGTTTCCCCTCCCCAAGGGCGTGGTGCACATCCTCGCCTACACCGGCAAGGCTCCCGCGGCCCGGATCACCATGACGGAGGACGGCCGGACCACCACGCTCCCCATCGTGCGGCTGGCCGGACGGCCCGTCTACGTGAGCACGTACGCCGTCAGCGCCCCCAGGGATGTCGGCGAACTCGCCACGAGCCCGACGAAGCCGGCGGACCGCCCCCTCTTCCGCGTGTACGGCGCCGACGGCAAGGTACTGGTGAGCGTGCGAGGGTGGTGACTCGTGCCGGTGCCGCTCGGCCGACGCCGATTTGCGGGAACGGCAACAAAAGTGGTCCCGCGAAGGCGTCATGGCCGACGGTGGGCACATGACCGACGACATCGCAGCGCAACCGGCTGCCTTCGACGCCCCCTCGCCCGCCGGCACCTACGCCGGAGACCCTACGGTGCGCGCGGAATGGGACACCCGGTACGCCGACCGGCAGCAACTGTGGAGCGGCCGGCCCAACGGCGCGCTCGTCGCCGAGGTCGCCTCGCTCACGCCCGGCCGCGTGCTCGACGTCGGCTGCGGCGAGGGCGCGGACGCCGTCTGGCTCGCGCGCGGCGGATGGGACGTGACCGCGCTCGAGGTCTCGGGCGTGGCGTTGGAGCGGGCCGTCGGCCACGCACGGGACGCGGACGTGCCCGTGCGCTGGATCCACGCCTCGCTGACGGACGCGGCGCTCCCGCCGGCGTCCTTCGATCTGGTCTCCGCCCAGTACCCGGCTCTGCTGCGCACCCCCGACTCCGCGGCCGAGCGCGCGCTCCTGGCCGCCGTCGCACCGGGCGGTGTCCTGCTGCTCGTGCACCACGCGGGGATGGACACCCACCAGCCGGACGACAGCGGCTTCGACCCGGCCGACTACGTCTGGCCCTCCATGGTCACCGCACTGCTCGACGACGACTGGGAGATCGAGGTGGACGAGGAGCGGCCGCGCGTGGCACCCGAGGGCGGCGCCGGGGCCCATCACCAGGACGACATCGTGCTGCGCGCGCGACGCTTGCGCTGAAGTCCGCCGCCACCGCCTCATCGCCCAACCCCCCTTGCTTCCAAGGGAGTTGACCGGCCGAACGAAGGACACCCTGACCCACCCCACATGGCCCCGCGGACGCCGTCCTCCCCGTCTCGTCCGCGCGGCACAATCCCTCTCGCGATCTGTAGCCTCCCGAGATCACGCGAGATAATTTGAACCGACAACGACACAGGGGAGGATCACGTGACGCCTACTCAACTGAGGGCGTTCGCGGCCGTCGTACGGCTCGGCTCGGTCAAGGCCGCCGCCCGCGACCTGTCGGTGTCGGAGGCGGCGGTCTCGATGCACGTCGCCCATCTGCGCAAGCAACTGGGCGACAAGTTGTTCGCGCGTACGGGAGCGGGGCTCGCCTTCACCCCGGGCGGACTGCGCCTCGCCAGCCGCGCGAGCGAGCTGCTGGGGCTTCAGGACCGCACCATTCTGGAGGTCAGCCAGGCGGGGTTCGGGCGACGGCTCCTGCGGGTGGGGGCGTCCAGTCTCTTCGCCGAGTACGCGGCTCCCGGTCTCATCGATCTGTTCGCCAACCGCGCGGACGACCTGGACGTCGAGCTGAGCGTGCACAGCAGCCACCAGTTCCCGGGGCTGCTGGTGAACCGCACGATCGACGTGGCCCTCGGCCCACGGCCCGCGCCGGCGGACGGAAAGATCGCGTGCGTACCGTTCCTCAACTACGCGATGGCCTTGGTCGTCGGTCCCCAACACGCCCTGGCCGGCCGCCCCTTGGGCACCCAGGCATCGGTCAGTGAACTGCGGCAGCAGACCTGGCTGCTGGGACCTTCCGCCGTCGACCGGGCCGACCTGGCCACGACGGTGCTCCGGCAGATCAACGTGCCCGAAGAGCAGCAACGCATCTTCCAGAGCCACACCGCCGCGGTCGAGGAGGCCAAGCACAGCAAGGGCGTGGCACTGGTGCTGGCGTCCGCCGTGACCCAGGACGTCGCGGCGGGTGACCTACGGCAGTTGTCCGTCCCCGCGTTCACCGCGCGCAGCGCCTGGCATGCGGCGACGCTCTCCGGGCGTACGGCACCCGCCGCGGCCGAGGAACTGGTGAGGTTCGTGACGACGCCTCGCGCCACCCAGGCGATGCTGCGCGGCGGGGGTGTCAACGCGGGACGATTCAGGCCCGCGATCCATGTGACCCTCTGGAGTTGACGCCGGAGCCGTCCCGGCGCTCGGTGGCGATCTCGCCCAACACCCGTTCCAGGTCGTGAAAGGTGTCGCCAGGCAGGAACCGGTGGCAGAACGGGAGCGCGGCCGCCATCGCTCCGACGCGTGGCTCGAAGCCGGGCACGGACGCGCGCGGGTTCATCCAGATCACCTGGTGGGCGCGTCGCCGCAGCCGATACATCGCCTCGGCCAGTTCCTGCGGGCTGTCCGCGTCCCAGCCGTCGGAGCCGATGATCACGACCGCGCCCCGCACACACTCACCGTGCCGCGAGTCGAGCAGGGCGCGGACGCTGCTCGCGATCCTCGTGCCGCCGAACCGATCGGTGACCTGGGCCGTCGCGTTCTCGATCGCGGTCCGTGCGGACCGGTGCGCGAGGACGGGCGTCAACCGGGTGAGGGACGTGGCGAAGGCGAAGACCTCGGCACGGACACCCGCCCGCAGGACGACCGCCCGCATCAGATGGAGGTAGGCGACAGCCTGCGCCTGCATGGACCGGCTGACGTCGCAGAGCATGACGGCGGGACGCGGTGTGTGCACGGGCCGCACCCGTACGGGACACAGCGGCTCCCAGCCAGTACGTCGAGCACGGGCGAGCGTGAGCCGGAGCGCGATCCGTCCGCGGGTACCGCCGACCGGCGCGAGCCGACGCGATCGACGTCGGGGCCAGGTGGGTACGGCGTTCTCCAGCCAACGGCCCAGGAGCGCCGTCTCCTCGGAGCCCAACTGCTCGAACGGCACGTCGAGATTCCCTGGTTCGCCGCTGGCCCGTGGCCGGGGCACGAGGAGCGTGGCCTCCGGCGTTTCCGTGTCCTGCCGGTCGCCGTCCTCGACCATGCGCGGCAGCGTCACCCAGGGAAGCCCTCCTCGGTCGACGCTGCCATCGGCTCCCTGGTCCCTGTTCCCCTCGGGTGCCTGGGTGCGTTGACGGCCGCGATCCCTGCGGGCGTTGGGGTCGAGTGCGAGGACCGCGTCCTCGAAAACGGCGGCGAAGACCGCGTCGAAGTACGGCAGTTGGTCGTCGTACCGCACCAGGCAGATCCGGGCGGTCCAGTAGAGCTCGGTCCGGGTGTGGGGCGGCGCCACGGTCAGGGCCTGGACGAAGGTCGTGCCGTTGGTGAGTCCGACCCCGACGCCGTGCTCCCGCAGCCGCACCGCGAACGCGGTGGCGAAGGCGGCGAGGTCGACACCGCGCAGCAGCAGGGCCGGGGCCGAAGAAGGGGCAGGGGCGTTCATGGCGTCCGGTTCACCGGGCTATGAGGTAGACGACGATTCCGATGACCACGACCAGGACGACGAGGACAGGTATCAGCCTGCGGTAGACGGATGATCCGGCGATGTCGAGGAGGTCGACGGGAGCGACGTTGGGGGCGGCCTCGGCGGTCGACGCGCTCGACGCGGTCGACGCGGTCGACGCGGTCGACGCGGTCGACGCGCTCGATACGGTCGGCTCAGTCGGCTCGCTCAGCGCAGCAGATGCGATCGGCTCAGGAGATGCGATCGGCTCGGCGACCGTAATGGATGTCGGCTCCTCCGCAGTCGTATGGAGCTGGTTCTCCAGGTTCTTGACGAACTGGCCCAGCAGTTTCTCCGAGACCTCCTTGATCATCCCGCTGCCGAACTGGGCGATCTTTCCGGTGATGTTGAGGTCGGTCTCGACGGTGACCGTCGTGACGTCTCCCTCCGCGCTCAGCCTCGCGTCGATCACCGCCGAAGCGTTGCCCGCACCCCGGGAGTCCTTGCCCTTCGCCCGGATCACGGCGCGGTGTTCGGCCTCGTCCTTCTCCACGAATTCGGCGGTCCCCGCGTACTGGCTGATCACCGGGCCGACCTTGATCTTCACCTTGCCGCTGTACACACCTCCGTCGACGCCGGTGAGCTGGGCGCCGGGCATGCAGGGCGCGATGCCTTCCAGATCCGTCAGCGCCTCCCAGGCGCGGTCGATCGGTGCGTCGACGGTGAACTTGTTGTCGATCCTCATCGGTTGGCGTCCGTTCCCGCGCTACGCGGACGCGGGCTGCGGATAGCCCAGTTCGTCCAGCGCGTCCGTGATGGTGGTGTGGTCGTCGGGACTCTTGGCCAGTGCGCTGAGGGTGCGGAGGATGTCGGCGCGCACCAGGTCCGTGGCGCGCAGTGCGGTGAGGGCGGAGACCCAGTCGATGGCCTCGGCCATCCCGGGGGCCTTGTCGAGGTCCAACTGCCTTACCCTGCCGACGAAGTCCGTCGCGGAAGCGATCAGCGGGCGGCTCGCCGCCGGCACGGATCTGCGGAGGATGTCGGCCGCCCGCTCCGGGGCGGGGAAGTCGATCCAGTGGTAGAGGCAGCGGCGGCGCAGCGCGTCGTGCAGTTCCCGGCTCCGGTTGGAGGTGAGGACGACCAGGGGCTTCCGCTCGGCATGGAAGGTACCGAGTTCGGGGACGGTGACGGCGGCCTCGCCCAGGAACTCCAGGAGCAGCGCCTCGAATTCGTCGTCGGCCCGGTCGATCTCGTCGATCAGCAGCACGGGTGCCACCGGGCCGGCATGTCTGATCGCCCGCAGGATCGGCCGGTCCTGGAGGAATTCCTCGGTGAACAGGTCGGCGTCGGTGAGGCGTTCCACGCGTGACTCCGCCAGTCTGATGGCGAGGAGCTGCCGCTGGTAGTTCCACTCGTAGAGGGCTTCGGACGCGGTCAGTCCCTCGTAGCACTGGAGCCGGATGAAAGGGGCGTCCAGCGCGGCGGCGAGGGCCTTGGCCGCGGAGGTCTTGCCGACACCCGGTTCGCCCTCGACTAGCAGGGGGCGTTCCAGTGCGACGGCGAGGTAGAGCGCGGTGGCCGTGCCCTCGTCGACGAGGTAGTCGACCTCGTCGAGCCGTCGCCTGACGTCGTCGGCGTCCGCGAAGGCGTCACTCATCGTGCTGCGCGGACGCGTACCGGTCCCGGCAGTGCGTGCCGCAGAACCACAGGTCCGCTCCCCCGACGGTGAGATGGGGTGTGTCGGGCAGGACGGTGACCGTCATGCCGCAGACCGGATCCGTGGCGCTCCGAGCGGCGGCGGGGGCGCCTTCACGCGTCGGCAGGGCCCGCCGTGTGCGGACCGAGGTGATGATCTCCGCGAGGATCGACAGAGCGACCTCGGGCGCGGTACGTGCTCCGATGTCGAGGCCGGCCGGACTGCTGATCCGGGCGCGGTCCGCGTCCGGGAGGTCGAGGCCGGCCAGCACCGACGCGCCGCGTCCACGGCTGGCGACCAGCGCGATGTACGGCACCTCGGCCGCCAGCGCGCTCCGCAACGACTCCTCCTCGTCCCGGCCGTGGCTCGCCACCACGACGGCGTCGGTTCCTCGGGACAGGTGCCCCGACGGCAGCGACCGGGCCGCAGTGTAGCCGAGGAGTTCGCACATGGCGGCGACCGCGTCCGCGACCGGTGTCCGGCCGACGATCTCGACGAGCGGTGACGGGAGCCTCGGTTCGAGGAAGATCTCCAACGCCCCGCCCGACAGGCAGGGGTTGACCACCACGCGCGCGCCCGGCGCCTCGGGAAACCCGGTCTCGTCCTCGGGCAGGACGCGCAGCAGCAGCGGCCCACCGCCGTCGAGCGCGCCGAGCGCCGCCGTTCGCACACTGGTCTCCGCGCATACGCCGCCCACGAAGCCGTCGATGGTCCCGTCGGCGAGCACGATCGCCTCGTCACCGGCGTGCGCCGAACTCGGCACCTGGGCGCGCACCACGGTGGCATGGACGAACGGCACGCGGGCGGCGGTCAGTTGCTGCATCCGCGTACTCAGTGAGGGCGGCCGTTCCGGCGCTGTCGGCGCCGGATTCGCTGTCGGCATGGGGCGTGTCCACCTCCTTGGGTCAACGGGCGTCGAGGACTTGGCGTCAGATGGGCGGCTCGGGCCGGCCGCGCATCGCGTCCCACACCCGTGACGGCGTCAGCGGCATGTCGGCGTGCCGGACGCCGAAGGGGCGCAGCGCGTCGACGACGGCGTTGACGATCGCGGGCGGCGAGCCGACCGTCGCGGACTCCCCCACACCCTTGGCGCCGATCGGGTGGTGCGGCGAGGGCGTGACGGTGAACCCGGTCTCCCAGTCGGGGACTTCGAGTGCGGTCGGGATCAGATAGTCCATCAGCGAGCCGCCGAGACAGTTGCCGTCCTCGTCGAAGGCGATCATCTCCATCAGCGCCATGCCGACACCGTCGGTGAGACCTCCGTGCACCTGGCCCTCGATGATCATCGGGTTGATCCTGGTGCCGCAGTCGTCCACGGCGACGAAGCGCCGGACCTTGACCTGCGCGGTTCCGGGGTCGATGTCGACCACGCAGATGTACGCGCCGTGCGGGTAGGTCAGGTTCTCGGGGTTGTAGCAGATCTGCGCCTCCAGACCGCCCTCGATCCCTTCGGGCAGGTCGCCCGCGCCGTGCGCGCGCATGGCGATGTCCTGGATGGTGACGGACTTGGCCGGGTCGCCGGCGACGTGGAAGGCGCCCTTGCGCCACTCCAGGTCGGCGACGGACACCTCCAGCATGCCCGAGGCGATGATCCGCGCCTTGTCCCGGACCTTGCGGGCGACCAGTGCCGCTGCCGCGCCGGAGACCGGGGTGGAGCGACTGCCGTAGGTGCCCAGGCCGAAGGGTGTCTGGTCGGTGTCGCCGTGGACGACGTCGATGTCGGCCGGCGGGATGCCGATCTCCTCGGCGACGATCTGCGCGAACGTGGTCTCGTGGCCCTGTCCCTGGGACTGCACGGAGAGCCGGACCACGGCCTTGCCGGTGGGATGGACGCGCAGTTCGCAGCCGTCGGCCATGCCGAGGCCGAGGATGTCCATGTCCTTGCGCGGCCCGGCGCCGACCGCCTCGGTGAAGAACGAGATCCCGATGCCCATGAGTTCACCGCGCGCCCGCTTCTCGGCCTGCTCGCGGCGCAGCTCCTCGTACCCGGCCAGTTGCATGGACAGGCGCATGGTGGGTTCGTAGTTCCCGGAGTCGTAGACCCATCCCGTCTTGCTGCGGTAGGGGAACTGTTCGGGCTTGATGAAGTTCTTCAGCCGCAACTCGGCCGGGTCCATGTCGAGTTCGAAGGCGAGGCAGTCGACGATGCGCTCGACCAGGTAGACGGCCTCCGTGATGCGGAACGAGCAGGCGTACGCGACGCCGCCGGGGGCCTTGTTGGTGTAGACGGCGGTCATCTTGCAGTAGGCGGCCTCGATGTCGTAGCTGCCGGTGAAGACCCCGAAGAATCCCGCCGGGTACTTGACCGGCGCGGCCGTGCCGTTGAACGCGCCGTGGTCCGCGAGGACGTTGGTGCGGATCCCGAGGATGCGCCCGTCGCGGGTGGCGGCGATCTCGCCGCGCATCACGTAGTCGCGGGCGAATCCGGTGCTGGTGAGGTTCTCGGAGCGGTCCTCCATCCACTTGACCGGTGTGCCGGTCAGGAGGGATCCGACGATCGCGCACACGTAACCGGGGTAGATGGGCACCTTGTTGCCGAAGCCGCCCCCGATGTCGGGCGAGATGACCCGGATCTTGTGCTCGGGCAGTCCTGCGACGATCGCGTAGAGCGTCCGGTGGGCGTGCGGGGCCTGGCTGGTGGACCAGAGCGTGAGCCGGCCCTCGACCGAGTCGTAGTCGGCGACCGCGCCGCAGGTCTCCATCGGCGCGGGGTGCACGCGGGGATAGACGAGGTCCTGGCTGACGACGACGTCCGCGCGCTCGAACACGGCGGCGGTCTCCGCCTCGTCGCCGGTCTCCCAGTCGAAGCAGTGGTTGTCGGCCTTGCCCTCGAGGTCGTCTCGGATGACCGGGGCCTCGGGCGCGAGTGCGGTGCGTACGTCGACGACCGGGTCCAGGATGTCGTAGTCGACGTCGATGAGTTCGAGCGCGTCGCGGGCCGCGTAGCGGTCCTCGGCGACGACGAACGCCACCTCCTGGCCCTGGAACCGGACCTTGTCCGTGGCGAGTACGGCCTGGACGTCGTTGGAGAGGGTCGGCATCCACGCCAGACCCTTCTCGGCGAGCATGGCTCCGGTGACGACGAGCTTCACCTTCGGATGGGCCTCCGCGAGCGTGGTGTCCACACTGAGGATGCGGGCGTGTGCCATGGGCGCGCGCAGGATCGCGAGGTGGAGCATCCCGGGCAGTTGTACGTCGTCGACGTACCGGCCCCGGCCGCGGACGAACCTCGGGTCCTCCTTGCGGAGCATGCGGCCGTGTCCGACGGGGTGCTGGTCGTTGTCGGTGAACGAGGTGGCGGGTCCGTCCGCGGGGTGGTCGGCGACGGTGCTCATGACGACCTCCTCGCCGCCGCGCCGGCGACGGTCACGTCCGGGGGTGTGCTGTCGTCGGCCTGCGCGGTCGTCCTGGTGCCCGCCTCCTCGGCTGCCGCCCACTGGACGGACCTGACGATGGTGGCGTACCCGGTGCAGCGGCAGATCTGGCCCGAGATCGCTTCCCTGATCTCCTGGTCCGACGGGTTCTTGTTGCGGTCCAGCAGGGCCCGGGCGGTCATCATCATGCCGGGCGTGCAGAAGCCGCACTGGAGTCCGTGGCACTCGATGAAACCCCGCTGGACGGGGTCGAGTTCGCCGTTCGTCTCCAGCCCCTCGACCGTGCGGACCTCGTGTCCGCCGGCCATCGCGGCAAGCACCGTGCAGGACTTGACGGGTTCGCCGTCCAACCAGACCACGCAGGTGCCGCAGTTGCTGGTGTCGCAGCCCCAGTGGGTGCCGGTGAGCGCCAGGTGATCGCGGAGGAAGTGGACGAGCAGGAGCCGCCCCTCCACCTCGCGGGTGACCTCCTCACCGTTGACCACCATCGTGACCTGCATGTCAGCCTCCCAGCGGGCCGCGTGCGGCCGTTGTCGACGTGCGTGCCCGGTCCACCGCTCGGCGCAGTGCGCGGATGGTCAGTTCCTTGGCGAGGTGCCGCTTGTACTCGGCGCTGCCGCGGCGGTCGGTCACCGGATCGCAGGAGGAGGCGGCGATGGTGCCGGCCCGCTCGTACAGTTCCTCCGACGGCCGGTGGCCCCGCAGGGCTTCGGAGATCTCCGGCAGTCCGGTGGTGTTGGGCCCTACGGCCGCCAGACCCACCCGCGCGTCAGAGATCACGTCCCCGTCCAGCCACACGGCCACGCCGACGGAGACGACCGCCCAGTCCCCCGCCCGCCGTTCGACCTTCTCGTACGCGCTCGATCCGCCGGGGCGGACGGGAAAGCGGACCTCGATCAGCATCTCGGCGTCGCCGACCGCCGTTTCGTAGGGGCCGCGGTAGAAGTCCTCCATGCTGACCTCGCGGCGGCCGTCCTTGTTCTGGATGACGCACCTCGCGTCGAGCGCGGTGCACACGGCGGACAGGTCTTCGGAGGGGTCCGCCTGGCAGAGCGAGCCGCCGAGTGTGCCGCGGTTGCGGACCACGGGATCGGCGATGACGCGCTCCGCGTCGGCGAAGATCGGGAGCGGCCCGGCGAGTTGGGCGGACTCCAGCAGTTCGCGGTGGCGGGTGAGCGCGCCGATCCTGATCAGACCGGGCTCCGCGGTGATGTAACCGAGTTCGTCGGACAGGTCGTTGATGTCGACCAGGTACTCGAAGTTGGCGAGGCGCAGCTTCATCATCGGCAGCAGGCTGTGCCCGCCCGCGATCAGCCGCGCGGTGTCGCCGAGCCGGTCGAGCAGTCCTATCGCGTGATCGACACTGGTGGCGCGCTCGTACTCGAATGGCGCGGGAACCTGCATCGCGCTCCCTCTCTGCGAACCTCGGCTGTGAACCTGGGGACGTCGTCGTGTCCGGTCATTCGGCCCCTCGCCACCGGATCCGTCAACAGCGACTTAAGGAGTCGCTTAATCCGTCCCGCTCGACCTAAGCGAACGCTGAAGTCGTCGTTGACGCGGGCGAACGACCGGCACAGGCTGCGCTCACGGCTCGGCCGGGCGAAGGGAGCCCTGATGCGGGACATCGCCGACACGATCGGGACGTGGCACGCGACGGGCAAGGCGTTCGCGATGGCCACGGTCACCCGCACCTGGAACTCGGCACCGCGTCAGCCCGGGGCCGCCATGGCCGTCGCCGAGGACGGCGAGGTGGTGGGCAGCGTCTCGGGCGGATGCGTCGAGGGGGCCGTGTACGAGGTCGCCCGTGAGGTCATCGCGTCGGGCAGACCGGCGGCCGAGCGGTACGGAGTGAGTGACGCGGACGCCTTCACCGTGGGCCTGACCTGTGGCGGCACCGTCGAAGTGCTGGTGCGGCCGATGGGCGCGACGCACTTCCCCGAGCTGCCGGAGGTGCTGCGCCGCATCGCCGTCGGTACGCCCGTCGCGGTGGCCTCGGTCCTCGAACCCACGCCGTCGGGCGGCCAGTTGGTGGTCCTTCCCGACGAGCGCGCCGGCCTCGGATCCCTCGGCGACAGCCGACTGGACGAGGGCGTGACCGAGCGGGCGCACGGCATGCTGGCGCTCGGCACCACCGGCGTCATCCGCGTCGGCCGAGCCGGTGAGCAGCGTCGGAGCGAGGTCGCGGTGCTGGTGGAGTCCTTCGCCCCGCCCCCGCGGATGCTGGTGTTCGGTGCCATCGACTTCGCGAGCGCGGTGGCGCGGATGGGCAAGTTCCTCGGCTATCGCGTGACGGTCTGCGACGCCCGGCCCGTCTTCGCGACCCGCAAGCGGTTCCCCGACGCGGACGAGTTGATCGTGCAGTGGCCGCACGACTATCTCGACGAGCACCCCGTCGACGAGAACACCGTGATCTGCGTGCTCACCCACGACCCGAAGTTCGATGTGCCGCTGCTGGAGCGGGCGTTGCTGACGCCGGCCCGCTACATCGGCGCCATGGGCAGCCGTCGCACCCACGAGGACCGGCTCGCTCGGCTGCGGGCGGCGGGCGTCACCGAGGAGGCGCTGTCCCGGCTGGCCTCACCGATCGGCCTGGACCTCGGCGCCCGCACTCCGGAGGAGACCGCGGTCGCCATCGCGGCGGAGATCATCTCCCTGCGGTGGGGCGGGAGCGGCAGCAGGCTCAGCGACACGCAGGTGTCCATCCACCACTGAGTCCCGGACGGGGGGCGCGCCGATGGGACCGGGGCCGTTCTCGGAGAGAACGACCCCTTGGCCGGCACGTCCTCTTGTCACCCGACGGCTCACCCCACGGCGAACTCCCGCACCGCGTCCGGGGATCCGTTGAATCTGTCGTGGTCGCCGACCGTCGCCCCGGACGACGTGTACTGCCACATCGTGTACTGGGACCAGCCCGCCGGCAGCGCCCCCACCGACGAGGCGTACCGGGCGACCCACAGGGGGTTGGTGGCGCCGAAGCCGGTGTAGCCGCCGGTGCAACTGGTCCACCAGGACGTGGAGGTGTAGATGACGGCGGCTCGGCCGGTGCGGGTCTTGTAGCGGTTCACGAAGTCGCGGATCCAGCTGACCATGCCGCTGGTGGACTTTCCGTAGCAGGAGGCGCCGTACGGGTTCCACTCGATGTCGAGGACGCCGGGCAGCGTGCGGCCGTCGCCGGACCAGCCGCCGCCGTGGTCGACGAAGTAGTCGGCCTGGGCGGTGCCGCTGCTGGAGTCCGGTACGGCGAAGTGGTAGGCGCCGCGGACCATGCCGACGCCGTAGGAACCGCCGTACTGCTGGGTGAAGTACGGGTTCTGGTAGGAGGTCCCTTCGGTGGCCTTCGTGTAGGCCCATCTGGTGCCGCTGCTCCACAAGGTGGACCAGGCGACGTCGCGCTGGTGGCTGGAGACGTCGACGCCCTCCGTCCACACGGCTCGGGTGTCCGGGGGTATCGCCTCCGGTGTGCCGGTGGTCCGTTCGTGGGCGGTGACTCCGATGCCCATGTAGGCGTTGCCCCGCGCGGGCGCGGGTTCGGATTCCGAGGGTGCCGCCGCCACGGTGAGACCGAGGCCGGTCAGCAGGACGATGAGACGCAGGCGTGCGCGGTCGTACCGCGATGATGTGGATCTCTGCACGTCCCCCATCCGAACCCGAGTCGTGCCGCGCCGCACGTCATGTACGGCCGACGAGGATCTCCCTTCCGCGCGGACGGAGGTCGATCACCAGGCCGTCGGGAGGGCCGTTCACTCCTCGACGACCCGGATGATCGTCCGGCCGGCGACCCGCCGGGCCGGGGCGAAGGCGGCCACGGCCTCCGACAACGGCCGCACCTCGCCGACCCGGACACTGAGCCGTCCGTCCCTGACCCGCTGGGCGAGGTCGGCGAGACGGGCGCGGTCGGGTTCGACGACGAAGAACAGGGCCTGACCGTCCTTGGGGCGGACCTTGGGCGGCGCGGCGATGGTGACGAGGGTCCCGCCGGCGCGGACGAGCGCCGCGGAGCGGTCGAGGACGTCGCCGCCGATCACGTCGAAGACCACGTCGACCTCCCCCGCCTGCTGCCACCGTTCGGTGTCGAGGTCGAGGAACGCGTGCGCGCCCAGGGCCAGCACGGTGTCGCGGTCGGCCGCCCGGCCGGTGCCGATGACGTGGGCGCCGGCCTCCCGTGCGAGCTGCACCGCGATCGAGCCGACGGCGCCCGCGGCGCCGTGGACGAGGACGCTCTGGCCGGTGGTGAGGCGGGCGTGGTCGAACAGGCCCTGCCAGGCGGTGAGTCCGGAGATGGGCAGCGCGGCCGCCACCGTGTGGTCGACGTCGGCCGGGAGCGGGGCCAGGTTGCGGGCCTCCACGGCGACGTACTCGGCCAGCGAGCCGTTGCGGGTCCAGTCGGTCGGTCCGAAGACGCGCTGGCCGACGGTGAGGCCCGTGGTGCCGTAGCCGAGTTCCGCCACGACACCGGAGACCTCGTGTCCGGGCACGCTCGGCGTACGGTCCCGGCCCGCGCGGTCCGTCCAGCTGCCGGGCCAGTCGAGCTCGCCACGGGTGAATCCGGCGGCGTGCACGCGTACGACGACGTCGTTCTCGGCGGCATGGGGATACGGCAGGTCGGTGAGGGTCAGCCCGGTGGCGCCGGCGTCGCGGTCCTGGGCGGTGATGGCTTGCATGGACGGTGTCTCCTTCCAGGTTTTTTACGGGTCAGCTCGGCCAGGGCGCGTCGGTGATGCGGTCGACCATGCTCGCGCGCCGGAAACCGGGCACGAAGCGTTCCAGCACATCCGCGTTGATGGTCCCGTAGGTGGTGTTCGGACGATCTTTCAGTCCCTCGACGAATTGCTGGAGGAATTCCTTCTTGAATTCTCCGCGCGGGTGCGCGGCGAGGATCTCGTCCACCGCGTCACCGTCGAGTCCGTCCAGACCCCAGCCGACGGCGTCGGTCAGCACGCCCTGGTTCGTGGCGGCGGTCTCCGGGCCCAGCCGGCCCGGGATCCCGGGCGTCGTGTGCAGCGCCACCGCCTCCCACACCACGTCGGCGGCGCCCTTCGAGAAACCGCGGCCGAGCAGGAACGCACGTGCGTGATCGGCCCCGTCGACCTCGAAGCGCTGCTCCGCCCCGGAGAACGGGGTCACCAGGCCGGCGTCGTGGAACATTGCCGCGACGTACAACAGCTCCGGATCGGGCGCGAGCCCGAGTCGTCGCGCGTGCAGGCTGCCGAAGAGGAATACCCGCCGGGAATGGTCGAAGAGAAGCGGGCCGGTCATTCCACGGAGAGTTTCGGTCGCCTCCGCTACGGCTGCGGTCCGGGGAATCTCCACTCCGGCGATGGTGTCGGTCATGATGCTCGCGCTTTCCGGGTGATGCGCACGGCGGGGACCGCGCGTTCCTGGCACGGCGGGAACCGTGCGTCCGTACACCAGCATGCCCACCGCACGGCCTTCGGCGCCTCTCGCGTCCGGCCATCAACCCCTCGGATCCGGACATACGACGATGGGCGAAGCGCGGGACGCCATGATCGGCGACAGGGCATGGTGGTGGCGTGAACGACGACGACACCACCGCAGCTGATCCGCGACCGACCAACGAGGAGAACCGGCACGCCAGTTGGCTGGAACTGTTCTTCGACCTGGTCGCCGTGGCGGGCGTGGCACAGATCGCGCATCTGCTGCACGGGGTCCCCGAGGTGTCCGACCTCGGCCTGTACGCGCTGCTGTTCCTCGCCTTCTGGACGGCGTGGATCAGCTTCACCCTGTACGCGAACGTGGCCTACGAGAACACCCATGTCCGTACGGTGCTGGCCGCGATGTTCGGCATGGCCGTCATGGCCGCCGCCGTACCGGGCGTGCACGAGGGCGACGATCAGCACGCGCGGGTGTTCGCCCTGGCCTACATCCTGATCCGGGCCCTGGCGACACGGGCCTGGCAGCACCGCCGGCAGATCCTCGTCGACTGGCCGGCCGCCCAGATGTCACTCGGCGTGATCCCGTGGATCGTCTCCCTGTGGGCGCACGACCCGACCCGCTACTGGCTGTGGGCCCTCGGTATCGCCCTCGATCTGTACGTCACGTTCGCGGTCTCCGCGCGCGACATCGTCGAGCACCAGGAGGCCCGGGAGCGGCGCGAGAGCCGGTCCGACCGGCGCGGCTCCACGGAGAGCCCGTCGCTGGCGCGGTCGCAGACGGAGCACCTGAGCGAGCGCCTCGGTCTCTTCGTCATCATCGTGCTCGGTGAGGGCGTCGCCCAGGTGGTCCAGGCCACGTCCGACACGGAATGGGACCGGAAGCTGTACACGCTCGCCGTCGCGGCGTTCTTCCTGCTGGCCGCGTTGTGGGCGCTGTCCTTCCGGCACGGCTACGCCGGGGTGCCGCACCTGGCGGCGGGGGTGCTGCCCGCCCGCGCGGCGCTGCCCCTGCACTGCTTCGTCTCCGGCTGCCTCGCCGCCCTGGCCGCGGCGCTGGGAGCCGCGGCCGAGCACCTGGAGACGCTGCCGGACGCCACCCGCTGGCTGCTGTGCTCGGCTCTGGCCGGGTATTTCCTGCTCAGCGGACTGGCCTGGCTGGGCCAGGCCGCCCGGGAACGGCGCTGGCTGCTGTCCGTCGCCCTGCCCTGCTGCGTGCTGCCCCTGCTGCTGGCGGCCTTCGGCGCCCATGTCCGCACCGTGGCCGTGGTCTGGCTGCTCGTCCTGATCACCGTGTGGCCGATGCTCTACGAGCAGCGGTCGACGCGGCCGAAGCAGGCCGTAAGGGCCGGAACCTGAACGTCAACGGTGTGAACGCTCACCGGACCCGATAAGAGCAGTTTCCGGGCCTGGTGGCCGGTTCCCTCCTATCGTGGAACGACACATCGACCATCGGCGACGAAGCGGGCAGACCATGCAGGATCCGGAGATCGACTACGCGGCGGTCTTCCGCGCGCTGCCCGGCATGGTGGCGCTGCTCACCCCCGAGCTGGTCTACGTCGACGCCAACGAGGACTTCGAGCGCCTGTCGGGGCGTACCCGTGAGGAACTGGTCGGCCGCTACATCTTCGACGTCTTCCCCGAGAACCCCGAGGACCCGGCGGCGGCCGGGATGCGTGAGACCCGGGAGTCGATGCTGCGCGCGGTGGCCACCGGCGAGCGCGACACCATGGCGCTGGTCCGCTACGACATCGAGGACCCGCAGCGGCCCGGCCAGTGGGTGGAGCACGTCTGGAGCCCGGTCAACGCACCCGTTCTCGGCCCGGACGGGGAGGTGATGCTGATCGCCCACCGGGTGGAGGAGGTCACCGAGTTCATCCGGGCCTTCGGCGGCCGGGCCGAGGACAGACGGGCCCGGGTCCTGGAGGCCGAGCTGTACACCCGGGCGCGTGAGCTGCAGGAGGTCAACGAGCGGCTGCGCCAGGCGCACGCCCACGAGCGCGAGGTGGCCCTGACCCTCCAGGCGGCCATGCTGCCGCCGCCGCGCCCGGGCGGCCACCACAGGGCGGCCGTCCGCTACCGGCCCGCGGTGGGCGCGCTGAACGTCTGCGGCGACTGGTACGACCTGGTGGACCTGCCCGACGGCGGCATGGCCGTCGCCGTCGGTGACGTCGTCGGACACGGTCTGGCGGCCGCCTGCGCCATGGGCCAGCTGCGCAGCGCCCTGAGCGCGGCCTGCCGGGTCGCCGACGGGCCGGGCTCAGCCCTTGAGGCTCTGGGCCTGTACGCCCGTTTCGTGGAGGGCGCCGAGTCGGCCACCGCGGTGACGACGTTCGTCGACTGGGACGACCACACCATCACCTACAGCTGCGCGGGCCACCCTCCTCCGGCCCTGCTCGACCCCGACGGCTCGGTCACCTTCCTCGACCGGGCCACCGACCCGCCCCTGGGCGCCCGCCCCGAGCACGTCGGCCGCCCGGAGACGAGCATCCCCTTCGCCGAGGGCGCCACCCTCGTGCTGTACACCGACGGACTGATCGAACGCCGTACGGAGGACATCGACCGCGGTCTGTCCCGCCTCGCCGACTCCCTCACCCGCCACCGGCACGCGGACCCGGAAGCCCTGGCCGACGCCCTCCTCGCCGACCTGCTCCCCACCGAGGGCAACACCGACGACACGGCCCTGGTGGTCCTGCGGCTGTGACGGGCCCGCCCGACTCCCCCACCCGTCGACGTGTTGAACCCTGAGGATCAGTCCTGGTGCTGTACGTCCTGGCACGCCACCTGCCGTGGGACCCGCGTCGGCTGCGGGATCAGGGCGACCGGAGCCGGGGGGAGCGCTCCCTCGAAGCGGCTCGGGAAGGGGTACTTCCACTCCAGGAGGGCGTGGATGGCGGTCTGGGCCCGCGCCCTGGCGGCCGGGGCGGTGTCGACGTCGTTGAGGCAGAAGAAGTCGACGTCCTCGCCCTCCTGGAGGCGTGCCAGGCGGCGTTGCATGTCCGGTGTCCCCAACTCCACATAGCGGAAGCGGTAGTCGGCCGGAACCGCCCGGCCGGTCGCGATGGCCCAGTGGTGGTGCAGCGTGGACGCGGGCGCCACGTCGGCGGTGGAGCGGAAGCGCGAGTAGGCGGTCCGCTCCAGCTCCTCGATCCCGCAGTTCTCCATCTCCCGCATGACGGACAGCAGTTGGGGGTGCGGGGTGTGCAGCGACTTGTGGGTGACCTGCCTGCCGTGGAAGCGCCTGATGACCTCGCGGGCGTTCTTGCCCGCGGAGTTGGGGGCGGGCTCCAGCGGGTGCGGGGCGCCGACGCCGAGCTTCAGCGGGGACAGGGGGATGCGGGCGATGCCGTTCCCGTGGAAGAAGGTCTCGGCCCGTACCGAGCGATTGAAGAAGACGTCGTCGTTGAGGTACAGGTAGTGCTCCGACAGGCCCGGGATGTGGTGCAACCGGCTCTCGATCGCATGGGAGTTGAAGACCGGGAGCGCGTCGGGCGGGAGGATGTCCCGGTGGTCGATCACGGTCAGGCCCGCCGCCTCCGGGTTCAGCCAGGCGGGGATCTGCGAGTCGGTCACGAGGTAGACGTGCCGGACGAAATCGGCGTACATCTCCAACGACCGGAGCGCGTACTTGAGTTCGTCATGGCTGGTGTACCGGGAGGCGCCCGTCTCGCGCGGGGCGATGCCGCCGCCGTCGAGGTCCTGATGGGCGCGCCGCTTGGCGGCCATCACGGGGTCGTCGCCGTCGACCCAGGTGTACACGGCGTCGACCGGGAAGCGCACCTCGTCGATGCCCGGTTCGGCGAACGCGGCGAAGGTCGGCACGTTGTGGCGGCGGCTAGCCACCGCGGCAGGCTGTTGGGCCGTCGTCGGGACGACCTCGGAGACGGGGTTGCGGCGCGGAGCGACGAGCGCCGTGCCGAAGGTCTCGCCGAGCCGGGTGCCGGGGACGGTCAGCCACCCGGGGTCCGGCTTCCGGGCCGCGGGCAGGTCCCGGCCGTACTGCCAGAACTCGATGTCGCAGCCGGTGTCGAGCGCGGTGAACACCTGTCCCTCGGGGCCCAGGCGGATCACTCCGACGCGCAGTACCGGGGCTCGCCGCAGCTCCCGGGGCAGCCTGCCGTCGGCCCACAGCACCGCGCGGGTCACGGTGCCCTGCGGGTCGACGGCGCCGACGTAGGCGACGCTGCCGGCGAACCGGCGCGTGGCCTGCGCGAGGACCGTGGCACGCCGGCCGGCCTCGACGCCGATCACCGGCCGGGTGCCGGTCCCCTGGCCCGCGGGGATGTGGAAGTACGGGACGTCGGCCGCCTCCAGGAGGCCGCACACCCGCTCCAGGTCTGTCTCGGCGGCCTCGGCGGCGGTGTAGCCGGCGACCGTCTGGCCGTACAGCCGCATGTGCCCGCGGACGATCCGGCGCAGGCCGGGGACGGCGGCCCGCAGGCGCCGGCGGGCCCGGGCCGCGCGCAGCGCCCACAGCCAGGCCGACACCCACAGGCCCAGGCGCCGGAGCAGGTCCCGTGCGGCGCGCAGGCCCGGGGGCGCCACGATCCGGTGGCGGAGATCCATCGGCGTGCCCCCTTCAGCTCTGCTTCTCGACGGACTGCTTCTCGAAGGGGCTCGGGAAGGGGAAGTAGTCCTCCAGGAACTCGTGCATGCGGATGCCGACCTGCTCCCGCTCCTCCGGCGGGACGTCGACGTCGTTGAGGCAGAAGAAGTCGAACCGGCGGGTACGGCCCAGCTCGGCCAGGCGCGCTTCGGCGTCCGGGCGGCTGATGTTGACGTACCGGAAGCTGAACCTGCCCGGCACGCCGCGTCCGGTCATCAGGGCGTACTGGTAGAGCAGCGGGGCCGTCATGGCGATGTCCTGCGGCGAGCGGAAGCGGGACGCCGTGGTGCGGCGGATGTCGTCGGCGAAGAGCTCTTCCAGGGTCCGCAGCGTCTCGCGCTGCTGGGGCAGCGGGGTGTGCATGAAGTTGTGGGTCGTCATGCGGCCGAACTTCTCCAGCAGCAGCCGGCGGACGTTCTTGCTCGCGGAGTTGGTGGCCGTCTCCTCGGCGTGCGGCTTGCCGATGCCGATCTTCAGGGGCGAGACCGGGATCTTCATCAGGCCGCTGCCGTGAAAGAAGGCCTCGGCGCTCGCCCGGCGGCCGACGAACACGTCGTCGTTGAAGTACAGGTAGTGCTCCGACAGGCCCGGGATGTGGTGCAGGCGGGTCTCGATGGCGTGCGAGTTGAACACCGGCAGCACGTCCGGGGGGAAGATGTCGCGGTGGTCCACGACCGTGATGCCCGGTGCCGTGTCGTCGAGCCAGTGGGGCTTCTGCCCGTCGGTCACGATGTAGATGTGCCGGACGAAGTCGGCGTACATGGCGAGTGACCGCAGCGAGTACTTCAGCTCGTCGTGGCTGGTGTAGCGGGAGGCGTTGGTCTCCTTGTCGAGAATCTCGGCGGTGCCGAGGCCCTGGTGGCGGGCGCGCTTGGCCCGCATCTCGGGCTCCTCGCCGTCCACCCAGGTGTAGACGATGTCCACGGGGAAGGTCACGTCGTTGACGGTCGGCAGGGTGAGCGGGGCGAAGGTGGGCAGCTCGCGGTCGGCGATCCGCAGGGTGGCCGGTGTCTGCTCGGACGCCGGCAGCACATCGGCGACGTCGTTGCTGCGGGGTGCGATCAGGGACTCGGCGAAGACGTCCTGCGAGGCCTGCGGCTGGACCTTCGCCAGGCGCCGCTCCCCGTCCTCGCGGGCCAGGAGCTGCGCGCCGTCCTCCCAGAACTCGACGTCGCAGGCGAGCTCGGGACCGCCGAGGAGCTGGCCGGCGGGGCCGAGGTGGTTCTCCCCGATCCGCAGCGTGGGCGCGGTGCGCAGGGCGGCCGGCAGGACTCCGTCCATGAGCAGGGCGGGGTGCTTGAGCTTGCCGCCGGGCAGCGGTCGGCCGATGAACACCGGCTGGTCCGCGTTCCGTGCCTCGAAGGCGGCGAGGAAACGCTCCCGGTCGACAGCGTTCAGCCCGACCGTGTGGCGGGTGCGGGAGGCCGGTACCAGGAAGTACGCGATGCCTTCCTGCTCCAGCGCGGAGACGACCAGACCGAGGTTGGCGGCGGCGGCCTCGGCGGCGCTGAAGCTCGTCACGACGCGGCCGTACAGATGCTGACCGCGCACCGTCACCGGGCGCAGGGTCGGGTCCGTGACCGCCGATCTGCGGCGCCGTCGCATCGTACGCAGCTGCCACAGCCCCTCGGCGGTCTTCCGCTCCACTCGCGGTCGCATCCGCCTGGCAAAGGAACGCACGGTCACGTTCTGAACTCCTCTTCACGAACCTCGGCACACTCTTGCTAGCCAGACAGACGCGCGTGACCAATGGTTGTAGAAGAATTCCCTGAGATTTAACGCTTCGGAAGTGATACCCACAGCTTGGTCATGACTTGGTGTGGTATTCACGACGCCTGTCGCCCACCACAGCCCGTCCACAGACCGCGCGACCGATTGTCAGTGATCGCCGCTAACGTTCCGCTTGTCGTCGCACAGACGCCGGGACGACCCGGCCGAACTGTGCTTTCTTCAGGCTGTCTTGATGTGGGAGGCGGGGGCATCGTGGGTTGGCTGTCGGCGGGTGACGGGTATGAAGTCGCCCTGGTGGAGGGGCGGGTGGCGGCGCGTGCCACCGGGGGCCGGTCGGCGGGGCGGCAGTTGAAGTCACTGCCGCGCGCGCTCAAGGACCACCCGGAGGTGGACCGGCTGCGACGGTTCGCCGAATGGCTGGATCGGCACGCCGCGGGGTGCGTGGCACAGGTCGACTCCTGGATGGTGTCGTCGCTGCCCGTCCCCACCGGCCTGCTGGCCCGCGTGTGGCCGGACGAGGCCTGGCAGTCCGCCCTGCGCGACCTGGCCGTGGTCGGCGACGACCCCGACGAGGTCGGCTTCCTGCGGGGCACCACCGAGGACGGCGAGCTGCGAGTGGTGAACCTCGACGGCGAGACGGTACGGCTGTCCCCGCGCACGGTGACCCTGCCGCACCCGGTGCTGCTGCCGGACCTCGACGACATCCGGGAGTTCGCGGCCGAGTTGGGCATCGTCCAGCGCGTCGAGCAGATCCACCGGGCGACCTGGCAGCGCCCCGACGACCTCGCCCCCAAGGCCACCGAGGTGCGGGAGTTCGCCGGCGGCTCGTTCCGCTCCCGCTTCGCCCTCGCCGCGCGCGCCAGTTCGCTGGGCTACCGCGTCTCCGGCGGCTACTCCACGGCCCGGGTCCGCGACGGCGGGCGGGTCGTCGAGGCCTCCGTATGGATCGGGGAGCCGTACTGGGAGGACACGGTGGAGACCGGTGGCCTCTCCTGGCAGGACCAGGACGGCCGTGCCCTGCCGTTCGGGGAGGTGGGCCCGGTGGCCTGGTCGGAGGGGATGCGGATGGCCGCGGCTCTGTACGCCGGCCGTGACATCGAGGAAGGCAAGAGCGCATGAGCGGGGGGACGCAGGTGTCGTACGAGGACATGCTCGCGGCGGGGGCGGTGCTGCCGCCGGACACGGAGGGCGCCGGTGAGCGGGCGGTGCCGCTGACGGCACGCAGCTACCGGCACCCGGGCCTGGACGACCGGGTGGTGGTGCGGCTGGTCGCCGGTGAACTGGGCGCGGCGGAGGACCTGGCCGCCGGTTTCCTCGGCCTGGAGCAGGACGCGGAGCCGGCCGTGGTGGGTCTGGGTCTTCGCCAGTCGCTGGGCTTTCCGGAGTGGGTGCTGGTGCACCACCCCGAGGACGGACACCACGCGCTCGGCGTCGTACCGGACCTGGAGCGGGCGGCCCGGCAGGCGAAGTCCCGGCCCAAGACCGCCCTGGACGCCTATGTGGAGCTGGGCACGCGGCTGGCGGCCTCCGTCCCGCACTTCCTGCCGACCTTCTACGAGCAGGCGGGCCGGGTGTTCCTCGCCGAGGAGAACGCCACCTACGCCGCCCAGTTGTTCACCCGGGCCCGCAAGGCCGAGGCCGAGCACGGTCTGGTCATCGAGGAGGACCGCCTCGACGCGGTGTTCCTGGAGTTCGCCCTGGCGGGCGCGCTGCCGGTGAAGGTGCTGTCCTCCTACGGCAGGGAGCTGGCCGCCCGGGTGCCGGCCGAGGAGGCGCTGCGGCGCTTCACCCGGCTGTGCCTGCGCCGCACGGCGGGCGGTCTGCCGCCGTCCGCGCAGATGGCGGGCGACCTGCGCAAGCTGGCCCGGGCCGCGGGGCAGGACGCCGACCTCGCCGAGCAGGAGTACCTGTCCGAGCTGCTCGGTCTGCCGGCCACCCTGCGGGCGGCGGCCGGCTGGTGGAAGGGCCACCGTGCCGCGCTGGTGGCGCTGGCCGCGCGGGAGCGGCGGGTGCGGGGCACCCTGCTGGACATGATCCCGGCGGGCTACGACGACGAGATGCCCGCGCTGTGGCTCCAGGTGCTGGAGGACTCCGGCGCCACGGCGGCGCTGTGGGACGCCTCGCTGCCCGAGGAGGAGCGTCCGCGGGACGGCACGGCCGGCTGGCTGGACCGCTTCCTGACGTTCCGCGAGCGGGCCCGGTCCTGGCGCGGCTCGACCCGGATGCCCCAGCTGTACCCGCTCGTGGAGCGGACAGCGGACCGGCTCCGGGCCGAACTCGAAGCATCCGGCGGCGCGTTGACCGTCACCCACGACATCGATCTGATCGACCTCCTGCTGTCCCTGGACATACCGGTGGCCGCCCCGGCGCGGGGCGACGGCCTGCCGCTGGAGCAGTGGGCAGCGGGCGACGGACACCGGGACCTGCTGTTCCTGGGCGCCGACGCCCGGTTCCACGACGCCTTCCAGAAGGGCGCGGACCGGTTCGGCGGCGACGAGCAAGGGCTGCGGGCCATCCGGCTGCTGGCCGTCTCGCCCGGCTGCCGCCCGTTGCTGGCGCAGTGGGTGCGTACGGTCGTGCGGCGGTTCACCGCGGTCGGTCTGCCCCAGCTGCCCGACGCGCTGGCCCGGCTGAAGTGGCTGCCCTCCGAGGCGTTGGCACTCTCCGAGGCGGAGGTCCGCGAGGCCATCGCCACCGACCTCGCGCCCGTGCTGGCACGCACCCTGAAGGCCGGCCTCTTCGACGAACTCGGCTGGCCCGCCTGGGAGAGCGCGGCGGCCGACCTCGTCCCGAAGAACCAGGTCGAGGACCTGATCGTCGCCGACGCCTGGCCCCACCTCGTGGTGGCCGGTGAGGCCCAGGCCCGCGTGATCGGCGCCGAGGGCACCCTGCTCACCCACGACCTGCGCATCCCCAAGGACGACCGGTACGGCGACGCCGGCTTCCACCACGTCGACGGCGAACTCCTCGTCTACTGGAACAGCCGCAACGACGGCCTGCGCGGCTACTGGCACACCCGCGCCGACCGGGTCGAGAACCTGGCGGGCCCGAACGGTACCCGCGGCACCGAAATGGACTGGTACAAGGGCAACTTCCCCATCACCCTGCCGCTGCCCGGCGGCGGCCGGACCACCGGCCGCGGTGTGCTCCACGCCGGGGACACCACAGTGCCCGAGGAGCGTCCGCTGCTCTTCGACGGCTCCAACCACTGGGTCTGGCAGGCGGATTCCGAGGACCGTGACGAGCACGGCTGGTACGAGTACGACCCCGCCACCGACGAGCTCGGACGCATGAGCCGCCCCGCGTTCCTCGCCGACGCACTGCGTGACGCCCCCGCGGGGAGCACCTTCGCGGGCGGACGGCTGCGCCCCTCCCCCACGTCCGGCGCCGCCCCCGCCTCCGCTCCCGTCGACGGTCTCGTCGGCCTGCGCAGGCTGGAACTCCCCGACGGATCCACGCGGGTCGAGGATCTCGCCGGACACACCCTCACGCTGCCCGCCGACGCGGGCCGGCCGTTCACGCTGGTGATGTTCCCGGGCGCCGAGCGGCCCACCGCCGTCGTGCACAACGGCTGGCAGCTCGACCTGGTCGACGCGGACGGTGTCGTCACCGCCTGGGGGAAGACCGACCGTACGGCGGGCGTCTTCGGCGAGGGCACCCTGCTGCTGCCGCCGGTGCAGTACTGGGAATGCCTGACCCCGCGCGACGAGGCGGGCTCCGCGGGACTGCGCGCCATCGACCGGGACACCACGGCCGCCCTGCTGTCGGCCGCCGCCGACAAGAACCCCGAGACACTGCCCGACGCGATCCGCACCCTGCTGCCCGTCACCCACCCCGCCCTGGTCACGGGCATCGCCGGGGTCGTGCGCTACGCGGCGGCCCAGCAGGCCGTCCTGGACGCGGCGGCGACCCGGCTGACCCGGGCGCTGGAGGGCGGCCTGGAGGACGAGGGCCCGGCCGGGCCGTCCGACAGCCTGATCCGCGACGCGATGAGCGGTCTCGGCGCGTCGAACGGCTACTGGTGGAGCCGGGACGACGGAGCCGACACCGTCTTCCGCGCTCTGCGGGTGCTGACCCGTGCCGCCGAGGCCACCGCCGCCGTACCGGAGCCACTCGACGGCCGGCTCCACCTCGACGGACCCGAACTGCCCACCGGCCAGCCGGAGTTGCACACCCTGCTCGACCGGACCTCGGCTCTCGCCTTCCGGGCCGCCGCCGGCACCACCACCGACGAGCACCGCGAGACCCTGCGCGAACTGCTCGCCGCATTCGACCGGTTGGGGCTGGGACAGACGGGCACGACCGGCACCTGGCGCAAGGTTTCCGTGCATCTGGACGCGCACCGGCTGCGCATCTCCTCGGGCGACTGGCGGGAGGGCTCCTGGAGCGGACTGCTGCCGCTGGCGGACGGCGCCTTCGTCGCGGTGACCGGACACGGGTCGCTTGACGACGACGGCTGCGACTTCACCGGCCTCTTCCACGATCCGGCAGGGCGGTTCGCCATGCCGGAGCCCTACAAGGTCCTCGCCTGCGACCCGATCGGCCACGACGAACCCCTGGGCCGGCTCGGCGCCTTCCTGGCCGAACTCGCCGAGCGCGGTCCGGCACCGTGGTTCCCGGACGCCGCCGAGGAGTTCGCCCGCCTCACCGGCGTCACCGAGACCATGGCCCGGCTCGTCGTCGCCGGACTTCCGGGAGTCGACGCGTACGAGCGGACGTTCCTCAGCACCGAGGCGCGCACCGTCATCGGGGTGAAGGTCGCCCCGGCGGCGCTCGCCAAGGACGAACTGCGGGGCATCGACGCAGCCGTCCGCGGGGCGGTCGTGGCCGCGCTGCTGCCCGCCGACCCGGTCCGCCTGTGGACCAAGGGCCCGGACGTGGCCGCGGCCGCCGCCGTGTGGAACAGCAGGCTCGGCAAGCGCTCCGCCATCCCCGAGGACCTGCTCAGCGACGCCATCCGCACCCTCAAGCACGCGGCGTGGCCGGTACGGGAAGCCCTGCCCGCCCTGCTGGACCCGGCCCACACCCCGCAGCTCAGCCGGGACCTGCGCTGGGAGGTCAACGGCGACCGGGTACGGCCCGTCGGCGACGACGGTGCCGGCTTCACCACGCAGACCCTGGTCGGCACGGTCGGTCTCGCCGCCTGGCTCGCCCACCGGCTGCCCGCCGGCGACCCGATCCGCGCCGCGCTGCCACCCGCGCTCACCGCCGTGCGCGGGCGACTCGCGGCCCCCGGCCTCATGCTCGACATGGGCCGCTACATCAGCCTCCCCACGTTCCGGAAGACGGCGGGCACACCCACCGAGACCGGCCCGGGATTCGAGCGCTACGGCGCCGTCGTCCTCGCCACCCACGACGACCAGCCGGCCCCGGGCATCCGTGTCGACCTCCTCGACGAGGCGGGCCAGGACCCCTACCTGCCCGCGGCCCGCGTCGACGACCAGCCCTACCCGGCCGAGATCGCCCTGCGACTGGTCCGCGACCCCCGTTTCGCCGCCCTCCTCGCCGACCCCGGCGAGCCGATCGCGGGCGAGCGGGACAAGGACGGCACCTGGTGGCCCCAGCACCCCGGCCACTCCGTGCCCGACCTGGTCACCGAGGTGGCCAAGGAGTACGGACTCGGCGAGGACGCGGCCACGCTGTACCTGATGCTGCTCGCCATGCCCGACCCGACCGACCGCACGACGGCCCGGTGGACGGGGTGGAAGCCGGCCCGCCTCAAGAAGGCGCGCGCCGAACTGGCCGCCGGCGACCTCGTGGTCGAGGCCACCCGGACCAGGGCGGGCCGCTCGCTGTTCCTGCCCGGCGGCTGGGCCGAACAGCCGGCCCCGCGCGTTCCCCTGGAGCGCTGGAAGCTGCCCCTGTTCGCCGGCGTCCACGGCGAGCACGCGTCCTTCGGCGCGATCGTGCCGACCGAACCGGTCGCGGACCTGTACCGCAAGGCCTGGCAGCGGGTCCGCGAGGGCGACGCTCCCCGGTTCGAGGAGCTGAAGGTGCGGCGGGGCCGCCGCCGCTGACGTACGCCGTACCGGGGGCGCCGGACCTCACCGGCGCCCCCTCATCAACGACCAACAGACCTACCCAGCAAGGACTTTCATGACCGCGACCGACACGGCGACGGCCCTGCCCGCCCGGCAGACACTGCCCGCCGAAGAGCGCCACGCCACCGAGCTCGCCTTCCTCGCCGCCCACGACGAGGGGCCCCGCCCGCCCGGCTGGCGGCTGACGCCCCGATCCGTCATCACCTTCGTGTGCGGCAGCGCCGGCGAAGCCCTCAAGCTGACCAAGCCCCACGAGACGCTGCCCCGCGAACTGGTCATAGCCCCCAAGTTCGTCGGTGAACGCGCCCTGGTGGAGCGGTGCGTGGTCACGCTCGCCGGTGAACGCGGACTGCTGCTGGTCGGTGAGCCCGGCACGGCCAAGTCGATGCTCTCGGAGCTGCTGTCGGCGGCCGTCTCCGGCACCAGCGCGCTGACCGTGCAGGGCACCGCGGGCACCACCGAGGACGCGCTGCGCTACGGCTGGAACTACGCCCTCCTCCTCGCCCAAGGACCCACTCCCCAGGCGCTGGTGGACTCGCCCGTGCTCAGCGCGATGCGCTCGGGAATGGTGGCGCGCGTCGAGGAGATCACCCGCTGTCTGCCCGAGGTGCAGGACGCGCTGGTGTCGATCCTCTCCGACCGCCGGATGAGCGTGCCCGAGCTGTCCGGCACGGACGCCGCGCAGGTCGCCGCCGCCCCCGGCTTCACCGTCATCGCCACCGCCAACCTGCGCGACCGGGGTGTGTCGGAGATGTCCGCCGCGCTCAAGCGCCGCTTCAACTTCGAGACCGTGCACCCCATTTCGGACGTCGACGCCGAGACCGCGCTCGTGAAGCGGCAGGCCGTCGCGGCCGTCGAGCGGGCGGGCGCGGCCTTCGACGTCGACGACGCGGTGCTCGATGTCCTGGTGACCGTCTTCCGCGACCTGCGCGCCGGCCGCTCGGCCGAGGGCTGGGACGTGGAGCGTCCCGGCACGGTGATGTCCACCGCGGAAGCGGTCCAGGTCGCCGTCTCCCTCGGGGTGGCCGCCGCCTACCTGCCCGCCGGGGACTCCCTCGACCTGGTGCCCGGCCATCTCCTGGGCGTGGTCCGCAAGGACGACCCCTCCGACCACGCGCGCCTGCTGGGCTACTGGGACGGCCCGGTGCGCCGGCGCGCCGAGGACGGTTCGGCGACCTGGCGCCGCCTGTGGGACCTGCGGGAGAACCTTCGGTGACGCTCGCTCAGGACCCGAGGGCCCCGCTCGACGCCCTCGCTCAGGAACCGAGGGCGGCGCTCGACGCCCTCGCCGACTCCGAGGTGCCGTACCTGCTGGGCGTACGCCACCACAGCCCGGCGCTCGCCGCCGCCGTGCCCGCCCTGTTGGACGCGGCCGGCGCCGAGGTGGTGTGCCTGGAGCTGCCGACGGACTTCCAGCCGTGGCTGACCCACCTCGGCGCGCCCGGCACGCTCGCGCCGGTCGCGCTCGCAGGCGCCGGTGCGGACGGACGGCTCGGCTTCTACCCGTTCGCCGACTTCTCCCCCGAACTCGCCGCGGTCCGCTGGGCGCGGGAGCGGGGCGTGGAGGTCGTCTGCTGCGATCTGCCGATGGCCGACGCGCGATGGGCCGCGGAGTCCACGCCCGCAACCGAGGACACGGGCGCCGAAGCAGCCGCCCGGCCGGCGCCCGTCTCCTTCGCGCAGGCGCTCACCGCGGCCGGGACCGGCCGTGCCGGGGACGACCTGTGGGACCGCAGCGTGGAGGTCCTCGCCCCCGGCTGCACCCCCGAGTCGTTGCGCCGGGCCGCCCTGGGCGTCGGCTGGGCGCTGCGTCAGGACGCCGCGTCCTCGGGCGGCGTGCCCGCCGTGGACCTGGCTCGGGAAGCTCATATGCGGGAGACGATCGCCCTCGCGGCGGCGGATGGACGCCGGGTCGCGGCGGTGATCGGCGCCTTCCACGCACCGGCGCTGGCCGGTGCGGCGGGCGGGGGCATTCAGGAGCGGGCGTCGGAGGAGAGAGCCGGCGGGTCGGCATCGGCCCGATCGGTGCCTCCTGCGGAACCGTCGACCGTCGTCACATCCATGGTCCCGTACGCCTTCGATCTGCTGGACTCCCGCTCCGGCTACCCGGCCGGGATCCGCGACCCCCGCTGGCAGCAGGCGGTGTTCGGCGCCGCGGGCGACCCCGAGCTGCTGTACGACGCCGCTGCCCGGGCGATCACGGGGGTGTGCCGGGAGTTGCGCGCGGCCGGGCACACCGCGGGGACGGGCGAGGCTCGTGAGACCTTGCGCGTGGCCTGCGACCTCGCCCGGTTGCGCGGGCTCCCCGCACCGGGCCGGGGCGAGGTCCTCGAAGCCCTGACGTCCGTGATGGGCCAGGGCGAGCCGCTCGGCCGGGGCCGGGCTCTCGCGCGGGCCCTGGAAGTGGTCCTGGTGGGTACCGATCGTGGCCGGGTCGCGCCGGGCACACCGCGCTCCGGGCTCGGTCCCTCCGTCGAGGCCGAACTCGCCGCCCTGCGCCTGCCCGGTCCCGACGAGCCCGATCGGCGCGAACTGCGCCTCGACCCGCTCCGCTCGGCCCTGGACAACCGGCGCGAGATCCTCCTCCGGCGACTCGACGTGTGCGGGGTGGGATACGGCGAGGCCGTGGAGGTGTCCGGTACGGGCGACGCCGCCGCGCTCACCACCCGGTGGCGGCTGGCGTGGGTGCCGTCGGTGCCCGTGCGGCTCGACCTGGCCGGGGTGCGGGGCGTGACCGCCGCGCTGGCGGCCGAGGGAACACTGCGGGAGACCTACCGCAGGGAGTCGGCGGAGGGTGGTCCCACCTGTGCGCTGGTCCTGGCGGGGCTGCGGGACGCCGCCCGCTGCGACCTGCCCGCCCTGGTCGCCCAGCGGCTGGCCGAGGCGGCCGAGGTGCTGCCCGCCTCCGCGACACTCCCCGAGATCCTCACCGGACTGGATCTGCTGGAGGCGCTGCGCCGGGGCCATCTGCCCGGCACCACGTCCGAGGGCCGCGAGGCGGCGGGCGTCCTCGCCGCCGACCTGCTGGAGTCGGCGGTGCGGTCGCTGCCGGGTCTGGCGGGGAGCGACGACCCGGAGGAGGCCGCCGCGCTCGTCGCCCTGGCCGCCCGGGCCGGTGAACACCGCCTGGGACTGCGCATGGACGAGGCCCTGGGCGGTCTCGCGCACACCGCCTCTCCCCTCGTCCAAGGTGCCGCGCTCGCCTGCCGGGTCCTGCTGGATCTGGACGACGCGGACACGCTCGGCGCGCGGGCCGCGGGCTGGATCGATACCGCCGCCGGCCCCGACGGACGGCTCGCGCTGGCCCGCAGACTCGCCGGACTGCTGACCGGGGCCGCGCCGCTGCTCCAGTCGGCGCCGACCGCGCTCGACCCGCTGCTCGACCGGATCGACTCGCTCGGGGACCAGGCGTTCCTGGTCCGGCTGCCCGCCCTGCGCGGCGGGTTCGACACACTCAGCCCGGCCGGCCGCGACCGTCTGCTGCACACGATCACGGAACGACTGGGCGACCGCCTCGACCTGACGCTGTCCGCCTCCCCGCGACTGCTGGCCCTGTGGACGGCGGCGGACGAGGCAGGGCGTACGGCGGTGGAGTCCCTGCGGCCGGCGATCCCGCTGCCGGGGCACGCCGATGCTCCGGTCCCGGAGACCGCCGATGCTCCGGCCTCCGAGCCCGCCGACGCACGTCCCGTGCCCTCACCGGACCCGTCCGGCGAGGGCGAGCCGACCGACGGCGTACTCCGTCTCTCGCCGACGGACCGGTGGCGTCTGCTCCTGGGCCGCGAGAGCGACCAGTTGCCGGCGGACGCCCGCCGTTACGCGCACGCACTCGACGAGTTGTACGGCAAGGGTCGCGGTGAGGGGTCCTCGGACCTCGGCCAGGAGAACGGTCGCGGTGGCGGGCAGGACACCTCCTTCCCGACCGCGCGCGAGTGGGCCGAGGAACTCCAGGCGCTGTTCGGCACGGAGGTGCGCGAGGAGGTCCTGGCCCGCGCCGCCGACCAGGGGCGCAGCGACGTCCTGGCCGAG
This sequence comes from Streptomyces sp. NPDC002499, assembly GCF_053595415.1. Lineage (NCBI taxonomy): Bacteria > Bacillati > Actinomycetota > Actinomycetes > Kitasatosporales > Streptomycetaceae > Streptomyces > Streptomyces sp. NPDC002499. Next base: position 190,977 of record NZ_JBSFXO010000001.1, read on the forward strand.
CTCGACCCCAAGTCCGTACGTCCCTCGGTCGATCTGCTGACGTCCGTGCTGTCGCTCGCGGGCGGGATGCCCGAGCAGCAACTGGCCCGGCTGCGTCCGCTGGTGCGCCGCCTGGTCGACGAGCTGGCCAAGGAGTTGGCCACCCGGATGCGGCCCGCACTGACCGGTCTGGCCACCCCTCGACCGACTCGGCGTCCGGGAGGGCGGATCGACCTGCCGCGCACCTTGCGCGCGAACCTGGTCCACGCCCGCAAGAGGCCCGACGGCAGCACTCTGGTCGTGCCGGAACGGCCGGTGTTCAGCACCCGTTCGCGCAAGGAGGCGGACTGGCGGCTGATCCTGGTGGTCGACGTGTCCGGATCGATGGAGGCCTCCGTCATCTGGTCGGCGTTGACCGCGGCCGTGCTGGGCGGAGTGCCCACGCTCAGCACGCACTTCCTGGCGTTCTCGACGGACGTGATCGACCTGACGGACCGGGTCGACGACCCGCTGTCCCTGCTGCTGGAGGTGAAGGTGGGAGGCGGCACGCACATCGCCGCCGGTCTGGCCCACGCCCGCTCCCTGGTGACGGTGCCCAGCCGGACCCTCGTGGTGGTGGTGAGCGACTTCGAGGAGGGTTACCCACTGGGCGGACTCCTCGGCGAGGTACGGGCGTTGGCGAGCTCCGGGGTGCATCTGATGGGCTGCGCGGCTCTGGACGACACCGGCAACCCGCGCTACTCCGTGCCGGTGGCCCAACAGCTCGTCGCGGCCGGTATGCCCGTCGCCGCCCTCAGTCCTCTCGCCCTCGCCCGCTGGGTGGGCGAACGCCTCCGCGGAGAGACCCGATGAACCCCGAACTGCCTCCGGTGGCGCCCGAGGTGGCCGCCGCCGCCGTGGAGGGCCTGACCTCCCGACTGCGCAAGAAACTCGACGCCACGATCGAGACGTACGTGACCGCGGCCGTCACCGTCGAGGGCGCCGTACGACGTGTGCGGTGCGGTGAGGACGCGGAGGTCGTCCTCACTCCCGGCCCTTCCGGAGCGGTCACGGACGCCGAACAGGCCGTGTGCAGCTGCCTGTTGGCACCGAGGTGCCTGCACCTGGCGGCCGTACTCGGCGCGTGTCCGGTGGCGGACGCGGAGACGATGGCGGACGCGGGGACAGTGGACGGTGCAGAGGCAGGGGCGTACGCGGACACGGTGGCCGGCGACCGCGCAGTGGCAGCGGCGGTCGGCAGCTCCACGGAGGGCATGCAGTCCGAGCAGGGCACCACGGACGCCGTCCGGGCCGTCACTCCCGTGCCCGGGTCAGCCGCGGCCGAAGCATCGCAACAGACAGGCCCCACAGACGCGCAACTGGCCGCCGCCCGCGCACTCTGGACCGCCGCGGCCGCGGTGCTCGCCGCCGGGGTGCCCGCGGCGGGTGCCGTGGCGCAGGCCGAGGTGTTGCGGGCCTCGCACACCGCCCGACTCGCCGGGTTGCACCGCGCCGAGGCGGCGGCACTGCGGGTGGTCCGTGGACTGCGGGGCGCCCGGTCCCGCCATGACGGCCACCGGCTGGCCGACCTGGTCGCCAACCTGCGTGAACTCCTGCTGACCACAGGCCTGTTGGCCGCAGGCGATCCGGCGCCGGCACTGGTCGGCACAGCCCGTCGCAACTACCGGCCGGAAGGTGCGCTGCGCGTGCACGGGGTGTGCCGGGAACCGGTGATCTCGGCGACCGGGTACGGCGGGGTGGTCACGCATCTCCTCTCCGACGACGGGCGCTGGTTCAGCGTCGCGGACGTGAGACCGGGCGGTCCCGCCCGTGCGCGCGGTGCCGCGACGGCCACCGTCGCGCTCGGCTCGGGCAGCCTCGACCACGCCCAACTCTCCCGTGGCGGACTGCTGATCTCGGGCGCGACGCTCTCCTCGGACGGCCGTCTCGGTGCCGGCAAGGGAGTCCGGGCCACACCGGTCGCGGGCCGTTCCTGGACGTCGGGGCCGATGGCCGCCCTGTTCGCCCGGCCCCTCGCCGAGGCCGTCGCGGCCCGGCTCGGGAACGCTCCGGTGAGCGACCCGGAGGGGGCCGAGCAGGCGGCCGGCGAGCTGATCGGCTGTGATCTGGTCATCGTCGGAGTCGTCGACCAGCACGTGCTCGCACAGGAGTTGCTCCCCGGCGGGACGGAGACGGACGGCCTCCTGATCCGGTTGCTGCCGGCCGGCAGCCACCCCGACCTCGCGCACACCGTGAACCTTCGCCGACTGGCGTCCCGCCCCGGGCTGCGGCTGCGCGTCGTCGGACGCCTGGACCCCGATCGCGCGGCCACGCTCCGGCCGCTCGCCGTCGGCCCGGTGCCGGACGAGAGTGCGGCGACCCTGCGGCTGCCGGCGGAGTGGTCGGGGCACGCCGATCTGGGCTACGACCGCCTCGAAGGCACCCACCTGCCGCCGGCCCCCGCGCTGCCGGAGCCGTCCGGGCTCCTCCGGAGCCCGTCGGACCCGGTGGCCGAGGCGCCGTTGTGGCGGCTGCGGCGGTTGGTCGAGGTCGCCGTGTCGGGCGGTCGCAGGGCCGCTGCCGAACCCGCGCGCGACGGCGATCGGGCCGGTGCCGTCGTGGCGCTGCGGCGGAGCGGTTTCCGGACGGCCGCGGACCTGGCCCACGCCCTCGCCGCGGAGGCGGGCCGACGCAGCCGCGATGTCTTCGGCCGCACCGAGGAGGCCGACCCGGACGGGTACGCACGCGCCTGGCTCGCCGCGGCCGTCTATCTGGCGGGCACGGAACGGGCTCTGGTGCAGGCCACATGGCAGCAGTCGGACGCTGCCTGACAGACGCGGACGAGCCGTACGCCCGATCGCCTTCGCAGACCGCGAACCCACCGCTGGTCGGTGAAGGCGACCGGGCGAAGGCGCGTGAAGTCGCGTGCCGCGCGGTTCAGGTGGCGTGCGGCCAGGCCCGCAGCAGGGCCGTGATCCCGGCGGCGGTGCAGGCAGGGTCCCGCAGCAGGTCGCGAAGAGCGACGGCGTCCTCGCGGGTGGGCTTGACCTGGATGCCCGAGGCCTCCAGGTACATGACGCCGGTCGCGGCGGCCACGGCCATGTTGGACCGCTCCAGCCAGCGACAGCGCCCGAGGATGTGCACCAGCGCCGCGGCACGGGCGTAGGGCCCGTCGTACACAGGTGTGTCCAGCAGTTCGGCGCGGTGGCAGGCGACCGCGGCCACCGGCACGCCGTAGTCGTCGGGAGCCGGGTCCGCCGCGCCCGCGATCTCCGCGACCTGCAGGACCCAGGGGACGTCGATGTGCAGTTCCATTACGCGGCGTGCGCCCCCGAGGAGCGGCGGTCGGCGTCTTCCGCCTCGTCGAACACCGACTGGTGCTCATCCAGGAATCGCTGCGCCGCGTCCAGGCCGCGCTGCCGCAGTCCGCCGACGTCTTCCCGTACGAGCGCGGCGATGTAGTCACCGACGCTCATCCCGCGGTCCCGGGCCCTGGCCGTGGCCAGTTCCGCGATCTCGTCGTCGACCCGCCAGCCCTTCTGCGTCTTCGCCATGCGCCGATGGTAACAGCTGGTACCAGGGAGAGCGCGGGGGCTGGTCTCGAGGCGCCGTTCGGTCGGCCGAACCCCGCCTCCCCTGCTGCCCCGGCCTTCTCCTCCCGCCCCATTGTGTTGAGCCGTGTGCCCCTTTACTGTTCGGCTTTGCCTGAGTCTGTTCGATGTTGATCGCTCAGGGGCTATGGAGGCCGCAGTGCGGAGTCATGGGAACGGATCGGAAGCTGCGAGACCCGGCCGCCGGTGGTGGAGGGCAGCCCTGGCCGCTGCCGCGACCATCGCCTTGGCGGCGGGCATGACCGCGCCCGCCGCGGCCGGCGACACAGGCACACGGCAACCCGCACCACCGCCTGCCGCGAGCGCGCCGGCGCACAAGGTGACCCTCGACGGTTACTCGTTCCTCGTCGACGGCAGGCGCACCTATCTGTGGTCCGGCGAGTTCCACTACTTCCGGCTCCCGAGCCAGGACCTGTGGCGCGACATCTTCCAGAAGATGAAGGCCGCCGGCTTCAACTCGACCTCGCTGTACTTCGATTGGGGTTACCACTCGCCCAAGCCGGGGGTGTACGACTTCACCGGGGTGCGGGACGTCGAAAAGCTGCTCGACATGGCCGAGGAGGCCGGCCTCTACGTCGTCGCGCGCCCGGCGCCGTACATCAACGCGGAGGTCGACAGCGGGGGCCTGCCCGGCTGGCTGACGACCAAGGCGGAGAACAACCGCAGTGACGACCCGCGGTTCCTGAAGTACGCGGACGAGTGGCTGACGCAGATCGACCGGATCATCGCCCGCCACCAACTCACCAACGGCACCGGGTCGGTGATCGCCTATCAGGTCGAGAACGAGTACTACAACGGCTCGGCCGCCGGCCGCTCGTACATGCAGCACCTGGAGGACAAGGCCCGCGCCGACGGCATCACGGTCCCGCTGACCGGCAACAACAACGGCACCTTCAACTCCGGCACCGGCGCCCTGGACGTCGACGGCCCGGACTCCTACCCGCAGGGGTTCGACTGCTCCAACCCCGCGAAGTGGAACGGCGTCCCCGACATCAGCTACGACCACCCCGCCGGAAAGCCGCTGTACTCACCGGAGTTCCAGGGCGGCGCTTTCGACCCCTGGGGCGGACCTGGCTACGACAAGTGCGCCGAGCTGATCAACGACAAGTTCGCCAACGTCTTCTACAAGCAGAACATCGCCGTCGGCGCGACCGCGCAGAGTTTCTACATGACCTACGGCGGCACCAACTGGGGCTGGCTGGGCATGCCCCAGAACTACACGTCGTACGACTACGGGGCCGCGATCCGCGAGACCCGCCAGTTCGATCCGAAGTACGACGAGGACAAGCTGATCGGCTACTTCACGCAGTCGGTCGCCCCGCTGACCAAGACCGAGGCGATCAGGGCCACCCCGCCGGACAACTCGGCGGTGGTCGACACCGCACGGATGAACCCCGACACCAAGACGCAGTTCCATGTCCTGCGCCATGGGAACTCCACGTCCACGGCAGTCGACCAGACCCACATCTCGCTGGACTTCAACGCCCAGCCGGCCTCGGACACCACCTACACCTGGGACGACCCCGACTCGGCGTTGCAGTACGCCGGTTCGTGGTCACATGTGGCCGATACGAGCTACACGGGCGGCGATTACAAGCACACGGAGTCGTTCTCCAACAAGGCCGGCGACTCGGTCACCGTCCCCTTCGACGGCACCGCGATCCGTTGGATCGGCTCGAAGACGAACAACCACGGCTATGCCGACGTCTACCTCGACGGCGACAAGGTGGCGACGGTCGACGACTCCGGCAGCGAGAACCAGGCGGTGCTCTTCCAGAAGACCGGCCTGACGCCCGGCGCGCACACGCTGAAGATCGTCGTCAGCGGAAGCCACAGCTCGGGGTCCACGGACAACTACGTGGCCATCGACGCCATCGACGTACCGACGGGCGACTCCGCCACGGAGCCGACCTATCCGGTCGTGCCGCAGCAGCCCGGCACCGCGATCACGCTCGACGGACGCGACTCGCACGTGATCCTGGCGAACTACCGGCTCGGGGACGCGCAGTTGCAGTACTCGACCTCCGAGCTCATGACCGACGCGACGATCGGCGACCGCGACATCGCCGTGCTCTACGGCGACGAGGGCAGCGACGGCGAGACCGTGTTGCGCTACGCCGCCAAGCCCACCGTGACGGCCACCGGCGGCACGGTCACGACCACTTGGGACGCCGCCACCGGCGACCTGCGGCTCAACTACGCGCACAAGGGCCTCGTACGCATCAGCATCAGCGGCGGCGGGAAGCGCCCGCTGCTCCTGCTCGTCGGCGACAAGACCACGGCGAAGACCTTCTGGCGTCAGGACACCGCGTCCGGCCCGGTGCTCGTGCGCGGCACCCATCTGCTGCGGACGGCGGACAGCAAGGACGGCGGCCACACCGTGGCGCTCACCGGGGACAACGCCGACGACAAGAACATCGAGGTGTTCACCTCGGCGGCCCATGTCACCTGGAACGGCCGGACGTTGGGCACCAAGGCGACCGGCACGGGGAGCCTGACCGGCACCATCGCGGTGGCCGCCCCGATCCACCTGCCGACGCTGACGAACTGGAAGCACGCCGAGGAATCCCCCGAAGCGGCCCCCGGTTTCGACGACTCCACCTGGCAGGTGGCCGACAGGACGACCACCAACAGCGTCTCCGACGTCAACTCCCTCCCCGTGCTCTACGCCGACGACTACGGCTTCCACACCGGCAACACCTGGTACCGCGGCCGCTTCCGCGCCAGTGGCAAAGAGACCGGCGTCCACCTGGTCTCGGACTCGGGCGGCAACGCGCAGGCGTTCTCCGTCTGGCTCAACGGCACGTTCCTGGGCAGCTCCACCACAGGCGGGGGCGACTTCACCTTCGCTGCCGGTGCCGTGAAGTCCAAGGGCGACAACATCGTCTCCGTGCTCACCGTGAACATGGGCCACGAGGAGGACTACAACTCCACCAACGGCAACAAGACCGCGCGCGGACTGACCAGTGCCTCCCTCGTCGGGGCGCCGCTGACCTCGGTCACCTGGCGGGTGCAGGGCGTGCGGGGCGGCGAGGACTTGCAGGACACGGTGCGCGGCCCGCTCTCGACGGGCGGTCTGTACGGCGAACGGGCCGGCTGGTCCCTGCCCGGCTACCCGGACGGCAACTGGAACCGGGTCTCCCTGCCGACGACCGACACCCGTCCCGGGGTTTCCTGGTACCGCACCGACGCCAAGCTGGATCTGCCGCACGGCCAGGACACCTCGCTCGGGCTGACCTTCACCGACGACCCGTCCCGCAAGTACCGCGCCACGATCTTCGTGAACGGCTGGCAGGTCGGCAACTACGTCAACTACCTCGGCCCACAGCACACGTTCCCGGTCCCCAACGGCATCCTCGATCCGAACGGGCACAACAGCATCGCCATCGCCGTCTGGAACCTGGACGGCAGCACCGGCGGACTGGGCAAGGTCTCGCTCACCGACTACGGCAGTTACGCCTCCTCCCTGCGCGTCGCCCAGAACGACAGCCCCCGCTACGACCCTCGGACGTACGCGATGCCGAAGCGTCCGGGAGCGGACGTCACCCTGGACGCGCCGGACACCGCCCAGCCGGAGCAGACGTTCACGGCGCGCACGACGGTGGAGGTGCCGAAGGACCGACCGTCCGTCACCCGGCTCTCGGCCGAACTCTCCGCGCCCGACGGCTGGACCGTGACTGCCACGAGCCCCACGTCGGTCAAGCGCGTGCGACCCGGCGCATCGGCCACCTTCACCTGGAAGGTCCAGCCACCGTCCGGGACGCTGCCATCCGCCACGCCCCTCACCGCCACGGCGCGCTATCGCCAGAACGGACACCAAGCCACCGGCGGCGACGAACGCATCGTCCGCGGAATCCCACCGGCCCCACCGACCGGCGACAGCTCAGTGAGCGACCTGCCGTTCCTGTCGTCCACCAACGGTTGGGGCCCGGTGGAGCGCGACAGCAGCGTCGGCGAACAAGCGGCCGGGGACGGTCGCCCGATCACCATCGCCGGCGTCGGCTACGCCAAGGGCCTGGGTACCAACTCGGTCAGCGACGTCGAGCTCTATCTCGCCGGGAAATGCTCGAGGTTGACGGCGGACGTCGGCGTCGACGACGAGACGGGTGGTGCGGGAACGGTGACGTTCTCCGTGATCGCCGACGGCAGGACCTTGGTCACGACACCGACGGTCCGGGGCAAGCAGGCGGCCGTACCGATCGACGTGGACGTCAGCGGCGCCCAGGTGATCGACCTCAAGGTCGGTGACGCGGGCGACGGGAACGGCAACGATCACGGTGACTGGGCGAAGCCGACGCTGACCTGCGGCTGACGAGGCGGGGGCGACCGCCACGTCGTGGCTTCGGCGCCCCCGTGGGATCAGCGGCCCTTGCGGACCCGCGCCGCCGCGCGGGCTTCCGCGGTCTTGCGGGCCTCGGCGGCTTTGCGGGTCTCCTTGGCGGGACGGCCGGGGCGGGTGCCCATGCCGCGGAAGGGGGCGTTGCCGCCGCTGGTCTTCGTCTCGGTCGGCGGGCGTTTGGCGCCGGTGAGGGCGGTCAGCTTCGCCTCGCCGGAGCGCACCTGGGTGGTGGTCGGGCGGATGCCGGCCTCGGACATCATCCGGTTCACATCGCGGCGCTGGTTGGGGGTGACCAGGGTGACCACCCGCCCGGACTCCCCGGCGCGCGCCGTGCGCCCGGCCCGGTGCAGGTAGTCCTTGCCGTCGGCCGGCGGGTCGACGTTGACGACGAGGTCGAGCGCGTCGATGTGGATGCCCCGCGCGGCGACGTTGGTGGCCACCAGCACGGTGATCTCGCCGTCCTTGAACTGGCCGAGCGTGTGCGTGCGTTGCGGCTGCGACTTACCGCTGTGCAGGGCGGACGCCCGTACGCCGCTGGCCCGCAGGTGGCGGGTGAACTGGTCCACTCCGGCCTTGGTGTCCAGGAACATCAGGACCCGGCCGTCCCGAGCGGCGATCTCGGTCGCGGTCGCGTACTTGTCGGCGGCGTGGATGTTCAGCACGTGGTGTTCCATCGTCGTGACCGAGCCCGCCGCCCGGTCGACCGACGCGACGACGGGGTCGTGGAGATGGTCCTGCACCAGCCGGTCGACGTCGCGGTCGAGCGTGGCCGAGAACAGGAGCCGCTGCCCGTCGGCGGGGATCTGGTCCAGGAGGTCCGAGACCTGCGGCAGGAAGCCCAGGTCGCACATCTGGTCCGCCTCGTCCAGCACCGTGATCCGCACGTGGTTGAGGAGGCAGTCCCGGCGCGACACGAGGTCGGTCAGCCGCCCCGGCGTCGCGATGACCACCTCGACGCCGGCCTTCAGCTGCGCCGTCTGCCGGTTGATCGACAGGCCGCCGACGACCGTGGCCAGCCGTACGCCCAACGTCTGCGCGTACGGCGCCAGCGCGTCGCTGACCTGCTGGGCGAGCTCCCGAGTGGGCACCAGGACCAGTGCGAGCGGCCGCTTCGACTCCGCTCGGCGGCCCGCGGTCCGTACGAGCAGCGCAAGCCCGAAAGCCAGCGTCTTGCCGGAACCGGTCCGCGCCCGGCCGAGCACGTCCCGGCCGGCCAGCGCGTCGGGCAGGGTCGCCGACTGGATCGGGAAGGGCTCCGTCACTCCGAGGCCGGTCATCTTCTCGACCAGCTCGGGCGGCAGCCCGAGCGTGGCGAAGGAAGCGACGGGCGGCTGCGCGTTCATGGAGAACCTTCCTCGGTCTGATGCCCTCAACGCGCCGGGGCCCGTACCCCTCGGTACGGGCCCCGGCGGCGTCGAAGCGTGCTGCCATTTTACCAGCGGCCACTCGGGACGCCCGCCGCTCGGACCGGCGGACGGTGCGCACCGCACGCGCCGGTCGGTGTGCGTCGTAATGTCAAGATCGTGTCCGCAGTGATCCCGTCTCTTCTCAGGGATGTCTCAGGAGTGTCATGTGCTGAGGGATCGCCTCAGGGGGCCCGTGATGGAGGAGGAACGACCGCGGGACAGCCGCGGATCGGCAATCACGGGGAGAACGAGAACCATGATGTTCAAGCGATTCGGGACCATCGCCGCGACCGCCATCACCGGCACCCTGCTCCTGACCGCCTGCAACGGCGAGGACGGCGCGGCCAACGCCAACGTCTCGCATCCGGCGGCCGGAGCGACGCAGCACGGGGGTGCCACGCAGGCGGCGGGTGCCCTCGGCCGCTACTCCGAGAACAAGCCGGGGGCGACGTACTTCACCTCGATCCTCACCGGTGACAACGAGGTGCCCGTCAAGGGCAAGCCTGCGGTGGGTGACAAGGACGGCAGCGCGGTGGCCCTCATGCGTGTCCAGGGCGACGAGGTGTCCTTCGCGTTCGCGTGGACCGGCACCGGGACCCCCACGATGGCCCACCTCCACCAGGGTGTGCGGGGCACCAACGGTGACGTGAAGATCCCGTTCTTCATGGAGAAGCTCAAGGGCGGCACGCCGTTCGTGTTCGGCAGCGTGAAGGTCGAGGACGCCGACCTGCTGCGCACGATCAAGGCCCACCCGGAGCAGTTCTACTTCAACCTGCACACCGCCGAGTTCCCCGGCGGCGCGGTCCGCGGACAGGCCGTCGCGCTGCCGGGTGCCGTCTCCCTGCCGAACGCCATCCGGCACTCGGCGCTGGCCGGCGTGGTCAAGGGGGCCCAGATCTACGCCTGCACCAAGCAGGAGGACGGCTCCTACGCCTTCACCCAGGACAACGTCGACGCCACCCTCCAGGGCGACATCCAGCACAGCTTCGCCAAGCACGGTCCGGCCGGTCCCCCGCAGTGGATCGCGCCCGACGGCTCGTCGGTGACCGGCAGCGTTGTCAACAAGTTCGACAACGGCACGGGCAACATCCCCCAACTCCTGCTCCGCGCACAGCAGACCGGCAAGAGTGAGGGACTCCTGTCCAAGACCACGTCGGTCCTGCGCCTCAACACCGTCGGCGGTGTCGCGCCGGCCGGCACCTGCAACCCGGCCACCCACCCCACCGCCCGTGTCCCGTACACCGCCGACTACCTCTTCCTCGCCACCAAGTAACGCCGCCCGAACGGTCGCGCCCGAGCACGACCAGGCGATGCGAGTCCCCGCGGACTCGCATCGCCGCGTGTTTCAGAGAACAGGCGCTGCACACCTCACTGGAGGTTGACCTTCACGGATGCCCCCGGCTTGAGGGAGATCTTCTTGCGGACCTTCCCGGCGCGGAGCTCCGTCTCCGTTCCTCCGACGCTTCGGACGGTCACTGCGGTTGCCTTGCCGTCTTTCCAGGAGAAGTCGACCGTGAATCCGCCGCGGGCGCCGATCCCTGTGACGGACCCCTTCGCAGCCCAGGCTTTCGGGAGCGCCGGAAGCAGTTCGATGACTCCCGGCTTCGAGTAGAGAATCATCTCCAGTGCGGCGGCAGAGCCACCGAGGTTGGCGTCGATCTGGAAGATCGTGTAGCTGCCCTGGCTGTACATGTCGAACCAGTTCGCCGACGTCCCGTTGCCGTTGTTCATCGAAGGGCGCAGCACGGTGAGATAGAGCTGATAGGCCTTGTCGGCGTCCTTGAGCCGCGACCAGCACAGTGACCGCCAGGCGCAGGCCCAGCCGAAGCTGTCCATTCCTCTGGCCGTGAGCAAGGCGCGTACGCCGTCCACCAGTTCGCGCGGACTGGTGTCGACGGATATCCGGTCGCCGGGGAAGAATCCGATGAGGGGCGACAGGTGGCGGTGTGTGGTCTCACCGAGGTTGTCGGGACTCATCCACTCCTCGAGCCAGCCGGTTTTCGGACTGACCCGGGGAAGGTAGAGCTTGGCCTGCATCGCTTCCAACTCGGCGGCCAGGTCCGCGTCGCGCTTCAGAACGCGGGCCGCGACGGCGAATTCCCGGAAGAGTTCCCACGCGAGTTCCTGTGCGTAGGTGTTTCCCTTGCCGTCCGGTCCGTGCTCCGGCGACCAGGAGGTGTCGTCGATCAGGACGTCGCGCGACGAACCGTCCGCATCGGTCACCTTGGTGGTGATCAGCCGCGCTTTCCAGAACTCGGCCGCTCCCTTCAGCACCGGGTAGATCGTCTCCAGGTACTCGCGGTCCTGGGAGTACTCGTAGTGGCGCCACAGTGTGGCGCAGAGCCAGGCATTGCCCGAGGGGTGCCAGGCCCAGCCGCTGCCGCCGTAGATGTTGGTGGAGAAGGCGATGGCCCAACCGGCCACTTTGCCCGTGCTGTTGCGGAAGCGGTTGTCGGGGTTGTTGTAGAGCCGCCCGGTCACATCGGTCCAGACCGGCAACTGGGACCGGCAGTAACGAGCGAGAGCGTGTGCGCTGTCTCCCAGTCCCCCGGGGTCGGCCAGCCAGTAGTTCATCTGCACGTTGATGTCGGTGTGGTAATCCGCGTACCAGTCAGGGTTGTTGTTGTGGATCCACAGCCCCTGGAGATTCATGGGCAACCAGTCCCTGGACCCGGTGATGGTCAGGTAGCGGCCGTATTGGACGTAGGCGGCCTCCAACTCCGGGTCAGGGGTGGACGCGTCGGTGTATCTGACGGCGATGCGCGACCACGAGTCCAACGACCGCTGCACCGCCGAGGATCTGCCGAGATCGATCGTGAAGCGGTCGTAGAGGCGCCGATAGTCGGCCACGTGAGTGGCGAGCAGCGCGGCGCCGGAGACCTTCGCCGCGGCGGCGGTCTTCGTACGGGCCACGGTGAGCGGGACCATGGACGCGTCCCGGAAGTCCTTGCCCGCGTCGGGTGAGTAGTCGGTACCCGCGCAGACGGCTATCAGGAGTTCGCGGCACCCGGAGAAGGACAGCTTTCCGTTCTCCGCCTTGATGGTTCCCGTGCTGCTCACTGCGGTGACCGAAGCCGCGTACCGCAGGCCGTTCTTGAGAGTCGCGGCGAACGAGAGCTGTCTCCCGTCCGCCGAGGTGTCCTCACCGTGCGTGCCTTCCAGCGAGATCACACCGGTGTGGGTGCCACTTCCGGTGAGTCGCACCACGATCACGTCGTCCGGGTGACTGGCGTAGATCTCCCGGCGGAAACGGGCTCCGCGGTGCTGATAGGTCGCCGACACCACGCCGTTGCTCAGGTCGAGACTGCGTCTGTATCCGCTGGTCTCCTGCGCGGTGTGGCCCGGCAGCGTGACCCGGAGTTTGGCCAGCAGCCCGAAACTGCCGAAGTCATCGGCGCCGTAGGGAAGTTGTCCGTCGCTGGTGGGGGTGTCGTTGCGCCCGCCCGTCCAGAAGGAACCATCCGTGATGTAGACGAAGTCGTCCGCGGGGTCACAGCCGACCAGGGCGCCCATCCTGCCGTTGCCCACGGGAAGCGCCTCCTGGATGATGCGCGACTCGTCGGCCGGCTTCCGGTACCAGAGGGTGGTGGCCTCGCTCTCCGGAACGATGTTCGCGTGAGCAGGGCGATCGGGGTCGGCGTGCGCCACGAACGGGGGCAGGCCGCCGAAGGCGGCGAGACCACCCCCGGCGACACCGGTCAGACGAAGGAAGTCACGGCGGGAGGAAGGGCGCACTGCGGGTCTCCTCGGGCGAGTCGTTCGAGATTAATTCGTAAATTAGTGAGACGCCGAGGAGCTAGGCAATGGGCATGCACGCAAAAGATCCGACCTTTGAAGCAGGCTCATGGTCCCCTAAGAGGGCATACCCGAAGATTTCGGGCCACTTGTCGGATGAATAGGCACCGTTGATCGACCGGACGGCTCCGAGCTCACCGGGTCGCGGGCACACTCCAACTGGCGAGCAGCGCCAGGGTCTGGGCGGAGGAGGAGCCGGGTTCCGCGGTGTACAGACACATGGTGTGGTCCGGGTCGGACGAGAAGTTCAGCGCTTCGTGGTGCACGGTCAGGTCCCCGACCACGGCATGGTGGAGCAGCTGGGTTCCGTGGCTGCAGTCGTCCAGGTGGTGACCCGCCCACCAGCCGTTGAACTCCGGCACTTTGACGCATGCCTCGCCGATCAGTTCGTTGAGCCGGGTGTCGTCGGGATGGTGCCCCGAGGACAGCCGGAGGTTGGCCACGATGATCCGCGCGATCGCATCCCAGTCGTCGTACAACTCCTTCGCCGCGGGAGAGAAGAGCACGAAGCGCGCGAAGTTGCGCTCCCGGGTCGGCAGCGCGTCGAAGTCCGTGATGAGGGCCCGGACCAGGTGGTTCGAGGCCAGCACGTCCAGGCGGTGGTTGACGACGAAGGCCGGTGAGACGCCGCCCAGCACCTCCAGCATCTGATGGACCTCCGGCCGCACCCGCTCCGGGCGTGTGCGTTCACGCGAAGGGTGGATGACCCGCGGACGCGCGATGTGGAAGAGGTAGTCGCGCTCGACCGGGCCCAGGCGCAGGGCGCGGGCCACGCCGTCCAGCACGCTCTCGGAGACACGGGGATGCCGCCCCTGTTCCAGCCGGGTGTAGTAGTCGGTGCTCACGTCGGCCAGACGGGCCACCTCTTCGCGGCGCAGACCCGGCACCCGGCGGCCCCGGCCGCTCGTCCCCACTCCGACCGCCTCGGGAGTCAGGCGTGCCCGGCGAGAACGGAGGAAGTCCCCCAGCTCGGTGTTCTGGTCCATACACCCATTGTGTGCCCACCACGGTGTGGTCTCGGAGTCGATCGTGGCCCAGCTGGACCTATGTTCGGCTGGGCCTCCGCCGACGCCTTTTCGCCGCTCTCACGGTGCCAATCTCGATATTGCTGCTCGTCAGCCATGACTCGTCAGCCATCAAGAGAAACCGGAGCATCACATGACCACCACCTCAACGTCGAAGATCGTCCTGGTGACCGGAGCCAGCAGTGGCATCGGCGAGGCCACCGCAAGGGCCCTCGCCTCCGGCGGGCACCACGTCGTGCTCGGTGCCCGCCGGGTCGACCGCCTTGCCGAGATCACCGACAGCATCAAGGCCGCCGGCGGCTCCGCCGACTACTCCGAGCTCGACGTCACGAGCCTCGACAGCGTGCAGGCCTTTGTTCGCACGGCCCACGAGCGCCATGGGCGGATCGACGTCCTGGTCAACAACGCCGGTGTCATGCCGTTGTCGCCCCTGACCATGGGGCGCACGGACGACTGGGACCGGATGATCGATGTCAACGTACGCGGCGTGCTGCACGGCATCGCGGCGGCGCTGCCTCTGATGAAGGCCCAGGGCTCCGGTCACTTCGTCAACATCTCGTCCACGCTGGGGCACGAGGTGTCGCCCACCACGGCCGTCTACAGCGCGACCAAGTACGCGGTGCGGGCCATTTCGGAGGGCATCCGCAAGGAGAACAGCGATGTCCGCGTGACCGTCGTCAGCCCCTCCTTCGTGCAGTCGGAGCTGATCCAGGGTGGCGACCCCGGCACCATGGCGTGGGTCCAGGGAATGGCGGACAAGCTCGCGCTGCCCACGGTCGCCATCTCCGATGCCATCGTCTACGCCGTGAACCAGCCCGAGCAGGTCGACGTCGGCGAACTCGTGATCCGCTCGGTTCTCGACGCCGCCGTCTGACGATCCGCCGCCTACCGGCTCCCCGCGCCCCTCTCCTTCCGGAAGACCAGCTCCGGATACCCCGGAGTGGGCCCGTCCAGGAGGGGCGCGGGGCGGTCGCGCAGGTGCAGGTCGAAGAAGGCGAGCAGGACCTCGCGCTGCACGGCGAGCGAGCGGCGCCAGTCCAGCGAGCCGATGAAGGCGGCGACCAGCTCGGGTGTCGCCCCGATCCGTGCCGCTGCCTGCGGGAGCAGCGGCTCGTAGTCGGTACGAGCTTGGACGGTACCCATGGATCGCGCCGGGACCGGTCCACCAGCCGCAGGGTGTGGGTGCCGATCGCGTGCCGGCCCGTCGGCGCGGGCAGTACGAGGCACTGACGTCACGACTGTCTATGACAACTGTCATGACGGGCCTTCAGGGTGATCCACAGAATCGGAAGTAAAGTTTCCTAACAAATCTATTGACGGTCACCTCCGCGACACCGCACGATCTCGTGTCATGTCCCCCACACGAAGCAGGACTTGGGCCGCCCTGTGCGCGGCCACCCTTGCCAGTGGTCTCATCGCCGGGTTCGGCGGAGCCTTCCCGGCCTCCGCCGACAGCGCTGCCGTCAACGCCAACATCCCGTTCGGCAGCCACACCTTCCCGTACGCCCCGAACACCATCAAGGTGTCGGGGAACCAGGCCGCCAACGACGCGAAGGTGGTCGACTACTACAAGAAGTGGAAGGCCGCGTTCGTCACCTCGAAGTGCGGAAACGGCTGGTCGGCCATCGCCTCCACCGACGCCGACCACCCCTACGTCGCCGAGGGTCAGGGCTACGGCCTGACGATCCTCGCCACGATGGCCGGCGCCGACACAGCGGCCAAGGACTCCTACGACCGGGTCCTGAAGTACGTCCTCGACCATCCGTCGGTCAACAACCCCGACCTCCACGCCGCCGAACAGAACTCCAGCTGCAAGAGCGTCAACGGCTCGGACTCGGCCACCGACGGAGACCTGGAGATCGCGTACTCGCTGCTGCTCGCCGACAAGCAGTGGGGCAGCACGGGGACGTACAACTACAAGCAGCTCGCCGTGCGCAGGATCAACGCCATCAAGGCGAGCGAGGTGGTCTCCGGCACCAAACTGATGAACCTCGGGGACTGGTCCGACGGCAACTACGACACCATCAGCCGCAGTTCGGACTGGCTGCCCGGCCACTTCAAGGCCTTCCGCAAGGCGACCGGTGACGCGACCTGGGACCAGATCCTCGCGGCCCACCAGAAGCTCATCGACACCTTGCAGACCAAGTACGCGTCCTCGACCGGCCTGCTCCCGGACTTCGCCGTCAACACGAACACCTCCACCCCGAAGCCCGCCCCTGGGAAGGTCCTGGAGTCGTCCCTCGACGGCGCGTACTCCTGGAACGCCTGCCGTGACCCGTGGCGGCTCGGCGTGGACGCGCTGACCACCGGGGACTCCAAGTCCCTCGCCTCGGTGCGGAAGATGAACACCTGGATCAAGCAGACCACCGGCGGCGATCCCAACAAGATCGCGTCGGGCTACAAGCTCACCGGTTCGGTCGCGGAGTCCGGCGAGTCGGTCGCCTTCATCGCTCCGTTCGCGGTCGCGGCGGCTACCGACACGGGCAGCCAGGCGTGGCTGGACGCCCTGTGGAACAAGCTGAACTTCGTGCCCCTCGACTCCTCCAGCTACTACGGATCCAGCATCCAGCTCCAGGTGATGATCGCCATCACCGGGAACCACTGGCTCCCCTAACCGGTACGGGCCTCGACGCCCGGCCCGCAGGACACGGCGCCCGTATCCCTGACCACATCGGGATACGGGCGCCGTCACGTCCGCCCGCATCAGCGCTACGCTCGCCTGAATCGGCGATAACAGATATCTGTTGCCATCGATAACAACACCTGTTATCGTCGATTGCATGGATACGAGATCAGCGCTAATCGAAGCGGCGGCGGAGCTGCTCGCACAGTCCCCCGGCGGCGATGTGTCGACCCGCGCGATCAGCGAGGCCGCGGGCGTCCAGCAGCCGGTGCTGTACCGGCTGTTCGGCGACAAGAACGGACTGCTCACGGCCACGGTCGACTACGTGTGGGACCAGTACCTGGGCAGCAAGCGGGCCGCCGAGAAGTCCCCGGACCCGCTCCAGGACCTGCGGGCGGGATGGGACAGCCACACCGCGTTCGCGCTGGCCCACCCCAACGCCTACAAGCTGATGTTCTCGTCGGCCCTGGGCGAGCAGCCCGAGGCCGCGACGGAGGCCATGCGCATCCTGCGCGGGGTCCTCGACCGGCTCGCTCAGCAGGGCCGCCTGCGCGTGGCGTCGGACGTGGCCGCTCGCATGGTCATGTCGGCCAATACCGGCGTCGCCCTCGCCCTGATCACGCGTCCCGCCCTGTACCCGGACCTGAGCCTCTCCGTCATGGTCCGCGACGCGATCCACCGGGACATCCTGCTCGACCTGGCAGCGGACACCGCCACGCACGACGCGCGACAGGCGGCCGCCACCACGCTGCTGGCCTCGGCGGACGAGTTCACACCCCAGCCCTTCACCCCCGCCGAGTCCGCCCTGCTCAAGCAGTGGCTGGCGCACCTGGCGGGACCCGGCCGGAGCAGTTGACCTGCCCGGACCGCACCGCCCGGGCCGCCTTTCACTTCCATCGATCGACAACAACACCGAAGGAAACGTCATGAGCAACGACAGCACCAACCGTGTAGCCCTCGTCACCGGTGCCTCCGGCGGTATCGGCCGCGCGGTCGCCGAACGCCTCGCGGCGGACGGCATCGCCGTCGGCGTGCACTACGCCGGCAACAAGACCAAGGCCGACGAGACCGTCGCCGCCATCACCTCGGCCGGCGGCCGGGCCGTCGCGGTGAGCGGTGACGTCGCCGACGAGCACGCCATGTCCGCCGCCTTCGACACCGTGGAGCGGGAGTTCGGCGGCATCGACGTGGTCGTCAACACGGCCGGCATCATGCTCCTCTCCCCCATCGCGGACCTGGACCTCGACGACCTCGACCGCATGCACCGCACCAACATCCGCGGCACCTTCGTCGTCTCCCAGCAGGCGGCCCGGCGCGTGCGCGGCGGCGGCGCGATCATCAACTTCTCCACCTCCGTCACCCGCCTCCAGTTCCCGACCTACGGCGCCTACGTGGCGAGCAAGGGCGCGGTCGAGGCCATGACGCTCGTCCTCGCCCGGGAGATGCGCGGCAAGGACGTCACCGTCAACGCCGTGGCACCGGGCCCGACGGCCACCCCGCTGTTCCTCGACGGCAAGGACGAGGCCACGATCGCGAACCTGTCCAAGGCGGCACCCCTGGAGCGCCTGGGCACCCCGCAGGACATCGCGGAGACGGTGGCCTTCCTCGCCGGCCCGGCCCGCTGGGTCAACGGCCAGATCCTCTACACCAACGGCGGCATCGCCTGACCGCTCCTCCACACCACCCCACACCAGCCCACCCACACATCACCCCACGCCCCTCCACGCTCCGAAGGAGACAGAAACCATGAGCAACATCGTCGTCATCACCGGCGCCTCCAGCGGATTCGGCGCCCTCACCGCCCGCGCCCTGGCGGACGCCGGCCACATCGTCTACGCCGGAATACGGCAGACCACCTCCCGCAACGCCCCGCAGGTCGCGGCCGCCGCCGAGTACAGCAAGGAACACGGAGTCGACCTGCGGTCCGTCGAACTCGACGTCACCTCACAGGAGTCCGTCGACGCGGCGATCAGGCAGATCCTCGACGAGCACGGCCGTATCGACGTCCTCATCCACAACGCCGGCCACATGGTCACCGGCCCCGCCGAGGCCTTCACTCCCGAACAGCTCGCCGACCTGTACGACGTGAACGTCCTGTCGACCCAGCGCGTCAACCGCGCCGCCCTCCCCGCGATGCGCGAGTCCGGCCGGGGCCTGGTGCTCTGGGTCTCCAGCAGCAGCGTGAAGGGCGGCACCCCGCCCTACCTCGCGCCGTACTTCGCGGCCAAGGCGGCCATGGACTCCCTCGCCGTCAGCTACGCGGCCGAACTGGCCCGTTGGGGCGTCGAGACGAGCATCGTCGTACCCGGCTCGTTCACCAGCGGCACCAACCACTTCGCCCACTCCGGCCGTCCCACGGACAAGGACGTCGAGGCCGAGTACGAGACCAAGTACGCCGGTCTCGTCGGGCAAGTCGCGGAGAAGCTGGCCGCGTTGGCCCCCGAGGGCGCCGAGGCTTCGCTCGTCTCCGACGAGATCACGCGCATAGTCGGCCTCCCCGCCGGGCAGCGCCCCTACCGGGTCACCATCGACCCCGCGAACGACGGATCCGAGGAGGTCTCGGACCTCGCCGACCGCATCCGGCGTGAGTTCCTCACCCGCGTCGACCTCGCCGACCTGCTCACCGTCCACCCGGTGAACAGCTGAGGCCGAGGAACGGCTGACGTACGCGGACGCGACGTCACTCAGGAACGACCGGTCGCCGACAACTCACTCTGTTCAGGGTTGCGCGGAGCCGAAGAGCAGTCCCGCGAGGGAGTCCTCCCCGAGGAACTCCGACAGCTCGGCCCGGTTCGGGGCTGTGGCAGGACCGCGGCGGGTCACCGCGAAAGCCGCGACGGCGTTGGCCCCACGGGCGGCCGTCAGCGGGTCGTGGCCCTGACCGAGCAGGGCGAGGAACGCACCGACATGCGCGTCACCCGCGCCGTTGCTGTCCACGGCGTCCACCGGGAATCCGGGTACGTGGACCGGCGGTCCGTCGGAAGCGGCAAGCCAGCACCCGTCCTTGTCGGCCCGCACGAGCACACCCGCACCCGGTGACAGCCTCCCGCGCAACGCGTCCGCCGCGGCGCCCGGCTCCGGGAGACCGCTCATCAGCCGAGCCTCCCGCGCGTTGACGCTCAGCCAGTCGGTGCGCGCGAGCACCGGAGCGAGGACCTCGTCGGGGATGTCGGCCACCAGAGGACCGGGGTCGAGGCAGAGGGTGACATCTGCCGGAAGACCGGCCGTGAGTCCGGCCAGCAGGGGCCCGGTGCCGGGCAACACCAGCGCGTAGCCGGAGAGTTGGAGCAGATCACCATCGCTCAGCCCGCCGGCGATCGTCCGGGTGTCGGCCGGGGTGAGGTCGGTTTCGACGCCGAAGCTGGTGACGAAGGTCCGTTCGCCCCCGTCGTCGACCAGGGCGACGGTGAAGCCGGTGTCGCGGTCGGTGCGCACAGGCAGCAGGGTCGCGATGCCTTCGGCGGCGAGGGCCGTACGGACGAGGTCGCCGTAGGGGCCGGTGCCGTGGAGACCGGCGAAGACGGCTTGGGTGCCGAGGCGCGCGGCGGCGGCCAGGGTGTTGAATCCGCCGCCCGCGGTGGTCTCGGTGCGGGTGCCGAGGACGTCACCACCGCGCTCGGGCAGCGCCGGTACCTCGATGACCAGGTCCGCGAGGACGTTTCCGGCGAGGACGAGACGGCCGCTCATCGTGCGGCCTCCTGAAGAGAGGCGGACGGGGAGGAGGAGTCAGCTGCCAGCGAACCGCCGCGGGGGCCGCACACCGCGTAGACAGCGCCGGCGACGACCATGGCGATGGCCCAGCCCAGCCCGTTCACACCGAGCCAGGTGTCGGACAGGGGGCCCGCGAACCAGACGTCGTCGGCGCTGGTCGACGCCTTGGTGAACAACAGCCCGGCCACGATGGCGCCGGCCCAGCCCAGCACGGCGGGCAGGTGGAAGCCGCCCGTGTACCAGTAACGGCTGGTGCTGCGGGTGTCCATGATCGCTTCGGGGTCGTAGGTGCGGCCACGCAGAGAGTCCACCGCGACCACGCCGATCCACGCGGAGATGGGCACGGCCAGCAGGGTGAGGAAGGTGGAGAAGGGACCGTAGAAGTCGTCGGCGATCAGCATGAAGTAGATGCCGCCCACGAACATCAGCACCACGTCGAAGGTGACGGCGAGGGCGCGCGGGACGCGCAGGCCCAGGGTGATCATCGTCAGTCCGGCGGAGTAGGTGGAGAGGTGGTTCGACATGAGCAGGCCGCCGAAGGCCGCGATGAGATAGGGGATCGCCATCCAGGAGGGCAGCATGGCGTTGATCGCCGCGACCGGGTCGGAGGAGGTCGCCAGCGTCCCGTCCCCCGCGGCGAGCAGTGAGCCAAGGGAGATCAGCAGGACGAGGGGGATGCCGGCGCCGAACGCCGAGGCCACCACCAGCCGTCGGCCCGGGATGCTGCGGGGCAGGTAACGGGCGTAGTCGGCACCGGCGTTGGCCCAGCCGATGCCCGTGCCCGCGGCGATGAACCCGATGCCCGCGACGACTCCGCTCGTCGCGCCGGCCGGGGTGTCGAGCACCCGGGTCCAGTCGACGGTGGCGACGAGGAAGCCCATCACGATCAGGTTGAGGACCCCGAAGACGACGGTGGCCCACTTGTTGATCCACATGATGGTCGCGTGACCGAGGCCGCTGATCAGCAGCGTGCAGGTGATGAAGAACAGCAGGCATACGAGCGTGAGGACCGTGCCCCGGCCGACGCCGAACGCGGTGTTCAACAGGGCCAGCAGTGCGTATGCCGCCGTCGTGGTGGTGATGGTCTCCCAGCCGACCCGGCTGAGCCAGGTGATCAGCGTGGGACCCGCGTTGCCCCGCTGGCCGAAGACCGCACGCGAGAGCGTGAGTGCGGGCGCGCCGCCCTTCTTGCCCGCGAGGCTCAGGGCCCCCACCAGAGCGAAGGAACCGAAGGAGCCGACTACGGCGACCAGCGCCGCCTGCCAGATGTTCAGGCCGCGGAACGCCACCAGGGTGGCGCCCAGCGGCAGCCCGAGGATGCTGATGTTGGCGGCGAACCACGTCCAGAACATCTGTCCGGCGTGGCCGTGCCGCTCGCTGTCGGGGACCGGTTCGATCCCCCGGGTCTCAATGGTGCCGACGCGATCGTTCGTCTTCGAAGCGGTCATGACGGAACCTCCTTGCGGGTGCGGAAAGCGCGGATGGCAGAAGGGAGTTGGGAGAGGGGGTAGGTGATGGAGAAGGCGGCGTCGGCTCAGCGCAGGGTGAGCAGGCGGGCGGTCAGGGGTTCCAGTTCCAGGGAGTTGACGGTGCGCAGGGTGCGTACGGCGTCCGCGGGCAGGCCCGAGAGGCCGGTGACCGAGCCGGCGACGGCACCCGCGATGGCCGCGATGGTGTCGCTGTCGCCGCCGAGGTTGGCGGCGAGCAGTGCGGCCCGCCAGGGTTCGCCGTCGGCGACGGTGAGCACCGCGAACGCGGCGGGTACCGACTCCTGGCTGGCGACGCTGGTACCGACGAGGTCGACGATCAGGTCCAGCGCCTCGGCCTCCGGCAGATCGCGCACCAGGCCGCGTACCCACTCGATACGGGCAGCGATGTCCGCCCCCGCCACCCAGTGCCCGCGCCGGGCACCGGCCTTGGCGGCGGTCACGGCGGCGGCGACGGCCTCGTCCAGCGAACCCCCGCCCACACCGGTGCTGACCGCGGCGGCGACCGCTGCGGCGCCCGCGATACCCACGTTCGTGTCGTGGGTGACCTGGCAGGACTCCACGACGTGGTCGAGGAAGGGCTCCAACGGCTCGACGGGGAAGGCGATCCCGACCGGGGTGACCCGCATCGCGGCGCCGTTCGTCGTGCCGGTGCGGCCGGCCTCACTGACGGAGGCGCCGGCGGCCACCGCGTCGAGTGCGGCCTTGGTGGACGGGCCCAGCAGATCGAAGGAGCCCTTGGCCTTCATCTCCTTCTCCCAGGCGAGCAGTTCGTGGGCCAGGCGCAGCGGGTCGATCCGGCCGCGACCCTCGTCGATGAGGCGTCCGACGATGACGGCCTGGTCGGTGTCGTCGGTGACGGATCCGGCGGGCATGCCCGCGCTGACGGGGTTGTCGGGGCGGGCGGGTTCGAAGCCGGTAAGGGTGCCGTAGACGCGGACGACGTCCTGCCGGGACATCACCTGGGTGGGCATGCCGAGGGCGTCGCCGAGGGCGAGTCCGTAGAAGGCGCCGAGGGCGCGGTCGAGTCGGTCGGTCACTGTCGGCCTCCTCGACCGGAACGTACGTGCAGTTCGAATCGGGCGGGGTCGAGCAGGCTGGTGACCTGTTCGACGACCGAACCGTCGGCCGCCCGGTAGACCTGGTTCAGGCGCAGGAAGGACTCGCCGGGCGAGCGGTGCAGTGTCTGGGCCTCGGCCGCGTCGAGTCCGCGCACCGACACCACTCCCTCGCCGGAGTCGGTGATACGGCCGGCACCGACCAGGACCCGGCTGAGCGAGCCTTCCTCCAGGCCGCGCTCGGGCAGGCCCGCCAGGCTTCCGGTGGCCGGGACCCGGCTGCGCTCCAGCGACACGCCGTGGCCGTCGGGAAGTCGTCTGACGCGGTCCAGCGCTATGAACGCGTCGGACGTGAGCCCCAGTTCGGCGGCCAGCTCCGGGTCGGTGACCTCCTCGAAGCGCAGGGTCTCGGTCGTCAGCTCGGTGCCCTGCTGCGCGAGCGCCTTGGTCCAGCCGAGCCGGTGGTCGAGCGGTGTTCCGTCGAAGGTGACGAAGGAGCCGATGCCCGCGTGGGTGGCGATGAGGCCCTCCTCACCGAGCACCTGAAGAGCCTGCCGCAAGGTGGTGCGGCTGACCCCGAACCGCTCTCTGAGCGAGTGCTCACCGGGGAGTTTGCTGCCGTCCGCGTGCACACCCGAGCGGATCTCGTCGGCGAGAACGCGGGCGACGTGATGATGCTTGTGAACCTGTCCAGGCATGTCTAGACAGTAAGTGAACAAGTCCCCGAGGTCCATAGGTACAGGGAAACCGTAAAGACCTCCCCAGCTAACTTCTATCCATCAAAGTCAGCCTGCTATGGTCCTGGCTATGCCTATACAAAGTCAGAAGTCGGCAGGCCCGGGCACTCGGACCGCCCCACCTCTCCCCGGGCCCCAGGAGGGAGGCACCGTCCCTCGCCGGTGGCTCGGCCTGATGGTGGTGTGCCTCGGCGTGATGATGGCGTTCGTCAACATCACCGGCACCATCTCGGCCCTCGGCCGCATCCAGGCCGACCTGCACATCTCGTCGGCCACCCTGGTCTGGCTGACCAGCGCCTACAGCCTGGCCGTGGTCAGCCTGGTGATGTCCGCGGGGACCCTGGGCGACCTGATCGGACGGCGGCTGACCTTCATCCTCGGCGCGCTCGTCTTCACCGCCGGCAGCGCGCTGGCCTTCGTCGCCGACAGCCCTGGAACCCTCATAGCCGCACAGGCGGTCATGGGCGTGGGAGGCGCGGCCGTCCTGCCGTCCAGCCTCACGATCGTGAGCACCACGTTCACGGATCCGCACGAGCGCACCACCGCGATCAGCGCGTGGGCGGCCTGTTCGGGTCTGGGTCTGGCCGTCGGACCCCTGATCGCCGGCGTCCTGCTGGAGCACTTCTCCTGGCACTCGGTCTACCTCACCAACCTGCTCGTCGGCGCCCTCGCCGCCGCGCTGGCGCCGGTGTTCGTGCACGAGAGCAAGCACCCCTCGCGCCGGCTGGACCTGACGGGTGTGGTGCTGGGCACGGTGACGCTGGCCTCCGCGACCTACGCGATCATCCAGGGCGGGGCGTCCGGCTACGCCGAGCCGTCGATCATCACCATGTACGTGATCTTCGCCGTGTCGGCGGCCCTCTTCGTGCGGGTGGAACTGCGACACCCGGACCCGATGCTCGACCTGCGCCTCTTCCGCAGCGCCTCGTTCAGCGCGGTGATGGGCGTGGCCGCCGCGGCCATGTTCGGTTTCGTCGGGGTGGCGCTGCTGAGCGTGCTGTACATGCAACGCGTCCGTCAGTACACGACCCTCGGTGTCGGCGTACGGCTGCTGGTCCTGTTCGTCACCTTCATCGCCGTCAGCGCGGTCGCACCGCGTCTGGTGCGCCGGTTCGGGTTCACCCCGGTGCTCACCGTGGGCCTCGTGGCCATGGGCGCCGGCGCGCTCGCCCTCCTCTCGGTGGGCCCCTTCGACGGGTACGGCGCGATGTGGCCGGGTCTCCTCGTGGCGGGCATCGGCGGCGGACTGCTGGTCGCCCCGTCGTCCGCGGCGGCCGTCAGCAGCGTGCCCGCGCTCCAGGCCGGGATGGCCGCGTCGGCCATCAACATGGCCCGTCAGCTCGGGAACGTCCTCGGCCCCAGCGTGCTGGGCACCATCGTCACCACCCGCTTCCCCGACAACCTGCACGAGCGGCTCGTCGACGCCGGGATTCCCGGCCCGGACGCCGACCGCGTCGTGGCCGGCGCGGCGCACGGGGGCGGCGGGGCCGGACTGCCGGCGTCCCTCGCCCGGACCGTCGCCGAAGCCGTGCCGCAGGCCTTCACGGACGCCGTCCACCGAGGACTGCTCGTCGGCGGGATCACGCTGCTGGTCGTCGCCGTCCCGTCCGCGCTCTTCGTACGCCACCGGCTGCCGAGCGCACCGAGCCCGGCCGCTGCTTCTGCCAACGGCCCTGACTCCAAGAAGCCGTGACTTCGGCCAACAATAGTCAGCGGGTAGGCTGCTCTCATGGATGACCTGTCGAAGCGCCCAGACGCGCTGTCCCTGGCCAACTGCCCGGTCTCCCGCACGCTCGACGTGGTCGGCACCCGCTCGTCGCTGCTGATCATCCGCGAGGCCTTCTTCGGAACCCGCCGGTTCCAGGACTTCACCGAGCGGGTGGGCATCGGCGAGGCCGCCACGGCAGCGCGTCTCAAGGACCTGACCGCCTCCGGATTCCTCGAGAAGGTGCCGTACCAGGAGCCCGGTCAGCGCCAGCGCTTCGAGTACCGGCTCACGGACCGGGGCCGGGACTTCTTCGCCGCGATCATGTCCCTGCGCGACTGGGGAGAGACGTGGGTGTCCGAGGGACACCGGGCTCCTTGGCGGTTCATGCACCGGGACTGCGGCGCGGAGGTCCACACGGTGACGCGCTGCTCCGCCGGTCACGACGTGCACGCGGAGGACTGCGTCGCCGTACGGGAACCGAGGCCCGCGGCAGCCGAGCCGTCCTCCTGACGGGGCGGACCGGCCGAGCTCAGGGCCAGGCCGACACGGCGGTGCCCGTCAGGATCACGCACAGGGTCAACTGGACGGTTCCGGTGACCCGGTGACCGATCCTCAGCAGGAGCACACCCGTGACACCGGTGGCCAGCGCGAGAGTGCTCCAGCACCACACCGGCGTCCAGTCCGTCGGCGCCGGCTCTACCGTCCTCCGTCCGGCGCCGCCGTCCCCCTGGCTCAGCCCGTGCATCGCCATCACGATGACCGCCAGACACGCGGCCATCGCGTCCGCCATCAGCACGAGCAGCAGCAGGCAGCCGCCGAGGGCCGCATCGGCCCAACCTGAGGTCTGCGGTTCGGCAGTTGGGGGCATGCCCCCAACTGTCGTACGGAACGCACCCGTCCGAACCGGCCGCGGGCAAGTCGTCGGCCGCGCCTACACCTCGATGTGCGAGCCCATGATGACCGTGCGGTCCTGCGGAAGGCCGAAGTGCTCGGCGGCGTCGGCCGTGATGTAGGAGGTGGCGATGAACAACCGTTTGCGCCAGGGGGCCATCGTCGATGCCTTGCCGCGCTGGAGCTCGATCTTCGACAGGAAGTAGGACGCCTGGTCGAGACGCAACGGCCCTTCGGTCTGGGCCGGATCCACCAACGCCAGCGTGCCGGGGACGTCGGGCGTCTCCATGTATCCGAACCGGGCGGTGACGTGGATGATCCCGTCGTCGCCGTAGCCGAGGCCGTCGACGACGGTCCGCTGGTCGTCCGGGACGCGGGGCACCGGCTCGGTCTCGATGGACAGAATCACGACCTGTTCGTGGCGTACGTGGTTGTGTTCCACGTTGGCGCGCATGGCCAGGGGCGCCGTCTCCTTGCCGCGGTTGAGGAAGACGGCCGTGCCGGGGACCTCGAGCACCGGCCGCTCCCCGCTGCGGAGTTCGTCGACGAACTCGCGCAAGGAGCCTTCGTGGCGCGCTCGTTCCGCGGTGACGATCGCGCGGCCGCGCTGCCAGGTCGTCATGACGGTGAACGCGGTGAGGCCGATCAGCAACGGCAGCCACGCGCCGTGCACGAGCTTGGTCAGATTGGCCGCCACGAACAGCAGGTCGACGGTGAGCAGGAGGGCCGCGCCGGTCGCGATGAGCCAGATAGGAGTGGCCCACTTCGCGCGGGCGACGTAGAAGAACAGCAGGGTGGTGATGGTGATGGTGCCGGTGACCGCCATGCCGAAGGCGAAGGCCAGCGCCGTGGAGCTGCGGAAGGCGAAGACCAGGGTGAGGACCGAGACCATCAGCAGCCAGTTGATCCAGGGGACGTAGATCTGGCCGATGGTGGATTCGGAGGTGTGCGCGATCCGCAGCCTCGGCAGATAGCCGAGCTGGGCCGCCTGCGAGGCGACCGAGTACGCGCCGGTGATCACGGCCTGGGAGGCGATCACCGTGGCCGCCGTGGCGAGCAGGACCATCGGCCACCGACCCCAGTCGGGTACGAGCAGGAAGAACGGGCTGCTGATGTTGTCCGGGTCGTCGAGGATCAGCGCGCCCTGGCCGAAGTAGCTCAGGACGCAGGCGGGGAAGACCAGGAACAGCCAGCCTCGGGTGATGGCGCGGCGGCCGAAGTGCCCCATGTCCGCATAGAGCGCCTCCGCGCCGGTGACCGCGAGCACCACCGCCGCGAGCGCGAAGAAGGCGGTGCCGAAGTGGCCGAAGAAGAAGCCCAGGGCGTAACTCGGCCACAGCGCCCGGAGGATGCCGGGGTGGTCGGCGATGCCGACCACCCCGCACGCGCCGATGACCGTGAACCAGAGGATCATGATCGGCCCGAACACCCGGCCCACCGCCGCGGTTCCGCGGCGCTGCACCAGGAACAGCAGCACGATGATCACCGCGGTGATGGGTACGACCGCACTGCCCAGCGACGGCTCGACGACCTTGAGCCCCTCGACCGCGGACAGCACCGAGATGGCCGGGGTGATCATGCTGTCGCCGAAGAACAGCGACGCGCCGAAGATGCCAAGTCCGGCCAGGACGACGGCGGTTCGCCCGCCGTGCTGTGAACTCCAGCGCCGCAGCAGGGTGATGAGCGCCATGATGCCGCCCTCGCCCTCGTTGTCGGCGCGCATCGCCAGCAGGACGTAGGTGACCGTGACGATGACCGTCACCGACCAGAAGATCAGTGACACCACGCCGTACACGTTCTGCGTGCTGACCGGTACGGGGTGCGGGTCGTCCGGGTTGAAGACGGTCTGGAGGGTGTAGATCGGGCTGGTCCCGATGTCACCGAAGACCACACCGAGAGCACCGATCACCACGGCGAGCCGCACCGTGTCCCGAGCGGTCGCCCGACGCCCCTCCGGCGGCCCCGTCGGTGATGCCTCGTCGACCGCGCCTTCGTCCCCACGATCCGCCATGGTGAACCTCCTCCTCGCGGACCGCGATGTCGCAGGCCCGGTGCGTCGGAGCGGACACTACCGATGCACCGGGGCGATCTCCCGCAGGGGTGCGCCGTTTCGTCGCGAACACGGCCTGGGCGGCTTCTCTGTGCGGTCCGTCAAGACAGGGTCTCGTCGGTCAAGGCAGGACCTCGTCGGCCGACGCAGGACCTCTTCCGTCAGGACAGGTTCTCGTCGGTCAAGGCAGGACCTCTTCCGTCAGGACAGGATCTCGACGTACCCGTCGCTGCCGTGCACGCGGATCCGCTGCCCGTCCCGGATCCGTCGCGTAGCCCCCTCCACGCCCACGACGGCCGGCAGTCCGTACTCCCTGGCGATCACCGCGCCATGGGTCATCAGCCCGCCCACCTCCGTCACCAGGCCCGCGACGGCGACGAACAGCGGCGACCAGCTGGGGTCGGTGAAGGTCGTGACGAGGATGTCGCCCGCTTCGAGATCGGCGTCCGCCATGTCGAGGACGACGCGAGCCCTCCCCTCGATGGTCCCGGCGGACACCGCGAGTCCGACCAGGGCGTCGGCCGGCACGTCGTCGCGCCGGTGCGTGCCGCTGACTGCCACGCCGTCCGAGGTGAGCACCCGTGGCGGGGTGAGCGCGAGGTAGGACCGGAACGCGTCCTTGCGCTGCCGCACGAGCCCGTCGTCCACCTGGTGCGAGCGCACGACATCGCGCAGTTCCTGGAACGTGAGGTAGAAGATGTCCTCCCGCTCGGTCAGCACGCCTGCCTGCACGAGACGTTCGGCCTCTCCCAACAGGGCCCGCTTGTAGACGAAGTAACGGCAGACGATGGCGTACTTCGGGAACTCCCGGTATCCGATGAAGGTGCGGACCCGGTCGATCATCCGCTTGGTCTCGTCGGCCTTCCGGTCCCCGTCCGGGAGGGCCCGCAGGCGGGTCAGAACGTCCCGCTCCCCCTCCCGCGCCTTGCGCAGCCCCTCCTCGAAACGCTGTTCGGCGGCACCCGGTCGGAAGTTCCTGACGTTGTCGAGGATCACCGGTACGAGCGTGCTGGGGCGTTCGCGCCAGCGCGGCCTCGTGATGTCGATCTCGCCGACGCAGCGCATGCCGTACCGGTCGAGGTAGCCCTCGATGGCGTCGCGCGCCTCGGTCCCGCCCGCGAGCTTCGGCAGTTCGTCCAGGAAGTCCTCGCTCTCGACGCCCCGGAGGAACGCCACGACTTCCGGATGCGGGCGGATCGCGTCCGCGACGTCGAGCAGCGCGAGTCCCATCTCAGAGGTGATGTTGTCGGGGGCGGAGAGCGTGAGCGTGTCCGCCGCGTTCTTCTCGCCGAGCCACTCCCCCAGGTTGTCGTTGAGCCACCAGGTGGACTCCATCCCCGCCATGATCGCCTGGATGTTCAGCGGATCACCGAGGACCCTCTTGTGCTCCTCGAAGGCCTCCAGCAGGAAGTCGAACAGCGCCGGTCCGCTCTTGGTGCTGATGTCCCGCTCCAGGGCGGCGATGGAGGTCCGGCTGCGCTCGATCAGTCCGGTGACGACGGCCGGGTCGGTCTCGATCGGGGCTGGTCCACCGCCGGCCGGCGGCCCGCCGGGAACCGCGTCCGGGAGCAACGGCACGAAGTCGTCGCCCTCCAGGACGGTCTCCAGCGCGTCCCTGACCAGCGGATCGCCTCTCTCCATGAGGTCCAGGAGGACGCTGCGGCTCGCGGGCGAGGCCAGGCGCCCGGTGACGTCGACGAAGAGCCTCCCGCCGGCCTCGTGCATCGGCACCATGGCCGTCAGCCGCCACATGGACAGCCCCAGGGGCTTCATGGCGTCGGTCATCATCTGCTGATGCCCGACGGAGACGTAGACGTGATTGCCGTCGTCGCCGGATTCGGGCACGGGGAACAACGTCGTGATCGGCCGGCTCTGCACGATCTGGAAGTCCCCGTCGACCAGGCACCATTCGATGTCCTGCGGGCGTCCGAAGTCCGCTTCGATGCGCCGCCCGAGGGCTACGAGTCGCACGACCTGCTCATCCGTCAGCGCCGGCTGCTCCTGGCGCTCCGCGTCGATCGCCACTTCCCGCGTACCGCCGGCCGGCAGAGCCTGCACGGCACGCTCTTTCGCGGCGATCGCCCTGGCGACGACCTCGCCGTCCCGCACCTTGAAGACGTCCGGGTTCACCAGGCCGGAGACCAGGGCCTCACCCAGGCCGAACCCCGCGTCCACGGTGGCGACCTTCCGGTCACCCGTGACGGGATCGGCCGTGAACAGCACACCGGACGCATCCGGGAACACCATCCGCTGCACGACCACGGCCATGCGGACCGCGCGCTGATCGACACCGTTGCGCAGACGGTAGGCCACGGCCCGCTCGGTGAACAGCGACGCCCAGCACCGGCTGACATGCTGGAGAATCGCCGCCGGCCCCACCACATTCAAATACGTGTCCTGCTGACCGGCGAAGGAGGCCGTCGGCAGGTCCTCCGCCGTGGCGCTGGATCGGACGGCATAGGCGTCCTGCTCCCCGAACCGGCCGAGCGCGCCGGTGATCGCCGCCGTCAGATCGCCCGGAACGGCGATCTCCTCGATGCTCCGACGGATCTGTGCGCTGAGCGCGCCGATCGCCTCCCGGTCGTCCGCGTTCAGGCGCGACAGCTCGTCGAGCAGATCGTCGACCGACGGCGCTTCCGCGACGATCCGCTGATAGGCGTCCGTCGTCACACAGAATCCGGCCGGTACGCGGATGCCGTCGATCCGCGTCAGATCGCCCAGGTGGGCGCCCTTGCCGCCGACGATCGCGAGCTGCGTCTCGTCGACCTCCTGAAGATCCCGCACGTACCGTTCGGTCATCGCGACGCCTCCGAAGCGGCCGTGTTCCGCCGCACTGCCGATCCCGCCCCTGATCCGACGTCACCGCGTCCCTCGGACGTCGCCAACACTCGCACGTCGTGCCCTCATTTCCGCAGGTTGTGGCCTTGGCGGACGATTGTGCGCTGCGACCGGGGCCTTGCCGCAAGCCCCCCACTCCGCTATAACTTGAGACAGGTGAGGAGATCCATCTCCTCGCTTTTGTCATTTCCCGCGCGCCGAACGAGACCTCTTACGGCCGGAACCCGTCGATCGCCAACTCCATGAGGCGCTCGGCCTGGGCGGCACCTTCGGGGTTGTCCGGGGTTCGCCACAGGCAGCTCAGCAGCATGATGACGTCCATGGGGTCGAGGCCGGGTTCGCAGGCGTCGAGGAGGCGGCCGACCGCTGGACGCCCCGCCCCATCGACGACACCATCTCCGACACCGCGGAGAGCCTCCTCGCGCACAGCGTGGCCTCGGGAGAGTGAGAACCCCCGTGACCTGCAACGGAGTTGGCCCCTCCGGGTAGCCGGCGCGGGTGGCGGTTCAGCCGTGCAGGGTCGGACGGTAGATGAGTTCCTGAATGCCGCCTTCGAACGTCCTGTGCTCGATCAGTTCCAGGTCGAAGTCGGCCGCGCCGTGGAAGATCGGAGCCAGCCCGGTCCGGCCGGTGATGACGGGGAAGATCGTCACCTGGAGGCGGTCGACCAGGCCGGCGGCCATCAGCGCCCGGTTCATGGAGAGGCTGCCGTGCGAGCGCAGCGGCACCTCGGACTCCTTCTTGAGCGCGGCGACGACGTCGACGGCGTCACCGTTCGCGACGACCGCGTCCGCCCAGTCGAGGGGCTCCTTGAGCGTGGTCGACACCACCGTGGCCGGCAGGCCCAACATCCGTGTCACCCACGGGTCGTGCACCTCGGACTCCTCGGTGCTCGCGGCCAGCATCTGCACGAACTCCCGGTGCGTGGTGGCCCCGAAGACCATCCGCTGCTCCTCGCGGTACTGGCCGAGGCGGTGGTCGAGGAACTCGGGGCCCTGCTTGCCCCAGTAGCCGGTCCAGTCGCCCTCGGCGGCGCCGAAGCCGTCGAGGCTGGAGAAGACGTCGAAGGTGTACGTGGCGGTCATGATGATCTCCCAAAGACCGAAGCCCGATGTCCGAAGTACCGTCCAAAGCCTGTCGTGGATACAGACCGGCGATCATGTCGAGACTCATCGCTCTTCGAAGCGCCGCTTCGAGGCGCCGCTTCCAGACCGGTCCCGAGAACCGTCTCGGGAGGGGTCCCGAGCCGGGCCGTCTAGAAATGCCAAGCGGAATTCCGCCTTGGAACTGGAGGTCCATGATGAGCACGACCATGCGCCGGCGAGCCACGACGACTGCCGTAACTCTGACCATGACAGGCGCACTGGGCTTCGGCCTGATGACACCGGTGGCATCCGCGGCCGCCCACGGGCCCTGCTACGACGGCCGGTGCAAGATCACCGTGACCGCGCCCAAGACCATCAAGGTCAACAGCCGCAAGTTCGGGTTCGCGAGCCTGAAGATCACGAGCGTCAGCTCCCGCTCCGTGAAGATGTCGGCCACCTCGGGCCGAGTGCACCTGAGCGGCAGCACCAGCCCGGGCGGCACCGTCCAGCTCAACAACCTGAAGGTCTGGGTGAAGTCGGTCTCCGGCCGCAAGGCCAAGCTCCAGCTGTTCCCCACGTCCCGCTGAGCCCACACAGAACAGGGTCTGTCCCGCACACCGTGCGGGACAGACCCTGTGATCGAGCGCCGGGCAGGCCTTGCACCTGCATTTCCCCACGGGAAGTGGGACGTCTTTCCTTGGACCACCGACGCAGCACCGGCCGACCGGAGTTGATGCGGTCAGCTCAAGATCCAGTGTAGCCCATGGATGTGAGCCGAACCGACGCCGGAGGAGATCGCGCGCCTCGGCATCAGGCCGCGAACTGGTGCGCCCCGTACGTCAGATAGCCCGCGTCGCCGCCCTGGTAGTAGGTGGCCTCGTCGACGGGGGCGATCGGGAGACCGCCCCGCAGCCGCTCGACCAGGTCGGGGTTGGCGAGGAAGGCGCGGCCGAAGCTGATGAGATCGGCGCCAAGGCCGAGCCAGTGGTCGGCGTCGTCCCGGCCCGTCTGCTTGGGGCCCATCGGCAGCGTGGGGTTCATGACGAGGGTGCCCGGCCACGACCGCCGCAGGGCAACGAGCAGTTCTTCGTCGGCGGTGGCTTCGAGGTGGACGTAGGCCGGTTCGAGAGGGGCCAGTTCCGTCAGCAGCGCCGTGTAGAGGTCGCGGACCTCCGTCTCCTCGACTCCCCAGAAGGTACCGCCCGGTGAGAGCCGGATGCCGGTCCTGTCGCCGCCGACGGCCTCGACCGTGGCGGCGACGGCCTCGACGGCGAACCTGATCCGGTTGGCGATCGGGCCTCCGTAGCTGTCCGTGCGCAGGTTGGCGTTGGACGAGAGGAACTGCGAGATCAAGTAGCCGTTGGCGCCGTGGAGTTCCACGCCGTCGAAGCCCGCGTCCATGGCCCGGCGGGCGGCTTCGGCGTACGACCGCGCGTGCTCGGGCACTTCGGCGGTGGCCAGTGCGCGTGGCATCGGAGAGGGCTGCGGCCCGGTCGGGGTGAACACGTCGCCGATCGCCGGTACCGCCGAGGGCCCGACCGGCTGGAGACCGGTGGTGTCGGGGTGGGAGACCCGGCCGCCGTGCATGAGTTGGGCGAAGATGCGGCCGCCGTTGGCGTGGACCGCGGCCGTCACCGGGCGCCACGACTGAACCTGCTCGTCGGTGTGCAGTCCCGGTGTGCCCGGGTTGGACTGTCCGATCACGCTCGGCTGCACCCCCTCGCTCACTATCAGCCCGGCCGTGGCCCGCTGGGCGTAGTAGGTCGCCATCGACGGCGTCGCCAGACCACCGGCAGCGGCCCGGACCCGGGTCATCGGGGCCATGACCGTCCGGTTGGGCAGGGTGAGTCCGCCGAGCCGGTAGTTGGTGAAGAGGGTCGTCATGTCAGGGCTCCTTCGCATGGCCGCCGTACCCGTCTCCCGGGTACGACGGCTACGCTAAAACCTCACACCGATGTCAGAGGCAAGCACCTGTGACGCAGGACTCAGTGCGGAACCAGGCAGGCAGAACCCGTCGAACAGAACCAAGCAGGGAGGGCTTCGTGCGGATCGGCGAACTCGCGTCACGCTCCGGGGTCAGCGTCCGGTCCGTGCGCTACTACGAGGAACAGGGGCTGCTCACCAGCACCCGCAGCGCCAGCGGGCAGCGGCACTACTCGGACAACGAGGTCGAGCGGGTCGCCTTCATCCAGGCGCTGTACGCCGCGGGCCTGTCCAGCCGGACGATCGCCGAGTTGCTGCCCTGCGTCGACGCACCCAGCGAGGAGAACTCCGACTCCGCGTTGGAACGGATGGCACTGGAGCGCGAGCGGCTCTCCACGCACATCGCGGACCTCGTGCAGACAAGGGACACGCTCGACAGGCTGATGGCCAGGGCCCGGGCGCACCGCGAGCAGTTGGCGGGCGCGACGACGAAAACAACGGCGGCGGCCGGCTGAAGCGCCCCTGTCACTCCTGCAGGTTCAGCTGCCAGGACACCCCGAAGCGGTCGTTGACCCACCCGAACTTGGCGCTGAAGCCGTACGAGCCCAGGGGCATGAGCTCCGTGCCCTCCGCGGCGAGGGCGGCATAGAGGCGGTCCAGTTCGGCCTCGGAATCGCAGTCCACGAACAGTGACACGGCCGGGGTGAACCCGAAGGCGTGATTGACGTAGCTGTCGATGCACATGAACCGCTGTCCGGCGAGCGCGAACGTGGCGCGCTCGACCGTGCCCTCCTTGCCGGGGCCGTCGGCACCGTAGCGGGAGATGTCGACGATCTCGGCGTCCTCGAACAGCGACATGTAGAAGGTCAGCGCCTCCTCGGCCCTGCCCTCGAACATCAGGAAAGTGGTGATCTTCTGTGGCGTCGAGGTCATCGCGCTGTCCTCCGGGGACTGGTTTCCGTTCCTTGGAGGACAACGCTAGGGCCCGCCTCTGACATCGGCGCGGGACGTCAGCCGGTTGTCGTCAGCCGGTCGTCGCCTCGGAGCGGCGCGGAAGCTTCCAGTTCGGGCGCGGGAAGTGGCAGGTGTAGCCGTTCGGGTAGCGCTCCAGGTAGTCCTGGTGCTCCGGCTCCGCCTCCCAGAAGTCGCCCACCGGCTCGACCTCGGTGACCACCTTGCCGGGCCACAGGCCGCTCGCCTCCACGTCGGCGATCGTGTCCAGCGCGACGCGGTGCTGCTCGGCGTCGGTGTAGTAGATCGCGGAACGGTAGCTGCGGCCGATGTCGTTGCCCTGGCGGTTCTTCGTGCTCGGGTCGTGGATCTGGAAGAAGAACTCCAGAATGTCCCGGTAGCTCGTGGCGGTGGGATCGAAGACGATCTCGATCGCCTCGGCGTGATCACCGTGGTTGCGGTAGGTGGCGTTCGGCGTGTCGCCACCGGTGTATCCGACCCGAGTGGAGACCACGCCCGGCAGCTTGCGGATCAGATCCTGCATGCCCCAGAAACAACCGCCGGCCAGCACGGCTCGTTCGGTTCCCGCTGTCATCAGACACTCCTTCGTGGTCGAACCTTCGTCGACGTTATAACCAGACCGGATGTACGGGTGTTCCCGCGCGCGGAGGTGCCGCACGGCCATGACGACCAGGGTGCCTCCCGCGCGGCCACGACGACGAGAGTGCCTCCCGCCCGATCGACGTCTACCGTGAAACACGGCCGTGTCGCTGCTCTACAGAGCACTCACCCCACCATGGAGTCGTTGATGGTGCTCGCCGTGCTCTTCGCCGTCCTGGGCGCCGTCAGCAATGCGGTGGGGACGGCATTCCAGCGCAAGGCCGCCTCCACGGTGTCGCGGGGCGGCGGCGTGCACCTGCTGCTCGCTCTCGTACGGCGTCCCGCCTGGGCCGTCGGGATCGCCGGAGTGACCGGTGCCGCCCTGTTCCAGGCTCTCGCCCTGGTCAACGGACCGATGGCCCTCGTCCAGCCCCTCTTCATGCTGGAACTGCCCTTCGCCCTGCTCATCGCGGCGCCGCTGCTGCACCGGCGGCTGAGTTCGCAGGGCTGGTGGGCGGTCGGCGGCGTGGTCGCCGGGCTGGCCCTTCTGCTCGCTTCGGCGGCTCCGGCGGGGAACAGGGAGCAGGCGTCCATGCTGCGCTGGATCCCGGTCCTGATCCTCACCCTGGGCGCGATCGTCACCGCGGTGCTGCTCGCACAGTCCTCGACCTCGCCGCTCTTCCGTGCCGCCACCCTGGCGACCGGTGCCGCGATCGGCAACGCGCTGACCGCCGCGCTCATGAAGTCGGCCACGAGCCGTCTCGCCGACTCGGGCCTGCCGGCTTTCCTCACCACCTGGCAGACCTACGGTTTCGCACTCACCGGCATCGCCGCACTCCTGCTCCTGGAGAACTCCCTCCAGGCCGGTCCGCTCGCCGCCTCGCAGCCCGCGCTCACGATCGGCGACGCGGCGGTGAGCCTGCTGCTGGGCGTGGTCCTGTTCGACGAGACGATCCGGACCGGCTGGTGGCTCCTGCCCGAGGCGATCGGCGCGGGCCTGATCCTCTGGGGTGTGGTGCGGCTGACGCGTGTGGTGCCCCACCTCGTCGACATCGTGCGATAAGCCCCGGTCGACCCATCAACACACCCCCAGAGTCCACTACTTGAAGGATTTCTGGTTCCGAGGGGTTGTCGTACAGGCGAAGTCATCAGTTAAATCAAGTCTTGAACTAAGCCATGGACCGCTTTTATCCAGCCTTCGACCGACATGGCACCGCGTCGGCCGGTGGGCGGTCCTTCACCTCATTTCCAGAGGCACCTCACCCGTAGAGGAACATGGCATGAGACTCAGATCCTTGGGTGTCGCGCTCGCCGCCACGGCAGCGTTGATCACCCTGCCCACGATCCAGTCGCCGACGGCCTCGGCCGCCGACACCAACCTCTCCCAGGGCAGGACGGCAACGTCCTCCTCGACCGAGAACGCCGGTACGCCCGCCGCCTCCGCGGTCGACGGCGACACCGGGACGCGGTGGTCGTCCGCGGCGACCGACGACCAGTGGCTCCAGGTCGATCTCGGCACCTCCGCGACGATCAGCCAGGTCGTCGTCAACTGGGAGACGGCCTACGGCAAGGACTACAAGGTCCAGGCCTCGTCCGACGGCAGCACCTGGACCGACCTGCAGTCCGTCACCGGTGGGGACGGCGGCCTCGACACGCTCGCCGTCTCCGGTCAGGGCCGGTACGTGCGGTTGCAGGGTGTGCACCGGGCGACCCAATGGGGCTACTCCGTCTGGGAGTTCCAGGTCTTCGGCACCACCGGCACCACCCAGCCCGGCACCTGCTCGACCGCCAACTCGGCCCAGGGCAAAGCCGCTTCCGCCTCCTCGACGGAGAACGCCGGCACCCCGGCGTCCGCCGCGTTCGACGGCAACGACGGCACCCGCTGGTCCAGCCAGGCCTCCGACCCGCAGTGGCTGCGCGTGGACCTGGGCTCCGTCCAGGACCTCTGCAAGGTCGACCTGAACTGGGAAGCCGCCTACGCCAGGGACTTCCAGATCCAGGCCTCCACCGACGGGCAGAACTGGAACACGCTCAAGACCGTGACCGGCGCGACCGGCGGACGGGCCTCCTACGACGTCAGCGGTTCGGGACAGTACGTCCGGGTCCTGGGCACCGCGCGGGCGACCGGCTACGGCTACTCGCTCTGGGAGTTCGCCGTCCACACCGGATCCGGTGGCACTCCCCCGGTCGAGGGCGGCGGTGACCTGGGCCCGAACGTGATCGTCGTGGACCCCTCCACCCCCAACCTCCAGGCCAAGTTCGACCAGGTCTTCGCGCAGCAGGAGTCGGCGCAGTTCGGTTCCGGGCGCTACCAGTTCCTCCTCAAGCCGGGCACCTACAACGGCATCAACGCCCAACTCGGCTTCTACACCTCGATCTCCGGGCTCGGGCTCAACCCCGACGACACCCAGATCAACGGCGACATCACCGTGGACGCGGGCTGGTTCAACGGCAACGCGACGCAGAACTTCTGGCGTTCGGCGGAGAACCTCGCAATCACGCCGTCCAACGGCACCGACCGCTGGGCCGTCGCGCAGGCCGCGCCGTTCCGCCGTATCCACGTCAAGGGCGGGCTCAACCTCGCGCCCAACGGCTACGGTTGGGCCTCCGGCGGATACATCGCCGACTCGAAGATCGACGGTACGGTCGGTCCGTACTCGCAGCAGCAGTGGTACACGCGCGACAGTTCGGTCGGCGGCTGGACCAACGGCGTGTGGAACATGACGTTCACGGGTGTCGAGGGCGCCCCTGCCACCAACTTCGACACCGGCCCGTACACCACGCTGGACACCACGCCGACCTCCCGCGAGAAGCCGTTCCTCTACCTCGACGGCAACGACTACAAGGTCTTCGTGCCCGGCAAGCGCACCAACGCGCGCGGGGTGTCCTGGCCCGCCAACGCCGGCGGGACCTCGCTGCCACTCAGCCAGTTCTACGTCGTCAAGCCCGGCGCGACGGCCGCCACCATCAACACCGCGCTCGCCCAGGGCCTGAACCTGCTGTTCACGCCCGGCGTCTACCACCTGGACCAGACGATCAACGTCACGCGGGCCAACACCGTGGTGCTCGGGCTCGGCCTGGCCACGATCGTGCCCGACGGGGGCGTCGACGCCATGCACGTGGCGGACGTCGACGGTGTCCGGCTCGCCGGATTCCTCATCGACGCCGGTGCCGCCAACTCCGACACGCTGCTGCAGATCGGCCCCGCCGGCGCCGGTGCGGACCACTCGGCGAACCCGACCACCATGCAGGACGTGTTCGTCCGGATCGGCGGTGCCGGTCCCGGACTGGCCACCAACTCCGTGGTCGTCAACAGCGACGACGTCGTCATCGACCACACCTGGATCTGGCGCGCCGACCACGGCGACGGCGTCGGCTGGGACACCAACCGGGCCGACTACGGCCTCAAGGTCAACGGCGACGACGTATTGGCAACCGGCCTGTTCGTGGAGCACTTCAACAAGTACGACGTGCTCTGGAGCGGCGAGCGCGGCCGCACGATCTTCTTCCAGAACGAGAAGGCCTACGACGCGCCGAACTCCGCCGCCATCACCCACGACGGCATCGTCGGCTACGCGGCCTACAAGGTCGCCGACACGGTGAACGTGCACGAGGCCTGGGGTCTGGGCAGCTACTGCAACTACACGTCCGACCCGTCGATCGTGCAGCACCACGGCTTCCAGGTGCCCGTCAAGACCGGGATCAAGCTGCACGACATCCTGGTCATCTCCCTTGGCGGGAAGGGCCAGTACGCGCACGTCGTGAACGACACCGGGGCGCCGACCTCGGGCACGGACACCGTCCCCTCGAAGATCACGCAGTTCCCGTGATCCGGGGAGTGTGATCCGGGACGTGTGATCCGCCGAGCCGGATCCGATCTGCTGCGGGCCGTCAGCCTCCCCTTTCGGCCCGCAGCAGCGGCAGGTGTCAGAACGCGGACAGCGTCAGGGTGAAACCCGTCGGGGCGGTGTCCTGGATGTAGGAGGCGAAGTCCGCCACGTCGTCGAAGGCGAACCCGTAGGCCTTGCCGTCCTCGGTGGCCGCGTGGATCGCCTTCGCGTAGTGGTTGGTCAGGTCGCCCTGGTAGAAGGCGGCGGGGTCGGTGGTGGGTTGGTCGCTGCTGCTGAGCAGCGTCGACCGGTTGAAGCCCGCCCCCAGGACCGCGGCGACCGGTCCGGTGGTGCCGTCGTTGGGTGCGGCGAGATTGCCGTCGCAGAAGAGGACGTCACGGGTGGTGGGCCTGGCGAAGGACACCGAGGCCGGGCCGTCGAAGGTGAGGCGGTCGCCGCGCACCCGGCCGGTGAACGTACCCGCGTTGGTGGTGACCTTGAGATCCTTGCCCGTGTACGTGCTCCACACCTCGTCGATGTAGGGCGCGAAGTAGTCCTTGGCGAAGATGCCGGCGTCCAGGCCGTGCCCGGGAGCGATGATGCGGGTGTCGTCGACGATCAGCGGAGCGAACTCCTCGATCTGCTTGACCGCGGCGAAGGCGGCGGCCCGGCCGCCCGCGCGCAGGGTGCCTGTCGTCTGGTCCTTGTCGCCGGTGAGCCGGATGCTCATCGGCACACTGAACATGTCGACCATGGTGGTGTTGCAGAACATGCCGTCGGCGTTGTGCGTGAACTCCGCACAGTCGTGCAGCACTTGGTAGTTGGGGTCCGACTCGACCCACCCTGCCGGGTACTGGAGGGCCGCGGCGCCGTTGCCGTCGGTCACGGCCTTGAACTTGAGCTTCTGGCCCAGTGCCACATAGATGCGGCCCGACATGTACGGCAGGGACAGCGTGGTGCTGCCGCTGCCCGCGAGCGGGATCGCGTAGTCGGTGAATCCGTCGGCGCCGTTGTCGGAGACCGCGATGGGGACGGCCTCACCCTCGGGAGTGAGCCTGACCTGCCGGCCGCCCAGGTTGCCCACGACGTACAGGTGCACGGAGGCGTTGTCGAACGAGCCGCTGTTGTTGACGACGGTCACGGGCAGCGGTCCCGCTGCCGCTGCGGCCTCGCCCGCCGCCTGGTCGGCGAACGCGTGCGGAGCGATGGCGGCGATGGCAGGAGCGGCCACGGCCGCGCCTCCGAGGGCGAACATCATCTTGCGTCGGGTCAGGTTGCGCTGGTGACGGGGTGTCATGGCGGGAACTCACCTTGTCTGTGGGGGGCGTTCAGGCCGAGCCGTGACGGCGCACCGCCCGCGTGTGTTCGCACCGCGACCTAAGAGCGCTCTCAACCGCACGCCGTGCGCCGTCGACGGGGCCCGACGATACGCACGATCGTTGCTCCCGCCAACCGGATCGCGAAGGCACCAAACTCCGCTGACCTGCGGCTACTTGAGGAGCGGGCGGAAGTCCACGAACGCATAAGGCCCGTTTAACGCGCGCTTAAGAACCCAGCACGGAAGTGAACGGGCCTCACCGTGTTCGTGGTTACGGATCCGCCGGTCCGGCGTCCATCGGGCGCCGGGCCGGCGATCGGCGAGGGTGACGGAGGTCAGATCCAGCCCCGGCGGGCCGCCTCCGCACCGGCCTGGAAGCGGCTGCGGGCGTTCATCCTCGCGGCCAGGGCGGCGTTCATCCGGCGGACCGTGCGCAGCGAGATGCCCAGCAGGCGGGCGGCCGTCGCATCGGTGTGCCCCTTGGCCTGCAGGGCGAGGAGTTCGTCCTCCTGCGGGGTCAGGCCGTTGGTGTCGCGAGGGGGTTCGGGGCCGACCGGTGTGGCCGATGCCCACAGGCTCTCGAAGAGGGACCGGGCCACCGCGACCGCGCCCTCGCTGCGCAGTTCCAGGGCGCCGGCCCGGCCGTCGTCGGGGTCGAGGGGGACGACGGCGACCTCGCTGTCGACGACGGCCATGGCGATCGGCAGGACGGGCAACGTACGGCTCTGGGCGCCCAGTTCACCCAGCATGTCGACGTGGCGCAGGGCGGTGGGCTCGTTGCGGAAACTGTCCTGGTAGATGCTGCGGACGCGGACCCCTCGCTCCAGGGCCTGGCGGCCGAGGCGCCGGCCGGTGGCAAGGATGTCCGGCGCCCGCGAGGCGGCCGGCAGCACGGACAGGCACTCGACGCGCGCCAACTCGGTGAGTTCGACAAGGCGTTCACGAACCGCCTCAGGGCCCTCCAGGCGTCTGATGACGTCGAACCGGCGGCCCTTCTTGTGGCCCTTCTCCTGGGTGTTGCCCACGGCGAGCGTGGAGACGATCTCGCGTGCCACCTCCAACTGCCTTTGTTCCTTGACCAGTTCGGCCTCCCGGTGCGAGAGGAAGTACGGCAGGCCGACCGCCGGATCGACGGCGTGGAAGGCCGGATCCGCCTGTTCGGAGTCCGTGTCGTCGTGGCTGTCGAGCAGGCAGAGCTCGGCCAATCGGTCCAGCGCGGCCCGTACTTGCTGTTCGTCCTGGCCGAGGCGGGTGATGATCTCGTTCAGTCTCAGCCCCGGCTCCTCCAGAACCAGCCGGAAGACAAGTTCCGTCCGCGCATCAAGTCCCAGCACCTGTAACATTTCCGGCTCCCCCGCCATCGTCCACCGTTGCGTGCCGGGGCAGGGCCCCGGGCGATGCCAGGCGTGAGTGTATGGCGACACCCAGTTACAGGTCTAGACCAGAATGCTCCGTGCCCTGAGGGCCTTTTCGGCCTGCCGGAGCAGAGATCAGCAGGTCGTCGCGGTGTTCGACGTATCGAACCACGCTTACGGCGACGCTGGCCACAAGGGGACTGTCCGCCCCCTGCCACCGCGCCGCCGACCTCGGTGGGAACGGCCTGTCGGCGGTGATCGCGCGTGGCAGTCCGCTGCCTCGCACCTTGCGGCCACCGGGAACCGTAGCGGCGCGGCAGTCCGTACCCGCAGGCTCGTGGACAGCCGGGGGCCCGCACGTCCCTTGCGCTTGCCGTCCGTTCCCCCGCCTCTCGTACGAGGAGATCCCCATGCGCAGGTTCTGTCGCCCGGCCTTCCGCCCTTGCCGGACGGGCGCGTCGGCCGTGACTGCGTCGGCCGCGCCGGGCGGCCGCCCGGACGGGCTCTCACGGGCGTGACCCGGATACAGGGAAACCGAATCCGTGCGCCTCGTGACCGCGCTGCTCGTTCCGCTCGTCCCACCGCAGCCGGATGCCTGGCCTCCCGAGGAAGTCGTCCTGTGGCTGGGGTCGGCGTGCCACGACAGTCGTCTGCCGGCTCCGCGCCCCGCGCATCTGCACGCCGTGGTGTGCCGGCGGCGCGCGGTGCACGCCGCGCTCTTCATCGAGAGCCTCGATCCCCTGCATGCCGAACTGGCGGCTCT
Organism: Streptomyces sp. NPDC002499; assembly: GCF_053595415.1. Lineage (NCBI taxonomy): Bacteria > Bacillati > Actinomycetota > Actinomycetes > Kitasatosporales > Streptomycetaceae > Streptomyces > Streptomyces sp. NPDC002499. Next base: position 234,039 of record NZ_JBSFXO010000001.1, read on the forward strand.
CGACTTCCTCCTCGCCTCTCTCACCACCGGGCCCGGACCGCGGGGCTGGTGTCTCTCGGCCCTCGGGCTGCCGGATCTGCGCTCACTGCCCCGACGGAAAGGACCTGACCCGCCATGTCACGGGTACGCCCCACCGTGTCGGTGATCATCCCCAACTACAACTACGAGAAGACGCTCCGGGCCTGTCTGGAGTCCGTGTACGCGCAGACCCTCGCGCCTCTGGACGTCGTGGTCGTCGACGACGCCAGCACCGACGGCTCCCGCGAGGTGGTCCGCGCGTTCCCCTGTGTCCTGGTGGCCCGCCCGGACAACGGCGGGGTGTCGGCGGCGCGGAACCAGGGCGCCTCGACCGCGCGGGGCGAGATCCTCTTCTTCCTCGACTCCGACATCGCCCTGGAGCCCGACGCCATCGAGAACGCCGTCGATCTGCTCCTGAGCGAACCGGAGACGGGGTGCGTGCACGGGATCGTGGCTCCCGAGCCCCTCTTCGACGACGGTCCCGTGGAGGTGTACCACTGCCTGCACGCGCACTTCTGGCGCCGCCGCAGCGCGGGGCTCGTCGGGACCGCCTTCTTCGCCATGGCCGCGATCGAACGTCGGGTCTTCGAGGAGGTCGGCCCCTTCGACGAGAACCTCCGGGACTCGGAGGACGTCGAGTACAGCGACCGGCTGGCCGTCACCCACCGCATCCGCCTCACGCAGACGGTGGCGGGCCGGCATGACGACGTGGACCGGTTCCTGCCGATGCTCGCCGAGCAGTACCGGCGTTCCCAACTCCTCATCCCCGTGGCCGCGGTGGAACGCCGGCGCGGCGGCGGACTGCGCGCGAACCCCACCCGCGGTGTGCTGGCGGCGGCGCTCGTCCCCGCCACCCTGCCGCTGGCGTTCGTCAGCCTCTGGTTGTTGGCGGTGCCGCTGGCCTGCGCGCTGGCCTTCGCCATGGCGGATCCGGGACTGTCTCGCTTCGTGGCCCGCCGCAAGGGAGTCGCGTTCCTGGTGTGGTTCACCGGCGTCCACTTCGCCGTGCATCTTGCCCTGGTGCTCGGCGCGTTGCACGGCGGTGTGCGCTGGGTCCTGGACCCCGGTTTCGGCCCGTCCGTACGGGGCCGGGACCGTGCCTCAGCGGTGATCCCGTCGTGACCGGCACCGAGCGGGACGAGCCCGCCGCCGCGGTGCCGGACGTCGGTGAGCGGCCGTCCCTGCGCTCCCGCGTGCTGCGTGTCGTCGTCGCCGTGGCGTTGCTGGCGGCCACCGTCTTCGCCGTCGGGGGCTCCGTGCGCGGCGCCAGTACCGAGGTGTCGCAGGCGGCGGAACGGCCGGGCGGTGTGCTGCTGTTGGGTGCCGCGCTGGTGGCGAACGCCGTCGGTCTGGGTCTGTCGATGCTGTCGTGGCGGGTACTGCTCTCGGACGGGGGCCGACGGATCCGGGCGGCCGACGCGGCCCGGATCTTCTTCATCGGGGTCATCAGCAAGTTCGTACCGGGCCGGGTCTGGGGTGTCCTCGCGCATGTCCAGCTCGGCAAGGCCGTCGGGATCGCCCCCGAGCAGATGATCGCCGCCTTCGGGCTCGGTCTCGTCATCGGTACGAGTACGGGCGCCGCCTTCGGTCTGCTGGTCGCGCCGGCCGTGCTGGGTGCCCAGGCCTGGGTGCTGGCTCCGTTGATCCTGCTCGCGGCGGCCGCCGTCGCGTGGCCCGGCTGGGTCAACGGACTGGTGGCCCTGACCATGCGGCTGGCCCGGCGCCCCGCGTCGGCCGTACAGGGCTCGCCCCGGACCGTGCGCGCCTCGATCGGCTGGGCCTGTGTGTCCTGGGTGGTGTCCGGGCTCCATCTGTGGGCCATCGCCGTGCTGTTCGGGGCGCCGCTGCTGTCCTCCCTGCCCGTGTGCGTCGGCGGGTTCGCCCTCGCCACCGTCGCCGGGAGTCTGGCCTTCGTCCTGCCCGACGGCTGGGGGGCACGCGAGCTGGTCCTGCTCGCGCTGCTCAGCCCGGTCCTGCCGCTGTCGGCCGCCACCGCGGCGGCGATCACCAGCCGAGTGGTCTGCGTGCTGAGCGAGGTGGCCGCCACAGGCGGCGCGCTGCTCTGGGCACGCGCCGTCGGCCCCCTGCGATCCCCCCGAACCACGCTTCAGGAAGGAACCGCATGACTTCCGACGGACGCCTGCTCACCGTCGACGACTGCGAACAGATGCCGGTGCGCCAGGTCCACGACCTGTATCGCGCCCACATCAACAAGAGCCAGGTGGCGTTGATGACCTCCTTCGGCTTCGGCCGGGAACTGGTCGACCGTGCCGAGGGCTCGTGGATCCACACCCGCGACGGGCGCCGCATCCTGGACTTCACCGGCGGAGTGGGCGTGCTCAGCCACGGCCACAACCATCCCCGTATCCTCGCCGCGCGCCGGCGCTTCCAGGAGCAGCGCAGGATGGAGGTCCACAAGACGTACTTCTCGCCGTACGTGGCCGCGCTCGGCCACAATCTCGCCCAACTCCTGCCCGGCGACCTGAACATGTCGTTCCTGCCGAACTCGGGTGCCGAGGCGGTCGAGGGCGCCGTGAAGCTGGCGTACAAGTACCACCGGGGCCGCCGGCAGCGGATCCTGCACGCCGACATCAGCTTCCACGGCAAGCTGCTCGGCTCCGGCAGCCTGACCGGCAGCGCGCAGAACAGCTTCGCCTTCCCCGGCATCCCTGGCGTCGCCTCGTTCCGCTACGGCGATCTGGACTCCGTACGCGCGGCCGTCGACGCGACGCGTGACGCCAAGGGCCGCTGCGACACGTACGCCATCCTCATCGAGCCCTTCTCCGCCTCGACCATGACGGAGTGCTCCGAGGAATTCCTGCGCGGGCTGCGGGAGTTGTGCACAGCCGAGGACATCGTGCTGATCTTCGACGAGATCTACACCGGCTGGGGCAAGACCGGCACGCTCTTCCACTTCATGCGCTACCCGGGTCTGGTGCCGGACGTGGTGACCACGTCCAAGTCCTTCGGGGGCGGCAAGTCGTCGATCTCCGCGTTCGTGGCGCGCGAGCCGATCTTCCGGGCCGCGTACGACAGCCTCGGCGATGCCATGCTCCAGTCGACCAGCACCACGTACTACGGATTCGGCGAGGAGACCGCGACCGCCATCGAGGCCGTCAACATCGCCGTCGATGACGACTATCCGGGCCGGGCCCGTGCCATCGAGCGTGTCCTCGCGCCGGGACTCGCGCGGCTGCGCAAGCAGTACCCCGACGTGATCGCCGACATCCGCGGGGCCGGCGCGCTGTACGGGATCTTCCTCGACGGCGGCCCCAGGCTCCTGGATCTCGCCGCGAAGCTCGCGCCCGGGGGCTTGGCGCGCGACCCGCTGCTGCGCACCAAGGTCATCACCTGCGCGGTCGTCAACGCGATGTACCACGACCACGACGTGTACATGTACTACACGCTCAACGGGCGCAGCCCGCTGGTCGCCGCACCCTCGCTCGTCGCGGGTGCCGAGGAGGTCGAGATCTTCCTCGACGCCCTGGACAAGACGCTGGCCAAGGGCATGAACCGGCTGCTCGGCGCCTTCTTCAAGGACAAGGCGGTGTCCCGATGGGCGGCCTGACCATCGCGGTGACCGGCGCGGCCGGCATGCTCGGCTCGCATCTCGTGGCCCGGCTCGCCGCCGACGGCCACGACGTCGTGGGCATCGACGTGATCGACGAGGCGCGGTCCCCGCAGGGGGTGCGGCACGTCGTCGCCGACATCCGCGACGCCGCCGCGCTCGACCGGGCCTTCGACGACGTCGACGCACTCGTGCACTGTGCGGCGGCGCTGCCCAGCTACCCCGCCGACCAGATCCGTTCGGTGACGGTCGACGGCACCCGCAGTGTCCTGTCCGCCGCGCACCGGGCCCGTGTCGGCCGGGTCGTGCACATCTCCTCGACGGCCGTCTACGGCCTCCCCAAGCAGGTACCGACACCCGAGGAGCATCCGCGGGAACCGGTGGACCCGTACAGCAGGGCCAAGGCCGAGGCGGAGGAGGTCTGCGAGGAGTTCCGGGCCCGGGGCATGTGCCTGTCGGTGCTGCGCCCCAAGACGTTCCTGGGCCCCGGACGGATGGGGCTGTTCTCGATGCTCTTCGAGTGGGCCGAGGAGGGCCGCAACTTCCCCGTCCTGGGGCGGGGCGACGTACGCATCCAGATGTTCGGCATGGACGATCTCGTCGACGCCGTGGTGCTGGCGCTGCACGCCGATCCGGAGACCGCCAACGACGTGTACAACCTGGGCGCGGCCGAATTCGGCACGCTGCGCGAGGACTTCCAGGCCGTGCTCGACGCGGCGGGACACGGCAAACGGCTCGTCTCCCTGCCCGCCGCCCCCGCCCTGAGCGTGCTGCGGCTGCTGGAACGCGGCCGTCTGTCACCGGTCTACGGGCGGCTGCTCTTCAAGCTTCTGGACGACTCCTACGTGGACATCAGCCGCGCCCGGGAACGCCTCGGGTTCAAGCCGGAGCAGTCCAACCAGGACGCCATCCTGCGCACGTACGACTGGTGGCGCACCCAGCGGCGGGCCGGCGGGCACTCCGCGGGCAAGGGCCGGACGAGCCGGGAGCCGTGGCGCCAAGGAGCACTGAGCCTCGCCAAGGTGTTCTTCTGAGACCCTCTGGAGCCCATGCCGTGGACACCACGAAGTCCTCACCCGCGCCCGCGCGCGTGGTGGCGGTCCCACCCCAACCGCCCGATCCGCCGGATGCTCCTGTTCTCACCGAGGCGCCCGTCCGGCACCGCCCCTACCTGCTCGACCTGTTGGCACTGCTGCGCCCGCACCAGTGGGTGAAGAACTTCGCCGTGGTGCCGCTGGCCCTGCTCGACGCGCGGCCCTGGTCGGGTGCCGCACTGCTGCGCACCGGCTGGGCCGTGGTCGGCTTCACGCTGGCCTCGGCGCTCGTCTACGTCGTCAACGACCTGGCCGACCGGGAGCGGGACCGGCTGCACCCCGTCAAGCGCCGCCGTCCGATCGCCTCCGGCCGGGTCTCCGTCGCGGCCGCCGCCGCACTGGCCGGGGGGCTGGCGCTGTCGCTGGGCGGCTGGGCGCTCGTCGGGCCCGCGTGGCGGTGGTGGCCCGTCGCCGTGTATCTGTTGATCAGCTTCGCCTATGCCCGCGGGCTCAAGCATGTGCCGCTGGTGGACGCGTTCATCGTCGCCTCCGGTTTCGTGCTGCGGCTCGCACAGGGTGCGCTGGCCCTGGGCAGCGGGGTCTCCGCCTGGCTCGCGCTGTGCGTCTTCTGCCTCTGTCTGATGCTGTCGCTCGGCAAACGCCGGCACGAGTTGGGTGCGGCGGGCCCGGCCCACCGGCCCGCCCTGCGCGGATACACGCGCGCGTTCCTCGACCACCTGGTCGTGCTGGTGGCCGTCCTGACAGCGATGTCGTACGTCTGCTACCTGCGGGACGACGCCGTCTTCGCGTCCAAGGCGCCTCTGGTGGTCCTGCTGTCGGCCCCCTGCGCCGTGTTCGGACTGGCCCGCTATCTACAGGTGCTGCTCGTCGAGGACGGCGGGGCCGAACCGGTCCGCGTTCTGCTGCGCGACCGGGCGACGCTCGTCAACGCGCTCGTGTGGGGCGTGCTCGTCTCCGTCGCCCTGCTGCTGTCCCACCGCCCGTTCTGATTCCTCCGACCGCTCGAAGGTGCGGCTCTGCCCATGACACAGAAGAAGCCCCTTGTCTCCGTCGTCATCCCCAACTACAACTACGGCCGGGCACTCGAACTCTGCCTGCGCGCGGCCCTGGCCCAGACGTACGAGCCCCTGGAGATCCTGCTCGTCGACGACTGCAGCACCGACGACTCCGTGGCCGTCGCCGAGGCGTGCGGGGTGCGGGTGATCAGCACCGGCGTCAACAGCGGGGTGGCCACCACCCGCAACACCGGCGCCGCCCACGCCCGGGGCGAGATCATCGTGTTCTGCGACTCCGACGTCGCCATGGAACCGGACGCCGTCGCCAACGCCGTCGCCCTGCTCGACTCGAATCCGCGCATCGGCGCCGTGTGCGGCACCTACGACGCCGAACCCCTCATCCGGGACAGTCTGATCGAGGAGTACCGCTGCCTCCATCAGTACTACTGGCTGGCCGAGACGGAGGGCCGCATCGGTACCGTGCACACCGCGATCCTCGCCATGCCCGCCCAGGTCTTCGCCGAAGTCGGCCCGTTCAACCCCCGGCTGCGGCACACCGAGGACGGTGACTACGCCGCCCGGCTCTGCCCGCACTACGAGGTCCACAGCTCCACCACCGTGCGCGGCCGGCACGACCACGACGACACCTGGCGGGTGGTGCTGCGCAAGGTGTTCCACCGCACCCGGCTGCACATCCCGCTCTATCTGCGCCGCGGCGACCTGCCGGGCGGCATCGCCACCGGGCCGCGCGCGAGCGCCAGCGTGGCCGCGCTGTCGGCGATTCTCACCCTGCCGCTGGCGGCCCTCTCCTCCCTGTGGCTGCTGCTGTCCGCGGCCCTGCTGGGCTTCTCGGTCCTCGCCGACACGGCCCTGTACCGCTTCGTTCTGCGCCGCAGAGGACCGTTGTTCACGGGGTACTTCGTGTTCGCGCACTTCGTCGTCAACGCGGTCATCGCGGCCGGGGCGGGGGTGGGTGTAGTGCAGTGCCTGGCATCGCAGCGCTTCCGCCGCCTGTACGAGCCGGCGGGGCGCGGCGACGCGGTACAGGCCACGGCATGACTCAAGCACCTCCGCCGGAGACCCTGTCGGGCGGCCCCGCCGAGAGTCCACCAAACTCGGCGCCCAACAGCCCGGTCCGAAAACGGAGTTGGCCGGGCACGGCCCTGCTGGTCATCGCCGTGCTCTGGACCCTGTTCGTCGCCGGCCGTGCCGTGTTCAGCGGGCGGTGGTGGCTGTGGAACGGTGTCGGGCTCGCCCCGCCGCTCGCCTGCCTGTTGGTCCCCGTCGTCCTGCTCGTCCCGGCCGCCCTGGCCCGGCGGCGTCTGCTCACCGTGGGCGTGGTCCTCACCTCGCTGCTGCTGGGCTCCTGGCAGGCGGGCCTGCATCCCGGCGCCCTGTTCCGCGGCGAGGGGTCGGTGCCGCCCGGCGCGGTGAAGGTGGTCAGTTGGAACACCTTCTTCTGGGACCAGGACAACGACACGGACGCCTTCTACGCGTATCTCAAGTCCCGTGACGCGGACGTCTATCTGCTTCAGGAGTACGAGAACGCCCGTGCCGGACGGCCCACCCCCATCGACGAACTCGCCCGCATCAAGGCCGAGTTCCCGGGATACCACGTGGCGACGCGGGGCGAGTTCCTCACCCTCTCGCGCTATCCCATCGTCGGGACGAAGGCCCTGCGCCCCACCGATCTCGCCGCGCCCGACACGGACTGGGCGGACTACTGGAACATCCGCGTCCTGCGCACGGACGTCAGGGTCGACGGACGCGTCCTCTCCCTCTACAACACGCACCTGCCCGACCTGCTGAACGTCGACCGCAACCCGCTCACGCCCTCCTACTACCGGTCCGTGCACCAGTTGTCCGACCGTCGCGACGCCCATTTCCGGGCGCTGCGCGCGGACTTGAGCGCCAACCGGAACCCGGTGGTGCTCGCCGGCGACCTCAACGTGCTGCCCGGCACCGGTGACCTGCGCTGGTTCGACGGCCTGCGCGACGCGGCCGAGAAGGGTGACTCGGTGTACCCGGCGACCTTTCCGGTGCGCGGCCCCGCCCTGTGGCGGCTGGACTGGGCGTTCGTCTCACCCGCCCTGCGCCTGCACCGCCAGTCGCTGCTCGACCCGCCCGCGGATCTGTCCACGCATCGGTTGATCGATCTGCGGCTCTCCCTGCCCGCCTCCGGGGACCCTGCCCCGACCACCGACAAGGATGGTTCATGACCAGGCGCACCGCACGGTCGCCGCGCTTCGACGTGACGATCGTCCTCACCTACTACCTGCCCTACACGAGCGGCCTGACCGAGGTGGCCCGCACGGTCGCGGAAGGGCTGGCCGCGCGCGGCCGACGGGTCGCGGTGGTCGCCACCCGGCACGACCGCGACCACCCGGCGCGGGAGACGCTCAACGGCGTCGAGGTGTTCCGGACACCGGTGGTGGCCCGGATCGGACGCGGCACTATCAGTCCGGGCTTCGCGCCGCTGGCCGGACGCATCGCCCGCGACTCGGGGGCGGTCCAGATCCATCTGCCGATGCTGGAGGCCGGCCTCGTCGCGCGGCTGGCCGGCTCGACGCCCGTGGTGTGCACGCATCACGACGACGTGTGGTTGCCGAAGGGTGGACTGGCCGCCCTTCAAGTGCCGGTGGTGGACGCGTCGGTCGCCGCCGCCCTGCGCCGGTCGTCGGCCGTCGTCGTCAACAACCTTGATCACGCGGAGCATTCACGCCATTTCCGTCTCATGCGGGAACGCCGCCTGCTGGCCATCGCACCGCCCTGCCGGGAGCGCGAACGCACTTCTGCCACCTTCCGGGAGAGCGACGGCCCGCACATCGGTTTCCTTGGCCGGATCGCGCCGGAGAAGGGTCTGCATCATCTGGTCGACGCATTCCGGCGGTTGACCGATCCCGAGGCACGGCTGATGATCGCGGGGGACTACTCCAAGGTGGCGGGGGGCAGCGTGGTCGGCGCACTGCGCGAACGGGCCGGGGACGACTCGAGGATCCGGTTCACCGGGTTCCTGGACGACGCCCAAGTGGCGGAGTTCTACTCGTCGTTGGACGCCTTCGCACTGCCGTCCGTGGCGGAGGAGTCCTTCGGCATCTCCCAGGCGGAGGCCATGATGATGGGCGTACCGTCCGTCGCCAGCGACGCGCCCGGCATGCGGGTGCCCGTCTCCGACACCGGGTTCGGCCGGCTCTTCCCGACCGGTGACGCCGTCGCCCTGGCGGACGCGTTGAGGGAGGTCGTCGCGTACTCGGCGGAGCGCCGTGCCGAGGGGATGCGCGCGGCGCGGGCCCGTTACGGCACAGCGGGTTGCGTCGACGCGTACGACGGGCTGTTCCAGGAGTTGCGCGGCGCACGAGAGGTCCCGGTGTGATCGAAGAGTTCGTGCGGTGGGCGGCGGTGGCCTGGGCGGTGTTCCTGGGCGCGCACCTGCTGCTCAACGGGCGTTGGTGGGCCTGGCTGTTGCCGTCACTGCTGCCGCCGCCGCTCTTCGTCGCGGTGCCGTGCGTTCTGGTCGGCGCGGCCTGGGCGACCGGCGATCCGGTCGCGGCCGTGCTGTCTGGCGCCGCCCTTGTGCCGGGCGCGCGTCAGAGCGGGCTGCATCCGAGCGCGCCGTTGCGAAAGCCGCACGGGACGCCCGGAGACACCGCGGTGAAGCTCGTCTCGTGGAACACCCAGCACTGGTGTCAGACCAAGGAGGCGGACCCGTTCTACGCCTTCCTGCGCGAACTGGACGCGGACGTCTACCTGTTGCAGGAGTACCACAACGACGTGTTCGACGGCACGTATCGCCTCATCGACGACGAGGCGCGACTGCGCGCCGAGTTCCCCGGGCACGAGGTGGTCATCGCCCGGGGTCTGGTCACCCTGTCCCGGCTGCCGGTGGCGGCGACCGTGGAGACGGCGGCACGGCGGGTGCTGCGTGTGGACCTGCGGCTGCCCGGCGGCCCGGATCGCGTGCTGTCCACCTTCAACGTCCACATCCCCGTGCAACTGCGTCTCATCAACCCGCTCCGTGCGGAGTTCTACCGCAACGTCCGGGAGCGGGCGGGAGACCGGGAGCGCGAGTACGCGGGGCTGCAGCGCGATGTCGCCGACTGCCCCAACCCCGCTGTGATCGCAGGGGACTTCAACACCACGCCCGCCGTGGGCGACGTACGACACATCGCCGCGCTGGGAGTCGACGCCGTCCCGTTGACGGGAAGGTTCTACCCCGTCTCGTGGCAGGCCCGTGCGGGCATGCGCTGGTGGCGCCTGGACTGGGTGCTCAGCACAGCCGGAGCACGGGTGCACAGCTACCGCTTCCGCGATCCGCGCGGGCTGTCCGACCACTGCGTCCAGGAGGTGTCCGTCTCGCTCGCCGACCCGGATGCCCCCGCGCCCTCCCCCACCCGACACGACCGAGAGGCACCGCACGATGCGCTACCGCTATCTGGGAAGCACCGGCCTGAGGGTCAGTGAGCTCTGCCTCGGAGCCATGACCTTCGGCCGCGAGACCGACGAGGCCACCAGCCACGCCATGCTCGACCGTTTCGTCGACGTCGGCGGAAACTTCGTCGACACCGCGGACATCTACTCCGCGGGCGTCTCGGAGGAGATCACCGGGCGCTGGCTGAAGCGGCGGCGGCGCGAGGACGTCGTGGTCGCCTCGAAGGTCCGGTACGCCATGGGCGACGGCCCCAACGACCGTGGTCTGGGCCGCGCCCACGTGATCGCCGGGGTGGAGGCGACCCTCCGTCGGCTCGGCACCGACTACCTCGACGTCTACCAGGTGCACGCCTGGGACCCGGGCACCCCGCTGCGGGAGACGCTGGCCACGCTCGACACGTTGGTCACCTCGGGGAAGGTCCGCTACCTGGGCGCGAGCAATTTCTCCGGCTGGCAGCTCCAGAAGGCCGTCGACCTCAGCCACGCGAACGGCTGGGAGCCCTTCACCTGTCTCCAGCCGCTCTACAACCTCCTCGACCGCGAGGCCGAGTGGGAGCTGATGGAGGTCAGCCGCAACGAGGGGCTCGGTGTGATCCCGTGGAGCCCGCTGCGCGGCGGCTGGCTCAGCGGGGCGATCCGGCGCGGTATGTCGGGGCCGGTGTCCGGTACCCGGGTGGAGACCGCCGGGCAGCTCGGGTGGGGTGAGCGGTGGGACGTCTACAACCAGGAGGAGCGCACCTGGCGGGTGTTGGACGCGCTGCACGAGGTGGCCGAGCGGAGCGGTCTCGCGCCCGCGCAAGTGGCCCTCGCCTGGTTGCTGGAGCAGCCGGGAGTGACCGCGCCCATCGTGGGTGCGCGCACGATGGAGCAGTTGGAGACCAACCTGGGCGCGGCCGGCCTCGACCTGGACCCGTCCGACGTCGAACAGCTCACCCGCGCCAGTGACCAGCGCCTGCCCTATCCCTACAACGTGATCGAGAGGGACCCGGAGCGCCGCTGACCGCGGTGGCCCGGACGGCCGGCAGCCCGTCCTCCCTGGCTCAGGGACGAGAGGACGGGCTGCCGGACTCCGCCGGGCGCCGGTGGCTCGGTGCCGGGGCAGGTGGGACGGGCGTCCGCGTCAGTCGGAGACCCGTACCACCGTCGTCGCCCCGGCCCGGACCGTCGGCGTCGCGTAGGTGTACGTCACACCGTCGACCTTCTTGATGTGCACGCGCTGCGCGACACCGTTGACGGTGATCTTCTTGTGGACCCCGGTGAAGCGGGCCTCCCACTCGTAGGAGCCCTTGCGCGCGTTGTTGGTCAGCGTGGTCTTCGTCGCGCCGTCGTGCCGGACGGTGACCGAGCCCGTGCCGATGGGGACGTCCGCCGCCTGGAGCCACTTCATGCCGGAGGGCAGCCGGGACTGGGTGGTCACCTTGTGGTTCGGCGCGTCCGGGGTGATGCCCATCAGACCCTGGACGGTCTGGCTGACCAGGGTGAACGACACCTCGGGATAGTCGCCGTTGGGACCCTGGCTGGAGTTGATGTGCTGGGTCTCCCGCTCGCCGTAGATCTTCTTCATCCACTGCCAGGCGGTGTCGTTGCGGTTGTTCTTGAAGAACATGTCCGGCAGGTACGTCGTCGACTCGATGTTGGGCGAGCCGTCCGGGCCCAGCTCCTGCTGCTGGATGTAGTCGAGGTAGGCGTCGTTGCGCGGTCCGGGGTCGATGATCTGCTTCATCGGCATGAAGACGCTGTTCTCCTTGCCCCAGCCGGTGACCGGGGTGCCGGCGAGGGTGTACGCGCGGACCATGGCGGCGCCGGTTCCGGTGCCGCTCCACTTGTCGTTGAAGTACTTCTTGAGGTCGGCGGCCTTCTTGTCGTACGTCTTGGCGAGTTTGGCGTCGCCCTTGCCGCGCGCCAGGACGGCCATCGCCAGGTACGCCTGGTACTCCGAGGCGATGCCGTCCCCGGCCTCGGCGAGACCGTCGCCGTCCTGCTCGTTGTAGCTCGCGGCGCCCTGGAAGATGCCGTTGCCCGTGCCCTCGGCGACCTTGACCTTGCCGTTGTCCACGGCGGAGTTGTGCAGGTCGATGAACTGGTCGGTGGCATGCCGGTAGAACTCCCACAGCGCCGGGTCGTCCACGTACCTGCGGTCGCCGGTCCAGAGGTAGGCCTGGGCCGCCTTCTCGACGAGTTCGAAGGTGGCCGGCACCTCGCGCACGAAGTTGTCGGGGGTCTTGTAGTCGATGCTGAGGTAGGTCTTGGCGTCGAAGTTGAGTGACCAGACCGGGAAGTACTTGTGCTCGGCGGTGGCCGATGCCGCGTAGGAGCGGAGCATGTTCTCGTTCTCGTCGTCGAGACCGATGATGTGCGCGCCGGCCAGCTGGTGGGTCATGTCGCGGGAGTAGTAGGCGCTCCGGTTGGCGTATCCGGCCCAGTAGGTGGGCCCGTACGTCGCGGCACCGGTGCCGCCGACCTGGTACTCGTCGACGTTGACCGGGCCGACCGTGCCGGGCAGTTGTGCCCAGCTGTTGGCCTTCTTCTTGGCCCAGTCGAACATCGCGGCGACCTCGGGGTCGGACGAGGTGACCTTGGGATCGGCGGACGCGGCCGGGGAGATCATGAGGTCGTCGGCGTTGACCCAGGCGGTGCCGGAGCCGAACTCGATCTGGAGCCGGTCGCCGGTCTTCAACGTGACACCGCTGATGGTGTACCGGGCGTAGCCGGGGTGCTGCGGCAGCGTGATCGTCTGGACGGTCTGGCCGTTGCGTCTGACCGTGTAGGTGCCGCCGGTGCCGGCGCTGCCGATCCACGCGGAGAAGTCGTAACTGCCGTTCCTGGGCGCGACGACGGTCACTTGCCCGCTCTTGCCGGCGCCGGCGTCGAGGTAGAGGAAGCGTTCGCCGCCGTGCCGGTTGCCGGTGCCGACGCCGGCGCCCGAGGTGAAGGTCCAGCCCGTGCCGCCGTTCTCGAAGCCGGGGTCCGGGATGGTCAGCTGGGGGCGGGCGGCGGAGGTGCCGTCCGCCGCAGCCGTGGCCGACAGCGCGGGCGCCAACGGAACGATCACGGCAACAGCGGTGAGCAGCATGAGCCTGGAGGGCTTCATCGGGTCTCCCGGGTCTTCAGTCACGGCGAGGGTGCGGACGGCCGCGTGGTGGCGGAAAGCTAACAGGGGCGGGAGAGGCGATTCAATGGTCATGCGCAAGAAACATGGAAGACATGCAGACTGACTGCTATCTTCCGTGGACTACCTGGCTGAAAGTTTTCATCTATTCATTGCAAGTGACGGCGGAGGGAACCGCATGAAGGTCGGCATCACCGAGGTCGCGGTCCGGGCGCAGGTGAGTGAGGCCACGGTCAGCCGCGTCATCAACCGGCGCCAGGGCGTGTCGCGCAGGACGCGCGAGGCGGTCGAGCAGGCGATGACCGACCTGGGGTACGAGCGGCAGACACGGGGACAGCTCGTCGCGGTCATCACCGAACTCGTCTCCAACCCGTTCTTCGCGGACATCTGCGAACGGATCGAGTCCACGCTCGCCCCGCACGGACTGAAGACGGTCGTGTGCCCGTGCTTCCCGGGCGGGGTACAGGAGTTGGACTTCCTGACCTCGCTCGCCGACCGGGGCGTGGCCGCCGTCGTGTTCCTGTCCGCCAGCAACACGATCGAGGGCTCGGACCCGCAGGCGTACGAACTCCTGCGCTCCCGCAGGATCCCGTTCGTCGGGATCAACGGGCAGTTCGAGGGCGTGAGCGAGGCGCCGGTCTTCTCCACGGACGACCTGCTGGCCGCCGAACTCGCCGTCGACCATCTCCACCGGCTCGGTCACCGCCGTATCGGCATGGCGTCGGGTCCGGTCGGCAATCGGCCGGCCGACCGCCGGGTCAACGGCTTCATCTCCTCGCTCGCCAAGCGCGGGGTGGAGGATCCGGAGCAGTGGGTGGTCCGGCAGTCGTACACCGTCGAGGGCGGGCAGTCCGCCGCGATCTCGCTGCTCGGCCGGGGCGCCACGGCGATCGTCGCGGCCAGCGACTACATGGCTCTGGGCGCGATCCGCGGTGCGCGCCGGCAGGGATACGACGTTCCGGGCGACGTGTCGGTCGTCGGCTACGACGGCGCCATGATCATGGACTTCGTCGACCCTGCGCTGACCACGGTGCGCCAGCCGGCCGACCGCCTGGCCTCGGAGGTGGCCCGCAGCGTCATCGCCCTGGTCGGCAACCGTGACGTGCCCGTCGGCGAGCTGCTCTTCGACCCGGAGCTGGTGATCCGCGCGAGCACGGCGGCGCCGAAGACGGAGTGAGATCCCGACCGTCGGTGTCGGGTGCGGTTGCTCGTCCGGACCATTGACCTAGACATCGGATCTATAGACACTCTGCACGGAGATTCGGCTGATCATTCGGCGGAAACTTCACCTATTCATTGGGTGTTTCATGACTCATGGATGCTCCGGAGGGGCTATGCCAAAGTCTCGGTTCGTGTTTCTCGGGTTGTCGCTCGCGTTGCTCGGAGGTGCCGCCAGTCCTGTCGTCGCGGCACCGGCCGCAGCGCACAAGGCGAGACCGGTGGTGGTCGACGTGGACGACTACGGCGCCGATCCCACCGGCAGGAAGGACTCCGCGCCCGCCTTCGCCGCCGCGCTGCGGCACGCCAAGAAGGTCGACGGCGACCGGCCGGTCAAGGTCGTCTTCTCCAAGGGCACCTACCAGATCTACCCGGAGCGGGCGGAGACGCGTGAGCTGTACGTCTCCAACACCGTGGGCGCCGACCAGCGTTACCGGGACAAGAAGATCGGGCTGCTCGTCGAGGACATGCACGACGTCACCGTCGACGGCGGCGGGGCCAAGCTCGTCTACCACGGTCTGCAGACGGCGTTCGCGGCGATCCGCTCGACCGATGTGACGTTCCAGAACTTCTCGTTCGACTACGCGGCCCCCGAGGTCATCGACGCGACCGTCGCCACCGCCGGCGTCACCGGCGGCCACGCCTACCGCGTCCTGAAGATCCCGGCCGGCAGCCCGTACGAGGTGAACGGCACGCACATCACCTGGCTCGGCGAGAAGAGCCCGGTCACCGGGCAGCCGTACTGGTCGGGCACGGACGGGCTCCAGTACACGCAGATCCACGACCCCAAGGCGCAGAAGACCTGGCGTGCGGACAACCCGCTGTTCAACGACGTCGCCTCCGTCACCGACCTCGGCGGACGCAAGATCCGCATCGACTACAACGGCGCGACGCAGCCGACGGACGCCGGGCTCGTCTACCAGATGCGTCTCATCGAGCGGACCGAGCCGGGCGCCTTCATCTGGGAGTCCAAGAACGTCACGATGCGTTCGATGAACGCCTACTACCTCCAGTCCTTCGGCGTGGTGGGGCAGTTCAGCGAGAACATCTCCATCGACAAGGTGAACTTCGCGCCCGACCCGAAGTCCGGCCGCTCGACGTCCTCCTTCGCGGACTTCGTGCAGATGTCCGGAGTCAAGGGCAAGGTCTCGATCACCCGGAGCGTCTTCGACGGCCCGCACGACGACCCGATCAACATCCACGGCACCTACCTGGAAGTCGTCGGGCAGCCCGGACCGAACACCCTCACGCTCGCCTACAAGCACCCGCAGACCGCCGGGTTCCCGCAGTTCGCCCCGGGTGACGAGGTCGAGTTCACCACCAAGCGCACAATGACCCAGCTGACTCCGGCGCACGCGAAGGTCACCGCGGTCGACGGGCCGAGCGGGATGGACCACGACAAGCCGCTCACCACGATGACCGTCACCTTCGACCGTCCGGTCCCCGCCGGGACCGAGATCGGCGGCACGGTGGTCGAGAACATCACGGCCACCCCGTCGGTCGTCATCTCCGGCAACGTGTTCCGCAACGTGCCGACCCGGGGCATCCTCGTCACCACCCGCAAGCCCGTCCTGATCACCGGCAACCGGTTCGACGCGATGTCCATGGCCAGCATCTACGTCTCCGCCGACGCCTACCAGTGGTACGAGTCCGGGCCGGTCTCCAACCTGACGATCCGCGACAACTCCTTCACGCGGCCCAGCGGTCCGGTCATCTTCGTGGAGCCGACCAACCAGGTCGTCGACCCGGCGAACCCGGTGCACCGCAACATCTCGGTCGAGCACAACTCGTTCGACATCGGTGACGTGACCGTGGTCAACGCCAAGAGCGTCGGCGGGTTCACCTTCACCGGCAACACGGTCCGACGGCTGGCCAAGGCGGATCAACCGCCGTACAGCTCACCGCTGTTCGTCTTCCACGGCAGTTCGGACATCCGGATCGCGCGCAATCACTACGCCAAGGGTCTCAACACGTCCGTCGTCTCGGACTGACCCGGGCTGAGGCCGGCAGTCGAGGGGCAGGCCTTCCGCCTGCCCCTCGACTCCTCTCGACGCGTCACGACGTCTCTCAAAATCCTATGTGATCTCACTCCATCACGACGGAGCGGCAATCGTTGCACGGGTCTTGACGTGGCAATCACCCCTCCCCCAGCATCACGCACAACCGAAATCCTATTTGATTCAAGTGGGGCAAGCACCATGAGCCGTCGCCGTAGATCCGTGCTGTCAGCCACCGTCACCCTCTTCCTGCTCGCCGCCTCGACAGCCGCCTGCACCATCAAGAACTCGGACGACCCGGGTGCGGCCGACACCGCCTCCGCGCGGACCGGTGGCGGGTCTGCCGAACTCGCCGACGGCTCCAAGACCAAGGTCGCGCTGGTGCCCGGTGGAGCCCACCCCTACTTCCAGCCCTGGAAGACGGCCGGCGCGGAGGCCAAGAAGACCCTCGGGCTTGCGGACGTGACGTTCGACGAGACCGCCGAGTGGGACCAGCAGAAGCAGAACGACCTGCTGTCGACGCTGGCCGCCCGCGGCTACAACGCGTTCGGCATCTTCGGGGTCTCCCCGACCGACATCAACTCCACCTTCGCCGACCTCAAGTCCCAGGGCTTCGCGGTCGCTTCGCTCGCCTCCTGCCCCGCCGGCGGCACCAACGACGCCGACTTCTGTCTGTCGACGGACGTCGAACTCGCCGCCTACAAGGCCGCGCAGGCCGCCATCAAGGCGATGGGCGGCAAGGGCGCGCTGGTCCACCTCACCGGCAACAACGTCGACGCCAACACCCAGTTGAGGATGAAGGGCGTACAGAAGGCGGTGCAGGAGACCGGCGGCAAGGTCACGCTGCTGCAGACCATCACCGACATCGACAAGGACCTGCAGACCGCGCAGAAGGCGGTCTCCGACCTGCTCGCCGCCAAGGGCTCGAAGATCCAGGGCATCGTCTCGACCGCGTACAACCCGGCGGTCGCCGCCGCCGAGGCCGTACAGGAGGCCGGTTCGAAGGCCAAGGTCGTGGCCATCGACGACGACGCCAAGATCCTCAGCTCGATCAAGAACGGCTCCGTGACCGCGACGGTCGTGCAGAACCCCGTCGGTCAGGCGGAGATCGGCACCTGGGCCCTCGCGCTGCTCCAGACCAAGCAGTGCACGATGGCGAAGCCCGGACAGATCATCGACTCCGGCTCCTTCGTCGTGACGAAGGCGAACGTCGCCGACTACGACAGCGCACGGCAGGCCAAGACCGCCGAGCTGAAGAAGCAGTTCGCCGACACGTACCTCAACTGCCGCTGAACGCCCGGGCCACGGACGAAAGAAAGCCGCCACACCACATGAGCATCATCACCGACGCCACGGCCCTGCTGGCCGACATCGCGGTCGAGACGGACCGCACCGACGCCGTGCAGTCGTTCGTCAAGCAGGAGACGATCCTCGTACGACTGACCACTGCCGACGGCCTCGAAGGAACCGGCTACGCCTACACGATCGGCACCGGCGGAACCTCCGTACTGGCGCTGCTGCGCGACCACCTCCTGCCACTCCTGGCCGGCAAGGACGCGCGCAACGTCGAGGCGCTCTGGCAGGAGCTGTTCGGCCTGACCCGCGCGACGACCACCGGCGCCATCACCTCGCTCGCGCTCGCCGCCGTCGACACCGCCCTGTGGGACCTGCGCTGCAAGCGGGCCGGTGAGCCCGTGTGGCGGCTGGCCGGCGGCCACCGGCAGCACGTCCCGGTGTACGACACCGAGGGCGGCTGGCTGCACCTCAGCACCGAGGACCTGGTCAAGGGAGCCCTCGCGGCGAAGGACGCGCAGTGGGCCGGCGTCAAGATCAAGGTGGGCAAGCCGCACATCTCCGAGGACGCGGAGCGGCTTCGCGCGGTACGCGAGGCCGTCGGGCCCGCCCTGCACATCATGACCGACGCCAACCAGTCGCAGTCGCTGTCCCGTGCCGTCCAACTGGCCGCCGCGCTGGAGCCGTTCGACCCGTACTGGCTCGAAGAGCCCATGCCCGCCGACGACATCAGCGGCCACGCGACGCTCGCCCGCTCGACGCGGATCCCGATCGCGGTCGGTGAGTCGATGTACTCGCCGATGCAGTTCCGCAACTACCTGGAGACAGGCGGAGCTTCGGTGGTGCAGGTCGACGTCGCCCGTGTCGGCGGCATCACGCCGTGGCTCAAGGTGGCGCACCTGGCGGAGACCTTCAACGTCATGGTGTGCCCGCACTTCCTCATGGAACTGCACGTCAGCCTGGTCGCCGCGATCGCCAACGGCGCGTACGTGGAGTACATCCCGCAGCTGCGCGCGGTGACCCGCACCGAGCTGACCGTCCAGGACGGCCTCGCCGTGGCTCCCGACGAGCCGGGCATCGGTATCGACTGGGACATGGACGCCCTCGAGGACCGGAGGGTGTCGTGAAGACGGCCGCCGTCACCGAGCCCGACAGCGGGACGGACCGCCCCACCGAGGGAGCGCGCCCCGCCCACCGGCTGCCGTTCTGGGTCAACCAGCGGCTGGGGCTGCTGGTGCTGATCGTCGCGCTCAGCATCCTCTTCGGCTCCCTGCGGCCGGCGTTCTTCGACGCGCGGCTGGTGCTCTTCCCGCTGTTGAGGGACATCTCGACGCTGACCGTGGTGGCCCTGGCGCAGATGGTGGTGCTCTCCATCGGGCACATGAACCTCGCCGTCGGACGCATGGCCGCCTTCGGCGCCCTCTTCGCCGGGTTCGGCTACGACCGGCTCCATCTGCCCCTCGTCCTGGGCCTGTTGCTGTGCCTGGTCGCCGGCTGTGTCATCGGCGCGCTGACCGGCTGGATCATCGCCCGCACCGGCGTGAGTTCCTTCGTGGTGACGCTGGCGATGGATTTCGCGCTGCTGGGTCTGGTCTCCCTCCTGTACTCGTCCCTCACCGACAACGCCGCCTTCACCACGAGGCCGGCCGGGCTCGCGGAGCTGCGCTCCTACTCGCTCGCCGACATCTGTGTCGGGCCCGTCTGCGGCTCCCCCGCCATCCCGCAGATGACCCAGTTCACGCTGCTGGCCCTCATCGTGCTCGGCTTCCTCTACGCCCGTACCCGCATGGGGCGCGAGCTGCTGCTCACCGGTGCCAATCCCGCCGCGGCCGAGCTGTCCGGCATCCCGACGGGCCGCCGTATCGTCCTGGCGCACGGGCTGTCCGGGCTGCTCGCCGCACTCGCCGGGTTCATGGCCGCCGTCGGCACCGGCACGTTCAGCGCCTCCATCGGCGACGACTTCATGCTGCCCTCGTTCCTCGGGGCGGTCCTCGGCGGGACCCTGCTCACCGGCGGGGTCGTCTCCGTCATCGGCGCCCTGCTCGGCACCTCGCTGGTCGGCGTCATCCGCAAGGGCCTCGACCTGCTCGGGGTCGGCCTCGAAAGCCTCAACATCTACCTCGGCTGCATCCTGCTGCTGGCTCTGTCGGCGGACCGGGTACGCACCGTCCTGTCCTATCGCAAGGTGGTGCGCTCCACATGACCACGCTCCACGACCGGGGAGCCGCCGCCCTCCCCGCGCTGCGGCGCTTCTCCCGCTCGACGACGATGACCCTGCTGTGTGTCGTCCTGGCGGGCTATCTGGCGCTGGGGATCTCCTCGTCCGGCGACTTCTTCGAGGGGCCCTCGCTCCGCACCTTCCTCCAGTACCTCGCCACGCCGATCCTCATCGGACTGGCCCAGATGGTGGCCCTGTGCGTCGGGCAGCTCAACCTCGCCGTCGGCGCCCTGGGCGGCTTCAGCGCCTGCCTGATGGGCGTGCTGATGGCCGACCACGGCGTGCCCGCCGCCCTCGCCGTGCTGATCGGCGTGCTGAGCGCCACCCTGATCGGGCTGGTGACGGGCGTGTTCATCGTCGCCACCCAGATCAACGGCTTCATCGTCACGCTCGGCACTATGACGATCCTGCTCGGGGCGCAGTACCGGCTGTCGGGGACGCGCACCATCGACGGGTACTCCCCCACGCTGCGCGACCTCGGCCGCTCGGCGCCGCTGAACATCCCCCTCGTCTTCGTCACCGCGCTCGTCGCGGCGGCACTGCTGGCCGCGTTCATGTACCGCACGGTCGCCGGCCGACGGCTGCTGGCCGCCGGCGGAAACCCGCTCGCCGCGAGGCTGTCGGGCATCTCCACCGACCGCCAGATCGTGCTCGCGCACACCCTGTCGGGGCTGCTCGTCGGCATCGCCGCGATGACCGCCACCGCCTCCCTGCCCGGCGTCAACCGCAGTGTCGGCGGCGACTGGCTGCTGCCCAGCTTCGCGGCACCGATCATCGGCGGGGTCGCGCTGACCGGTGGCTCCGTGGCCGTGTTCGGGACGGTGCTCGCCGCGTTCGTGATGCGCCTGATCGACACCGCGCGGGCCCAGTACTCGCTCGACCCGAGCTGGGTGAACTTCCTCATCGGCGTGGTCGTGCTCGGCACGGTCGTCGGCGGCCGGATGCGCGAGACCCACCTCGACAAGAAGGGCCGGGCGCCCGGACGCACCCCACCCGTGCCACCGGACAGCGGCCCGCAGCCGGCCGGGGCGCTGCCCACGACGGGAGGCACCCGATGAGCGAGATCCTGTCGGAGGACGGTCTGCCGGAGGACGGCTCGGGCCGTGACGGCCTGCGGGGAGACGTCCTGCTGGAGTGCGAGGACATCGTCAAGGTCTTCCCCGGTGTACGCGCTCTCGACGGCGTGGGTCTGCGGCTGACCGCCGGCTCGGTGCACGCGTTGCTCGGTGAGAACGGCGCGGGCAAGTCGACGCTGATCAAGGTGATCACCGGGGTGCACACCCCCGACGGCGGCAGGCTCGTACGGGACGGTGAGGAGGTCCATCTCCGCTCCCCACTGGAGGCGGCCCGGGCCGGGATCGGCGTCGTCCACCAGGAGCGCAACCTGATCCCCGGCTTCTCCGTGGCGGAGAACATCACGCTCCAGAACCCGCCCTCACGGCGGGGCCTGGTCGACCGGGAGGCGATGACGGCCCCGGCCGAACGCTGCCTCGCGGAACTCGGCCTGGACATCGATCCGCACCGTCCGGTGCGCGAACTGTCGGTCGCCCAGCAGCAGTTGGTGGAGATCGCGAAGGCCCTGTACACCGAGAGCCGGGTCCTCCTGCTCGACGAGCCGACCGCGTCCCTCTCCCCGCAGGAGGCCGACCGCCTCTTCGACGTCGTCCGGCGGCTCACGGAACGCGGCACGTGTGTCGTCTTCGTCAGTCACAAGCTGGAGGAGGTCTTCGCCGTCTGCGACACCGTCACCGTGCTGCGCGACGGCCGCTCCGTCCTGGAGTCAGCCCCGCTGGCCGAGCACACCCAGGACGACGTGGTCACCCTCATGGTCGGCCGCACCCACGCGGTGACGGACATGGCCCCGCGCACGGTGGACACCTCCGCGGCCCCGGCGCTGTCCCTCACGGGGGTCTCCACCGCGGCGGGCCATGAGGACATCTCGCTCAGCGTCCGCCCCGGGGAGATCGTCGGCCTGTACGGACTGGTCGGCGCGGGCCGCAGCGAACTGGTCAAGGCCGTCCTCGGCCTGGACCGCGTCACCGGCGGCGAGATCCAGATCTACGGCAGGACGGCGCGGATCGGCTCGCCACGCGAGGCCCTGCACGAGTACGGCATCGGGTACCTGACCGAGAACCGCAAGGAGGAGGGCGTCTTCCTGGAGCAGCCCATCGTCCGGAACATCACGGTGACGGTGTGGAAGAGGCTGGCGCGGGCCCTGGGGTACGTCTCCTCGCGGGCGGAACAGGAGGTCTCGCAGGATCTCGTCGACCGCCTGAGCATCCGTGTCTCCGGCCTCCAGCAGAACGCCGGTGAACTCTCCGGCGGCAACCAGCAGAAGGTCAGCCTGGCGAAATGGCTAGCGGCGGACACCAAGCTGCTCGTCGTCGACGAGCCGACGGTCGGCGTGGACGTCCGCACGAAGCACGCCTTCCACGAACTGATCTGGGAGTTGGCCCGGGGCGGTCTGCCCATCCTCCTCATCAGCAGCGACCTGGCGGAGATGATCACGCTGGCCGACCGGGTCGTCGTCATGGCCGACCACCGCATCCGCGGCGAGGTGCCCAACGACCACGACTACGACCGGATGAGCGGGCAGATCATCCGCATCATCCACGACCGGGCCGTCTCGGTCGTGTCGGCGAAGGGGGACTGACGCGTGCGGCGCGTCGCGCAGGTCATCCGCCTGCGGCCCGAAAAGGCGGACGAGTACCGCGAGTTGCACCGGTCCGTACCCGAGCCGGTCCTCGCCCAACTGCGTCGCTGCCAGATCGCCAACTACTCGATCCACCTGCTCGGAGACCGGCTGTTCAGCTACTTCGAGTACCACGGGGAGGACTTGGCGGCCGACCTGGCACTGATGGCCGGGGATCCGGCGACCCAGGAATGGTGGGAGCTGACGGCGCCTTGCCAGGAGCCGGTCGAGGAGGCGGCGCCGGGTGAGTGGTGGGCGTCGACGGAGCAGGTGTTCCTCATGGAATGAAGTCAGGCTTCGAACCGGTCGAGTTGGCGCTCCAGGCTGCGCGTGAGGTGCTCCGCCATCGCCTCGGCCGCGCGTTCGGCCCTGCGGCGGAGTATCGCGCGTACCACTCGCCCGTGCTCCGCCGTGGTCGGGTCGCCCTCGCTCTGGAGGCTGCTGAGCCGGAAGACGTGCAGGTGGGCGTGGAGTCGTTGGACCGCGTCCGCGAGGAGCGGGCGGTGGGCGGCTTCGGCGATCGCGTCGTGGAAGCGCTGGTCCAGGGCGGCGAAATCACGGTACGCCGCGTACGTCCCGGCGGGGCCCGGGTGGGCCTGCATGTCCTCCAGGATCCCCTCGATGGCGTCGAGTTGGGAGTCGTCGGCGTTCAGGGCGGCCAGTGCGGCGGCTCGCGGTTCCAGGAGCAGCCGCATCTCGAACAGCTCCTCCACTCCCTGCCGGGTCAGCAGCTCGGTCGCCCGGTATCCCGACAGGGACCGCTTGACGACGAGCCCGTCCGCCTCCAGCCGGGCCAGGGCCTCGCGCACGGGGGTCGGTGACACATTGAGCGTGCGTGCGACGGACTCGATACCGACACGGGCGCCGGGGGCGATCTCGTGGTCCATGACCATGGTCTTGATGCCCTCGTAGACACTGTCGGACAGCACCTGACGAACCGGCGCCGCGGACAGCCCGCTCGCTCCGGCCGCCTCGTCGGAGACGGAGGGTTCGTCTGCCGGCATCCGGGTCTCCTCCGAGCTGTGGGCGTCACCGCGATGAACAGTTTACCGAGGTGGCGGGATCGAAGACCGAAGTGGGCGGCCCGATCGTCGTCATGCGGGCCAAGGTCATCCGCAGGTCTACCGGCCGTCACCCCGGACCGGCACAATCGCGGCCATGACGATCATCACGGGTGCGTCACCCACGCCCACGTACAACGTTCCCGGCGCTCTCGGCCGAGGGTGTCTGACGGGTGGTGTGGTCGGGGCGTCGTTCGCCGCTCTGATCGTCGGAGGTGTGATCGAGAACTGGCCGTTGTTCGTCGCCGGATGGGTCGTGCCCGCGGTGTACGGTCTGCTCTTCTACCTCGCCGGCAGGCCGCGGCGGGCCCGCGAGAGGGCCGTCGTGCCGCGTACGGCGCTTGCGATGATCGAGAGTCTGGAGGCCATCGGGAGCGAGTCGAGCGACGTACCGGTGCGGTTCGAGCTCACCGTCGCACCGGACGACGGGCCGGCGTACCGGTTGCGGATGTCGCAGAACATCAACCTCGTCGATCTGCCGGACTACCGGCCGCGCGGCATCGTGGTAGTGCAGTATCCGCCGGACCGGCCGTGGCGGGTGAAGATCGTGAAACGGCCGACTCCGGAGTGGGCGGACCGGGCGGCCGGGGCGCGCATCGACTCGGCGCCCGGGCCGGCCGTGCCGGGCGAGTCCCCGGAAGGGTGTGCCTTCGGCTTGGCCGCGTTTCTCGGTCTGCTGCTCGGCGCGGCGCTCGTTGTCCTGGTGTTCCGCGCCGATCTGTTCGACCAGGACGCCACCACGCAGCCGCCCAACTCGTCGGCGCCGTCCGTCTCTTCCACGTCGTCGACCACGGTCGTGACGTCGGGGTCCGCCACGGTCTCCCTCGGGCCGGACCAGTCGTTCCTCGACAAGGGCGAACTGCGCCGGGCCATGGACTCGCTCACCAAGGGCAAGGGCAAGCGCCCCGCGCTGACTGTCGTCGTACAGGAACGTCTGTTGTCGGTCGTGTTCGCTCCGTCCGATACGCAGGCCCCGCAGTTCGACCCGGATTCACTGCCGTTCGAGCGCTTCCCCGCCTTGGTCAAGGAGGCCACGACCACCCTCGGTGTCCGCTCCCCGCAGACCTGGCAGCTCACCGCCGACAACCTGACCGGGTCCCTCACGCTCAGGGTCGGCGTGACCGGCACCGAGGGCACGGCCTCACTGGAGGCGGACGGGCAGGGCAAGGTGGTACGGCGCACCCCGGCGGGCTGAGCACCGGGCCTGTTGACGTCGACGACCGGATCACCTCGTGGTAGCTGGGCCGGCCAACTGCCCCGATGGGCAACTCCACCCCCGCCGCCACAGCCGGACCGCGCCCCGTGATTGGCTGACTCCGGCCACTCCGGCCGACGCCCGAAAGGACACCGCAGCCATGAGCAACGCATACGCCTACGAGTACAAGGTCGTCACCTTCAGGGAGTCACTCATCGGTGACGCGCTCGACAGCGACAAGCTGGAGAAGACCCTCAACAAGCATGCCGCGGAGGGCTGGGCGCTCAAGGCGATCACCGCCGCCGACGTGAAGGGCCGCATAGGCCCCGGCGCCGTCGAAGGTCTGCTCCTCACCCTTGAGCGCCCCCGCGCCTGACGCCGGCGAGCCCAAGTCCGGGAGATTCAGGCCCTGTCGGACGGCAGCGCGTACAGCTGGGGCAGGTTGACCACGATCGCCTCCTGGGTGCTGCGGGCGATGACGACCACGGCTTCCTCGGCGGGGTCGGGGTTCTCCTCGCGGTGCGGTACGAACGGCGGGACGAAGATGTAGTCGCCGGGGGCGGTGCGCAGGCGTACCTCCTCCGGCCGCGAGCCCGAGTCGTCGAGGAAGACGAACTCGGGGTGCCCGCTCACCACGTAGATCGCGGTCTCCGACTCGCCGTGGTGGTGGTCGGAGGAGGACGTGGCGGGGGCGACATGGGTCTGGCCCATCCACAGCTTCTCGGAGCCGACCGTTCTGCCGCTGACGGCGGCGAACCTGCGCATCCCCCCGGTCTGTGCCGTGTCCCCGTCCAGGGCGTCGGCGCGGATGTGGTGGAGGCGGGTGTGCAGAGGTGCCGCCGGCTGCCCGGGGTCGTCGTGGAGGTGGGGGTGGAAACCTTCGCCGGGGGTCGTCAGCGGCTCGCTCATGGGTCGGGACGCTAGAGCCACCCCGAAAAGGATGTCAAGAGGTGTCCATTGCCCTTCACCTGCGGCAATGTTCCCGCAATGTAGGAACGGAACCGGCCGGAGCCTTCGTGGCGGGCATCCCGTCGGGCATGATGTGCGCATGCATATCTCCGCGAAGGCGGACTACGCCATGCGGGCCCTGTTGGAGCTCGCCCGAGAACCCGCCCGCCCCCTCACGTGCGAGGCCGTGGCCTCTTCCCAGCAGATCCCCTTCCGCTTCCTCAAGTCGGTCGTGGGCGAGTTGCGGAAGGCCGGTCTGGTGCGCAGTCAGCGCGGTTGCGAAGGCGGCTACTGGCTCGGCCGGCCGGCCGACGAGATCACGCTCCTCGACGTCGCGCGCGCCGTGGACGGCGAGTTGATCACCCTGCGGGGTGAGTCGCTCGCCGGACTCGACTACCCCGGTCCCGCCTCCGGGCTGCCGGGGGTGTGGCGCCAGGTGGAGGCGGACGCCGCCGCGATCCTGGGCGGCACGACCCTGGCCGCGCTGCTGCCCACCCCTGTCGAAGCGGGGGCGAGTGCGGGGCTGAGCGGGAAGGGAGCCGCGTGACGGTCGTACCGGAGAGACCCGCGGCAGAGGCGGATGTGGAGGTCGTGGAGTACACCGACCCGCTCTGTCCCTGGGCCTGGGGGTCGGAGCCCGTCTTCCGCCGCCTGCGTGCGGCGCTGGCCGGCCGGGTGCGGTGGCGTCGCGCGTACTGCATCCTCTTCGACCACGACGACGACCCGGCGCCCGATCCCGCGGCCGAGACCGCCTGGTACGCGCGGTACGTCGAGGACATCGGCGGCCATACCCAGGCGCCGCGGGCACTGAAGCTGAACCGGGTGGCGGCGAGTTCGTGGCCGTCCTCGCTGGTCGCCAAGGCCGCCGAGGCGCAGGGCGACGACGTGGCCGACCGGGTGCTGCGCCGGCTGCGGGAGACCGTCTTCGTCCTCGGGGAACCGGCCGACACCCCCGTACTGGCGCTGTCGGCGGTAACGGGCGTGCCCGGCTTGGATGTTGAGCGGCTGGCCGCCGACGCGGCGTCGGCCGAGGTGCTGGAGCGGGTGCGCGCCGATCGCGCCGAGGCACGTCGTCCGGTCGACGAGGTGCTGTCCGTGCGCGACGGGTCGCCGCATCCCGGTGCCGCCAAGGAGACGGCCGACGGCCAACTCCGGTACGCGCTACCGACGTTGCTGGTCCGCGGCCCCGCCGGGTATCGCGTCGTGCCCGGCTGGCGGGCGTACGAGGAGTACGCCTCCGCGATCGACGCGGTGTGTCCCGGGCTGCAGTCGGACCCCGTGGCGTCGGCTCCGGCGGAGGCGCTCGCGCGGTATCGGAGCCTGACGGATCCGGAGCGCCGGCTGCTGACCCACGGCTCGTGGCCCCCGGCGGACGCCGTCCGCGTCGAGACCGGCAACGGGCCTCTGTGGCTGCACCCGGAGGAGGCCGCGGCGCACCCCGCGGTCGGGCGCGGCGCGCCTTCCGCGCCCTGACGGAACTTCATCAGCCCTCTGATCAGCGATCGAAAGCCGTCCCGCCGAATGAGACACCAATTGGTGTCCATTGACAGCCGCCGACGGCTGCCCCCAGGATGAGCAGCATGCTTACGACGCACCCCGGTGTGGTGTGCCGCTACGTGGACCTGCGGCGCACCTGCAGCGCTCTCTGTCGCTGACCCGCCGCCCCCGGCCCACAGGCGCCTGACTCCGCTCCCGTAGCCACCGGCCCCTTGCCGCGTCGCCGACCGGTGCCCGTCTTCTCGCGCCCCGCGTTTCGCGCCCAGTCGCTCGCTCCCCTCTCCTTCTGCTTCCCGGCTCTCCCCCGCGATCCGCCGACGCCTCGTGTCCCGAGCGAGGCATGCCCAGGTGTGCACCGAAGCCGCACCGGCATGTCCTTCCCGGCCCGAACGTCGTCCGGACCCCGGGCATGCCGCCCTCGCTCCCTTTCCGCTGCCCCGGCGCGGTCCGGAGCCCTCGAAGAAAGAAAAACGATGTCCGGACGACTCACGCCCCGTAGTCACCAGGCGGCCCTCCGCCCCGGCAGACTGCGCGCCGCCGCCCTGGGGACCGCCCTCGCCACCGTGCTCGTCCCCGCCCTCAGCGCCTGCGGCGGCGACGCCGCGTCGGCCAGTGGCAGCTCGACGCTGAAGTGGACCTCCTCCTACTTCCCCACCCACTGGGACCCGGTGGTCAGCGGCAGCGGCGCCCAGTTCCGTGAACTGGCCCTGGTCTACGCCTCGTTGACCCGCACGGACGCGACCGGCAAGGCCGTGCCCGACCTGGCCAAGAGCTGGGAGTACAACGCCAAGGGCGACCAGATCACGTTCCATCTGCGGCCCAACCTGAAGTTCAGCGACGGCGAGCCGGTCGACGCCGCCGCCGTGAAGGCCGCCATCGAGCGGGCCCAGAAGCAGAAGAACTCCGCCCTCTTCGGCGACCTCACCTCGATCAAGTCGGTCGACGCCAACGGACTGGACGCGGTGCTGCACCTCAGCCAGGTCGACTACCAGATTCCCCAGCTGCTCGGCGAGCGCGTGCTGCAGATCGCCAGCCCGAAGGCGGCCAAGTCCCCGACGAAGCTGGACCAGAGCCCGGTCGGCGCGGGCCCGTTCACCGTCACCCAGCTCGTCCCGGGCACGAAGGTCCTGCTGAAGAAGAACCCGGACTACTGGGACGCCAAGGACATCCACATCGACAACGTCGAACTGACCTCGGCCCCCGATGCCTCGACCGTCGTCTCCGGGCTCCAGACCGGCGTCTACAACTTCGCCGACATCAAGCCCAGTCAGGCCGAAGCCGCCAAGAAGGCCGGCCTCGACGTCTTCGTGCAGCCCGGATTCAACGCCAACAACATCAGCCTGAACGTCAACAAGGCACCGTTCGACAACGACAAGGTCGTCGACGCGGTCCGCTACGCGATCGACCGCCAGGAGTTCGTGGACAAGCTGACCTTCGGCTACGGCTCGGCGACCAACCAGCCGTTCCCCAAGGGCTATGTGGCCTACGACCCGCAGTCCGCGAACGACTACGCCTACGACCCGGCGAAGTCGAAGCAGCTGCTCTCCGAGGCCGGTTACAAGGCGGGCCAGATCAAGCTCGACCTCGTCATCCCGGCCGAGGACCCTCAAGCGGAGATCGTCCAGGCGCAGTTGGCGAAGGTCGGCATCACCGTCAACATCAAGATCGACAAGAACTGGGCCACCCCGTTCTTCGCCAAGGACCTCACCTTCTCGCTCTACGGCACCACGGGCCGTGACTCCGCGGCGCAGACCCTGACCGCGCACTTCGGCCCGAACGGCCCGCTCAACCTCAGCACGCCCTACGAGCCGGCCGGCTTCGAGGCGGCCATCGCCAAGGTCCGCCAGACCCCGCTGGACTCGCCCGACTACGCGCAGGTCCTCCAGGCCGCGACCCGGGCCGGCCTGGAGAGCAAGGCGCTGGTCTTCACCTACTCCTCGCCCAACCTCATCGCCAAGAGCAAGTCCATCTCGGCCCTGCCCAAGAACCCGGCCCACATCGACTGGACCGGCGTGACCATCGGCGCCAACTGACACACCGTCACATCCCGTACAGCCACTACAGAGAGGGGGCAAGCCATGGCGACGACGGAGGCACCGGCCACACCGGCCGACGTGCGTCACCCGGCCGCCACGACCCGGACGCGGCGCACGCTGGGCCGCGTCCTGGTCACCCTCGCCCGGTCGATCGCGATCTTCGTGCCCGTGTTCCTGGTCGCGACGTTCGTGACGTTCGCGCTGCGGTCACTGAGCGGGCTCAGCCCGGCGCGGATCCAGCTGGGCGAGGAAGCAACTCCAGAAGCGGTAGCCAGAGTCGAGGCCCAGTGGGGGCTCAACCGGCCCTTCCTGGTCCAGTACGTCGACTGGTTGGGCGGCGTCCTGCATGGGCAGCTCGGCACCAGCTGGACCAACGGCGCCGACATCTCCACCCTCATCGGCCTCGGCCTGGGCGTGAGCCTGTCGGTGGCCACCTTCGCGCTCGTCATCGGCGTGGTCGCGGGCTTCGCCCTCGGCACGATCGCCGCGCTGCGCCGCACCACCTGGGTCGACCGGGCGATCACCGGCTTCGTCACGGTGATCTCGGTGATGCCGGCCTTCGTCGTCGGCATCGTGCTGGTCGCGGTCTTCGCGGTGGGACTGCACGTGTTCCCGTCCGCCGGCTACATCCCGGCGGCGCAGGGCTTCGGTCCCTGGCTCGCCCACATCACCCTGCCGGCCATCGCGTTGAGCTTCGACGTCATCGCCGACGTCGCCCGCCAACTGCGCACGAGCCTGATCGCCGCCTACCGCGAGAACTACGTGACGGGCGCGGTCGTACGGGGGCTCAGTCCACGGCGGATCTTCTTCGGCCATGTGCTGCGCAACGGCCTCGGCCCCGCGCTCGCCACGCTCGGCCTGAAGTTCCCCACGCTGGTCGGCGCCTCCGTCGTCACGGAGTGGATCTTCGGGCTCCAGGGCTTCGGCCGCTTCGCCAACGACTCCGCCCAGGCCGGTGACGTACCCGCCGTACAGGGCGTGCTCGTGGTGTCGATCGTCCTGGTCGTCGCCTTCAATCTGATCGTCAACCTGGTGCTGGCGCGTGTGACGCCGGCGTCCCAGCGGGGGGTGTGACCATGGTGCGCCGCGTGCTCTCCCTGACGTCCGGCCGGATCGCGCTGGTGATCCTGACCGTGATCGGCCTGCTCGCCGTCCTCGGACCGTTCATCGCGCCCCAGAATCCGCTGGCAACCAGCTCCGACACCCTCGCGGACGCCTCGGGCGCCCACTGGCTGGGCACGGACTACCTCGGCCGCGATGTGCTGAGCCGGCTGCTCGACGGCTCCCGGGTCAGCGTCCTCGGTTCACTCGAAGTCGCGCTCACGGCCCTGGGGGTCGGGGCGATCCCCGGGATCCTGTCGGTCTACTTCGGCCGGGCCTTCGAGTGGATCACCCTCCGGCTGACCGACACCCTGGTCGCCCTGCCCTTCCTGCTGTTCGCGGTCGCCGTGGTCGCACTGCTCGGCAACGGCATCACCCAGGCGATGCTGGTCACGGGGGTGCTGGTGTCGCCGCTGTTCTACCGGGTGTCTCGCGCCGCCACACTGGCCGTGGCCCGTTCGCCGTACGTGGAGGCGGCGCTCATCTCCGGCGCGTCCATCGGGTGGGTCGTACGCCGGCACGTATGGGTCAAGGTGCTGCCGCCGATCGCGGTGGCGCTCGCCCAGACCATCGGCGTCGGCTTCGTCATCGTCTCGACGCTGACCTTCCTGGGCATCGGTGTCCAGCCGCCCGCGCCGACCTGGGGCGGCCTGCTCGCCTCGGACCTCGGCTACCTGACCCAGCAGCCGTGGGCACCACTCGTACCCGCACTGCTGATCATGGTCACCGTCTGGGCCTGCAATCTCCTCGCCGACACGATCCGCGACGTCTCCGGCGAGGCGGGCCGCGCCCTGGTCAACAACCGCAAGGCGCGCGCCAATCGGCTGGCCGGGACCGACTCCGATCTCGCTCACGTTCACGCCGGAGGTGCGTGATGGCAACTCTCTCCGAGAAGGTCCTCACCGAGGCCGACCAGCACAGCAGGGCTGCGGTCGCGGAGACCGGCACGGGCCCGGCCGAGCCCGTCGGCCAGGCCTCTCCCTCGACCCCGGTCCTGTCCGTACGCGACGTGCGCATCAGCGACCAGGCCGCCGGCGACGAGATCGTCCACGGCGTCAGTTTCACGCTCACGCCCGGCAGGGCCGTCGGCATCGTCGGCGAGTCGGGCAGCGGAAAGACCCTCACCTGCCGAGCCACGCTGGGCATCCTGCCCGCCCACTTCGAGGTCACCGGCGGCTCGATCGAGATCGACGGCCAGGACATCTCCGGCCTCTCGTCGGCACAGTGGACGGCCCTGCGGGGCGCCACGATCAGCGCGGTCTTCCAGGACCCGGCGTCCTATCTCAACCCCTCCATCCGGGTGGGCGCGCAGATCGCCGAGGTACTCCGCGTCAAGAAGGGCCTCAAGCGACGCGCCGCGCGCGGGGAGGCGATCGACCTGCTGCGCGCGGTGCACCTGCGGGACCCGGAACTGGTCTACAGCCAGTACACCTACGAACTCTCCGGCGGCATGCTCCAACGGGTCCTCATCGCGGCCGCGATCGCCGCCGACCCGCGCATCCTCATCGCCGACGAGGCCACGACCGCGCTCGACGTCACCGTCCAGGCCGAGATCCTCGACCTGCTGGCCGACCTGCGCGAACGGACAGGACTCGCCCTCGTCCTGGTCTCCCACGACCTCGCCGTCGTCGCACAGCTCTGCGACGAGGTCCTCGTCATGCGGCAGGGCGAGGTGGTCGAACAGGGGCCGACACACGAGGTGTTGCACAACCCCCGGCACGAGTACACCCGGCTGCTGATCGCCGAGCACGAGCAGTACGGCCTGGACAAGTTCCTCGTCGCGGGAACCGCCGCCACGGACACGATCGAGGAGGACTCATGAGCGGGGAATCCGCCGGTCCCGTCCTTGAGGTCACCGACCTCGAAGTGCACTACGGGCTGCGCCGGCGCCGTCGTCGCGCCCTGCACGGCGTCTCCCTGAGCGTCGCGCCGGGTGAGACCGTCGGGATCATCGGCGAGACCGGTTCGGGCAAGTCGACGCTCGCGCGGGCCGCGCTCGGTCTGGTGCGCGCGTCGGCGGGGTCGATCGTGATCGACGGCGAGGAGGTCGGCGCGTACGGCCATCGCCAGTGGCGCGCGCTGCGCCGTCGGGGTGTGATCCAGTACGTCTTCCAGGACCCGCTGCGCAGTCTCGACCCGGACCTGACGGTGGAGGCGTCCCTCGCCGAACCGCTGCTGATCCAGGGCGTGTCCCGGCAGGAGGGGGCGACGCGGGTGCGGGCGTTCCTCGACCGGGTCCGGCTCGACGCCGAGCTGCTCGACCGCCTGCCCGGCGAGCTGTCGGGCGGCCAGCGTCAACGGGTCGCGGTGGCAAGGGCGTTGGTGACGGAACCGCGGCTCGTCATCCTCGACGAGCCGGTCAGCGCCCTGGACTCCGCCAACCGCGTCCAGATCCTGCAGATCCTCAAGGAACTCCGCTCCGACGGGGTGGCCCTCGTCTTCATCTCCCACGACCTGGGTTCCGTCGCCGGGGTCGCCGACCGCATCGCCGTGCTGTACCAGGGCGAGTTGGTCGAGGTCGGCGCCACCGCCGATGTCATCAACCAACCCCGGCACCCCTACACGCGCCTGCTCGTCCGCTCCGCGCCCACGCTGCACAGCGCGGCGGCGGACCGGGCCGAACGCGAGGCCCTGCGCGCTCTCCTGCACGCCTGACGCACCAGCAATGCCCCCTCGACTTCGCTGAACTCCCGCTGACAGAACAGGAACAGCCATGTCCCGCACGCTCCACCTCGCACTGCATCCCTACGGCGTGGGCGGCCCCGGCCAGCACGGCCTGTGGAAGGACCCGCGCGTCGCGAAGAACGCCAGCATCGACATCAACTACTACATCCGGCTGGCCCAGGCGGCCGAACACGCCCTGTTCGACGCCCTGTTCATCGTCGACAGTCAGTTCATCAACTCGACCTACCCGGCGCACTACCTCAACCGCCTGGAACCGCTGACCCTGTTGTCGGCCGTGGCCACCCACACCAAGCACCTCGGCCTGGTGGGCACCGCGAGTTCGACCTACAACTCCCCCTTCAACCTCGCCCGTCGCTTCGCCTCGCTGGACCACATCAGCAACGGCCGGGCCGGCTGGAACGTGGTCACCAGCTTCGACACCGGTACGTCCAAGAACTTCGGGCTCGACGAGCACCTCGACTACGCCACCCGCTACGGCCGCGCCCTGGAGTTCGTGCAGGTAGCGCGTGGGCTGTGGGACTCGTACGAGGACGACGCGTTCCCCGCCGACGTCGAGCGGGGCGTGTTCCTCGACCCGGCCAAGCTGCACGAACTCGACCACGCGGGCGAGCACTTCAAGATCGCGGGGCCGCTGAACCTCTCGCGTTCCCCGCAGGGCCAGCCGGTGATCTTCCAGGCCGGTGTGTCCGAGGAGGGCCGCGACCTCGCTGCGCAGGTCGCCGAGGGGATCTTCGCGCCCGGGGGCACGCTGGAGTCGTCGCGGGACTACTACGCCGACGTCAAGAAGCGCACGGCCGCCTACGGCCGCGACCCCGAGCACGTCAAGATCCTCATTCACGGCGGCCCGGTCGTCGCCGCCACCGACGAGGCGGCCCGTCGCCGGGAGCGGGAGATCTTCGAGGAGGACGACGACTTCAGCCGTAACCTGGCGCTCCTTGGCCGTTCCTTCGGGGCGTACGACTTCAGCGTGCACGACCTGGACGCGCCCTTCCCGGATGTCGCCCACCTCGCCGAGAAGGGCGGGCGCACGGGTGCCGCGCAGCTCATCGAGCGGGCCAGGACCGAGAAGCTCACCCTGCGTCAAGTGGCGGAATCCATCAACCAGTTCCGTCGGTCACCGTTCGTCGGGGACCCGCGGACGGTGGCCGACACGATCCAGCAGTGGTTCGATGCCCGTGCCCTGGACGGCTTCAACCTCGCCTTCCGTACCGAGGAGGAGCTGAACTACTTCGTCGACAGTGTCGTCCCGATCCTTCAGAAGCGCGGCCTGTTCCGCACCGAGTACACGTCCGACACCCTGCGCGGGAACCTCGGCCTGCCGATCCCGGCCAACCGTCACTCCCGCGAGCGCCAGCTCGTGAACGACTGAGGCCGCGCGATGACCGAACTGTCGGCGACGGGGGGCCGCGACGTCCACATCGTCCGCTTCCCGGCCGCCACTCCTCCGGCGACGGTCGACGTACTCGTCGTCGGCGCGGGCCCGGTGGGCCTTGCGGCGGCCGTCGAGCTGACCTCGCGCGGTGTCCGGGTCGCCGTGGTCGAGCGCGCCCGCGCCGCGACACTCGTGCGGGCCGGCGCGATGGGGCACACCCCGCGTGTCGTCGAGCATCTGCGGCGCTGGGGGCTGCTGCAGCGGGTGCGGGACGCGTGGACGTATCCGCCGGAGTGGCACCGGGGAACGCGCCTGGTGACCTCGCTGACCGGGCATGAGCTGGTGCCGGTGCCGGCTCCCTCCTTCGCCGACAGGGGCGGTGCAACCGGGCACTCCTCCGACGAGGCGCTGCGCCGGCCGCAGACCGTGTTCCAACGGGTGTTCCTCGACCACCTCACGGAACAGGGCGTGTGCGTGTCCGGTGGTCGGGAGCTGACCGGGTTGCGCGAGGACGCGGACGGCGTCGACGCGGAGGTCGTGGACGTCGACTCCGGGCGCTCGCACACCGTTCGGGCCGCCTACGTCCTCGGCACCGACGGAGGCAGCAGCACCACGCGCCGACTGGCCGGCATCGCCCGCGAGGGCGAGCACGCCACCGAGAAGCGGCTGCGGCTCATCGTCCGCACCGGCGACATCTCCGACCGGGTGGGACCCGCGCCCAGCGCGACCAACATCGTCGTCAACGCCCACGCGTCCGGTTTCCTCGCCGCCGTCAGCGCGCGTGAGTGGCGGGTGTACGCGGGACCGTACCCGCTCGACCACGAGCCGGGTGAGGACGAGTTGTTGGAGGTCGGCCGGGCGGCGTTCGGCTTCGACGTGGAGCTGGAGCTGGTGTCCGCGACGACCTTCTACCACGCCACCCGGATCGCGGAGACGTTCCGTCGCGGCCGGGTCCTGCTGGCCGGCGACGCGGCCCATGTGCGCACGCCCGGCGGCAACCTGGGCGAGGGCATCGGTGACGTGGTCAACCTGGGGTGGAAGCTCGCCGCCGTGCTCGACGGTCACGCGCCCCGGAGCCTGCTCGACTCCTACGACCAGGAGCGCCGCCCGCACAACTGGCGTGTCGCCGACCACTCGTTGGACCGGGCGCACCGCACGCAGGCCACGCTGGCGGAGATCCGTGCCGGAGGCATTCCGGACGACGCGGACCTCAGTGACGCGGCCGTGCGGCGACGGACGGAGATCGGCGCGCGCCTGCGGCGGGACCGGTTCGGCAGCGACGGAGTCGCCTTCGACGAGCGCTACGACGCGTCAGCGGCCGTCTGGTACGAGCCCGGCCAGCTCGACACCGAGCCGCCCTGGCGCGCCGACGTCTACGAGGACGATCCGCGCCCGGGCCACCGCGCGCCGGACGGCCCGGTCGACCCGAGCGGCGGCACGCTCTACGACCGTCTCGGCACGTCCTTCGGCCTGCTCGTCCTCGCCGAGGACCGGACGGTCGAGCGGGCCTTCGCCACCGAGGCCGCCGCACGGGCCCTGCCGTTCACCGTCGTCCACCTCACCGACCCGGCGGCACGCGCCGTCTACGGCACCACCAACGTCCTGATCCGCCCGGACCAGCACGTCGCCTGGCGCGGAATCCGGCTGCCCGACGCGGGCGCCGGTGCCGTACTCGACCGGGTGCTGGGCCAGGTCGAAGCGTTGGTGGCACCCATCCCGACCCCCGCCACGACCGCAGCCTGAGACCACCGAAAGGCCATCACCCCATGACGAGCGAGAGACCACGCTTCCGGCTC
Organism: Streptomyces sp. NPDC002499; assembly: GCF_053595415.1. Lineage (NCBI taxonomy): Bacteria > Bacillati > Actinomycetota > Actinomycetes > Kitasatosporales > Streptomycetaceae > Streptomyces > Streptomyces sp. NPDC002499. Next base: position 270,321 of record NZ_JBSFXO010000001.1, read on the forward strand.
GGTTTCCTCACCCACGTCCAGGGCCGCGACGACGACATCGCCCGCACCTACCGCAACGCCCAGGAACTCTTCGTCGTAGCCGACGAGTTGGGCTTCGACGTCGGCTGGGTGGCCCAGCACCACGTCCCCCTCGGGGGCGGCGGACTGTCGTCACCGTGGACCTTCCTCGCCCACGCGGCGGCCCGTACCACCCGCATCCGGCTCGGCACCGCCATCACCGTCCTCCCGCTGGAGGACCCGGTCCGGCTCGCCGAGGACATCGCCACCGTCGACACGCTCAGCGGGGGCCGCGTGGAGTTCGGCGCCGGCAGCGGATCGAGCGAGGTGGAGTACGCGGCGTTCGGCAAGGACGTGGCCCGCAAGCGTGAACTGACCAGCGAGAACCTCGACATCGTGCGCCAGGCCCTGGGCCGACACGAGGTGGGCACACCCGGCTTCCGCATCCAGCCCCGGCCCGGCGACTTTACCGACCGTGTCTGGCAGGGGGTGTTCAGCGCCCAAGGAGCGGAGTACGCGGCGCGGAACGGCTCGAACCTGCTGCTCAACCGGGCGGCCTACGGCTTCGACGAGCCCACGGACGAGGTCCAACGGCCCTGGGCGGACGCCTACTTGGCCGCCTGGGACCGACCGCACCGCCCGCGCATCGGCCTGTCCCGGTTCGTGTTCCCGGCCAAGGACCGGCGCACCGCGCTGGCGGCGATCGGCGACGACGTCCACCGGGCCGCGCTGCGCATGGCGGAACACGGCGCGTTCCCCAAGGGCCTCGACCGGGACGAGGCGTTGCGGCGCTTCCACTCCTTCTACGGCCATCCCGACGACGTCGTCGAGGCGCTCGGGCAGGAGAAGGTACTGCCCGTCGCGACCGATCTGATCACCCAGTTCAACCCCGCCGTCCCCGACCACGACGCCGCCGTCCGCGCCCTCGAACTCATCGCGACCGAGGTGGCACCGGCGTTGGGCTGGCGGCCCGCACGGCCGGCCGAACCCGTCTCCGCAGGAGTGTGAAATGACCCAGTACAGCGACTACTTCGGCCCCGAAGGCCTCCGCGTCCGCGGCACGGTCGTCGTCGTTCCCGGCCGTGGCGAGACCCGGGCGACCTACGCCCGCTTCGGCAGGCGGCTCGCCGCCGACGCCTACCGCGTCCGCGTGATCGACGCCCCCGACCTCGAAGGCGAGGACCTGACCGGCCTCGCCGCCCGCCTCACCGACGCCGCCGAGGGCACGGCGGCCGACGGCGGAGTCGTACGACCCCTCGTCCTCGTCGGAGCCGACGCGGGGGCCGCCGCGATCGCCGCGCTGCTCGACCGGGCGCCCGACAGCGGGCCCGATGCCGTGGTCCTCGCGGGGCTGCCCGGCCGGGCCCCCGGCGACACCGCCGCCGGCACCTGGGACGAGGAACTCGACGTCCGCACCTCCTGCCCCGCCCACCGGGGCACCCTGACCCAGGACCCCGAGGTCCGGCGCGGCTCGCTGGACGACGCGATCCCGGAAGCCGTGCTCGCCGCCGCCTACGACAGCGAAGCCGCCGTCCCCGCGCTGCTCCTCGTCGGTGACGCCGACCCGCTGGCCGATCAGGAAGCGCTCGCCCGTACGGCCAAGTCCCTTCCCAGCGCCCGCCTTTCGGTCGTCCACGGCGCGCATCACGACGTCCTCAACGACCTCCAGCACCGCTCCGTGGCCGCCGAGGTCGTCACCTTCCTGGAGAACCTGCGCAACGAACTGCGGCCGCTGATCACGGTGCGGTCGAGCGCCTGGTGACCGTCCGCCCGCCCGCTCGGTACGCCGTCTGAACCCCGACCCCGGAAGGTCCCCTCATGGCCTCGATCCTGTCCGTCTCCGGCAGCCCCTCCCCCACCTCCCGCACCACACGACTGCTCCGCCACCTGGACGACCGGCTCCGCCTCCAGGGCCACGAGGTGACCCCGCTGGAGGTACGCACCCTCCCCGCGCAGGCACTGCTGGGCGCCGACTTCGGGCATCCGGCGATCAAGGCGGCCACGACCCTGTTCGAGCAGGCCGACGGAGTCGTCATCGGCACGCCCGTCTACAAGGCCGCCTACTCGGGCCTGCTCAAGTCGCTTCTCGACCTGCTCCCGCAGTACGCGCTGACCGGCAAGACCGTGCTGCCCCTGGCCACCGGTGGCAGCACGGCCCATGTCCTGGCCATCGACTACGCCCTGCGCCCGGTGCTGAGTTCGATGGGCGCCTCACACATCGTGCCGGGCTGGTTCACCCTCGACAGGGACATCACGGTCGGCGACGACGGCACCCCGACGATCGCTCCCGCCACGGCCACGGCGCTGGAGCAGGTGACGGACCTCTTCTCCACCGCGCTGGGCGGCCGTACGACCGTGCTCGAGGCCACGGGGTGAAGCGCCCGGTGACCTACTGACCCACCCGTCCGTCGACGCACTCACGCAGCAGGTCCGCGTGCCCGCAGTGCCGGGCGTACTCGTCGATCCGGTGCACCAGCAGCTCCCGGACCGCGATCCCGTCCTTCCCCAGCCGCTTGCCCAGATCGTCCTCGTGCTCGGCCAACACGGCGTCGGTCGCGGCCTGTTCGCGCTCCAGATCGGCGAACGCGGCCTCGACCACGGCCTGTTCGCCGACGGCTTCGTCGAAGTCCGCGTCCCGCCTGCCGTACAGCTTCGGCAACGGGTCGCCGTCGGTGATCCAGTTGCGCCAGTCCCGTTCCACCTCGGCGAGGTGCCGGACCAGGCCGAGCAGTGACATCGTCGACGGCGGAACCGATCGACGTGCCAACTGCTCGGCGTCCAGGCCCTCGCACTTCAACCGCAGGGTCAGGCGGTAGTTCGTGAGCACGTCCTCGATGGTGGCGAGTTCGCCGTCCGGACCGGGTCCTTCGTTGTTACGAGGGTCGTCGTCCGGGTTGGCCCACATGTCGGGGTAGACGGTCGCCTGGGTCCATCGTGCGGGTTGGTCAGTCATGCGGGCCATGGTGGTCCGTCGGGGCACCGGCCCGCCAGCGAGTTTCGGTGCCGTACGCCTAGGGGCTGTCCGATGGGTCATGTGAGCTGATCAGGGCCGTGGCTTAGGCGCAGATGAGCTGCTCCGATGGCGCCGTCGTCGGGCTCGCTGGCACCGAGAGCTCGTCGCCAATCCGCCCACGCTTGCCTGCGTCGGCCGGTTGAGGAATTTGGCTGCGGTGAACCAGGCGGTTGCGGTGAACCAGGCGGTTGCGGTGATACTCCGGCATGAGTAGAGACGCCGAGGTCATCGTGCTCGCCCGCTGGTCGGATGAGGTGATGGAACCGCTGACCCAGGACGACCCGGAACGCACGTGGCGAGGTCGCTTCGTCCCGATAGCGGGGCACTGGGGCTACGAGTTCGGGTGGGCCCTGGAGTTCGAGAAAGTGCGTGCCCGCAAGGGCCTGCTCAGGCACCTGGAGTCGCTGCCGTGGCCGCATCCGCATACGGTGCAAGTTCTGCTTCGCGACCAGGACGACGACTGCTTCGGGCTATGGATGTTCCAGGAGGGCCGGCTGGTGGAAGTCACCATTCCGCGCACCGAGCGTTTCCACCAGCCGGCACCGCCCAATGAGGACTTCGAACCCGACCCGGGCATGCTGCTGCGCACCGACCAAAACACGGCTCTGCCCGAGCAGACCCCAGAAGCACGCCGCGACCCCCGCTCACCCTGGTAGACCGAGTTCGACAGCTCATCTTGGGACGTCAGGGCTGTCGACGCGCGCCTACTCAGCGAACTGCGCCACCGAACGAGGCGATTCACTGCGGACGGAGCCATAGGCGGATCGCGGCCACGGTGACCGTCCCATGGAAGACGTACGCCCGTTTGTCGAAGCGCGTGGCGACGGCTCGGAAGTTCTTGAGCCGGTTGATGGTCCGCTCGACCTCGTTGCGGCGGCGGTAGATCGTCTTGTCGAAGCCTGTGGGCCGGCCTCCTTGGCTGCCGCGGCGCCGGCGGTTGGCCCGCTGGTCTCTTGGCTCGGGGATCGTGTGCTTGATCTGGCGTCTGCGCAGGTGACGCCGATTACGGCGTGATGAGTACGCCTTATCTCCCCCGACATGGTCGGGCCGAGTGCGCGGTCGTCCACCAGCCTGCCGGGGCACACGGATCTCAACCAGGACGGGAATCATCTGCGGTGCGTCCCCCCTCTGGCCGGGCGTGATGACAAACCCGAGCGGGCGACACCCACCTTCCCCAGCAAGGTGGATCTTGCTCGTGAGCCCGCCTCGCGAGCGTCCCAGGGCCTCATCGAGACGGTGACGCGCCGGGCTCCTGCGCCGACCCGGGATTTCCGGGGCACGGGTGGAGGCACCAGCCGCGTGCTGATGGGCGCGGCAGGTCGTGGAATCGACGCTGACCATGCTCCAGTCGATCCGGCCCTCGGCATCGGCGTCGGCCTGGACGGCCCGCAGGATCCTCTCCCACGTGCCGTCCGCCGACCACCTGCGATGACGATCGTGAACCGTCTTCCAGCTACCGAAGCAGGGAGGCAGGTCCCGCCAGGGGAGGCCGGTCCGCTGCCGGAACAGAATCCCGTTGATCACACGGCGGTGGGATTGCCAGCGTCCACCCCGTCCGCGATTCGTCGGCAAGTGCGGCTCGAGTCGAGCCCACTCTTCATCCGAAAGATCTCCCCGCCCCATGTCCCACGGAGCGAGTGCCCAGCGGGAGCGTCACGCGACCCATCGGACACGACCTAGCGGTAGCAGGTGGTGAGACCCGGATGCCAACGGCAGGCGACGCCCGCGAAGCCACCGCCCGCCACGACGTCGACGGTGAACGTGTCGCCGCCGCGCAACACCTGCCGCTGCCGGACGAGCCCGTCGGCACCGTCACGGATCGTCTCCACCAGCCACCGTCCCGGACCGATGGTCAGCGGCACCTGTGCCGTGCGAGCGGCCCCCGCGTACACCCCGCCCAGGAACCAGCGGCTGCCGCTGCGGCGGGCTAGGACGGCCTCCTGACCGGGTTGTCCGGCCAGCAGTCTGGTGTCGTCCCAGGCGGCGGGGATCTGGTCGAGGAAGTCGCGGGCGAGCGGTCGGGTGTCGTACGACTCCGGGGTGCCGGCGAGCATCTGGAGGCCGGACTCGTAGGCGACGGTGAGTCCGACCTCGGCCGCGTCGGAGTTGGGGCGCTGGCCGACGCGTTGGAAGCCGCCGGGGGTGAAGTCCATGGAGCCGATGACGTTGCGGGTGAAGGGCAGGGTGGTGAGGTGGGCGGCGGTGTTGGTCCGCTTCTCCTCGCCGCCGACGCCTTCCAGGGTCATGACCTGCGGCCAGGTGCGCTGGATGCCCTTGGGGATCGTCGAGCCGTGGAAGTCGACCATGAGGTGGTGGGCGGCGGTCTCGGCGAGGATGGCGTCGTACCACTGGAGCATGGGCTGCGCCTCGGAGTTCATGAAGTCGATCTTCACGCCCTTGACGCCCCAGCGCTCCAGGGTGGGCAGCCACTGAGCCCGTTCCTCGGGGGTGTCGAGGTCGCGCTGGTGGATCCAGACGACGATGCCGACGCCCTTGGGGCGTGCGTAGTCGACGAGTCGGGGCAGCCAGCTGTTCGTCTGCCAGTTGGGGTCGGTGGTGTCCCATTCGTCGGTCTTGAAGTACCAGCCCGCGTCGACTGCCTCGTAGGGCCAGTGGCGTTGGGCCGCGTAGTCGACGTAGGCCTGCTGTGCGGCGAGGCTCTGGCCTGCCGCGCGGCCGCCGGCGAGCCAGGTCCACAGCACGGTGCCGGGGCGGATCCAGGAGGTGTCGGCGACCTTGGAGGCGGGCGCGAGGTCGTCGGTGAAGGTGGACCGGGTGACGGTGGCGAGGTCGCCGGTGACCATGGCCCGCCAGGGAGTCGCGAGGGTGCCGTCGGTGTGGACCCGGTCGTCGGCCAGCTTGATGCGGTAGGTGCCGGTGCCCTGTGTGTGGGCGAGCCGGGCGCCGGAGTACGCGCCGGTGAGGTCGGACTCGGCGAGCAGGGTGTAGCCGCCGTCGGTGGCGAAGAGTGCCTGGTCCGAGTACTCGCCGGTGGGTGCGGTCGCGGCGGTGTACTGGTTGAACTGGCCCTCGTTGTCGACCCGGTAGGTGCCGAGCCACGCGTTCGCGTCCGACGGCAGGTTGAAGGCGGAGGTCTCGCCGAGGACGTCTCCGTGCCCGGCGGGCAGGACGTATCGGTAGGCGACGCCGTCTGCGGAGGCGCGGACCACGAGGTCGAGCCGCGCGCCCGCGGGGGTGGCGAACGACAGGCGCGTCTCGCTCATCAGGACCCGGCGGTCCAGCCGCTTGCCGGACGTGGCCCGGTAGTGCTCCTTCACCAGCCGGTCCTTGCGGTGGAGGAACCTCAAGTCCTTGGAGAGGTCGGCCTGTTCGGTCACGATGCCGACGGGCGACGGCTCGATGACCGTTCGGCCGGCACGGGTCACGGAGAGGGTCAGCGTGCCGGTGGTGTCGTCCAAGGACACACGGGCGCGGGGTTCCTGGACCGCCGCGGCGCGCCCTGGGCCGGACAGGGACCAGACGTGCTCGGCGTGGCCGACGTCCCGGTCGGCTCGCTGGTCGGCCCGAGCGGGCGCGGTCATGCAGAGTGCGGTCGCCAGCCCTGCGCAGAGCGCGGCGACCGCGACTCTGAGCGGTAACGGCGAGCACTTCCCCGACTGCGAGGTCATTGTCGTCCTCCAGACCTGATGGATCGTCGATACATCGGGTGTCTCGGGGGAACCTAAGCAGCCGCCATGCACGTGTCAACAGTTATGGCAGCAACGACATCTCACTACAGTCAGTCGGCGATGTCTTACTCATCCGATGAATATTGCCGCCTCGGACCAGATCAGGGCAGGATCGAGTCGACGTAGCCCCCGTCCACCCGCAGCGCTCCGCCCGTCGTCGCCGACGCCTGGTCGGAGCTCAGGTAGACGACCATGTGGGCGATCTCCTCGGGCTCGATCAGCCGTTGCAGAAGGGACTGCGGGCGGTGCTTGCGCATGAACTCGCGCTGGGCCTCGTCCCAGGGCAGGTCCCGGTCGACGAGTTCGTAGACGAAGTCCTCCACCCCGCCCGTGTGGGTGGGTCCCGCGATGACCGAGTTCACCGTCACGCCGGTGCCCGCCGCCTCCTTGGCGAAGCCGCGGCCGACCGCGAGGAGCGCGGTCTTGGACATGCCGTAGTGGATCATCTCGGCGGGGATGACGATCGCGGAGTCGCTGGCGATGTTCAGGACCCGGCCCCAGCCGCGCTCCGTCATGCCCGGCAGGTACTGCCGGATCAGCCGCACGGCGGCCAGTACGTTCACCTCGAAGTAGCGCCGCCACTCGTCGTCGCTGATCTCCAGCGGGTCGGCGGAGCCGAAGATGCCGAGGTTGTTGACGAGGATGTCCACCTGCGGCAGTGCCTCCAGGGCCTGCCGCGCGCCCTCCTCGCTCGCCACGTCGGCGGCCACCGGCACTAAGGACCCTCCGGGTACCTCCGCCGCCAGTCGGGCCACGGCCTCCCCGACGCGCTTCTCGTCGCGGCCGTTCACCCCCACCCGGGCGCCGGAGCGCGCGAGTCCGGCGGCGATCGCCGCGCCGATGCCCTGTGTCGAGCCCGTCACCAGGGCGGTGCGTCCCGCCAGGTCGATCTGCATCTGGAACCAGTCCCTCTGTACGTCCGTACGTCTGTGCGTCCTGCGTGCCGGCGCCTCTGCCGCCAGCCTGGTGGCAGGGCGGCAGGACCGCCACCGGGCCGATACGGACGGGGTGGGCTGTGTCAGCACAGCCCACCCCGTCCGTCACACTCGCGGCGCCTCTACGCCGAGGTCACCGCCGACCGCGGCCCCGCACCGACCACCCGCTTCCGATTCCGGCCAGGTGAAGTGCGAGCACGGTGAGCCCGAGCAGCATCACGTTGGTCGAGGTGAAGGTGTCGTTGGTCGAGATGTCGGCTGCGTTGATCAGGAAAGCTATGAAGAACAGGACCGCAGAAATGATGGCCAGCATGATGTCCGCCCCTTCCGTTGATTGAGGTCGTCGCCCCACGTGGACTCCGTGTACCCCCAACTGCCCCGAAAGCACGGGCATTTGCCTGGCGGACCTGCGAGACGCCCTGGCGGGCGCCCCTGAGGGTGTCTCAGCCGAAGGCCCTGACCGCCTGGTAGTAGGTCCAGGCGGTGCTGTTGCAGGCGGTCTTGGTCGCGCCGCTGTAGCTCAGGCAGACCCGCTTGAGGTCTTCGTAGAAGGCGCTGTCGAGGCGGTCCTTGTTGGCGTCGAAGGCGCCGGCGGCCTTGTAGTTGCGGTAGCCGAAGTCGTGCCGGGCGCAGGACGTGGCGAAGGGGAAGCCGAAGGGGTTGTCGGGCGAGGAGGAGCAGTAGTCCGTGGACCAGTCGAACCCGTAGGCGGCCCAGGCGGTCTGGTTGGCGCGGGCGGTGGTCCAGAGGGTGTAGCTCGACGAGCTGGTCTGGGTCCAGCTCGACAGGACCTGGGGCTTGTCGGCGGGAGCGGCTTCGGCGGCTGCGGCGGTGGCGACGACGGTGACGAGGGCCAGGGCGGAGGCGCCCAGTGCGGTGGCGAGTCTGCGGTGCATTCCACACCTCCATGAGACCGCGGCCCGCCCGTCGGACCGCAGGTTCATGTCAAGATGATCGGCACCTCAAGCCTCCTTTCACACCTCAAGTCCCCTTAATGGGGCATTAATTCTGGGACATCACGGCCAAACGGACGTCGACGGCCGTGAGCGCCAGGGCCAGCGGACCGGGTGTGAGGAAGGCCAGCGGCACCAGCATCCACGCGCACGCGACGGCCGCCGCCACCGCGAGCAGCACCAGGGCGCTGCCGCCCGTGTCGCCTACGGCGTCCCGCGCCGCCTCGCGCAGGGCGGCCCGCCAGTCGGTGAGCGACTCGGGCCTGGCGCAGGCCCGCAGGCCCACGACCAGGGCGGCCGCGGCGATGGCCGAGGCCACCACCGCGAACACCGGCGCCCCGGGGAGTCCGGCCCCGGCGAGGGCCAGGTCCGCGACCACCACCAGGGCGCCGGTCAGGAAGACGCCGCCGGCGGCCAGGTCGCCGGCCCGCAGCCGACGCCGTAGCACCTCCAAATACCGCCCCGCGGTGGCGGGTCGGCCCGCCACCCCGCCCCGCAGGACCGCGCACGCGGTCGACAGGGCGGCCGGGACCGTCACCAGGGGCAGGCACAGCACCGCCGTGAGCAGGCCGACGCTGAGCATGTCGGCGAACAGGGTCATCCGCGGGCCGAAGACCTCGCCGGGCTCGCGGGTGCGCAGGCCGCTCATCCCTTGAGTCCCGAGCTGGCCATGCCCTCCACCAGGAAGCGCTGGAAGGCGAGGAAGAACAGCACGATCGGCAGGAGCGCGATCACCGACATCGCGAACATGGGGCCGAACGCCGACTGGCTGGAGGAGTCCACGAACGAGCTCAGGGCGAGGGTGAGCGTGAACTTGTCCGGGTCGAAGAGGTAGATGAGCTGGGTGAAGAAGTCGTTCCAGGTCCAGATGAAGGTGAAGATCGCCGTGGTGATCAGCGCGGGCCGGGTGAGCGGCAGCACGATCAGGAAGAAGCTGCGGAAGGGTCCGCAGCCGTCGATCCGGGCCGCTTCCTCCAGTTCGCGGGGCAGGCCGCGCATGAACTGGACGATGAGGAAGACGAAGAAGGCCTCCGTGGCGAGGAACTTGGGCAGGATCAGCGGCCAGTAGGTGTTCACCAGGCCGAGTTGGTTGAAGATGATGTACTGCGGGATCAGCACCGCGTGGTGCGGCAGCATGATCGTGGCGATCATGAACGCGAACAGCGGGCCGCGGAAGCGGAAGCGCAGCCGGGCGAAGGCGTAGGCGGCGAGCGAGCAGCTGATCACGTTGCCGATCACCGCGCCGCCCGCGATCAGCAGCGAGTTGGACAGCAGCCGCCAGATGGAGACGTCGTTGACGCCGTCCAGGGCGGTCTTGTAGTTGGACCACTCCAGGTGGCTGGGCAGCAGGTTGAGGCTGGTGATGACCTCGTTCGCCGGCTTGAGCGAGCTGGCCAGCAGCCAGACCAGCGGATACAGCACCACCAACAGGGCTGCCAGGCAGCCCACATGGAGGGCTATCCGGCTCCAGGGCACGGGCCTGCGGTCGGTGGTGTCGGCGGTGGAGACGGCGGTCATCGGTCCCCCTCGGACGCGTAGAAGACCCAGGAACGCGAGGTGCGGAACAGCACCGCCGTGACGGCGCCGATGACGATCAGCAGCACCCAGGCCATGGCGGAGGCGTAGCCCATGTGGGAGGCGACGAAGCCGCGGTCGTAGAGGTAGAGGGTGTAGACGAGGGTCGAGTCGGCCGGTCCGCCCTTGCCTCCGCTGACCGCGAAGGCGGGGGTGAACACCTGGAAGGCCTGGATCGTCTGGAGCACCAGGTTGAAGAAGAGCACCGGGGACAGCATCGGCACGGTGATGGAGACGAACTGACGCCATTTCCCCGCCCCGTCGACGGCCGCCGCCTCGTACAGCTCGACGGGGATCTGCTGGAGACCGGCGAGGAAGATGACCATCGGCGCGCCGAACTGCCACACCGTCAGCAGGGCCACGGCCAGCAGCGACCAGCCGGGCTTGTTGACCCAGCCGCCGTTGCCGAACAGCTTGTCCACCGTGCCGCCGTCGTTGAAGACCTGGCGCCAGACGAGCGCGATGGACATCGAGGCGCCGAGCAACGAGGGGGCGTAGAACGCCGACCGGTAGAAGGCCTTGCCGGTCTTCATGTTCTTCAGGGCGAGGGCGACGACGAGGGCGAGCGCGAGTTGCAGGGGCACCGCGATGACGACGTACTCGAGGGTCGTCACGACCGAGCGCCAGTAGCGCGGGTCCTCGGTGAACATCTGCGTGTAGTTGCGCAGGCCCACCCAGCGGGGCGCGTCGAAGAGGTTGTAGTCGGTGAAGGACAGGTACAGCGACACGGCCATCGGCAGCAGCGTGAGGACGCACGCGCCGAGGACCCACGGGGACAGGAACACCCAGGCGGCGCCCTCGCGTTCACGCTTCGGACGGCGGTTGGGGGCGGTCGCCGCGCGCTTGGGGCGGGCGGTGGGCGCGGGGATCTCGGTGGTGGTCATGACCTCAGCTCCGCCTTCGCCTCGGTGATGTAGTTCTCGGCCGCCTTGCGGGGCGACAGGCGCTCGTACGACACCTGGTCGTAGTCGCGCTGGAAGGTGGACTGAAGGGCGTTGTCGCCGGACGGCGGGGCCTGCGGCGGATCCTTGAGGGTGCCGTCGACGGAGGCCTGGTAGTCGGAGATCGTCTTGTCGAAGCCCTGGAGCTGGGACCTGGTCTCCGCGCGGATGGTCTCGTTGACCGGGATGCCGCGGGTGGCGCCGAGGATCTTGGCCGCGTCCTTGTCGTTGATCATGAAGTCGATGAGTTCGGCCGCCTCCTCGGGATGGCCGGTGTTGGCCGAGACGCCCATGAACATCGACGGCTTGAAGTACTGGCCGGGCGTGCCGTCCTCGCCGGACGGCATCGGCGCCAGCGCGATCCCGGTCGGGATGAAGGAGACGTAACCGCCCGCCGGGGCGTCCCAGTTGTTGTCGGAGGTCGCCTTGCCGCGTGCCAGCGGGGTGTTCTCGACGAACCCGGCGAGCTGGGTGGTCTGTTCGGCGGGCGACACCGCGCCCTCGCGCCGGAGTCGGTCGGTGAAGGTCCACCACTCGGTGAGGTCGTCGGCGGTGAAGCCGAGCCCGTTGTCCTTGGTGTAGAGGGACTTGCCCTGGCCGCGCAGCCACACCTCGAAGCCGTCCTCGCTCCAGCCGGGGTCGGTGGCTCCGGGCTTCCCGGTCTTCTTGGCCAGCGCGCGCATGTCGTCGGCCCAGTCGGCCCAGGTCCAGCCCTTCTGCGGGAGCGGTACGCCGGAGTCCTTCCAGGCCTTGGCGTCGTAGACGATGGTCTCGGTGCCGCGGCCCTGCGGGATCGCGTACTGCGTGCCGTCCACGCTGCCGGTCGCGAGCAGGCCTTCGTCGATCTCGGTGGTGTGCAGGACGGCTTTCTGCTTGCCCAGGTCGAGCAGGACGCCACCGTTCGCGTACTGGTTGATCTGGCGGTAGTCGAGCTGCATCACATCGGGTGCGTCGCCGCCCGTGGCCTGCACGGCGAGCTTCTGCTTGTAGGCGTCGTAACTCGAATACGACGTCTGCACCTGCACGTTGGGATGGCGTTCCTCGAACAGGGCGACGGCCTTGTCCGTCAGCGCGGCGCGGTCGGGGTTGCCCCACCAGGCGTAGCGCAGCACGACCTTGCCGCCACCGCCGGCCGATTCCCCGGATCCCCCGCAACCGGCCAGCATCGCGCAGAGCGCGAGCGCGGCGGCCGTTGCGCAGAACCCCTTTGTCCTGTGTCCGGGCATGTACCGAGGTCACCTCATCTCTTACTCGGACCTGATGTCACGGCCCCCGTGTCCCCCGGTCATGTCATGCGCCCCGGTACGGCAGCGTCGTGCCGGGCAGGTTGTACTCGTCGCGTCGGCCGCACATGCCGAAGCCGCCGAGCCGGGTGGGCGCGGTCTCGTACGCGGTCGCCCGGTCGAGATACGCCGGCTCGCCGTCGGCGAGGGCGTCCAGTTGGGCGCCGGTGCGTTCGGCGGTGGCGAGCGCACCGGCCCGCCACAGCTCGCGCCAGGCAGGCACCTTGGCACGCACCAGCCGGGCGGCGGCGCGCTGGAATTCGGCGTACGGGCGTTTGTCACCGGCTTCGAGGGACTCGCGCAGGACGAGGTAGCCCTCGACGGCGAGGTCCCGGCGCCGCCGGGCCGCCGCGGCCGTGTCCTCGCCCGTGCCCGGCGGGAGCGTGGCCGCGGCCGCGTACCGCTCGGGGTCGGCGAGCACCTCGGGCGGGAAGGTGAAGACGGCGTCCCCGGCCTCCGGCAGCCCGCTGTTCTGCATGAGCACGGTGATCCGCAGATCGCCGCCCTGCACCATGCGGTGCACGGTGCCGGGGGTGAACCAGGCGACCGAGCCCGCCTCCAGCGGGATGTCCCGGTAGCCGTCGGGGCTGAGCGTCTGCACCGCGCCCCGGCCGCCGGTGACGACGTAGGCCTCGGTGCAGACCAGGTGGAGATGCGGGCTGCCGCCGCACACGCCGTCGGCGGCCTCCCAGTCGTAGGCGCTGAGATGGGAGAGGCCGACGGCGCCGGGCAGCGGATGCGGGAGCGTGGGCTTGGGCTCGTTCACCACGGCAGGCCCTTCAGGTGGGCGTCGACGCCGTCGTGGTCCCAGGCGCCGTCCGCGACGACCACGCGGTAGCGGTACGCGAAGGACTCGCCCGGCGGCAGCTCGAACTCCTCGAAGAACGCCCAGGAGAACGCGGCCGTCGGGAACGGCTCGGAGCGCACGAACCAGTGCGACTCGTGGATCGCGGACCCGTCCAGATTCTCGGGCGCGTGCGCGAAGACGATGGTGGAGTGGCCGTCGACGTCGTCGTGATCGGTGGTGTATGCGAGCCAGGGGCCCTGACTGCCCATCAACTTCTCGGCGCCGCCGTCGGAGTCGGGGCCGAAGACCGTGCCGCCGGTGAAGTCGCGCGGGCCGCGCCACTGGAGGCCGGTGTAGCCCGCGAGTTCACGGCCCTCGGTGGTCGGGGAGCCGAAGACGAGGGGCTCGGCGCGGACGTTGGCGAGCCGGATCGACCAGTCGAAGGCCCAGGAGCCCGTCTCCTCGTCGACGGAGTGGACGACCAACTCCCGTACTTCCCGAGCCCATTCGGCGCCGCCGTGCTCCACCCAGGTCAGCTCCTCGGTGAAGGCGAGCCGGTCCTCGTCGACTGCGAACTCCGAGAAGCCGTCGTGCCGCATGGAGCCGACGCGCTCGGGCTGCGGGACGTAACCCTCGCCGTGCACATAGCAGTTGCCGCCCCAGAAGTTCTGGCCTGAGAGGTGGCTGGCCGTCATCTGGAAGCCCTTGTGCCAGCGGTGGTCCTTGGGGCGGTACCCGGTCACCGTGCGCCCGGCGAGGGTGCGCACCGGATGCGCGTACGGCTTGCGGGCCTCGAAGGCCTCGGGGTCGGGTCGGTAGACGTAGCGGAGGATCTCCGTGCCGTTCGCGGCCGCGACGGCGATGTGGTCGCCGTGGACGTGGCTGACGCGGATGCTCATGCGCGCTCCTTGGGGGCCCAGTGGGGGTGGTCGCCGTGCATCGTCGGGTAGTAGGGGTCACCCGGCGCGATCTCGCCGGCGTGCACGGGCTGTCCCGTGAACGCGGACTTGTAGAGGGCGGCGGCGAATTCGAGGGTGGCACGGGCGTCGGGGCCGCTGCCGGGCGGCCTGACACCGTTGTCGTACGCGTCGAGGAGGGCGCCGAGCTGGGCCGTGTGCGAGCTGGGCACGTCGGCGGTGGGGGTGCGCCAGGCGGCGGCGCGCTCGGCGGCCACGTACGGGGCCGGGGTGTAGACCCAGTCCTCGTTGCGGTGTCCGTACAGATGGGTGAGTTCGACGGTGGCGTCGGCGCAGTCGATCCGGATGCGGCTCACCTCGTCGGGTGACAGCACGCTGTTGACGACCGTGGCGAGGGCGCCGTTCTCGAAGCGCACGAGGGCGGTGGAGACGTCCTCGCTCTCGGTGTCGTGGACCAGGCGGGCCGCCATGGCGCGGATCTCCGTCCACGGACCGAGCAGGTGCAGCAGCAGGTCGTACTGGTGGATGCCGTGCCCCATGGTCGGGCCGCCGCCCTCACTGGCCCAGGTCCCGCGCCACGGCACGGCGTAGTAGGCCTCGTCGCGGTGCCAGGTGGTCTGGCAGTGCGCGACGCGCGGGGCGCCCAGTTCGCCGCTCGCGATCAGCTCGCGGGCGTGGACGGCGCCGGAGCCGTAACGGTGCTGGAAGACCACGGAGGCGTACGCCCCCGACGCCTCCTCAGCCGCCGCGATCTCGTCGTACTCGGCAAGGGACAGGGTCAGCGGCTTCTCGCACAGCACCCAGGCGCCCGCCTTGAGCGCGGCCACCGTCTGCTCCCGATGCAGGGAGGGCGGGGTCCCGATGAGCACCAGATCGGGGTGTACGGCGTCCAGCATCGCGTCCATCGAGGTGTGGCAGGCGACCTCCGCGCCCGCGAGCTCCCGGAAGGCGTCGAGTCTGCCCTGGTCCACGTCGACGGCGGCGACCAGCTCCACTCGCTCGGCGTGGGCCCGCAGCGCCGGCAGGTGGCTGCCGCTGACGATGGAGCCGGTGCCGACCACGGCGACTCTGCGGCGGACGGGGCGTGCGGTCATGCGGTTACTCCTCTGACGGCCCGCGGACAGGGGCGATCGACGCGCAGAAAGCGCTTGCGTCTGACGGCGACCCTAGGACCCGACCTAATGTCCGGACAACCCCCGTGCAGCGACATTGAGAAATCCGGAGACCTTTGCTCACTTTGACGCAAGCAACGGAGTTTTCACGGCCGCACGCCGGGTCCGGGTCGGGCGCGCCAAAACCGGCTCCGAGTAAAGGAGTTGCATGGTCTAGTCCAAAGAAGTGTTTGGTCTAGGCCACTCCGTTGACGTGGTCATCTCCCCCTCATCACCCTGGGACCTCCCCCCACTCCCCCACTTCTCCACTGGAGGCACAGAGTGAGACGTCTTCGGGCATGTCTGGGCGCGGCCGCCGCGGTCACGACGGTCGCGGCCGCCACGACCGCTCTCGTCGCGACCAACGCCTCGGGCGCGACGACCGCGCTGAGCAACCGCTGGTACGCCGCCGCCCCGTACTTGATGCCGCTCGACAACAACCCGCCGGACGCGTCCGCCATCATGGACGCGACCGGCCTCAAGGCCTTCCAGCTCGCCTTCGTCCTCGCCCCCAACGGCGGGGGTTGCACGCCGACTTGGGGCGGCACGGCATCGGTCTCCTCCGACACCGCGGTGCAGTCGGTCGTCAACACGATCCGCGCCAAGGGCGGGGACGTGTCGGTCTCCATCGGCGGGTACGGCGGCACGAAGCTCGGCCAGGCCTGCGCGGACCCGGCGGCCACGGCGGCGGCTTACCAGCAGGTCATCACCAAGTACGGCCTGCACGCCATCGACTTCGACCTGGAGGAGCCGGAGTACGAGAACACGGCGGCGATCCACAACGAGATCGGCGCCGCCAAGATCCTCCAGCAGAACAACCCCGGGCTCTACGTCTCCGTCACCACGGCCGGCACGGCGGACGGGACGGGCTGGTTCGGAAAACAGATGCTGTTGGAAGCAAAGTCGCAGGGGTTCACCCCGAACAACTTCTCCATCATGCCGTTCGACGGCGGCTTCAACGGCGCGGCCTCGCAGACGAGCGCGCTCACCAACTTCAACGCGATCCTCCAGTCCACGTTCGGCTGGGACTCGGCGACCGCGTACGCCCATGAGGGCTTCTCCGGCATGAACGGGCGAAGTGACACAGGGGAGTACTTCACCCAGAACGACTTCCAGACCGTGCTGGACTTCGCGACCTCGCACAACATGGATCGCTTCACCTTCTGGTCCCTCAACCGGGACCGCCAGTGCGCGACGCCCGACAACGGCGGTGTCACGTCCGGCACTTGCTCCAGCGTGGCGCAGAGCGTCTGGGACTTCGCCAAGTACTCGGTGAAGTTCGCCGGCGTCACCCCGCCCGCCACCACTCCGACCCCGACGCCCACGCCGACCCCCACCGGGTGCAAGACGGCGTGGAGTTCGGCCTCGGTCTACGTGCAGGGTGACGAGGCCTCCTACAACCACCACAACTGGAAGGCCAAGTGGTGGACCCAGAACGAGACACCCGGCGCCGCCGAGTGGGGTCCCTGGCAGGACGAGGGCGCCTGCTGACAGACCGCTGGGCCCCGGCGGTCGACTCGCCGGGGCCCACGGGTCGTTCATGTCATCAGCACTGCGGGATCTGGGACTTCCAGGTGGCGGGACCGCCGCTGTCCAGGTACCAGTCGTTGACGTAGCCGCTGGAGCTGCCGGTGGAGACGAGCATCCAGTAGCGGTAGCCGTGGCCGTCCGCGTCCGGGTCGCCGGTGGTCCAGCAATCCAGTTCCAGCCACTGGCCGTTGCCCCAGCGGGCCACCGCGCCGGCGCTGTAGCGCGGGGCGGTGCGCATCACCAGGGACGAGCCCGGATCGATGCCGATCACCTGGGCGCAGCGCGCGGGATCTCCCGGTCCGCTGCCCGGACAGGCGCGGGGCGCGGCCTGGGCGGGGGTGGCCGCCAGCAGCCCGGCACCGGCCAGCAGCACGGCCGTACCGGCCGCGGCCCCCAGCCGGGAGGTGAGCAGTCGTGAGGTGGACATCGGCTCCTCCGTTCGTTCTTCGCCGGTGACTCACCCTGGCAGCGAAGGGGAAGCACCACATCCTGTGAACTGTCAGGGTGGGGACGGGGAACCGGAATGCCGCTCAGGCCGTCCTGACGTCCGGGCGGTAGATGTCCAGCCACTGGGCCAGATCGAGCGTGCGTTCCAGACCGCGGCGCTCCGCCTGGGTGTTCACGGGCTCGTCGCGGTGGGCGACGCGGTGCAGGCGGTCGCGGTCGACGAGGTCGAAGACCGGGTGGGCGGGCCGCGCCAGAAGGTCCTTGGCCTGGTCCTGGAGCGCGGCCGCGTACTTGGGGTCCTGGGTGGAGGGGTAGGGGCTCTTGACCCTGTCGTACACGGACTGCGGGAGCACGTCGGCGGTCGCTTCCCTGAGCAGGCTCTTCTCCCTGCCGTCGAAGGACTTGAGCGCCCAGGGCGCGTTGTAGACGTACTCGACGAGCCGGTGGTCGCAGAACGGGACGCGCACCTCGAGGCCGACGGCCATGCTCGCGCGGTCCTTGCGGTCGAGCAGGATCCGGACGAAACGGGTGAGGTGGAGGTGGGACATCCGGCGCATCCGGTACTCGAAGTCGCTCTCGCCGTCGAGGCCTTGGATGCCCTCGACGGCCGTGCGGTAGCCGTCGGCGATGTATCCGCTCAGGTCGAGTGCGGCGAGCAGGTCGGGGCGCAGGACCCCGGCGTCCTCACCGAAGTGGCGGCCGAAGCGCACGAGCCAGGGGAAGGTGGTGCCGCGCCGGGCCTCCTCGTCGAAGAACTGGAGGTAGCCGCCGAAGACTTCATCGGCGGACTCGCCGGACAGGGCGACGGTCGACTGGTCGCGGATGGCCCGGAACAGCAGGTACAGCGAGGCGTCCATGTCGCCCATCCCGGCGGGCAGATCGCGGGCCCGGATCACCTTCGCGCGGATGTCGGGGTCGGCGAGCGCCTGGGCGTCCAGGACGATGTCCTGGTGTTCGGTGTGCGCGGTGCGGGCCACGTCGTGGACGAACGGGGTGTCGGGGGTGCCACGGAGTTCGTCGGCGACGAAGTGGTCCGCCTGGCCGACGAAGTCGACGGCGAAGCTGCGCACCTTCTCGCCGCGCTCGCCCAGTTGACGGGCGGCGATCGCGGTCATGGCGGAGGAGTCGAGGCCGCCGGAGAGCAGGGTGCAGCGGGGCACGTCGGCGACCAGTTGGCGGCGGACGATGTCGTCGAGCAGGGAGCGGACCGTGGCGACGGTGGTGTCGCGGTCGTCGGTGTGCGGCCGGGTCTCCAACTCCCAGTAGACACGCCGGTGCAGGCCCGAGCGGTCGACGGTGACGACGGTGCCGGGTTCGACCTCCGCCATGCCGTCCCAGACGGCGTGCCCAGGCGTCTTGATCATGGTGAACAGCTCGCGCAGCCCGTCGAGTGTGACGCGGGCCGGGGCCAGCGGGTTGGCGAGGATCGCCTTGGGTTCGGAGCCGAACAGGACGCCGTCGGACGTCGGGTAGTAGTAGAAGGGCTTGATGCCCATACGGTCGCGGATCATCACCAGCTTGTCCTGCCGGCCGTCCCAAACAGCGAACGCGTACATGCCGTTGAGCCGTTCCGCGATCCCGTCGCCCCATTCGAGGTAGCCGCGCAGCACCACCTCGGTGTCGGAGTCGGTGGTGAACCGGTGGCCGCGGCCGGTGAGTTCGTGGCGCAGTTCGGTGAAGTTGTACGTCTCTCCCGAGTAGACGAGCGCCACGCTCCCGTGCGGGGTGTCGGCGCTCATCGGCTGCCGTCCACCGGGCAGGTCGATGATCGCGAGCCTGCGGTGCCCGAGGGCCGCCGGCCCCCGCATCCAGGCACCGCGGTCGTCGGGGCCGCGGCAGGCCATCGTCTCGGTCATCGCATCCAATGTGGCGGCCTCAGTGCGCAGGTCGCGGTCGAAGGAGATCCAGCCGGTGATGCCGCACATACGTTGCCTCCCGCTCCGGGTTCGCCACGGGACGTGCTCCCACCTGCGCATACCAGCAGGCGGTCACGCCCCACGAGCAAACAAGGTGTATTCGCCATCCATATGCGAGAGTGCGCCGCACCCTCAGGGGCGGTCAACACGGACGTAACACGGGCAGCCCGATCCACCCGGCGTTTTCAGCCTCACTTTGCATGCGCGAAACCCGCGAAGCCCGGTATCGCCGGGTCGGCCTCATCGGAAATCGGCCACGGGCAAAGATTTCCCCACCTCTGGGCCGGTCGGGCCCGGAGGGTCACCGCCCCGGAGGTGTACGACCCAGGAGTTCCCGCGTGATCGCGCCGGGTCCGCGCAGCATCGCGCGCGCGGTGGCCTCGTCGTAGCCGGCGTCGCCCAGTTGCGAACGGGCGGTCGCCTCGTACCGGTCCCGGACCGGGCCCAGCTCCGGTGTGCCGCGCTGGGGGTGGCCGACCGCGTTCCAGTACCGCTCGGCGGCCGTGTGCGCGGCGACGGCGCGCTCGGCCGCGCCCTGGGCGGCGAGGGAGGACGCGAGGAGATCGAGGCCGAGGGCGAGTCCGAAGCTGTCACCGATCCGCAGTTTGCCCTCCAGCATGGAGGTGGCGTGGGCGGTGGCGCCGTCGGCGCGGTCCTCGAACAACGCGATGAGGGCGAGCTGGTAGTCGGCGTAGGAACGGGTCCACCACTCCCCTCGTTCCATCGACTCCCGCCGCAGTTCCTCGGCGCCCTCACGGGCACGGTCCAGGAGTCCGCGGGCGGTGTACGCGAAGACGCGCGCCAAACGGCACATCGCCCGCGGGGCCGCGAGGCCGGGTGCTCCCCCGACCTGCGCGAGGCCCGTGTCCACGACGTGCTCGGCGACGAGCGGCCGGCCGCCGAGCAGGTGCGTCAGCGCGAGCAGATATGCGGCCCGCAGCACGGCGTCGGCGTCCCCTGTCCGCTCGGCCTGATGGCGGCAGGCGCGGGCCAGCTCGCGCCCCGCGTCATGCTCACCACGCAGCACTCTCACAACCCCCAGCGCCCAGAGGGCTCGGTTACGGGCCGGACCGGGCACGGAGGACGACTGCAGCGCCTCTTCGAGATACCGGGCCGCCTCGGGCAGATGACCGCAGCAGCTCCAGAAGAAGCCGAGGTGCCCCGCCATCTCCACGGCCGCTTCGGGGTCCGCCGCCAGCAGGTGGTCCAGCGCGGTGCAGAGGTCGACATGGGAAGCGCTGATCCACCGGTACCAGTGCACCTGATCGACGCCGAACCAGGCCCGGTCGGCCCGCCACGCCGTCCGCGCGTGATGGCGGGCATGCCGGTCGGCGGTCCGCTCTGACTCCCCCAGGGCGTCGAGCCACATCCGGCCGTACTCACGGACGGTGTCCAGCATGCGGTAGCGGTCCCGGGAGCGCGTCAGGACGGATCGGCGTACGAGCCCGGCCAGTGCCTCCTCCACCCCCTCGGGAGTGAGGGGACCGCCCGCGCATACCGCGCGTACGGCGTCGGTGTCCATGGGGCCTCGGAACACCGACAGCCGCGCCCACAGCAGGCGTTCGGCGGGAGCGCACAGTTCGTGGCTCCAGCCGATGGTGGTCCGCAGCGCCTGATGCCGGCGCGGTCCGCCCCTCGGTTGCGGGGTCTTGAGGTCGAGCAACTGGCCGAGTTCGCTGCCCAGTTGGTGGATGTCGCGCTCGGCCAGCCGACCCGCGGCCAGCTCGATCGCCAGCGGGATGCCTTCCAGACGCGCGCACAGCCGGGCCGCCGCCACCATGTCCGCCGTGTCCGCCAGCGGCCGGCCGGCCTCCTCGGCCAGCCGTTCCAGCAGGCTCAGCGCATCGGACCCGAAGGGCAACGGGCCCAGTGCGACGCCCCGTTCACCCGGCAGGCCGAGCGGCTCCCTGCTGGTCACCAGCACGCTCAATCGCGGGCATTCGCGCAGGAGTTGGGCGACCAGTGACCGGCACCCGTCCAGCAGGTGCTCGCAGGAGTCCAGGACCAGCAGCGCATCCTCCTCCGCGAGCCACCCGCTCAAGGCGTCGAGGGGGACGGCCGGGGTGTGGTCGGCGAAACCGAGCGCGTCGGCGGCGGTGGCCACCAACAGCCGGTCGTCGGGCAGTTGCCACAGATCGGCCCAGGCCACCTCGCGGCCCGTCACCTCACGGAACTCGTGGGCGGCCTGGAGCGCCAGCCGACTCTTGCCGACACCTCCGGCCCCGGTCAGGGAGATCAAGCGGTGCTCACGGAGGGCATCGGTGAGGGCGGTCAACTCGCGCTGACGGCCGACGAATCCGGGAAGAACGGGCGGTAGGTGGTACGACACGGACACAGTGTCCCGCGCCTGGGCACCGGGCGTGCGCCGATTCGACGCACGGGCCCTTCGAAGGCGTGAACAGGACCAGGGCGGCGGGGCGCGGTCGCAGGGCCGTTCGGGCGCCGTCGGGACACCCACCGTTCCGGATCGCGGCGCCCGCGGGTCCTACGAGTCCGGTCAGGATCGCGGCGCCGCGGGTTCCACGAGTCCGGTCAGGATCGCGGCGCCGCCGGTCGTACGAGTCCGGTCTGGTAGGCGATGACGACGAGTTGGGCGCGGTCCCGGGCGCCGAGCTTCGTCAGGGCCCGTTGGATGTGGCTGCGTACGGTGAGAACGCTCAGGAAGAGCTCCTCGGCGATCTCGTCGTTGGACTTGCCGCGGGCTGCGAGTGCGGTGAGCTCGCGTTCGCGCGGGGTGAGTTCGGTGAGCCGTTCCGGAGATGCCAGGAGGACACCCGGGGCCTGGGCGGTGAGGAAGCGGGTGATGAGGGCGCGGGTGGCGCCGGGCGAGAGCAGGGCCTCGCCCGCGGCGACGGTAGGGATGCCGGCCAGCAGGGCGTCCGTGGTGACGTGCTTGCCGAGAAAGCCGCTGGCGCCGACCTGCAGTGCTCTGGCCACGTACTCGTCGGTCTCGAACGTGGTCAGCACCAGGACCCGGGTGCCGGCCAGGTCGGGGTCCGAACAGATGGTGGCGGTGGCGGCGAGGCCGTCCGTGCCCGGCATGCGGATGTCCATCAGGACGATGTCGGGGCGCTGGGCACGGGCCAGCTCCACCGCCTGCTCGCCGTCGGCGGCCTCGCCCACCACCTCCAGGTCGGCGCAGGAGTCGATCAGCAGCCGGAACGTGCCGCGCAGCAGGGCCTGGTCGTCCACGAGCAGGACACGGATGGTCACAGGGTGGCCTCGTCTTCTTCCGGGGCGAGGGAGTGCAGCGGCAGGGCGGTGGAGACCTCGAAGCCGCCCTCCGGCCGGGGGCCCGCGAGCAGGTCGCCGCCGACGGAGTGGGCGCGCTCCCGCATGCCCATCAGGCCGTAGCCCCCGCCCGGTACCGGCGCGGGGGTGCCGCTGCCGTCGTTGGTGACCGAGATCAGCAGGCGGCCGTCGGAGTACGTGAGGCGGACGCACGCGCCCCTGCCCGCGCCGTGCTTGGCGACGTTGGTGAGGGCTTCCTGGATGATTCGGTACGCCGTCAGGTCCACGCCCGGTGACAGGGGCCGGGGTTCTCCCTCGGTCGTGACGGTGACCTCGACACCGGCGCTCTCGCATTTCGCGATCAGCTCGGGAAGGCGGTCGAGGCCGGGGGCGGGTTCCAGGGAATCGGCGTCGGGGTCGTCGGGCTGGCGCAGCACCCCCACCGTGGCGCGGAGTTCGAGCAGCGCCGCGGACGTGGTGGCGGTCAGCTCGCCGAGCAGCTTCTGCGCCTGCTCGGGGTGGGTGGTCGAGAGGTGGCGGGCCGTGCCGGCCTGGGCGTTGGCCACGGCCATGTGGTGGGCCACGACGTCGTGGAGATCGCGGGCGATCCGCAGCCTCTCCTCGGCGACCCGCAGCCGGGCCTCCTCCTCGCGGGTGCGCTCGGCATACGTGGCGCGTGCCTGCACGGAGTCCGTGTAGTCCCGGCGCAGCCGGTCCCGGCTGCCGCCGACCAGGGGCAGCATCAGCCACAGCACGGGGCCGACGGTGCGCAGCAGGATCATGTCGCTCGTGGTCATGTCCAGCACGGCGGTGATGACCACCACGGCCATGCTCGCGGCACCGTACAGACGGGTGGTCCTGGGGTCGGTGCCGGCGGCCAGCCGATACAGGGCGATCATCAGCGGAGCGAGCAGCAGCGGCGTCAGCAGGTACCCCAGGGCCACGGTGATCACCGTGCAGACCGCGGCGACCACGACGGCGGTCCGTGGGTGGGTACGGGCTGTGAGCTGGACGAGGCAGGAGACGATCGCCAGCGCCTCGGCGGGCCACGACTGGTCCGGTTGGCTCAGGCCGGGGATGACGATCGAGGCACCGAGCGTCACACAGCCCAGCAGCCCCAGGGCCAGGACGACGTCTGTGGCGATGTGCCGGTGCCTCGCGAGGCGCTCCAGGCTGGTGGTCATCTGTCTCTCCGGGTGAAGTGTCCCGACCCCATGGTGGACGACGTCGGGCGCACGGCGCTGTGCGGGGCTGCCCGCGGCCTTCGCCACGGGCAGCCCCGCGCGGGCCGGGTCGGCCCGGTCAGACACGTGCTCGCACCGACTCCTCCGTGGTCGGGTCCGGGTCGGAGTGCCCGTCCGCGGCATCGGCCGGGCGCCGGGCAAGGGCCTCGCCCTCGATGTCGACCCTGGGCAGCCGACGGTCCAGCCACGACGGCAGCCACCATGCGCGGTCGCCCAGCAGGGCGAGGACGGCGGGCACGATCGCCATGCGGACGACGAAGGCGTCCAGGAACACGGCGGCGGCCAGGCCGAACCCGATCATCTTGATCATGGAGTCGCTCTCGCCGATGAAGCCCGCGAAGACGGCGATCATGATCAGCGCGGCGGCCACGACGACCCGGGCGCTGTGCCGGAACCCCGAGACGACCGCCTCCTTGGCCGGCTCGCCGTGGACGTACGCCTCCCGCATGCGGGACACGAGGAACACCTCGTAGTCCATGGCGAGTCCGAAGACGATGCCCACCAGGAAGATCGGCATCAGGCTCATGATCGGCCCGGTCTGCTCCACTCCGAACACGCCCGCGCCATGGCCCTGCTGGAAGACCAGGACGACCGCGCCCAGGGCCGCGAGCACTGAGAGCAGGAATCCGAGGGCCGCCTTGAGGGGAACGAGCAGGGACCGGAAGACCACGAGGAGGAGGACGACGGCCAGGCCGACCACGGTGACGAGGTAGGGCACCAGCGCGGCCTGGACCTTCGCGGCGATGTCGATGTTCAGTGCGGTGGTGCCCGTGACCTCGAAGGACGCCCCGGCCGCCGACTCGATGGCGGAGCGTTCCCCGCGGATGGTCTTGACGAGGGACTTGGTCTTCTCGTCGGTCGGGCCGGTCGACGGTGTCACGGTGAACACGGCCGTGTTCCCGGCGTCGTCGAAGCGGGGCGCCCCCACCGAGACGACGCCCTGCGTGTCGGCGATCCGACGGCTGATCGTGCTCGCCGCGGCCTGCACGTCGTCGCCTCCCTCGGCGTCCACGACGATGGTCAGCGGCCCGTTGAAGCCGGGGCCGAAGCCTTCCGCGAGGGCGTCGTAGGCGCGGCGTTCGGTCGTGGAGGTCGCCTTGGCCTCGTCGCCCGGCATGCCGAGTTCCAGCTGGGTCATCGGGACCGCCAGAACGCCGAGGCCCACAACGCCCAGCAGGAGCACGGGGATCGGGCGGCGCAGCACGAAGCGGGCCCAGCGGGTGCCGTGGTTGTCGCGCTCACCGCGCCTGTCGTGGTCATCTCGGTTGCCGCGGCCACCTCGGTCGTCGCTCGCCAACGCCCCGTCCCGCGCCTGGGACTTGGCGGGCTTCCGCCCGCGGAGCAGGCGTCCGGCCCGGCCCCCGCCGCGTGCGGCGCCCGACAGCACGGCGTTCGGCCAGAAGCCGAGCAACGCGGGCACCATGGTCAGGGCAATGACCACGGCGACGACGACCGCGCCTGCGGCCGTCAGGCCCATCTTGGTCAGCGTCGGGATGCCGACGACCGCGAGGCCTGCCAACGCGATGATCACGGTCAGGCCCGCGAAGACGACCGCCGACCCGGCCGTGCCGACCGCGAGACCGACTGCCTCCTCCGGAGCGTGTCCGTTCGCGCGCTCCTCGCGGTACCGGGAGACCACGAACAGCGCGTAGTCGATGCCGACCGCCAGCCCCAGCATCATGGCGAGCGTGCCGGTGCTGGTCGAGAGCCCCAGGGCGTCGGACAGGATCGTGATCGTGAACATGCTCGCGCCGACGCCGAGGATCGCCGTCAGCAGCGGCAGCCCGGCGGCGGCCAGCGAGCCGAAGGTGACCAGCAGCACGACGGCCGCCACCGCGATGCCGACGATCTCGGCGACACCGCCGGGTCCGCCGCCGCTGTCCATGGCGGTGCCGCCCTCCTCCACGGTCAGACCGGCGGTCCGAGCCTGGTCGGCGGCCGTCTCCAAGGCCGTACGACTGGCGTCGGTGATCTCGGACGCCTTCACCTTGTAGGTGACGGTCGTGTACGCGGTGGAGCCGTCCTCGCTGACCGCCTTCACCTTGAAGGGGTCGGTCACGCCGGCCACCTGCGAGCCGTCACCGAGGACGTCCACCGCCTCCTCGATCGCCTTCTTGTGGTCGGTGGCGGTGACCTTCGACCCGTCGGGGGCGACGAACACCACGCGTGCGGTGGCTCCGTCGGCGGCGGCGCCGGGGAACCGCTCCTGCATCAGGTCGTACGCCTTCTGGGACTCGATGCCCGGCATCGAGAAGTCCTCGTCGGAGGCTCCCGGTGCCTGTAGAGCCCCCAGTCCGACGGCGGCCAGGACCGCCACCCACATCAGGGCGACGTAACCACGCCGCCGGAAGGCCAGTCGGCCCAGTCGATACAGAAAAGTAGCCACGTCGGGGAACTCCGCCTCTGCTCTCGCTTGTCCCAGAAGGCTTTCGCGGCGGAGGGCCTCACGTCGTCGTGCGGCTACTGGCACTGCGGTCTCCCGCATCCGGAGGACTCTCTACTGAAACCGCAGTACGCGCGCGGGTCGGCGACTCCTGCTCCGGGATGAATCGCCAGCGGCGGCGGACCCGTACCCCTTTTCGATTTACCCTCTGTCCTCGTATCGGCACTGGCCGTACACTGTCAACTCAGGGAAATACAGGCGTGATTGACTGGGGGAGCCGTCATGTCCTGGGATCATGAAGCACGTCCGGATTTCGTCGTCCCACCCATGCCGACCGCACCGCCACCCACTCCGCCACCCGCACCGGCGGACCCGTGGCGGGCCTTCGCGGTGGCGTTCCTGAACCTCAGCGGACTCGGACTCGGGTACGCCCTCGTCCGCCGCTGGGGCCTGATGATCGCGTGCCTGGCCGCGACCGGGATCCTGCTCTTCGTGGCACTGCCCGCGGACCCGAACGGGGTCCCCGGCGCGCTGGTCGCGCTGTACCTGATCTTCCTGCTGGCGGCGGCCACGCACGGCGCGCTGCTCGGCCTGCGCACCCGGCTCGCGTGGCCGCCGAACCCCCTGGTCGCGGCCGGGCTCGGCATCGTGCTGCTGGCCGTCCCCGCCGGGGGCGTCGTGCTGTACGACGACGCGCGCGACGAGGCCACCGAGCAGATGCTCCTGGACCGGCTGGACCAGGCGGACGAACTGGTCAGGTCGGGCGGCACACGCCCCTTCGAGCTGGCGCAGACGGAGTACCGCCAGGCGCTGACGGTCTACCACGGGCTGACCGACGACCACCCGTCGTCGCGAGCGGCCGCACAGGTGCCCAGCCGCCTCAAGAGCTACTACTCCACCGTCGCCGCCCCGTACGCGGAGCAGGACTACTGCGGGGCCGTACCGCCGTTGAAGTACCTCCGTACCGTCCCGCGGACGATGGACAAGAAGACCCTCGGGTCCCTGTCCACCTGGCCCGACGACCGGCTGGCCACCTCGCTCTACGAGTGCGCGGCGGCGGCGCTGAGCAGCAGCAGCGCCAACTGGCCCGCGCAGTTCGGCGAGTTGGTGTCGACGTTCCCGGACTCCGAGCAGGCGAAGAAGGTCGAGCCCGCGATCGCCGCCGAGGTCGGCAAGGCCGTCAAGTCCGTGAGCGGCAAGGACCCGTGTGGGGCGGTCCAGCGCCTGGACTCCCTCTCCACGCAGATCCGTGGCGTGTCCGCGACGCAGGCCGAACTCTCCGACGCTCTCGACAGGAACGCCGACCGCGCCGACCGGAGTGCGGCGTCGGGCACGTACAACTGCGGTGTGGACCAGTACAAGGATGGCAGTTTCAGCGAGGCCATCACTTCCATGAACAAGTTCATCGAGGACAACCCCGGCAGCGCGAACCGCGCTCGTGCCCGGAAGATAGCCATCGCCGCGGAGGTCGCCGAGACGGTGCCCGCGGCGGGCAAGCGCCTGCCGACCACCCGCTCGGGCGGCAGCATCACCGTCACGGTCAAGAACGACAGCCCGGACGACATCACCGTCATGTACACCGGACCGGTGACCGGGAGCTTCAGTCTCAAGGCCTGCGGCAGCTGCTCGACCTATTCCTCGCTGCTCACGTCGCTCGGCTCCGCCTCGGAACCGTGCAGCGACAGCGGCAAGAACTACCCGCAGAAGACCATCCGACTGCCGGCCGGCACCACCTACTTCGTCCACAAGTCCAAGACCGGACTCGGCAAGTCCCCGGCCTCGGACACCGCCAAGCTGACGCCGGGCTACATCTACACCGAGTGCGCCTACACGACGAGCCTCGGCTACTGAGGCCGCCGAGCGGAGCGCCGGTGTCAGACCGGCGCGACGCCGGTCGGTGAGTCGCCGCCTTCGTGCGCCCGCCGCATCCCGGGCACGCCGTCGAGTCCACCGGCCACGGTGTCGTGCGCGCCCGAGGCCGGGATCAGTACGAGGATCTCGTCCTCGGCGCTCCACACGCGCCGGTCGGTCTTGCGCGGGCCGAGCCGGAACCCGTCGTCGCGGCGCGCGGTGCCTCGGCCATGGCTGCGGTGCCCAACCGCGCATTCGCCGCGCTCCAGTGCGGCGGCCACGACCGTCGCGAAGGACGCCTCGCAGCCGGGCCGCACATAGTCGGCGGCCGGGCGCAGGGCGAGCGCGCCGCCTCGGGGAGCGAAGACCTCCTCGAACACCGGGGCCAGCGCCGGGTTGTGGGAGATCTGCGCCATCAGCAGACCGGTCAGCTCGCCCCGCACCACCACGTCGGCCGCCGGACCCAAGGGGGCGAGCGGACGGCTGCGGTGGTCGCGCAGTTCCGCCACCACCGGCAGCGCCCGGCCCGCCTCCTCCTCCAGTGACCGCAGCATGAGGAGGGTCAACAGGGTCCGGTCGTCGGGTCGTTCGGGGCCCGCGTCCGCGTCCGGTCCCGACACGACGATGCTGTCGTAGCCGAACAGGTCGAGGGCGCGCAGTGTCTCGGCGTGCACCGGGTCGGCGATGTGGAAGACGACGTCGAGTCGCGCGGGGTGCACGGGCTGCTCCTCCGGGGGCGCGTCGTCCGGGCCGACGACCACGTCGAGGACGGAGCCCGGCTCGACGGTCCGGCGCAGGGTGTCGACGACCAGGGGCGTACGGCGGTTCCAGCCGAGCAGCAGCGTGCGTGAGGGCCTGGCGGGGCGTGGAGCGGGCGGCGCGAAGACGGTGGGATCGACGTGCTCGCGGCAGGCGGTGGACGGGAGGTCGGTGTCGTCGTGCGCGACGACGACGAGCCGGTCCGTGGGCGCGAGGACGGTCCCCGCCGGCGGCGCGAGCAGGGGCTGCCCGTCGGCCCGTAACAACCCCACCACACAAGCCGCTTCAAAGCGCAGCGCGGCCTCCCTGAAGGGCAGTCCCGCCAGGTCGGACGCGTCGAGGACGTGGAACTCGGCTCCCTCGAAGTCGAGCAGGTCCCGCAGGGCCGCCGGCAGCCCGGGGCGTCGGGAGGCCTGGACCAGCAGGCGGGCCGTGGTGAGGTCGGACTCCAGGACCGTGCCGCGCGGCCCGGCCGCCAGCCGCGCGGCCGACAGGTAGCGCGGGTCACGCACCGCGGCCACCACGGGCGGCGGCTCCTGCCCGGCGAACAGCGCGCGAAGGGCCAGCAGGACGCGTACGACCTGAAGGTCCGCGTCGGCGTCCTCGGTCGGCAGCACCAGCACCGAGCCGGCCGACGACGGGGCCACGAGCGCGAGAGCCTGGGGGTCGGTGGGCGATCCGGTACGGCAGACGAGACGCGCCCTGCCCCGGACGCTGAGCGAGGCCCGCAGCCGCGCCTCCATCTCCGCGGGGTCGCGGTCGGCGAGCACGGCGACCACTCCCCTGCCCCGGCCGGCCCGGGCGGTGATCAACTCGCCGACCACCGTGAAGACTTGGTCCGACCAGCCGAGTACGACCGCGTGCTCCCGCTCGAGCACCGTCGAACGGCCTCGGCGCAACTCGGTGAGCCGGTCGCCGAGTCCGGTGGTGATCACGCCCACAAGGGTCGAGACGCACAGCAGGGCGATCAGGCCGAGGAGTGCGGACAGCAGCATGCGCAGGGGCGCGCCGGTCATCCCGCCCAGGCGCAGGGTCTCCGCGCTGGTGCGCCACACGTCCGTGAGCCGCCCCGACAGGGATCGCGGAGCCTTGGGGTCCGTCCACACCAGCAGCGCGCTGACGGGTACGACCACCGCGAGACAGCACGCGCTCAGCCAGCCCAGCAGCGCGCCGGTGCTGCGGGCCAGCGTGCTGTCGAAGAGGTAGCGCGCCCGGTCCCCTAACTCCGTCGGCCACTGCCGCCTCGCCACATCCGCCCCCTGCTGTCCGACACACCGTTCCTGACGTCGAAGGGTGCGGGTCCGGCGTCCGCGACACGCCGTGGCATCAGGGGTATTCACACTTTCGGGCAGTGCCGGTTCGCGCTGGGCGGAAGGCGTTTGCGGCGCGCGAAGCGTCGGTGGTTCAGGCGTCGCCGCCGCGCAGTTCCGCCAGCGTGGCCGTGGTGAGGTTGCGGGGTGCGGTGTCCGGGTCGACGAGGACGACCGTGCAACTCGCGGTGTGCGTAAGGGCGGTGGTGAAGCTGCCGTCGCCGAACTGGGCGGCCGGGCCGCGCGGTGAGCGCCCGATGGCCACGGCACGGGCGCCGACGTCGGTGGCGTGCTGGGCCAGTGCCCGACCGGCCGCGGCGTGGTCGCCGACGCTGACCAGGATCTGTCCGGTGGCCGCGACGCCCT
Organism: Streptomyces sp. NPDC002499; assembly: GCF_053595415.1. Lineage (NCBI taxonomy): Bacteria > Bacillati > Actinomycetota > Actinomycetes > Kitasatosporales > Streptomycetaceae > Streptomyces > Streptomyces sp. NPDC002499. The sequence continues at coordinate 300,599 of NZ_JBSFXO010000001.1, forward strand.
GGGCGGCGAGGCGGTCGAGGTGGGTGGTGACGGCGGCGCGCGCGTGGTCGTGGGTCTCGGTGTCGGCGGCCTGTTCCTCGACCACCGCGGTCTGTTGGACGTGGGCGACCTCCAGCGGGCTGCTCGTGTCGCGGGCGAGCCTGGCCGCGGCGTCGACGATCGCGGCGGCCTTGGCGTCGGAGCCGACGGCGACGATGACGAGCGGGACATCGGTCGTGGCACGGGGTCCGACAGGGGTGAGCGACGGCGCGACGGGCTCCCCGTCTCCCGTGTCGGTCTCGGCCGCGCGCAACAGCCTGTGGCCGCTGGCGAGAACGGGAATGGCGAGCAGGAAGGTGCCGGCACCGACGTAGAAGGGCACGCTCAGGTCGGTGGCGTCGGCCAACTTGCCTGCCACGTACGGCGCGAGGCCGCCGCCGATGAAGCGCAGGAAGCCGTACGCGGAGGAGGCGACGGGGCGCTCGACGGGCGAGACGAGCATGACGGCCTGTGTGGTCAGGGTGTTGTTGACGCCGATGAAGGCACCGCTGACGATGACGGCCACGATGACCACCGTCGGGGTGGCGACGCCCGCGGCGATGACGGCCATCACGACGCTCAGGCCGACGAGGTTGGCGTACAGCACCGGGGCCGTGCCGAAGCGGGCCTGGAGGCGCGGGGCGAAGAACACGCTGAAGGCGGCGACCAGCAGGCCCCAGCCGGTGAAGACCAGGCCGAGCTGGTGGGCGCTCAACTCCATGGGATACGGGGCGTATCCGAGCATGGTGAAGAAGCCCCAGTTGTAGAGCAGGGCCATGATGCCCATGGTCAGCAGGCCTCGGTGCCGCAGGGCCTTCAGCGGGGCCAGGGCCGAGGTGGGCTGCTTCGGCTTGGGCAGGGAGGGGACGAAGGCGAGGGTCGCGACGAGGGCGATCGCCATGAGGACCGCCACGCCGAAGAAGGGGCCCCGCCAGCTGATGGCGCCCAACTCGCCGCCCAGCAGCGGACCTACGGCGATACCGAGGCCCAGCGCGGTCTCGTAAAGGATGATCGCCCCGCCGAAACCGCCGCTCGCCGAGGCGACGATGACGGCGAGGGAGGTCGCGATGAAGAGCGCGTTGCCCAGACCCCAGCCGGCCCGGAAGCCGACGATGCCGTCGATGGAGCCGCTGGTCCCGGCGAGCGCGGCGAAGACCACGATGACGGCCAGGCCTATGACCAGGGTGGGCTTGGCGCCGATCCGGCTGGAGACCCAGCCCACGAACAGCATCGCGACCGCCGTCACGATCAGGTAGCTGCTGAACAGCAGCGAGACCTGGCTGGGCGTGGCGTGCAGGCTGTCGGCCAGGGCGGGCAGGATCGGGTCCACCAGGCCGATCCCCATGAACGAGATCACGCAGGCGAACGCGACGGCCCAGACGGCCTTCGGCTGCCGGAAGGGGCTGGCGGCCTTTCCATGCGGTGCGGTCATGTGCGGTTCTCTCCAGCCTCTCGAAGCGAATGGCCTTCCTGGATGGCGCGGGCCAGCGCGGGCAGGGCGATCTGTACCGCCTGCCGTTCCTCCTCGGTCAGTTCGTCGATGAGTGCTTCGAGCGCGCTCGCGCGTTCGGCGCGCCGCCGCAGGAACATCTCCTCGCCGACGTCGGTGATCTCCACCAGCACGCCTCGGCCGTCGCTCGCGTCGGCGACGCGGCGGACCAGGCCGGCCCGCTCCAGTCGGGTCACGAGTTGCGTCATGTTCGGCTGGGTCGCGCGTTCGGCGCGGGCCAGATCGGTGAGCCGGTGCGGGCCCTCGCGCCCGAGTCGGCCGAGTGTCGCGGAGGCCGCGGTGCTCAGGCCGCCGGCGGTGGCACTGTGCCGGACGTAGCGGACCATCTCCTCCAGGGCGATGATCAGGCCTTCGGCCGGTGCGGCGACTTCCATAACCCGCTTATGCATAACCGCATTATGCATCTAGGTGTAGAGGGAATCAATATTCGCGTCCCGCCCTGACCCGAGGAGGGCCGCACACGAAGGCCCGCCCGAGGAGCCCTACATGTCGAGGACGACGTCCGTGCCGGGCCGCGCGCAGCAGATGAGGACCTGGCCATCGTCCGGAAGTTCCAGCGGAGTCGGCGCGTAGGTGACTTCGCCGGACAGCAAGGGCGTGACGCAGGTGTGGCAGACGCCGGTACGGCAGCTCCAGCGGGCCGGGACGTCGCAGGCGTCGGCGAGCTCGAGCACGTTGCGCCCATCCTCGGGGAACCGGACGGCGAGGCCGCTGCGGGCGAAGGTCACCAGCGGGCCGGTGCCGGGCGGCCCCGGGGGCTGATGGGGAGGCCTGGCGGTATGCGCGACGACGCCGGGGTCGATGGACGGCAGGGCGCCGAAGAACTCGGTGTGGATACGGGCCGGGCCGAGGCCCGCCTCGGTCAGAGCGTGCCGCATGTCCGTCATGAAGGCGGCGGGTCCGCAGACGTAGGCGGTCGCGTCGCCAGGGACGGACAGCGCGATCAACTCGTCCTTCGTGAGGCGACCCGCGTGCGCCGTGTACGGGCCGGTGCCGATGTGCCCCTCGCCCGCGCTGTAGAACACGTGCTCATGGGCGTGCGGCAGCCCGGCGAGCAGTTCATGCGCCTCCGCGGCCAGGGGGTGCTCCCCCGGGCTGCGGGCGCCGTGCAACCACCAGACCTCCCGGTCGCGGTCCCTCGCGGCGAGTTCGTGCAGCATCGCCAGCACCGGTGTGAGGCCGATGCCGGCGGAGACGAGGAGCACGGGGCCGGTTTCGTCGGTGAGTACGAACTCGCCCCGGGGCGCGGCGACTTGGAGTGTCGCGCCCGCTCGTAGCCGCGTGGTGAGGTAGCCGCTCGCGGTGCCGTGAGGTTCGTGTTTGACGCTGATCCGGTAGCGGCCGGAATCGGGGGTGGAGGACAGCGAGTAGTTGCGGACCGGGGCCGGGTCCGCCGCTTCGGGGAGGCGCAGGGTGAGGTACTGGCCCGCGTCGGCGGCGGGGAGCGCGGAGCCGTCGGAGGCGGCCAGGAGGATCGAGGAGACCGTCGCGCTCTCGGGGATCACGTCGGCCACGAGGAGCGGCCGGAATCCGGACCAGGCGGGGTGGGTGGCCGTCGCCGTTCCTGTTCCTGTTCCTGTTCCTGTTCCTGCCCCTGTTGCTGTTTCCGTTGCCGTGCTCGACGCCTTCGCCAGCAGTTCGCGGAACGAGCCCTGCCAGCCGGGGCTCAGCGCGGGGATGTCGAGGGCGAGCCGCAGCTTCTCGGGGTCCCGGCCCGGCAGGTAGAGCAGCGCGTCGGTGTCCGCCACGCTCAGTGCGCCCGGCCCGATCCTGGTCCGGACGATCTCGTCGCCGGCCTCGATGGTCCCCTCCCGCACTACCCGCATGTAGAAGCCGGGACGGTGGTGGCCGACCAGCAGTGCGGGCAGTTCGGGCGCGCCGAGGCGCAGGCCGACGCGGTAGCAGGTGACCCGTGGCTGGGTGACCTCGAATTCGGCCTCGCCGATGCGGTAGCGGTCACCGATGCAGACCTCGTCGTCGGGCAGGCCGTCGACGGTGAGGTTCTCGCCGAAGTTGCCGTATTCGAGGTCGTCGCGTCCGAAGTGGCGCTGCCAGTGTTCGTAGGACTCGATCTGGTAGACCAGCACGGCCCGTTGCTCGCCGCCGTGACCGGCGGTGTCTCCCTGACCGTCGCCGTCGATGTTGAGGCGGCGGACCATGGCCGGGCCGTGCACCGGGTACTTCCACACGCCGGTGTGGACGGTCCGGCCCTGCCAGGCCACGTCTTTCGGCATACCGACGTTCACCGACAACAGCGACGGCATCGCGCGCTCCTTCCTGCGGTGACGGCCGGTCCGGCGGTGCCTTTCGGGGGCTCCCTGTCGGGGCTGCCCATCAGGACTGCCTGTCAGGTCTTCCGGACCGCGGTCGTCTCGTCGAGGTCGAGGTTGCGGTCGACGCCGTGCGAAACGACGTTCTGGCCGGGTTCCAACCGTAGTCGGACACCGTCGAGGCGCACCTCGACCTCGTCCGGTTCGAACGACACCATCCCGGAGACGCGCCGCACCTCGGTCCAGGCGTCCTCGTACGACCAGGCCGCTCGCCGGGCGCCGGCGATGTCGTAGTAGCTCGCCAGTCCCTTGTACGGGCAGAACGTCTGCCCGTCGACCGGGGTCAGCGCGGACTCGTCCACGTCGGCGCGCGGCACGTACCAGCGGGGCGCGAAGCCGGACTCGTACAGGACCAGCGGGACGGTGGTGTCGGCGACGATCCTGTCGCCGCTGCGGACGACGAGGTGGCGGCTGGTGCGGCGGATGTCGACGCGGTGGTAGCTGTCGGCGGCGTGGCCGACGATCCGTTCGTCCTCCTCGTAGAAGGCGTCCATCGCGCGCCAGGCGAAGGCGACACGGCCTTCCAACTCCCGGGCGTGGGCTGGTAGTTCGGTGTGCTGCCAGGCCGCGCGCTGCGTTCTCCGCGTACCGGAGCCGACGGTGTACCAGGACGTCCGCCCGAGGTCACGGTGGCGGGTGGTGTGCTCACTCCGGTGCAGGACATCGGGGTGGATGTCGGCGAGCGGAAAGTACGCCACCGGGTAGCGGCCGGGTTCGTGGAGCAGGACGACGTTCTCGCTGTCGGCGATCCACGCGTCGCCGAACCGGACCCGCATGCGGCGGCGCAGCGGTTCCGCGAACAGCATTCTTTCGGGCAGCGGGTCGGGGACCAAGAACCGGCCGACCGCACCGGGGGCGAGTGGTCCTTGCTGCCAGGAGAGGCCCATCGTTTCGTTCCCTTCTCCTCCGTCGGGGCGGGTCAGGTGAGCGGTTCGCCGCCGTCGACGCGCAGCGTGGTGCCGGTCAGGAAGGTGCTGGTCATGGCGTAGAGAACGGCACCCGCGATGTCGTCGACGGTGCCGATGCGACGGGCCGGGTTGCGGGCGGCGATGTCGGAGAAGTAGTCCGCCTTGCCCGCTTCGCCGAAGGCGTCCCAGGCGCCGGTGTCAATGACTCCCGGGGAGATGGCGTTGACGCGGATCGGGGCGAGCTCGAGGGCGAGGGAGCGGGCCAGGACATCGGCGGCTCCGTTGGTGATGGCCACGGCCAGCGTGCCGACCGCGATCTTCGCGGCGGCGACGCCGGAGAAGAGGGTGAACGATCCGGACGCGGGGATGCGGGGAGCCAGGTGTTTGGCCAGCATCAGCGGGCCGATCACCTTGGTGTCGAAGGAGCGCCTGACCGCATCCCGGTCCAGGTCGGCGAGCCGGCCGCGGGCGCGTGCCGAGGCGGTGGACACCACGTGGTCGATCGTCCCGAGCCGTTCGCCGAGGGCGGCGATGGAGGCCTCGTCGGTGAGATCGACCGTCTCGGTGTCGACGTCGGATTCGCCTGCGTAGGCCTTGTCGAGTGCCTGCCGGTCGCGGCCGGCGGCGATGACGTGGGCTCCGGCGTCCCGGGCGGCGACCACCACGGCGCGGGCGATGCCGCCGCCCCGCCCGATGACGAGCACGGTCTGGCCGTGCAGCGGGCCGGTCATGACAGGTTCCTGTTCAGGAAGCCGCGGATGAGGTCGGCGGCCTGGTCGAGGTGGCTTTCGAGGAGGAAGTGGCCGCCGTCGAGGAGGTGGATCTCGGCGTGGGGCGCGTCGTCAGCGAAGGCGAGCGCGCCGGCGGGGGCGAAGATCTCGTCGTTGCGGCCCCACACGGCCAGCACCGGGACCTCGCTCTCACGCAGATAGGCGTGGAGCTTCGGGTAGAGCGGGAGGTTGTTCGCGTAGTCGGCGAACAGCTTGAGCTGCACCAGGTCGTTCCCGGGTCGGGACACCGACGCGAGGTCGTGGTGCCAGGTGTCGGGGTCGACCAGGCTCTCGTCGGCCACGCCGTGCAGGTACTGCCACCGGATGGCCTCCAGGGTCAGCGCCCCGCGCACTCCCGGCTCGGTCTGCGGGCTCTGCTCCTGCCAGTACGCCCGCACCGGCTTCCAGAACTCCTCCGCGAACCCGGCCTCGTAACCGTTGCCGTTCTGGCTGATGATCGCCGTGACCGCGGCCGGGTCCGCCAGCGCGAGCCGCCAACCCACGGGGGCGCCATAGTCCTGCACGTAGATCGCGTAACGGCTGATCCCGAGCTGGCCCAGCAGGCCCGAGGTGAGGTCGGCCAGGGCGTCGAAGGTGTAGTCGAAGTCGTCCACGGTCGGCGCGTCGGACAGACCGAAGCCGAGGTGGTCCGGGGCGATGACGTGATAGCGGTCGGCCAGCAGCGGGATCAGGTCCCGGAACATGAACGAGCTGGTGGGGAAGCCGTGCAGCAGCACCACGACCGGCGCGTCCTGCGGCCCCGCTTCCCGGTAGAAGAGCTGCTGCCCACGAACGGTCGCGTAACGGTGATAGATGGTCGCCATGGTGACTAACTCCCGACTTGGCCATGAGTGGTTACAGGCAGGAGCCAACCACCCGACATCTAACCTGTCAAGAGAATCTCAGTGGTTATATCGCCTTCAGTCGCTCCTGACGACGATCGAGAGGTCCTGGGTGAGCTGATGGGCCGGAGCGGAGGTCTGGCAGCGCGCCCACAGGGTGGGCCTGGCGATCGGGGGGCTGGCCTGGATCGTGACCCCGGCTTGGAACGATCCGTCGGCAAGCGCGTCGACCGAGGTCAGCGTGTGTGTCCCGGCGGCCGTGGCGGTCGTCCGCGGGGTGCCCTGCGTCTTCCGCTCCTCCATCGAGAGGCTCAGCTTCGCGCCGCGGTCCCAGCGGATTCCGACGGACACCACCGTGCCCGGCGCGCAGCCGGTGCCGCGGAGCGTCAGCGTGCCGCCGCGCACGATCTCGGTCGGCGACGCGGTCAGCGACCGGGTCACCGAGGGGCGGGGAGTGCCTGGGGCCGTCGGACCGGGGACGCCCGTTCCTGACGGCTCGGAGCCGATCAGGGGGAGGACGGCCACGACCGTGGCGGCCACGGCGAGGGCGGCGGCCGTGGCGGTCGCGACTTCCCGGACCGTACGGCGACGGCGGGCCCGGCGGCGCAGGTCCGCGACCGGCGGCTGCCGCGCGGCACGGGTGCCCTCCTCGACGAGCCGGCGAAGACTGCGCTCAGGTTCGGCCATGGCGGGACAACGCTCCTTCCGGATCTGCGGCGAGCCGGCGAGCCAGGTTCGCGCGCGCTCGGGCGAGCCGGCCGCGCACGGTGCTCACGGGCAGACCCAACTGCTCAGCGACCTGATCGATCGGCAGGTCCAGTACGTCGTGCAGCAACAGCACCGGCCGCTGGTTCACCGGCACCCGGTGCAGCATCTCGGCGACACCGGCCGTCTCCGGTGTGAGATGCGGCTGCGGGCGCTGAGCACCCAGGCGCAGCAGGGCCGCGGCGCGTCGGCGCAGTCGCCGGATCTCGCTGACCGCGAGATTGATCGCCACCCGGCGCACCCACAGTTCCGGCACGTCGTACGTCCGGATCGTGTCCCAGCGGTCCAACGCCCGGACGAACGCCTCCTGTACGACGTCCTCGGCCTGTTCGAGACTGCCGGTGACCGAGAACAGCTGACCGACCAGCCGCGCGTACGCCGACTGGTAGAACTCCTCGAAGTCCGTCACCGCGGCCCGCCGTTCTCGGACACCGTCGCTTTCCCGCGTCACTCAGTTCTTGCCGACCGGGGCCGCCTGCGTGGTCTTCTCCGCGGGAGTCAGCTTCAGCCAGGCGAGTTGGTCCGCGGTGGCCTTGCCGTCGGCCTTCAACTGCCGGATCAACTTCTCGGCCCTGGCGATCTGGTCCGCGGTGGGATTGCCCGTCGTGACCTTGATCTCCCGCTGTATCCGGAGGAGTTGCTGGTTCTCCTCGGACACCTGGGACTTGGTCCCGTCGGCGGTGGACGCCTTCTTCTTCTTGGACAGCTGGGAGTCGGTCCCGGCGTCGACGGACGCCTTGGTCCCCTCGGTCGCCGGAGCCTTCTGGACCGTGCTCGACGACCGGTAGCCGGCCTGCGGCTCGGTTGCGTGGTCGGACGAGGCCAGTGCCGTCGTGGCCAACACGGCGCACAGCCCGGCGGCGGCCACGCCGACAGCGATCAGTCCCCAACTGCGGTGCTGTGTAGTCGATGTGCGGTGCTGCATGGTCGGCCCTTCGTTCGCCCAGGAGGAAGTACGACGGCTCGAACCACCGGGGCGAGCCCCGCCACCGTCGCACCACTCCCACGCCACAGGGGTCCGGCCGGCGCACACCGCACCGGCCTTCGTCACCGAACCGTGACCATCAACCGGCGCTGGAGATGCGCGACTTGGGGCGGGCCGGGCTCGTACTCGCCGAAGCCCGGGCGGCGCGCAGGACGTCGATCCTCTCCGCGCCGGTGGTCCCGGCCTCGGCCGTGTACGTGACGACCCTGAGATCGGTACCGGCGGGTGTCAGGATGTCGAGGTCGACATCGATGTCCCCGACCAGCGGGTGCTCGATGGTCTTGCGGTCACCGACGTGCGCGCGGGCGGTGCCGTTGGACCACAGGCGCGCGAAGCGGGGGTTGCCGCGCCGCAAGCGGTCGACAAGGGAGGCGAGACGTCCGTCGTGCGGATGGGCGGCGGCCGTCACCCGCAGATCGGCGACGAGGTCCTCCTCCTCGGCCTCGTCGCCGGCCCACGACTTCACCGGCCAGCCCGCGATGGGCACCCCCGTCGGTCCCCCGCTCGACCGGAACATCCCGGCGACGAGATTGCCCTCGTCCCAGCCGTACGTACGGGGATCGCCGACCGCCGCGGACCACATCCCGTTCCAGCCGACGAGGGTCCAGTCGGCGGCGAAGACCGCGGTGGGATTGTCTCCGAGCCGGCTCACCAACTGACCTACCCGCGCGGGCACTTGTCGGGACACGCTGCCGGTGGCGGGCGGCGCGAGCAGGGCGCAGCGGAACAGATGGTCGCGCTCGGCCGGGTCGAGGCGCAGCGCCCTGGCCAGGGCGGCGACCACCTGGTCGGAGGGGCGGCGGGCACGGCCCTGCTCCAGCCGCACCACGTAGTCGACCGACAGCCCGGCCAGTCGGGCCAGTTCCTCGCGACGCAGTCCGGGGATGCGCCGGTCCCCGTCCGCCGGCAACCCGCAGTCGCCGGGTGACACACGCTCACGCCAGCCCCGCAGCGCGATGCCTAAGTGATTCGTCGTCGCCATACAGATCATCGTGGTCCACACGCCCTGGACCACAGGCTGCTTCTGCCGCCCCACGACGGACTCTTTACTCGCCGGCACGTCCTCGCGGAACGCGTCGGCGATGATCAGCGGGGCGGCCCGACGATGATCTGGCCGTACATGTCGGCGGCTTCGGCCAGGAGGTCGCGGGAGATCTCGTAACCCTCGGGGCGCGGGCTGGCCAGGTCGCGGCCGGCGTGGCGGAACATGCCCTCGATGCCGCCCGGGGTGCAGATCATCAGCAGGTCGGCGGTGTCGGACGTGATCCGGTAGCCGTGCGGGACGTTGCGGGGGAGGAAGACGATGCCGCCCTCCGACAGTTCCATCTCCTGGTCGTCGCACCACAGCAGCGCGCTGCCCTTGATGAGCATGAACACCTCGTCCTCGCGGGTGTGTCGGTGGTACGGCGGTGCCTCGCCCTTGCTGACGGAGAACCGTCCGACGGTCAACTGCCCGGCGGTGGCCGCGCTGTCCAGGAGGACGGCGAACTCGCCGCCGTCGAGCCATTCGAGCTTCTGCTGCTGCTCGGGCTGTGCGAGATAGGCCATGGTCATGACGGTGTCCGATCTGCGCCGTCGGCGGGCGCGGCACGTTCGTCAGCGGGGAACGACGGTCTGGTCCGATCCTCCTTCGGCCCGTACGGCGACCGCCAGCGGAGTGGGTGGGAACAGCAGTACCACTCCCCGACCCGACATCTGGGCCACCGTGCCACCGGCTATGTGCATGCGGGCAACCGGCGCACGGGACCCACAACCACCTGTGGCATCCTCTGCGCCATGGCTCACTCGACTGATCGACAACCGTCCGAGGACACGGAGATCCGGGCGGTCGCCGCGGAGCGACTCACGTTCTTCGGCGACGCGGTGGTCGCTATCGCGCTCACCCTGCTGGCACTGGAACTGCCGGTGCCGGAGGGCTCGACCAATTCCGAGTTGTGGGATTCGGCCACCGATCACCGTGAGGCCTACATGGCATTCGCGATCAGCTTCGTGGTGATCGCCGCGCACTGGCGCGCCCACCACCGGGTGTTCCGCTATGTCACGTCGTCGAACCGGCTGATGACGAGCCTGACCGTGTATTGGCTCCTCATGTTGGTGATCACCCCGTTCGCGACGGATGTGATCGGCGGCGACGGCGCGTTCCAGGCCCGATTCATCTTCTACGCGATCGTGCAGTTCGTCGCGTGCGTGCTGTTCGTCTTCATGGTCCGGGAGATCCGCCGCGCCACCCTCTACCGCCCGGGCACCCCGCCCGACCTGCTGCCCGGGGCAATCCGCCGCATGAGCGTGGTTGCCGCGGGGTTCCTGGTCTCCATCCCGGTCGCACTCGCCACCGAGTGGGCGTACCTGTGCTGGATCCTGGTCCCGGGCGTCCCCGCGGCGATCTTCGCCGCACGCCGGCGCGGCTCCGACGGACAGGCCGCGGGGGCCGTGGACAAGGACTAGGCCCTGTCCGACGGAGATTTGAACTGGCGCATCTCCGGCTCCGTTCGCATAGTCATGGGGCGGGGCGATCTGACGAACAGCGAATGGTCGCGGCTGCTGCCGCATCTACCGAAACCCGGTGGGCAGGGTAGACGCTGGGTCAGTCACCGCACATTCGACGTCCTGCCGCGCCCACCAACACACCGCCGGTGCCCGCAGGAAAGCTTCACGTGTCCCGAAGAAAGATCACAGCCCCGGCACCACTGCCCCGACGAGGCGCTCGGAACATGAGCTTGCAGGCAGTCCTCATCGTTGCCAGAGGAAGGCGGCCGCACCGCAGGGGTGGCAGTGAAAGACGTAGCCGCGGCCGCCTCCACCGAAGTTGGCGGAGGTCGCGAAGTCGGATCCCTCTTCGAGTTCGGCCGTGAACGTCATACGGGCGGTGCAGGAGGGACAGCCGGGGGTCTCGTCACCTTGGATCCAGTCGGGTTCGCCCCCTAGCCGTCCCAGAACAGGCTCCGTGGTTGGGGTGTCGCCTGGGTGGAGGCGCAGGGAGGTCACCGCACCGAGCAGTGTCTCGCCCTGGGCGGGGACGGCAGCCGCCGACAGTTCTCCTCTGAAGACGAAGCCGCGGTTGGCACCGGAGGTGGCGTCCCAGTCATCGCACATGCCCGGGTCGTTCTGGCAGAAGAAGACCGCGATCACCCCCACATCAAGGGGCAGATAAGCCAGGAACTGCATGGGCCCGCCGCACTCGCGGCAGTTCGGCCAGACAAATCCAGCCGGGACGAGTGGCACTCCCCCCGTGCGTAGTTCGGGAGCGTCAGCTACGGCTTCCCCGCCGTGGACCAGAAGCATGGCCAAACCCTAAGGGAAATCTTCCCCACTCCAACCGGACGGAGGCGACCGAGCGCTCAACCCAAGATCCGCCGACAGGCCATAGCGCGCGTGGCCGCTTTTCAGCGGTTATTGACGTTCTTGCCATAGGCGGCGTGTTCCTGCGACGGGGACAGTGTGACGTGCGGCGTTCGCCAGCGAGCGACATGTCGGCATCCTGCGAGAGACCACTTCGAGCAATTCCGGCAACCGACACCAACCACGGTCGCCGATCGGCGATTGCTTCGTGCTCAACAGAGCGGGTGTTCTCCGACGGACAGGCGTGCCTCCGCACTCCTTGCGCTTTGCACTCTACGGATCAGGAACACCCCCATGTCGAGCAACACCACGGCCCCTGCACACGCACCCGTACGTGCCGAACGGCAGAGTCCCGGCTACTGGCGCGTCACCTTCGACAATCCTCCCCTCAACCTCTATGAGCCCGGGGTGGAGACCGCTCTCGACGAAGTCGTCGGCAGGCTCGAGGCGGATCCCGACGTCAAGGTCGTCGTCTTCGACAGCGCCGTTCCCGACTTCTTCATCGCCCATCTGAACCTGGGCAGGATCGCCGAGTTCGGTGAAGGCATGCCGACCTGGTTCGACATCATCGGCCGCCTCGGGAACGCCCCTTTCATCACGGTGGGCTCCCTCCGGGGTCGTGCTCGCGGCATCGGGAACGAATTCCTCACCACCCTCGACGTGCGTTTCGCAAGCCGCGAGAAGGCCGTGCTGAGCCAACTGGAGATCGGCACGGGTGTCATTCCTGGCTGCGGCGGCATTCAGCGTCTGGTGCAACTGACAGGGCGTTCACGGGCATTGGAGATCGTCACCTCCGGTGAGGACTACGACGCCGATACCGCCGAGCTGTACGGGTGGGTCAACCGGGCCGTGCCGGACGCCGAGCTGGACGCCGTCGTCGACCGTTTCGCGCGGCGGCTCGCCCACTTCGACGCCGATGCCCTGCATGCGGTCAAGGAGATCATCAACGAAGAGGCGCCGCTGCACGACGCCGACCGGCTGTCAGCCACGCACGCCCGCTTCGCCGGGCTGCTCGCACGGGATTTCGTGCAGGACCGGCTGAGCCTTTCGGCGAAGGCGAGCCCCGAGGTCATCTACGACCTGGAATTGAACATGGGCGAACGTCTCGGTCCACGCCGATAGTTCGCGAGAACCCCTGCCCACTTGTCGATGACACCCGTACGAGAAGGATCCGCTGTGACCACCGAGACCGTACAGAGCCAGATCGAGACGCCCAACCTGCACGTGGACGCCGCGGACGGCGTCACCTACCGCTACCGCCGCTTCGGCCGGGCCGACACCAGCAACCTGCCGCTGGTCTGCCTGGTGCACTTCCGCGCCAACCTCGACAACTGGGATCCCGAATTCGTCGACGCTCTCGCAGCCGAGCGCGAAGTCATCCTGGTCGATCTCGCCGGCGTCGGCGGCTCCACGGGCACCACGCCGAACAGCGTCGAGGAGATGGCGTACAACGCGATCGCCTTTCTCGACGCCATCGACCTACGCCGTTATGACCTGTTGGGCTTCTCGCTCGGCGGTTTCATCGCTCAGGAGATCGTCCTTTTCCGCCCGTGGCAGGTGCGCCGTCTGGTCCTGGCCGGCACGGGCCCTCGGGGCGGGCGTGACATCCACCTGTACACGGCGGGTGCCATCCGTGACGCGGCCTTCGGCGACGCTCCCGCGCCCACCGATCTGCTCACCCTCTTCTTCGAGAAGAGCGCGTCCAGCCAGGCCAGGGGCGTGGAGTTCCTCAAGCGCCTGGGGCTGCGCTCCGCGGAGCGGGACGTCTCGACGGATCTGGCCGTCCGTGACGCCCAGTTGACCGCGATCTCCGCGTGGGGTGTGCGTGACGACTCGCGCCTGCAGCGCCTGGAGTCCATCCAGCAGCCCGTTCTGGTGGCCAACGGCGACAACGACGAGATGATCCCCACCAAGAACACCTACCTGCTGTCCCATTACCTGCCCAACGCGAAGCTGAGCATCTACCCGGATGCCGGACACGGGTTCCTCTTCCAGTACCCGGTCGAGTTCGCCGACGAGGTGAACGCCTTCCTGGGTGGGTGACGGGGTGACGGACTCAAGTCATCGGGCAGGAGTGACCGAGGCCTGGAAAGTACGCCGGTAGGCGGCCGGGGAGACACCCAGCTCGGTGTGCATGAGCTGACGCAGAGACGCGGCGGTGGCGAACCCGATGTCCGTGGCGATCTGGTCGACGGACATGGTGCTGGACTCCAACAACTGACGGGCACGGTCCAGGCGTTGCTTGATGAGCCACTGTCTCGGCGTCACCCCGGTCTCGTCCCGGAACCGCCGGCTGAAGGTGCGCGGGCTCATGTGCGCGTGCTGTGCCAGCTGGGGCAGCGTCAGCGGTTCGCCGAGCCGCTCGAGCGCCCACTGGCGGGTGGCGGAGGTGGACGCGGTGTCGCCGTCGGGGATCGGACGCTGGATGTACTGCGCCTGACCACCTTCACGGAACGGGGGTACCACGCAGCGTCGGGCCGCGATGTTGGCCAGTTGGATGCCGTGGTCGATCCGGATCAGGTGCAGGCACAGGTCCACCCCCGCCGCGGCACCGGCGGAGGTGAGCACCTCTCCGTCCTCGACGAACAGCACTCCCTCGTCGAGCCGGATGTGCGGGAACCAGCGGCGGAACACCGGCGCGCACTCCCAGTGCGTGGTGGCGGTCCGGCCGTCGAGCAGTCCGGCCGCGGCCAGGACGAACCCACCGGTGCAGATGGAGGCGAGCCGGGCTCCGGGACGGGACCTGGCGAGTGCGCCCGTGACCTCCTCCGGCAGTTCCCGGGTCAGTCTGCTCGGGTCCACCGGGGTGACGATCACCGTGTCGGCCGATTCGAGCAGCTCAGGACCGTACTGCACCGTGATCGAGAACCCGGCGTTGGTCTCGACCGGCCCACCGTCGACCGAACAGACATCGACCTCGTACCGGCCGTCGGCCGCCCCCAGGATGCGCGCCGGGATGCCCAGCTCGAAGGGGTAGACGCCGTCCAGCGCGAGAACGGCGACTCGGTGTCGGTGCACACGATTCATGGCGCGATTCTATCGGTGCGCGCCATCTGAGCCACGAACCAGTTTTTCCAGATGAAAGGAACACCCATGACATCTCTCGACTACGCCGTACACGTCAGTCCCATGCAGCCGTTGTCGACCAGTGCTCTGCCCCCTCGGCCTGACGGTGGGCCACTCCTGTGGTCTCCGTTGTCGACGACGATCGTCTACGGTCCCCGCGAGGCCGTTCTGGTCGACCCGGGATTGACGAACAAGCAGGGCGTCGACGTCGCCGAATGGGCGGCCGGCTTCAACCGCACGATCACCGGAATCTACGTAACCCATGCGCACGGCGACCATTGGTACGCGACCGCGCCTGTACGTGAGCGATTCCCTGACCTCAAGGTGTGGGCCACGGCCGAAACGATCGCGGAAATGCACCGGACCACTCCGGGTGGAAAGCCGAACCCGTTCTGGGGAGCGGCATTCCCGACACTGATCGGCGATACCCCGGTCATCGCCGAGGCGGTCCCGGAAGGGGGACTCCAGGTCGACGGGGAGTCGCTCGTACCTCACGCGGCCGGTCACACCGACACCGAACACACGACGTTCCTGCACGTACCCTCGCTGGACCTGGTCGTGAGTGGCGACGTCATCTACAACCAGGTGCACCAGTACCTCTCCGAAGCCGGCGAACACGGCATCGAATCCTGGCTTAAGGCGATCGACGCCGTGGAAGCGGTCAACCCGACCACCGTCGTGGCCGGCCACAAGAATCCCGAGCGAGACGATCCCTCGTCCACCATCGCCGACACCCGCGATTACCTCAACGCCGCCACGGAGGCCTTCGCCGGCGCCACCAGCCGGGTCGAGTACTTCAACGAGATGGTGCAACGCTTCCCGAAGTGGTTGAACCCGGGAATCGCGTGGCTGACCGCGGTGGGGCGCTGGGCCGAATAGGCGTGGCCTCTGATTTCCGCGGCACTCCCCACAAAGAAATCAGGCGCTGATACGCGTGTCCGAGGCCTCCGACGGCTGGCTCTGCAACGTCGTGATGCGCTCGATGACGAACCCGACCAGTACGGCCGCCGCGATCATGAGCGCCTCCGCCACCACGAGGAGTGCCATCGAGCCGGGGGCGGCCCGGACCGCCACCATCAGCACCAGCGCGTGCGCGATCCAGGCACCCCACCACAGATTCACCAGTGCCGTGTCCCGCTTCTGCTCCCACTCCGCCGAGCCGGCGCGTCCGATGTCGAGGACGAGCCGGCGAGGGACGACGAAGTTGACCCCGGGTACGAACCACGCGCCGATCGTCCAGCCCCGACTCGAGAGCGAGGTCTGAGGGGACAGCTCCAGGGCATTGCGCCGGGACCGGGCGAGCCACACGAGGAACAGAACGATCGCAAGAGTCATCAAGTAGACGAACACCATCGAGACAAAGCCCGACTCGTGCGAGGACCCATCCGTGCGGTGCACATGCTGATCCCGCACAGCCACCGCGCGGAACACGTCCGCCACGGCGGCCACCGCTATCGCCATCTGCGCGGAGCGGGCAAGAATCCATGGAGCTCTGCGGGCGGTGTTCGTCATCTTCTTCAGCCTGCTTCGGAGGGTTGGGCGGACACGACGGACGCGGCGGACGATTGGGCGAAGTGATCATAGGGTCTGCTCGCCGCACGCACGTACGACTTTCGGGTTCTCGGCCGCGGCATCTCGAAGGCGGCAAACCCGTATCAGGGCCCGGCGCCGAGCTGGAGTCCGCCTCGCGGTTCACGCCCGGGTGAGCCCGTGAACCTTTCCCTCCCCCTCACCGACTGTCCCGGTGAACCATGAGGCGACACAGGGAGACGCGGTGAGCGACGACGGGCACGGAAGGCTGCTGGTGGTGCGCTGCCAGCTCGGGGAGCGCGAGGCGTTCCACGAGCTGGTGCACCTCTGGCACGACCCGCTGTGGCGCTACGTGAAGGGCATGGTGGGCTCCCCGGACACCGCGGACGACCTCGCCCAGGAGGCATGGCTCGCGGTGGTGCGCGGCCTGCCGCGGCTACAGCAGCCGGAGCGGTTCGCCCCATGGCTGTTCACCATCGCCCGCCGCACGGTCACCGACCACCTCCGGCAGACGTACCGCACTCCCCCGACCACCACCGACGTGGAGACGGAAGCCCATGGCGACGACTCCGACGCGGGCGTGCTGACCACGCTGGAGATCCAGGCAGGCCTCGGCGGGCTCCCGCCGCTGGAACGCGAAGTGCTGCTCCTGTTCCACCTCCAGGACCTGCCCCTGGCCGCCTGCGCGGAGGTGCTCGGCGTACCGCCGGGCACCGTCAAGAGCAGGCTGCACCGCGCTCGCCGCATGTTGCGGAACGTCCTTGTCGAGAGGGGATACGAGGCATGAGCGAGTACGACGACGCGGAACGCCGCCATGTGCCGCGGGAGTTGGAGCGCGCACTGGCGGCAGAGGTCTCGCTGCGCGCCCGCATGCGACACGCGTGCGTGGGCCTCGCGGGCGGCTGCGGCGCCGCCCTGATCGCGGTGCTGTGGGCGACCGAGCCGCACCCGCTTCCGGCGCGCACCCAGGCCGCTTTCGCCGCGCTGATCGCCGTCGGTCTCGCCTGGGCCGCCTTCGCCGGATGGGTCCTGAGCCGCCGCCGACCCCTGTACGCCCGGGACCGGATCCTGGGCGCACGCCTCGCCCTCACCGTCACCAGCTTGACCGGCGTCGCCGGCACCACGCTGGCCGCTGTCCGCGGCACCACGACCGAGGCACTGACCATCGCCCTCACCGGCACAGTCCTCGTCATGGCCGCCGGACTGCTCCTGCTACGAGCGCACGCCCGCCGTCGAGAGTTGCTGAGGCTGCGCAACTCCCTTCAGGACAGGCTTGCCTGACGCTCCGTCATCCACCATCCGCACCATGGCCCACCGTCTCGCCTCCCAGCCTGGCGACCCACTCGGTGGGCCACGGTGCGCTCTCGCGCGCACCCCGCGGGACATGCACCGTGACATACCGACCCGAGGCCGCCAGCCGTCGTGGTCGCTGCTCGAACTCCTCGCCCCAGACCTCGAAGCGGAAGGTGAGCGACGACCTGCCGACGCGTTCGACCACGACAGTCGACGTGACCTCCTGCCCGAACCACAGGGGCGACGCGAAGTCGACCTCGTATCGGACACGGGGCGCGGCTCCGAAGTAGCCGTCGACGCCGTGCTCACGCATCAACATCGCCTCGGCCGCCTCGACGAACCGCACGACGGCCGTGTTGTGGTGGTGCCCTGCCGCGTCGGTGTCCATCCACTCCACCCGGCCTCGGTGGACGGCACGGGCGAGGACACCGGCGCCGTCCACCTCCTCGTCAGACGGAGGCCGGTGCATGCGAGGGGGTCCAGCGCAGATGGATGTCCTGGGCGGAGTCGTCGGCCCGCAGCAGCGAGAGACGCGGGCGTACGGCGTCGGTGCGGGCGCTCGGTGGCTTGCGGCGGCCGGCCCCGAACTGCACCGGCCACTGGGCCGCCTCGCCCTGGTAGTCCTGCTCGGCCGCCGCATGGAGGGTCCAGTGCGGGTCGTAGAGGTGGGTCCTGCCCACGGCGCACAGGTCGGCCCGGCCCGCCAGCAGGATCGAGTTGACGTCGTCGTACGAGGCGATGGCGCCGACGGCGATGATCGCGGTGCCGGTCGCGGCGGCGATCTCGTGCCGGATCCGGTCCGCGAACGGCGTCTGGTAGGAGCGGCCGAACGCCGGGGTCTCGTCCTTGGTGACCTGGCCGGAGGACACGTCGATGCCGTCCGCCCCGTGCGCGATGAAGGCGCGGGCGATCTCGACGGCGTCGTGTTCGGTGTTGCCGTCCGGCATCCAGTCGGTGGCGGAGATGCGCACGATCATCGGCCGCTCGGCGGGCCATGCCTCGCGGACGGCGTCGAAGACCTCCAACGGGAAGCGCAGCCGGTTCTCCAGCGAGCCGCCGTATTCGTCGGTGCGGTGGTTGGCGATCGGGGAGAGGAAGGAGGAGAGCAAGTAGCCGTGCGCGCAGTGGAGTTCGAGGAGGTCGAAGCCAGCCTCGGCGCCCCGGCGGGCGGCCGCGACGAAGTCGGCGACGATGCCGTCCATGTCCTCGCGGGTGAGTTCGCGAGGTACGTGGCAGCCGGGGCCGTACGCGACCGACGAGGGGCCGACCGTCTCCCAGTTGCCCTCCGGCAACGGGTCGTCCATGCCCTCCCACATCAGTCTCGTGGAGCCCTTGCGACCCGAGTGGCCGATCTGGAGGCCGATGCGGGCGGTGCTCCGCTCGTGGGCGAAGGACACGATCCGCGCCCAGGAGTCGCGCTGCTCGTCGTTCCACAGCCCCGTGCAGCCGGGCGTGATACGGCCCTCGGGCGAGACGCAGACCATCTCCGTCATCACCAGTCCGGCACCGCCCATCGCCTTGGAGCCGAGGTGCACGAGGTGGAAGTCGCCGGGTACGCCGTCGACGGCGGAGTACATGTCCATGGGTGATACGACGACCCGGTTCTTCAGCTCCAACTGGCCCAGCCGGAAGGGCTGGAACATCGCCGGTGAACTACCGCCGAGTCCTTGCGACTTGGCGAAGGCGGCGTCGACGCGGTCGGCGAACTCCTGGTCGCGGGTGCGCAGGTTGTCGTAGGTGATGCGACGGGAGCGGGTCAGCAGGTTGAAGCAGAACTGGGTCGGCTCCTGCCGGCCGTACATGCCGATGTTCTCGAACCACTCGAGTGACGCCTGCGCGGCCCGCTGGGTGGACTCGACGACCGGCCGCCGCTCGGTCTCGTAGGCGGTCAACGCCGTTTCCGCGTCGGGGTGTTCGTGCAGACAGGCGGCGAGCGCGAGCGCGTCTTCCATCGCCAGCTTGGTGCCCGAACCGATGGAGAAGTGCGCGGTGTGCGCGGCGTCGCCGATGAGGACCAGGCTGCCGTGGTGCCAGCGTTCGTTGCGTACGGTGGTGAAGTTCAGCCACTTGGAGTTGTTGGCGAACACCTGGTGGCCGGCGAGTTCCTCGGCGAACAGGCCCCGGATGCGGTCGACGGCCTGCTCGTCGGAGGTGCCCGGCTTGAACTCGGTTTTCTCGGTGGCGTCGAAGCCTGCGCGGCGCCAGACGTCCTCGTGCATCTCGACGATGAAGGTGGAACCGGAGTCGGAGTAGGGGTAGCCGTGGACCTGCATGGTCCCCCACTCGGTCTCCTTGATGAAGAACTGGAACGCCTCGAAGACCCGGTCCGTGCCCAGCCACATGTACTTGCTGTGCCGCCGGTCCAGGGTGGGCCGGAAGACGTCCGAATGCTCCTGTCGGATACGGGAGTTGACCCCGTCGGCTCCCACCACCAGGTCGTGCGAGGCGCGGAGTTCCGCGATGTCGGGGGCGAGGGTCGAGAAGCGCACGTCGACGCCGAGGGTGCGGCAGCGCTCCTGGAGCAGATGGAGCAGTTCCTTGCGGCTCATGGCCGCGAAGCCCTGGCCTCCGATCGTGTGGCTCTCGCCGCGGTAGTGGATGTCGATGTCCGTCCACCGGGCGAACCGGCTGGCCATCGCCTCGGCGAACTCCGTGTCGGCGTTCTCGATGCCGCCGAGGGTCTCGTCGGAGAACACCACACCGAATCCGAAGGTGTCGTCAGGGGCGTTGCGCTCCCACACGGTGACCTCGTGGGTCGCGTCCAACTGCTTCATCAGAGCGGCGAAGTAGAGCCCACCGGGGCCTCCGCCGACGATCGCGATTTTCACGGAGCTACCTCTCCCTGCTCGACGGCGGGCGCGGCGGCCAGCTCATTCTCGATGATCCTGCGGAGCGCGAAGTGCTGGAGCTTGCCGCTGACGTTGCGCGGCAGGGCGTCGCAGAAGCGGACGTCGCGTGGGTACTTGTAGGGCGCGATGACCTGTTTGACGTGGTCCTGGATCTCCTTGGCCTTGGCCGCGTCGCCGCGCACGCCGTCCCGCAGCACGACGAAGGCGCACACCACCGAGCCGCGCTCCTTGTCGGGGCGGCCGACGACCGCGCACTCCTGCACGTCGGGGTGGGTGTCGACGGCGGCCTCCACCTCGGGTCCGCCTATGTTGTAGCCCGAGGAGATGATCATGTTGTCGCCGCGGGCGTGGTAGAAGAAGTAGCCGTCCTCGTCCCGGTGGAAGATGTCGCCGGTGGTGTTCCAGCCCGCCACGACGTAGTCCTTCTGCCGTTCGTCGTCGAGGTAGCGGCAGCCGACCGGCCCGATGACACCCAGCCGTCCCGGCTCACCCGGGCCGAGTTCCTCGCCGTCGGGCCCGAGCACGGTGGCCCGGTATCCCGGCAGCGGCCTGCCCGTGGCGCCGGGGCGTATCTCGTCGCCGACGGCCGTGATGAAGATGTGCAGGAGCTCGGTGGCGCCGATGCCGTCGATGACCTCCAGTCCTGCGCCGTCCTGCAGTTGCTCCCACGTGGTGCGCGGAATGTGTTCGCCCGCCGACACCGCCACCCGCAGTCCGACGAGTTGGCGCGCCTGTCCCGCGCGCACGATCGCCCGGTACGCCGTGGGCGCCGTCGCGAGCACGGTGACGCCCAACCGCTCGACGAGATCCGCCAGTTGAGTCGGCGTGGCCGTCTCGGTCAGCAAGGCGCAGGCGCCGGCCCGCAGCGGAAAGACGACGAGCATGCCGAGGCCGAAGGTGAACGCCAGCGGAGCCGTACAGGCGACCGTGTCGTCCGGGGTCAGGCGCAGGGCGTGGCGGCCGAAGGTGTTGTCGATGGACAGGATGTCGCGGTGGAAGTGCATGGTGATCTTCGGTACGCCGGTGCTGCCCGAGGTCGGTCCGAGGAGCGCCACGTCGTCGGCGGCGGTCTCCACGTTGGTGAACTCACCCGACTTGGCCGCGGCGCGCGCCACGAGGTCCTCGGGGGTGCCGCCGCCGTACTCGACGACGGTCAGCGACGGCCACGCGGTGTCGCGGACGGTGTGCATGTCCTCGGCGAACCGGTGGTCGACCAGCGCGATGGAGGGCCGGGTCCGCTCGACGACCGGCGCCACCTCACGGGCGCGCAGGGCCGCCATGGTGGTCACCACGACCCCGCCGGCCTTCAGCACGCCGAGCCAGGAGGCCACCGTCCAGGGCGTGTTCGGCGAGCGCAGCAAAACGCGCCCGCCCGGCACCAGCCCGAGGTCCTCGGTCAGCACCTGCGCCACCTGGTTGGCGCGCGTGAGCAGTTCGCCGTACGTCCACTTCTCCCCCGCCGGCGTGCACAGGGCCGGGCGGTCGGGGCCGAACCTGGCGGCGGGGATGTCGATCAGTTCGGTGGCGGCGTTGAGTCGGTCCGGGTAGTTCAGCTCCGGCGTCGTGAACTCGATGGTCGGCCACAGGTGTGCGGGCGGCAGGTGGTCGCGCGTGAAACCGTCCACGTGCGCGGAGGGCGAGAGGGCGGTGGGAGAAGAAGGGGGAAAGGAAGAGGGAGAGGAAGGGCGAGACATCGGAAGGGTCCTTCCGGGAATCCGTCGGCGGGCCGACGGGGTCAGGCGGAACGAAGCATGCCCTCCTGGGCGACTGTGGCCAGGTGACGGTGATCGCGGGTGTAGAAGCGGCCCGTGCCCAGACCGCGGCCCGCGTCGGCGGCGGCGGCTTCCTGGACGTAGAGGAGCCAGCCGTCCACCGGTCCCGGGCGGTGGAACCACATGGCGTGGTCGAGGCTGGCGGTGATCAGCCCGGGCATGGCCCAGGCCAGGCCGAGGACCCGCAGGACGGGTTCGAGAATCGTGTAGTCGCAGACGTAGGCGAGCGCGGCCAAGTCCCGCTGCGCGTCGGTGAGTCCGTCGACCGGGCGGAGCGGGTCGAAGGGCCGGAGCCAGACCGCCTGGTGCGGGACCTGCTTGCCCTCGACGGTGAGGTAGACGGGTCCGGGCACGTGCCGCATGTCGAAACCGCGACCGGCGGACCAGTAGGCCTTGGACTCCTCGGTCATCGTGCCGCCGTCGAGGTCCGCCAAGTACTCGGCGGAGGTGGGAAGTTCCTCGGGGGCGGGAACGTCGTCCGTGAACTCGGCCTCGAAGGTGCCGCCGGGCTCGCCCGCCGCGAAGTTGGCCAGGCAGACGTAGAGGGGTTTGCCGTTCTGGTAGCCGCGCACCTGCCGGGTGCTGTAGCCGCGGCCGTCGCGCAGCAGCTCCACCTCGTAGCGCACGCTCGCCCCGATGTCGGCGGGGCGCAGGAAGTAACTGTGCATCGAGTGCAGCGACTTGCCGTCGGTCACCGACCGCATCGCGGCCGCCGCGGCCTGCGCGACGAGGTCGCCGCCGTAGGCCTTGGGCCAGGGGCAGGGCTGGGTGACGGCGGTGAAGGCGAGGTCGAAGTGCTCGGGCTCGGTGGCGGTCAGCGCGACCGCGTCGGTGAAGACCTTGGAGGTCGGGGAGGTCTCGGCCGTCATCGGTTCAGCCAGTCGCGCAGTTCGGAGTCGGCGATGTCGGGGAGGTTGACGACGATGTTCTCCGGCGTCCGGGTCGTCATCCACGTCAGTGGCTTGCTGCGCGAGAGGTTGCACTCGACGTGGGGCATGAAGGGGGGCACGAAGACCCAGTCGCCCTCCTCCATGTCGACGTAGTCCTCGAACTTCTCGCCGAAGTAGATGCGCGCCCGGCCCGAGAGGACGTAGCCGCCGGTCTCGGCCTCGCCGTGGTGGTGGGAGACCGAGCGGTAGCCGGGTTCGTTGCTGACCTTGCCGAACCACAGCTTGGTGGCCGGGGTGTGCTGGATGCTGACGCCCGAGACGCGGACGGCCCCGCCCGAGTCGGCGGTGCCCCCGTCCTCCAGGCCGCCGCGCGTGACCACGGGTGCGACGAGGCCGCTGGGCAGTCGGTACATCGAGTTGTCGCCTTCGAGGCGGTACTTGCTGAGGTCGGGCTCCATGGTGGTCGGCTCCGTTCGATGGCGAGGAGGGCGCCTGTGCCGCGGGACGAGCGAGCGCGTCGTACGAATGCGTCGTGCGAGTGGGTCGAGACGTCGACGCCGGTATCTCGTATTTTTCACTGTCGTCAATTAAAGTCAATACCAGACGCCGAGTGGACCCGCTTCCACCCCGACTCGACCTGGAGACCCAATGACGCCCGTCGCCGTGAACCCGGACTCCCTCCCCACCCCCAGCGGCTACTCGCACGGGACCCTCGCGGGAAACACGCTCCACCTGGGCGGACAGACCGCGCTCGACGCGGAGATGAAGATCGTGCCGGGCGGGATCGTCGCCCAGTTCCGGCAGGCGTTCGGCAATGTGCTCACCACGCTCCGCGAGGCGGGCGGCGAGCCGAAAGACCTGGTCAGCATCACCATCTATCTGACGGACATCCCGGACTACCAGGCCCACGGCAAGGAGATCGGCAAGGTCTGGCGCGAGCTCGCCGGCGCCGTCTACCCGGCCATGGCGGGGATCGGCTGCACGGCCCTGTGGCAGCCCGAGGCCATGATCGAGATCGTCGGCGTGGCGGTCATCCCGGACGAGCGGCTCGTGACGCAGGGCTCGTAGCCGGCACGGAAGCGGAGTACGGCCGCGCAGGCGGCCACGGAGTCATGTAACAACCACAGCACCCCCCTGTACGCCCGAGAACCGAAAGGCCGACCGGCATGAAACTCGCGTCCCTCACCGTCGACGGCGTCCGCCGGACCGGCGCCGTGCAGGAGGCCACGCAGGTCATCGCCCTGCTGCCCCCGTCGGTGGGCACCGTCGACGACATCGTCCGCGGCGGCCCGACCGCCCTCGACACGGCCCGGGCCGCTCTCGCCGACGCCGACACGATCCCGCTCTCCGGTGCCCGCCTGGAGTCGCCGCTGCACCGCTTCAACCGGGACATCCTGTGCACCGGCTGGAACTACTGGGACCACTTCGAGGAGTCGAAGGGCAAGCGCGAGGGCCAGGACCCCGTCACCCGCCCCGAGCACCCGACTTTCTTCACCAAGGGTCCGGACACCGTCATCGGCCCCACCGACGACATCTCCTACGATCCCGATCTGTCCGCCAAGTGGGACTACGAGGCCGAGATCGCGCTCGTCATCGGCCGCGACGGCCGGTCGATCCCCGAGGAGAAGGCCCTGGAGCACGTCTTCGGCTACCTCGTCGCCAACGACGTGTCCCAGCGCGACCTCCAGCGCGCGCACGGCGGCCAGTGGCTCAAGGGCAAGAGCATCGACGCCACGATGCCGCTCGGCCCCTGGCTCACCACCGCCGACGAGATCACCGACCCTGCGGGACTGCGGGTGCAGTGCGAGGTGAACGGGCGCCTGCTGCAGAATGCCTCCAGCAGCGACATGGCGTTCTCCTTCGCCCAGATCATCGCGGAGCTGAGCCGCGGCATGACCCTGCGCGCGGGCGACGTGATCCTCACCGGCACCCCGAGCGGGATCGGCAGCGCGCGCGATCCGCAGATCTTCCTGGGCGCCAGCGACGTCGTCGTCACCCGGGTTAGCGGCCTCGGCGAGCTGCGCAACACGGTGACGCGAACCCGCCTGACATGACCGGCCCCTTCACCCGGGCCGGCGTTCGTCGAGGTCAGTGCCCGCGCTGAAAGAGACGGGCGGAACGTCGATCGACGACCGGGCGATAAACTGCCCGCCGAACGACGATCCGGCCGCCGTTGCTTAACCGCCGGGAGCACAGAGGAGCGTGTCGCCATGACGGCGGAACCACAGTCCGCCGGCGGACGTGACACCCGCCTGGGCCCGCTCATCACCACGATCTTCGGCCTCTACGCCCGAGGCGAGCACAACTGGCTCTCCGTGGCATCGGTCGTGAAACTCATGGCGGACCTCGGATTCGAGGGCCCCGCCGTACGCTCGGCCGTCTCCCGCCTGAAGCGCCGTGAGGTGCTGCGGAGTCAGCCGCACGAGGGCGCGGCGGGCTACTCCCTCGCCGACTCGACCCTGGAGGCACTCGCCGAGGGAGACGTACGGATCTTCGAGCGTGCCCGGGCGACCGCCGAGGACGGCTGGCTCGTGGTCGTCTTCTCCGTGCCCGAGTCCGAGCGCGAGAAGCGACACGACCTCCGCAGCAGCCTGACCCGACTGGGCCTCGGCACCGCGGCACCGGGGGTATGGGTCGCACCGGGCAACCTCGCGGTGGAGACCCGGCGAACCCTGGAACGTCGGGACCTCGCCGCGTACGTCGACATCTTCACCGGCGACCACTTCGCGTTCGGGGACCTGCGATCGAAGGTCCGCACCTGGTGGGATCTGGACGAACTCACCGAGCTCTACGCCGACTTCCTACGGCGCTACGACCCGGTCCGTGACGGCGCCCCGGCAGGTGGCACCACACCGCCGGAGGCATTCCGGACGTACATCCCGATGCTGACCCAGTGGCGGCGACTGCCCTACCGCGACCCGGGCCTGCCGCTGTCCCTGCTGCCACCGGGATGGAACGGGGTGACCGCGGGCGTCCTCTTCGCCGAACTGAACGGCCTCCTGAGCGCACCGGCGCGCGAACATGCCCTCAAGGTGATCCACGAGAACAGCTGAGATCACGTCCTGGTCCGGGTACGGCCACGACGTTCTCCTCTCGGTACGAAGCAGTGCGCGGGGGGCAACGTACTGGGCGCGAGACGACTCAATTGGAGAACTTATCTCCGGTTACTGCGGCGCGGGAAGCCCTCGGACACAACTTCCTGACAGAGGTCGACTGTCACCCCGGAACACCTGAACCCACGCCTGCTTCCCGGCTTGCGCAAGCCCTTGACAGTGCCCCACAACCCTCCTGACACTACCGAACATTCGGTCGTCCAGGATCCTGGCGAGCGGCCGTCGTCGGCGCACCACCACCCCTCACCCGAGCCGACCGAACAGGGCCTTGTTCCCCCGCGCACAACGGAGAGCACCACCGACCTCAAGGAACCCGCATGCCGAAATCCAGGACCGGGCACCGCAGCAGAGCGACTCGCCCGATCGCGGTACTGGCCAGCAGTTCAGCAGCGCTCATCCTCGTAGTTGCAGGTCAGACGGCAACCACCAGCACGCCGGCCGCGGCCTCGACCTGGCAGCCACCGGCTGCCACCTACACGGCGAGCCAGCCCGTGCACACGACCGTCGCCATGGACGACGGCGTGAAGATCTCTGTGGAGGTCGTCTATCCGACCGACCCGAATACCGGCGAGCGAGCGGCCGGCCCGTTCCCGGTGCTGCTGACACAGAATCCCTATGGCTCGGTGCGTTCCGATCCCACCGACAGCGGAACGTACTTCGTGCAGCGGGGGTACATCTTCGTGGCCTCGGCGGTCAGGGGCACGGGTGACTCCGGCGGGCAGGTCGACTGGTTCGGTGACCGGCAGGGCCGTGACGGGGCCACCCTGGTCGACTGGGCGGCCCACAGCCTTACGGGCTCCAACGGCAAGGTGGGTCTTGAGGGTTGCTCCTACCTCGGGGTGAACCAGTGGTTCACCGCGGCGGCCGTGGGCAAGAACTCCGCTCTCAAAGCCATCGCGCCGTTCTGCACCGACTCGGACTTCTACAACGACCTCACGGCGTCCGGCGGCATCCCCACCACGTTCGTCGCCGGTATCGCCCGGGCCGAACCCCGTGGCCCCGAGGACGATCCCGCGACCGACCCGCAGTCCGTGACGATCGCCCAGCAGGCCACGGGCGGTTCGCGCTCGTACAACGATGCGTACTGGCAGGCGCGGAGCGTCCAGAAACAACTCGTCCCGCAGATCGTGAAGAACAACATCCCGGCGCTCAGCGAGGCCGGGTGGAACGACATCTTCCCGGGCGGGAACCTCGACGCCTATGTGGCGAGCCAGAACGCCTACTACCACCGGCCGTTGAGCACACCCCTCACGCCGGACGAGCCCGTAACCGGCCGGTATCAAGCGATCGTCGGGCCCTGGACCCACGGCGAACACGTCAACGAGGAGTCACTCCAGGCCATTCGCCTCGAGTGGTTCGACACCTGGCTCAAGAACGCGCCCACCGGCATGGCTTTCACCTCAACTCCCCTGCACCTGTTCGAGAACGGCGCGGACACCTGGGTCGACAGCGCCGCGTGGCCGCTGTCGCTGGACGCCCGGACCTACTACCTCGGCAATGGTTCGTTGACGGCTGCCAAGCCAGGCACCAAGGGCAGTGACAGCCTCCCCTGGGCCGCACCGACCGCGTCAAACACCCTGACCTACACGACAGCTCCGCTCACCAAGGCGGCCCTGCTCAACGGGCCGACCGATGTCACCCTCTACGCCAAGTCGACCACGGTCGAGACCGAGTTGACGGCCACACTCAACCTCGTCGCGCCGGACGGCACGGTGACCAAGCAGGCCGACGGAATACTCCTGGGCAGTCAACGCGCGACGGACACCGACGAGAGCTTGTACGGCAACAACAACAGACTCCTCAAATCCAGTCACCCGTTCACGCAGTCCGCGCAGCAACCCGTGACTCCCGGCCGGACAACCAGGTACGACATCTCTCTCCTGTCGCACTTCACGAAGATCCCCGCCGGCTACCGCATCCAACTCACCATCAACAGCCAGCCCCCGGCCGACTACCACCTCCAGGTCGCCCCCACCCCACAACAACTCACCAACCTGACCGGCGGCCTCTACACGATCGAACGCTCCCCGGAGGCAGCGTCGTTCATCAACCTCCCCCTCACTTCACCGAATGCGGCGACTCCGAGCGAGGACAACTGGGGACCGTCGTCCTGAACTGAGCCGCCCGCAAGGTCAGTTGTCGCTACCCTCTCGGCGTCGAGAGCCAGGAGGAGCGAATGCTTGAGGCGTACTGATCGCCGAAAGCCTGCGGGTCGGGGCCGAGTTGAGCGGAGTCGCGCTGCACATCACCAAGATTGCGAGAGTGGAGGTGGGCAGCGCGGCGGCCGAGCAACCACAGCAGTGGACCCTCCTGGACTTCACCGCCGAGGAGACCGACGCCGGCCGCCTGGCGGAGCAGTTGTCCGCCTGCCTGGCCCCGACCGGCGGCTGGTACGTCAACTACAACACCACCACGGAGGCCTTCGTGGTCTTCGCCGACAGGATCTTCCGCTACCCACGCAAGCAGGCCGAGGGCCGACGACAGGCACAGAGACTCAGCGGGCCATCCAGTGGTCCATCTCCCGCGCCCGTGTCTCCAGTGCGGCGGCGACGGCGGTCGTCGTGCTTTGCGGATTGCCGGGAACCTGTACGTCGTACCGGCCGACACCGGTCGCATCGCCGGGCACCGGCTCGGGCATCGTCACCTCGATGCCTGCTCGCCGTGCCAGTGCGAGCGCCGTCGCCACATAGCCCTCGGAGAGGGCGAGGATCACGGAGTGACCCGTTCGGCAGTGCCAGGCGACCAGGGCGCGTACGAACTCGCCGTACGCGGCCTGGTCGACCGCAAGCGTGTCCGGGTCACCCGGGTACTTGCCCGGGCCGATTCCCGAAGGTGTCTTGAGCTCCGCCTCGAAGACCTCGGTCTGTTTCAAGAAGAGGCGTCCAGCCCCGTTCGACGGATTCCACAGGGTCTCGTCACCCAAGTCGAAGTACTTGCTCATCATCGATCCCCCTGTTCAACCGCCCTGACGGGCAGACGGTAGATCATCGGGTGGCCGGCAGGCATCCGAGTTTGACCGTCCCCCAACAGCCGCATGACAGCGGTCACTTACGAT
This sequence comes from Streptomyces sp. NPDC002499, assembly GCF_053595415.1. Classification (NCBI taxonomy): domain Bacteria; kingdom Bacillati; phylum Actinomycetota; class Actinomycetes; order Kitasatosporales; family Streptomycetaceae; genus Streptomyces; species Streptomyces sp. NPDC002499. Next base: position 329,634 of record NZ_JBSFXO010000001.1, read on the forward strand.
CGGCCACTGGTCCGACGTCGCGGCAACAGCACCGCCGCCGTCACCGCGCCGAGCGCGAAGATGCCCGCGGCCCACCAGTACGCGGTGACGTAGCCGTGGATGGAGGCCTGCGCATCCACCGTGCGATCCGAGGTGTTGTGGGTCGCGAGGAAAGTCGCCGTCGCGGTCGCCGCGATCGTGTTGAGAAGCGCCGTGCCGATCGAACCGCCGATCTGCTGCATGGTGTTGACCGTCGCCGAAGCCACTCCTGCGTCCGGCGCCGCCACACCGTAGGTGCCCAGGCTCATGGCGGGCGGCAGGACACAGCCCAGTCCCAGGCCGGCCACGACCAGCGGTGGCAGCACATCCGTGGCGTAGTCAGTGGTCAGGCCGATGTGGGTGAGCCACACCATGGCGAGCGCCGCCAGGACGAATCCGCCGGTCAGGACAGCTCGGGGACCAAGCCTCGGCACCAACTTGATCGTGGAGATCTGGCCGGCCGCCATGATGCCCAGGGTCATGGGCAACAAGGCGAACCCGGTTCGGACCGGCGAATAACCCTGGATGTCCTGAAGGAAGTAGGTCAGGAAGAGGAAGATCGCGAACATCCCCGCGCCCACGAGCAGGATGGACACGAACGCACCTCCGCGGAGCCGATCGCGAAGAACACGCAGGGGTAGGAGGGGTTGTGCGGTCTTGTTCTGCCACCACGTGAAGACGCCCAACAGGGCGAGGCCGACGAGCAGCAGGGCCCAGCACCTGGGTGAGGTCCACCCGTATGTCTCGGCCTCGGACAGTCCGTAGACGACCGCGAACAGGCCCGACGAGGCCAGGAGTGTGCCCGGCACGTCGAAGCTCGGCCTACTCGTGCGGGACGAGCGGGGCAGCATGAGGAGCGCGCCGACGAGGGCCACACCCGCGATGACCACATTGACGTACATGGTCCAGCGCCACGACAGGTATCCGGTGAGCACTCCCCCCAACAGCAGCCCGATACCGCCGCCCGATCCGGCCACGGCTCCGTAGATGCCGAAGGCCTTCGCGCGCTCCTTGGGCCGGGTGAAGGTCGTGGTGAGCAGGGACAGCGCGGCCGGCGCGAGGAGCGCGGCGAAGAGGCCTTGCAGGGCACGCGCGGTGACGAGCGAGGCGAAGCCGGGCGCCGCGCCGCCGAGCGCGGAGGCCAGGGCGAACCCGACGATCCCGGTGACGAACATCCGGCGCCGACCGAAGAGGTCGGCCAGCTGGCCGCCCATGAGGAGCAGGCTGCCGAAGGCGAGTGCGTAGGCCGTCACGATCCATTGGCGCTGGCCGTCCGAGAAGTCGAGCGCCCGCTGAGCGGACGGCAGCGCGATGTTCATGATCGTCGAGTCGAGTACGACCATGAGCTGCGCCAGCGCGATGACGGCCACGGCCCACCACGGACGCGAGGGCGTGGCAGGACCGGCGTCCCGGGCCGGAGCGACCTGTGCGTCCGACGAGTCGGTGAGGGGCATGGTCTCGGATCTCCCGTACGAGGTGACAGCGGGCGTAGAACGGACAGATACAGAAGTGAATCTGAATTCAGTTTCACTCCTGGCGGTTGATCTGTCAAACTGGTCGCGGGACCAGCCGCAGGACTTCAGGGAGTGGACACGGTGCAGACCGCCAAGTCGCAGCGCACGGAGGCCGAGTTGAAGGCTGCGGCGCGACGGCTCATCCTCCGCCAGGGGTACGCGCAGACGAAGATCACCGACATCACCAAGGAGGCCGGCAAGGCGGCGGGCTCCTTCTACCGGTACTTCACCGACAAGGACGACCTGATGCGGTCGCTGGCGGAGGATTTCCTGGCCTCGCACCGCGATCGCGCGCACGGAACCCTCGGCCCCGACCACCGGTTCGCGACGCGTGACGACGTCCGGGCACATGTGGAGGCGTACTGGGAGAACAGCCGCCTGCACCTCGCCGAGATGACGGGCATCTTCCAGGCCGCCCAGGCCGACGAAGGATTCGCCCGCACCTGGGAGAACCTGCGGAGTCACCACGTGGCGATGTGGGCCGACCACATCGAGCAGATGCGCGGCCCGCGGGACGACAACACCATGACCGCGCAGGCGGTGGTGTGCATGCTCGAGTCCTTCTGCTACGCCCAGCTCCGTACCTCGCCGGAGAACGGCGCCATGGCCGTCGACGTCCTCACCGACCTGGTCATGCACGGCATCGCACCCGACGCCGGCGCGTAGTTCCGCGCGGGAACTCCCTTGGCGGCGGGGAGAGTTGTGACCTCTGGTAGCTCTGAACCCCCACACAGCATGGAGACAGTCACATGAGACGGTCCCTGGTGGGCGCCATCACAGGCGCCTTCCTTCTGCTGCCCCTTCCGGTGGCAGCCCCGTCGTCCGCAGCCTCCTCACCCCCCGTGGCCGCTGTCACCTGGACGGACTGCACGGACCTCGCCCTCGTCCAAGCCGGCGCCGAATGCGCCGAGCTCCAGGTGCCACTGGACTACGCACATCCGGCCGGAACGAAGATCACCTTGGCGCTGTCCAGGATCCGGCACACCGTGCCCGCGGACCGCTACCAGGGCGTCGTACTGGCCGCCCCCAATCCGCTCGGCGGGTCGGGCTACAGCGATCCGCTCCAGAGCACGCGCCTGCCCGCGGCCGCCGCGGGCGCATACGACTGGGTCGGTTTCGCCCGCCGGGGCCTCGCCCCGAGCGCGCCCGCGCTGTCGTGCGAGAGCGGGTACTTCTCCTACGACCGACCGGCCTACGAGCCCGCGACGGCCGCCGAGGAACAGGCCTGGCTCGACCGGACCGAAGGCTATGCCCGGGCCTGCGACACACCGGAACAGTCGGCGCTGCTCGACCACATGAAGGCGACCGACACGGCGGCGGACATGGAGACCATCCGCACCGCGCTCGGTGCCGAGCAGCTCACCATCTACGCCCACTCGTACGGCACTTACGTCGCTCAGGTCTACGCCACCCTCCATCCGCAGCGCGTCCGCCGGATGGTCCTCGACAGCAACGTCGACCCCCGCCGCGTCTGGTACGACGCGGCGAACTTCGACCAGAACGCCCAGTTGGAGGAGAACACGCTGCTCTGGTTCGACTGGCTCGCCGCACACGACGACGTCTACCACCTCGGTGCGACCCGCCAGGCGGTGACCCAGGAATGGGACACCCAACTCGCCTCGGTCTCCCGGACGCCCGCCGCCGGGGTGATAGGCCCCGACGAATGGGCCGACATCTTCCTGGTCGCCCCCTACTTCCAGGCGAGTTGGCCGATGCTGGGCAGCGCGTTCTCCGGCTGGGTGCACCAGGGCGACGGCGCGACACTGAAGGCCCTGTTCGACCAGCTCATGCAGTTCGGCAACGACAACACCTACGCCGCGCTGCTCGCCGAAGTGTGCACGGACGCTCCCTGGCCGACGGACTACGCGCGCTGGAGGACCGACACGGAAGCGTCCGCCGCCGTCGCACCGATGACGACATGGGGCAACACGTGGTTCAACGCGCCCTGCCGCACCTGGGGCGCTTCCGCGGGCAAGCCGGTTCGTGTCACCGGTAAGGCGGTCGGCAGCGCACTGCTGGTCGCGGAGACCCTCGACGCGGCCACACCGTTCGAGGGCAGCCTCGAAGTACGCGACGCTTCCCGCACTCGGCGCTCGTCAGCGTGCCGGGCGGCACCACCAACGGCGGGACGCCCGGCACCAACTCCTGTGTGGACACGGCGATCGCCGCCTACCTCACCACCGGTGTTCTGCCCACCCGCACGCCCGGCCGGCACGCCGACCTGGAGTGCGCGCCCTCACCCCTTCCGAGCCCCACCGGATGACCGACCGCCTGGGGCCGTGGCCGATGCCACGGCCCCAGGCGGCCTCCCGAGACCGCAGCCTTCTCCGACCGGTCAGTGCTGTCTGTGCAGGAGGAACGAGGCGGGCCCACCCAGTCCGTTGCCCAGGTGCATGATCCCCGAGCCGCCGACGCGCTGGCGGTACAGGCACTCGCGGTCCCACTTCTCCGCGCCGAGGGTGCCTCGCACGGTGTCGTGGGTGACGGCCAGAGCCGAGCCGATCCGTTCGGGGTGGGCGCAGTCGACGGTGAGGGCGAGCGTGACGGCGACCCCGCGTGCGAGCGACGCCAGGAACAGGGCGAAGGCCTCGTCCGTGCCGGGGTCGACCCGGCGTACAAGGACCTCGACGCTTCCTGCGGACGGCAGGTCAGGTTCGAATGGGTCCGCCAACTCGGTGTCGAACCACGCCACTTGAGGACAGCCGTCGGCCAGGACCCGCCCCGACAGCTCATGGAGCGCCGCGTCCAGCGGGTCCCGCGAGATGCCGCCGAGCAGTTCACCGGCCGAACCCCGGACCGATACGGCACCCAGACGCTGCGGCGAACTCCCTTCGACGCCGGTCACCATGGCGACGGCGAACGGCCGCTTGGCGGCGTACCAGTCGGCGAGGGCTGGGAGCAGGTCGCGCATCCGGATCCTCCGTGCTGCGGGGCTGGGAGCAGCTGCGTCCTGCCGTCACTATAACTGGAGGAAAATTCTCCGCTAAGGCGTTCGGCGGAGACTCGACGGAAACACCTGGTGAACGAGCTCGTCGGCCACCCACCGGACGACCTGGACGGGGTACGGCGTCGGCAGTCCCAGGACGATGTGGTGGAAGCCGGCGTCGATCGCCAGGCCGATCGCCGCGCGGGTGACGCCGGGGTGGTCGTAGGAGACCGGCAGGTGGATCGAGCGGGTGATCGTGGCGGGGTCGCGGCCGATCTCGGCGCAGTAGCGGTCCAGCAGTGCGCTGCGACTGATCACGTCTTTTATGTCGCCGCCCGGGATGTTCCACAGGTCGGCGTGTTCGGCGACCACGCGCAGGGTCGCGGACGAGCGGCCGCCGATGAGGATCGGCGGGTGGGGGCGCTGGACGGGTTTGGGGCTGCCGAAGGCACCGGTGAGGTGGTGGTACGTGCCGTGGAAGTCGAAGGGCTTGTCCTCGGTCCACAGTCGCCGGATCACCGTGCAGGCTTCGGCGAGGCTCCCCACGGCGTGCGCGGAGTCGTGGAACGGCAGTCCGTGCGCCTCGTACTCGCGTCGCGCCAGTGGGTGGTCGGGCCGTGAGCCGACACCGATGCCGAAGTCGAGGCGGCCTTCGGAGACGATGTCGACGGTGGTGGCGATCTTCGCCAGTAGTGCGGGCGGCCGGAATCGGTTGCTGGTCACCATCACGCCGAGCCGTAGGCGCCGGGTCTGGGCGGCCAGGGCGGAAAGCAGCGTCCAGCCCTCGTAGGCCGGTCCGTCCGGGTCGCCGCCGATCGGCATGAGGTGGTCGAAGAGCCAGGCGTGCTCGATCTCCGGGATGGTGTCCGCCTCGCGCCAGACCCGCAGGACGTCGTGGTAGTCGACCTGTTGCGGGGCGGTCATGATGCCGAAGCGGGGGCGAGGTGTGGGTGGCATGGGGTCGTCGGTCCTCTCGGGCGGTCAGCGGCGCCGCAGTGCCGGGTCGAGCAGTGCGGGCGGGGTGTCGGACTTCTCGTGCGGGGCCAGGTCGAGACCGGGGGCGACGATCGAGTCGATGGCGTCGAGGACGTCCGCGGAGAGCACGGTGTCGGCGGCGGCGAGCTGTGAGTGCAGGTGGTCGAGGGTGCGGGGGCCGATGAGGGCGGTGGTGACGGCCGGGTGGGCGGTGACGAATCCGAGCGCGAGCTGGATCATCGTGAGGCCCGCCTCGTCGGCCACCTTGGCGAGCCGCTCGACGGCGTCGAGCTTGGCGCGGTTGGCGGGGACGGTGATGTCGAAGCGTTGCGGCATGAAGGTCGAGCGGCTGGTGGTGACCTCCCGGCCCGCGCGGATCGCGCCCGACAGCCAGCCCGAGGCCAGCGGGCTCCAGACCAGTACGCCGAGCCCGTACTCCTCGGTCACCGGCAGGACGTGGGTCTCGACACCGCGCTGGAGGATCGAGTAGCCGGGCTGTTCGGTGACATAGCGGCTCAAGTGGCCGTCACGGGCGGCCCATTGGGCCTGCACGATGCGGTAGGCGGGGAAGGTCGAGGACCCGAAGTAGCGGATCTTTCCCGCGCGTTGCAGGTCGGTCAGGGCGGACAGGGTCTCCTCGTCGCCGGTGTTCGGGTCCCAGCGGTGGATCTGGTAGAGGTCGACGTGGTCGACGCCCAGGCGGCGCAGGCTGTTGTCCAGTGCGGTGACCAACCACCGCCGGGAGCTGCCCTGTTGGTTGCGCTCCTCCCCCATCGGCATGCCCGCCTTCGTCGCGAGCACGATGTCGTCGCGGCGGCCGGCGACGGCCTTGCCGACCATCTCCTCGGACTCGCCCCGGCCGTACATGTCGGCGGTGTCGATGAGGTTGATCCCCGCCTCCAGGGCGGCGTCGACGATGGCGGTGGCCTCGTCCTGGGTGGTACGCCCGATCCGGCCGAAGTTCATCGCGCCGAGCGCGAGTGTGCTGACCTGGATGCCGGTACGGCCCAAGGTGCGGTACTGCATGACGTGTTCCTCCGGTGCGGGTTGAGCGCGGTGACAATGCGCGGAGTGGTTGCCGGAACACCTGCTCTGGCATCATGAGCAAACGGAACGCCGTTCCGGAAAAGACGATACGGAACCGTGTTCCGCTTTGGCAAGCGCGGTGGCGAAAGGAGCGATCCGGTGGGGAACGAGGACGAGGGCCCGGGACAGGCGGCCCAGCCCAAGCGGAAGGACGCCCGGCGCAACAAGGAGACCCTGCTCGACGCGGCGGCCTCGGTCTTCGTCACCTCGGGCGTGGAGGCGCCGGTACGCGACATCGCGGCGAAGGCCGGCGTCGGGCTCGGCACGATCTACCGCCACTTCCCCACCCGCGCGGACCTGATCGTCGCGGTCTACCGGCACCAGGTCGACGCCTGCGCCGAGGCGGGCCCGGCCCTGCTGGCGAGCAGCGCGTCGCCGCACGCCGCACTCGGGCAGTGGATCAACCTCTTCGTCGACTTCCTGGTCACCAAGCACGGGCTCGCCGCCGCACTGAAGTCCGACAACGCCGGCTTCGACACGCTGCACGCCTACTTCCTCGACCGCCTCGTGCCGGTGTGCGGCACCCTCCTCGAAGCCGCGTCCGACGCCGGCGAGATCCGCTCCGACCTCAAGGCCTACGAGCTCATGCGCGGGGTCGGGAACCTCTGCATCGGCGCGGAGAGCGATCCCGACTACGACGCGCGCCGACTGGTCGAGCTGCTCATCGCGGGGCTCCGACAGCCGCGGCCATGACGTCCGCGTCCAGGGCGACGGATTTACTAACAATTGATTGAGCAGTTCAGGCTGATAAGCCTAGTGTGAGTAAACGTGCAGACGGAAACGGAAGCAGACAGCGGCAACACCCTCGACCCGAACGACACCGCGCGGCTCGCGGCCGATCTACGGCTCGCGGTGGGCCGGGTGAGACGGCGGCTGCGGCAGGCCCACGCCGTGGGGGACGTGTCCCTGTCCGGTGTGTCGGTGCTCGCCCGGCTCGCGTCCGACGGTCCGGACTCGCCGACGTCCCTCGCCGAGTCGGAGCGCGTGCGCCCGCAGGCGATGGCGAGCACGCTCGCCGTCCTCGAACAGCGCGGGCTGGTCCACCGCTCCCCCGACCCCGCGGACGGGCGACGCAGCATCGTGGCGGTCACCGAGGAGGGTCGCTCGATGCTGGACGAGCGGCGCTCCGAGTCGATCAACCGGCTCAGCACCGTCCTCGACGAGTTCAGTGCCGAGGAGCGGGCCACGCTCGCGGCGGCCCTGCCCCTGCTCGACCTGTTGGCGGAGCGACTGTGAGCGGCGCGTCGAGGCTGGGCTCCCTGCGGTCCGCCCGCCACAAGACCACTCCGGTCGGCCCGGGATACAAGTGGGTCGCGCTGTCCAACACCACGCTCGGCGTGCTGATAGCCACGATGGACGCCTCCATCGTGATCATCTCGCTGCCCGCGATCTTCCGCGGTATCGGCCTCGATCCGCTCGCGCCGGGCAACATCGGCTATCTGCTGTGGATGATCCTGGGCTATCTGCTGGTCTCGGCGGTGCTGGTCGTCGTACTGGGCCGGCTGGGCGACATGTTCGGCCGGGTGCGGATCTACAACCTCGGCTTCCTGATCTTCGCGTTCGCCTCCGTCGCGCTCTCGTTGGACCCGTTCCACGCGGGAGCGGGCGCGATGTGGCTGATCCTGTGGCGCGTCGTGCAGGCCTTCGGCGGATCCATGCTCACCGCCAACTCGGCCGCCATCCTCACCGACGCCTTCCCCGCCCGGCAGCGCGGCATGGCCCTGGGCATCAACCAGATCACCGCCCTCGCGGGTCAGTTCCTCGGCCTGCTCGCGGGCGGACTGCTCGCCGTCGTCGACTGGCGTGCCGTGTTCTGGGTGAGCGTCCCGATCAGCATCACCGGCACGATCTGGTCCTACCTCAGCCTCCGCGAGACCTCGGCGGGCCGTCCCGGCCGGGTCGACTGGCTGGGCAACCTCACCTTCGCGTCGGGCGCCGGCATCCTGCTGGCCGGCATCACCTACGGCATCCAGCCCTACGGCGGCAGCGCCACCGGCTGGGGCAACCCCTGGGTCCTCACCGGCCTGTTCGGCGGCGTCGCCCTGCTGCTGCTCTTCTGCTACATCGAGACCCACGTCGCCGAGCCCATGTTCAACCTGGCCCTGTTCAAGATCCGGGCGTTCACCGCGGGCAACCTGGCCGCGCTGCTGACCTCGATCGCGCGAGGCGGGCTGCAGTTCATGCTGATCATCTGGTTGCAGGGCATCTGGCTGCCCCTGCACGGCTACGACTTCGAGGACACTCCCCTGTGGGCCGGCATCTTCATGCTGCCGCTCACGATCGGCTTCCTCGTCGCGGGCCCCGTCGCCGGCTATCTGTCCGACCGGTTCGGCGCCCGCCTGTTCTCCACGGCGGGGCTGATCGTCGTCGCACTCTCCTTCCTCGGGCTGCTCGCCCTGCCCGTGGACTTCGACTACGGGCTGTTCGCCGCGCTTCTGCTGCTCAACGGTCTTGGCCAGGGCCTGTTCTCCGCGCCGAACACGTCCTCCATCATGGGCAGCGTGCCGGCCGAGTTCCGGGGCGTCGCCTCGGGGATGCGCTCCACCTTCCAGAACTCCGGTACGGCCCTGTCCATCGGTGTGTTCTTCTCGCTGATGGTCTCGGGGCTCGCGTCCAGGCTGCCGACGACGCTGAGCAGCGGACTTCAGGCCAACGGCGTACCGGCCGGAGCGGCCGAGCATGCCGCGTCGCTGCCGCCGGTGAGCACGCTCTTCGCCACGTTCCTCGGCAACAACCCGATCCAGCATCTGCTCTCCGCCGACGGCGCCCTCGACCATGTGTCGGCGGCCCAGCGGGCCGTGCTGACCGGCCACACCTTCTTTCCGCGGCTGGTCTCCGGTCCGTTCCACCACGGTCTGGCGATCGTGTTCGGCGTCGCCGCCGGCATGGCGCTGGTCTCCGCCGTGGCCTCCGCCCTGCGCGGCAGCCACCGTGCCGAGCCCGCACCCACCTCGGAGATCAGAGAGAGGCCAGCCAAGTCGCCGTCTCGGCCGGGCGGTTGAAGCGGAGGGTGTCGAGGGGGGCGAAGCGCGGGTCGCCGGTGCGGTCGGTGATCTCCCGTTGCCGGGGCGCGTGTTGGGACCAGGCCCACCGCACCGGGTGCTCTCTGCTCAGCCAGCCCGACCAGGGTTCCCTGTTGCCGCTGAAGATCAGCTCACGGGTGAGCGTGCGCCGAAGGGAGCGGCGCAGGATGCGGGGCATGATCACACGCTTGCGGTAGTCCAGCCAGAGCACGGTGTCCGCCCGGTCCCAGAGGAGGTCACGGACCTCGGGATAGCCGATCGAGTCGATGATCCACCGCGGTTCGGCGGCGATCCGGGCCATCTCCTCGGTCAGCTTGTCGTTCACGGTCCAGTTCGGGCCCGAGAAATACAGCGCGTCCATCTCGTGGTACGGAATTCCCAGCCGTTCGCCCACCGCCAGGGCGAGGGTCGACTTCCCCGCGCCGGTGACACCCACCACCAAGATCCGTTCCATGCAGGCACCTTACGCCCGGAGCCACAACGAGACGGCGAGTCCCAGGCCCGCCAGCGCGATCGCGATGCGCAGCGGCTTCTCGGGAAGGCGCCGTACGACCACCGGACCCACCCGGCTGCCGACCAGACACCCGAGGCCGAGGGCGACAGCGGCCGTCCAGTCGACAGGGGCGAGGAAGGCGTAGGCGACGGCCGCCGTGACGTTGGCGGCGCCGGTGACGATGTTCTTCACGGCGTTGGTCACGGGCAGGGGTTCGTTCGCCGACAAGGACAGTACGGCCAGCATCAGGACGCCGGCCGCGGCACCGAAGTACCCGCCGTACAGCCCGACGAGCAACACCGCGCAGACCAGCGGCAGTTTGGAGCGCACGCCGCCGGTGTCCTTCTCGCGCCGGGCGGCCAGTCGGCGCAGTGGTTCGCGGACGAGGATGAGTACCGAGCCCAGGGCGATCAGCCACGGCACGACCCGCTCGAACGCCGAGGACGGAGTGCCCAGGAGCAGTGCCGCCCCCACCGCTCCCCCGGTGGCCGCGAGGAGCGAGAGGCGCAGCAGGCGGCGCCCTTGGCCGCGCAGTTCCTCGCGTGAACCGGCCGCCGTACCAAGGGTGTTGGTGAACAGCGCGACGGTGTTGGTCACGTTGGCGGCCACCGGCGGCAGTCCTGCCGCCAGCAGCGCCGGATAGCTGAACAGCGAGGCGAGACCGGCGATCGATCCGGCGAGACCGGAGGCCACGCCTGCGAGCGCGAGCAGCAGTACGGAGCCGGCGTCCACGCGGTTGCTCCCTGGGTCGAGCGGTCCCACGTCGCGCCGTTGCGACTCGGCCCGCCGTCTGGAGCGGGCCCGGGCAGTTCATGTCCCAGGGTACGGATGGCGTCTACATGCGAAGACGGCGGGTCGAGGTCAGGTCGGGATCAGGTGAGGTCAGGCCACGGTGGACAGGTCGATCGCCCGGTCGACGTCGTTCGGGCGCAGCACCCGCAGGATGCCTTCCAGGAGGTAGTAGTCGGCGTACGGGAGGGAGACCTCGATGCCGTCCTCGGCGGGACGGTTGCGGGTGCAGCGGGCGACGGCCGCGTCGGCCCGGGTCGAGTTCCTCGTGAGGCAGGTCTCCGACAGCGCGGTGAGCAGGCGCAGGGCGACATCGCGGTAGGCGGGGCGGCCGGACGCGGTGGCCAGGTCGATCAGTCCGCACGCCATGATGGCGCCGGCCGACGCGTCCTTGATGTCGTTGGGCGCCTGGGGCGCGCGGTAGTCCCACACCGGGACGTTGTCGGGGGTCAGTGCCGCTACGGCGTAGTCGGCGAGTTTGCGTGCGGTGGTCAGGAACTCCGTGTTGCCGGTCCGCCGGTACATGGTGGTGAATCCGTAGATGCCCCACGCCTGTCCGCGCGACCAGGCGGACGTGGGGCTGTAGCCCTGCACGGTGTTGGGCCCGATGGCCGCGCCCGTGGTCGGGTCGAAGTCGTACACGTGCGGGATCGATCCGTCGGCACGAGGGAACACGCGCTGCGCCGTCTTCGCGTGCTCGATCGCGATGTTGAGGTATTTCGGGTCGCCGGTCTGCTTGCTCGCGAAGGCCAGCAGGTCGAGGTTCATCATCGTGTCGATGATGACCCGGCCCGCGTTGGACGTGTCGCTCAGTGCGCCCCAGGCCCGGATGAAGTGGCCCTTCGAGTTGTACCGCTGGATCAGGGAGTCGGCCGCGCGGATGGCGCCGGTGCGCCAACTGGCGTCACCCGTCAGCCGCCAGGCGGTGACCCATGACGGGTAGAAGAGGAAGCCGAGGTCGTGCGTCCCCGTGTCGGTCTGCCGGGGCGCGAGCTTGGCCGCTGACGCGAGTGCCCAGGTGCGGAAGGCGGTGTCCCCGCTGTGCAGCCAGGCCATCCACAGCGTGCCGGGCCAGAAGCCGCCGACCCAGTCGCCGTTCTGGGAGTACGTCCATTTCTCGAACTTCGTCCCGACCGGGAAGCCGGTCGCATTCGGCGCCACCGCGCGGACCTTCGCCACCGCGTAGTCGGCCGCCGCGCTCAGCGTGCTCAAGGTCGATACCGGTAACCGGTCGCTGGTACCGGCCGCGGCCGGTGTCGCGGACGCGTAGACGGCTGCGGCGCCCGCCGCCGTGGCCAGGACCGTACGTCGGGAAACAGTCATGCCCGCACCTCCAACTGGTCAACGGGAGTACGCAGTTGACCGAGCTTTGCACAGCGGCATCAGTGGTGTACACCACCGTGTGCGGAGTTCATCCATGTGAACCGCTGGAGAGGTAAAGACACTTCGGGGTCGCGGCTACTCCTTCACGGCGGCCGCCCTGCGCGTCGGACTGCCCAGTGCCCAGAAGAGGACGCCGAGGAGCATGAACCCGGCGAGCGGGACGGCCTCCGTCAGGAGGTACTTCCAGCGCTCGCCGTAACTCCAGCCGTCCGGCGCGTAGTCGGAGCCGAACCAGTGGTCGCCGAGCCCCGGAGCGATCAACTGCACGCTCGCGAACAGGATGAGCAGGGTGAGGACCACGCTGATGGTGCGCGGGAAGGGCGCCTTGTACGGGCGAGGGACGTGCGGGGCCTTGCGGCGCAGTACCGCGAGGGCGGGGAAGATGCCCAGGTAGCTGACGAGCGTGGTGGACACGGCGAGGCCGAGGACGGCGCCGAAGAGCTTGGCCGCACTGCCGTTCGTGAGTTGGTGGGCCAGGACCAGGACGAGGGTGGAGACCAGGCCGCTGAGGATGTTGACCCGTACCGGCGTGCCGAACCGGCTGGAGATGACGCCGAGGAAGCGGGGCGCGGCGCCGTCGTAGCCGGAGACGGCGAGGGCGCGGTCGGAACCCATGACCCAGGTGACGCCGGAGGACAGCACCGTGAGGATGAACATGACCGCAGCGAGGTCCCCGAGCACGCTGCCCGCCCCGCTGAGGGTGGCCGTGCCGTCGGCGCCGACGTGACCTCCGTACACGGTGAAGACCTGGCGGATCGCGTCGATGAAACCGCCGAGGCCGGTGATGGCCTTGATCGGGAGGACCAGCAGGATGCCGAGGATCGGCAGTGCGTAGAGCAGCACCGAGAGGCCCGCGCTGCGGAAGATGGCGAAGGGCACGTCCTTCTGGGCGTCGGTCATCTCGTCGCCGGCGGTGTTGGGCAGTTCGAAGCCGACGTAGTTGAACATCAGGACGGGGACCAGGCCGACGAAGCCCGCGTACGTCGGGGAGAAGTCGCCGAGCCCGAATCCGTGCAGGCCGTGCTTGATGCCGTAGATGACGACCGTGAGGGTGAACAGGCCGAGCAGGACGAAGCGGCTCCAGGCACCGATCGTGGGGATCCACTTGCCGACGTCGAAGGAGAGGATCGCGGCCAGGACGCCCACCCAGATGAAGACGAGGGTGAAGGCGTAGAAGGCGGGGGTGCTCAGGTCGTTGCCGTCGTTGAAGAAGGTCGTGTACGCGGTGACGGCGGAGACGGCGAGGGTGCCGCCTAGCCAGACCGGGTTGGTGATCCAGTACAGGAAGTTGTTGACGGCGCCCGCGAGGCGGCCGAAGGCGCGGCTGGTCCAGATGTAGGGGCCGCCCTCCTCCGGGAAGGCGGCCCCGAGTTCGGCGATCAGCAGCGCGGAGGGCACGAAGAACACCGCGGCCAGCACGATGAGCCAGGTGAACGCCTCCGCGCCGGACGAGGCCACGGTGCCGATGGTGTCGACGCCGACGATGGTGCAGAGGAGGAAGAAGAGGATGTCGAAGCGGCCGAAGTGCTTGCGCAGCTTCTGCCGCTCCGTCTGGGCTGCTGCCGGCGTACCGGCCGCGTCGAAAACTGTCTGGCCAGCGGTCACCGGGAGCTCCTGCGTGCTCGTGCCACGGGTGGGATTCGGCCAATGATCGGGCTCCGCACAAAAGCACACAAGTGTTCATTTACAAGTCTTGACCATTACTTCTTCCGCTTTGTTTCACCTGTGACTCCGGCGCTGTTTCGCCGCCGTAACGAGCCGGTGGGTGGCCTCACCCGGTGGTGAGCACCATCCGGAAGCGGGCGGCGCCCGAGAGCATCCGCTGGTACGCCTGGTCGACCTGGTCCAGCGGCACGGTCTCGGTCATCGGGCGGATGCCGTGCAGGGCGCTGAACTCCAGGGTGTCCTGGACGTCCTGTGCCGTACCGGACGGATGGCCGCGCACGATCTTGGCGCTCATGAGCAGCTGGGTCGGATTGATGTCCAGCGAGTCGGGCGCCCCTCCGATGACGATCAGTTCACCGCGCGGCGCCAGCCCCTCGACGGTCGAGCTGATGGCGGCGGAGTTGCTCGCGGTGGCCAGTACCGCCTTGGCTCCGCCGAGGGACTGAAGTGCCTCGGCGACGGACGTGTCCGCCGTGCTGTCGACGTAGTGGTGGGCGCCGAGTTGCTTGGCGAAGTCGGCCTTGTCGGCTCCTCTGGCGATCGCCACGGTCTCGAAGCCCATGGCCGTCGCGAACCGCACCCCGAGGTGGCCGAGACCGCCGATGCCCAGCACGGCGACCAGATCGCCGGCCCGCGCGGAGCTGCGCCGCAGTCCGTTGTACGTGGTCACGCCCGCGCAGGCCATGGGGCCCGCGTCGGCCGCCGACAGCGCCTCGGGGATCCGGGCCAGGGCGTCGACGGGCGCGATCATCATCTCGCCGAAGCCGCCGTCGTACGCCCAGCCCGGGACCTTGAGGTTCCGGCAGACGATGAAGTCGCCCTGCCGGCACTGGGGGCAGTGGCCGCAGCTGCCGCCGAACCAGCCGACCGTCACCCGGTCGCCCACCTGCCAGCCGAACTCGTCGGCGCCCTCGCCGAGTTCGTCGACGCGGCCGGCGATCTCGTGCCCGGCCACCACCGGGAACGACAGGCCCGGCACGGCGCCGTTCACGAACAGGGTGTCGCTGTGGCAGATCCCGCAGGCCTCCACGGCCACCCGCACATGTCGGGGGCCCGGCCTCGGTACGTCACGTTCGGTGATCTCGAAGGTCCCGCCGGCGGCGGCCACCTGTGCCACTCGATAGGTACTCATGCGTCTCCCCGGAAGTCGCGTACGACCGCCCCCGCAGCAGTGGATCAGCCGTGGGCCGATCGTGCGCGTCGAACAGAAGTCGAGCAGGAGGGGTGAGGGGGCGGGCCTCGCCGGAGAGCACGCCCGGCACATTCGGAACCCACGGAGCGTGACATCACACCCGGCATGTGTCGCCTGCGGGTCACCTCCCTGTCGCGCGCGTTCCGACGCGCGAGCGCATCCATCCCACCACTCCCCGACCCGCCCCACAACACGGCGGATCGAGCGGATCGCGCCGGCGGGGTGTCCGACTCCTCGGACACGCTCTATGGTCACTGTTACGATTCAGTGACGCACACCACTCGGTCGGACATGCCCTGTCGGCATGTCCGGGATGTTCCCAGGAGGCTCCCATGGCGGGCAGGACCGGCCGCGTGACGGCGACCGATGTCGCCAAGGAGGCAGGGGTCTCGCAGACGACGGTCAGCTATGTGCTGAACGACGTGCCGCACCAGAAGATCTCCGAGCAGACCCGTCGCAAGGTGCTCGACGCGGTCGCGAAACTGGGCTACAAACCGTCCGCCGCCGCCCGCGCGCTCCGTCTGGGCCGCAGCGACCTGGTGCTGATGTTCCTTCCGGACGTTCCCGTCGGCGGCACCCTGACGGCCCTGGTCGAGTTGCTCGGCGACGAGCTGGAGCGCCACGGCCTCAACCTCGTCACCCGGCGCGAACGGCACGCCCCCCTCGAATCGCTGTGGCGGGAACTCGCACCGGCGGCCGTCATGACGGCCTTCGACGTCCCCGACGAGGACGTGGCCAGCATGCGGGCGGCCGGCATCCACGTGGTCAGCGCAGGCATGAGCCCGACGGACAACCCGGGCGTCCTGACCGTCCCCCAGCGCCTCATCGGCACGATGCAGGTCGAACGGCTGGCGGCGACGGGGCACACGCGTATCGGTTACGCCGCTCCCGGGGACTCCCGGCTGCGGGACTTCCTGACCCTCCGGCTCGACGGTGCCCGTGCCGCCTGCGCGGAACTCGGTCTCGAACCCCCCGTCGTGCTCGAAGTGCCCCTCGACATCTCGGCAGCGGCGGCCGCGGCCGAGCACTGGCACTCGGCCGTCCCGGCGGTCACGGGAGTGTGCGCCTACAACGACGAGACGGCGTTCGCCCTCCTCGCGGGCATGCGCAGGGTGGGCCTGACCGCCCCCGGCGACCTCGCGGTGATCGGTGTCGACAACGACAAGCTGGCGCCCTTCGCGATGCCGCCGCTGACGACGATCGACAACAACCTCGACATCGTCGTGGGCCGTGCGGCCCGGATGATCGTCAACGGCGTGACCGGCCGCTCGCTGCCGACGCAGCCCCAGGTGACACCGCTGAGCCTGGTCGTGCGCGAATCGGCCTGACGCCGACCGGCCCCGGTCGCGCGGCGCCCGTCAAGTCCTTCGCGTCCTTCAAGCGCCCTTCGCGTCCTTCAGGCGTGCCAAGACCAGGCATGCCAGAGCCAGGCGTGCCAGCACGCCCCTCTCCCCCGAATTCCGGCTTTCCGGAAATCACTGATGCACGGGTCTTGTGGCCCGCCAGGGGCTGGGCTTACGTTACGCATACGTTTCACTTGTACGTATCAGTGGCTGGTTCTCGACCACCGAAAACGGTGGCGACCACACCCCTTTCGGCCAGGGTCGGCTGACTGCCAAGAGCGGTCGAAGCCGCGTCAGGACCTGGTTCTCCCATACCTCCGAGGCCCTCAAGGGCGGCTCGACGTCCGATGCCGCCCGGTCATCAACTCACCAGCGGAGTACCCATGAGAAGAATCGCGCTGACGGCCGTGTCGACTGTCCTGATGTTGTCCGCGGCCGCGTGCGGCTCGGGATCGAGTTCCGGTTCGGGCAAGACGGCCACCGGCGGCACCCTCACCCTGGCCCCGCTGGTCGCGGCGCAGCCCTGGGACCTGGCCGACGCCGGGCTCGGCAACAACGCGCAGTACTACCAGCCCGTATACGACTCGCTGTTCCGGCTCTCCCCGACGGCCGAGGTCGAGCCCAACCTGGCGACCAAGTGGTCGTACGACGCGGCTCGTACGGTCCTCACGCTGACCCTGCGCAGCGGCGTCAAGTTCACCGACGGCACCGCCCTGGACGCGGCGGCGGTCAAGGCCAATCTGCTGCACACCAAGGGCGGGACCAGCGAGGCGGCGGGCCAGCTCGCGAGCATCAGCGGTGTCGACGTCGTCAACGCCACGACGGTCGCGATCAAGCTCTCGGCCCCCGACCCCTCGCTGGTGCCGAACCTCGGCAATGTGGCCGGCATGATCGCCAGCCCCAAGGCCATCACCGCGGGGACGATCAAGAACGACCCGGTGGGCTCCGGTCCCTACACACTGGACAAGTCCGCGACCACGGCGGGCAGCACGTACACCTTCGTCCGCAATCCGGGGTACTGGAACAAGGCCGCCTTCCCCTTCGACAAAATCGTCCTCAAGCCGCTGACCGACCCGACCGCCGTGCTCAACGCGCTGCGTTCGGGGCAGGTCAACGGCGCGCTGCTGGCCAGCGCCAAGAACATCGCGCCGGCCAGGAGCAGCGGGCTGACCGTCACCAAGTTCACCTCCGGTGACGTCGAGGGCGTCTACATCTGGGACCGGGCCGGAAAGATCGTCAAGGCGCTCGGCGACGTGCGGGTGCGCCAGGCCATCAACTACGCCTTCGACCGTTCCACGATCGTCAAGACGGCGAAGCAGGGGCTGGGCAAGGCGACGACCCAGATCTTCAACCCGGCGGGCTCGGCCTTCGACGAGTCGCTGAACTCCAAGTACTCCTACGACCCGAAGAAGGCCAAGCAGCTGTTGGCCGAGGCGGGTTACGCGAACGGCTTCTCGGTCACCGTCCCGGATGTGTCGTCGGTCTTCCCGGACCAACAGGCGGCCATGGTGCAGCAGTTGGAGGACATCGGGATCAAGGTCAAGGTCGACAAGATCCCGGTCTCGCAGTTCATCAGCGCCCTACTCGCAGGCAAGTACCCGCTGTCGTACATGACGCTGGCCTCCTTCCGCCCCTGGGACACCATCCAGATCGAGGTGGCCAAGAGCGCGCTGTGGAATCCGCTGCACACCGAGGACGCCAAGGTCACCGACCTGATCACCAGGGCCCGTTCGGCGACCGGCGCCGCCCAGGACGCGCTGTTCAAGGAGCTCAACACCTACCTCGTCGACCAGGCGTGGAACGCGCCCTGGGACTCCGTGGAGAACACCTACGCGACGACCAAGGGGATCACCTTCACCCCGCAGACGTTCGCCGCCGTTCCGCCGATCTACAACTTCAAGCCCGTCGGCTGACCCGGCCACCGATCAACACCGGTCCGAGTAGGGCAAGTCGGAGAAAGGCAAGGTGGAGAGACCGATGATTGTGTTCTTGGTCCGGCGCGTCGCCGCCGGGCTGGTCCTGGTCCTGGTGATCGCGACCATGACCTTCGCGCTGATGGGCCTCACGGGCTCCGATCCGGTGCGCCAGATCGTAGGACAGACCGCCACCCAGCAGCAGGTTGCGGCCAAGTCCGCCGAACTCGGCCTCGACGAGCCCTTCGTGGTCCGCTACGGCCACTGGCTCGGGGACGCGCTGCACGGCAACCTCGGCAGCTCGTGGTTCAGCGGTGAGTCCGTGACGAGTTCGCTGGAGAACAAGCTGCCGGTGACGCTGTCGATCGTGCTGGCGGCGCTGCTGCTGTCGGCGGTATTGAGCACGGTGCTGGGAGTGGCCGCCGCCGTGCGCCGGGGCGCCCTGGACCACGTGGTGCAGCTGCTCGCGGTCCTCGGGTTCGCCGTACCCAGCTTTCTGGTCGCCCTGATGCTCGCCGTCGTGGTGGGCGTCAACCTGGGCTGGCTGCCGGCGACCGGCTACGTGCCGCTCGCGGACTCGGCGGGTGGCTGGCTCCGGTCGATCACCCTCCCGGCGCTGTCGCTCGCCGTCGGAGCGATCGCCGCCACCGCCCAGCAGGTGCGCGGCTCCATGGTCGACGTACTGCGCGCCGACTACATACGCACCCTCCGCAGCCGTGGCATCAGCGAGCGCAGTCTGCTGTTCCGCCATGCCCTGCGCAACGCGGCTCCGGCCGCGCTGACCGTGCTGGCCCTGCAGTTCATCGGCCTGGTCGGTGGCGCGGTGGTCGTCGAGAAGGTCTTCGGTCTCAACGGCATCGGCAGCCAGGCGACCACTGCCGGATCCCAGGGCGACACCCCGGTGGTCATGGGCGTCGTCGTGGTGATGGTCGCCCTCGTGGTGGTGGTGAACATCCTGATGGACCTCGCGTACGGATGGCTCAACCCGAAGGTGCGTGTCGGATGACGCTCCCTCAGCCCGAACAAGCGGCACACACGATCGCGGTCGCCACACCGGGGCGGGCCGGACTCCTGCGCCGGCTCCTGCGCAGCCCGATGGCCGTGACCTGCCTGGTGCTCCTCGCGCTCATCGCGCTGGCCAGTCTGTTCGCTCCGCTGCTGACCAGCCAGGACCCGGCGCACACCTCGCTGACCGACAGCCTGGCGCCGATGAGCGGGAAACATCCGCTCGGCGGTGACGGCGTGGGCCGTGACGTCCTGGCCCGGCTGCTCTACGGCGGGCGGACCAGCCTCCTCGGTGCCCTGCTCGCGGTGGCCGTCGCGCTGGCGATCGGTGTTCCCACCGGTCTGGTGGCCGGGTACTACCGCAAGTGGTTCGACGCCGTGAGCAGTTGGGTGTCCAACCTGCTGATGGCCGTACCGGCGATCATCGTGCTGCTCGTCGTGATGTCCGCGGTGGGGCAGAACACCTACCTCGCCATGGCGGTCTTCGGCGTGCTGATGTCGCCGGGTGTCTTCCGGCTCATCCGCGCCTCCGTGATCTCCGTACGCGAGGAGCTGTACGTGGACGCGGCGCGGGTGTCCGGTCTGACGGACCCCCGGATCATCCGCCGGCACATCCTGCCCGTCGTGCAGGCGCCGACCATCATCCAGGCCGCCCAGATGCTCGGTCTCGGCATCGTCATCCAGTCCGGCCTGGAGTTCCTCGGTCTGGGCTCGGCGACCCAGGCGAGCTGGGGCTCCATGCTCAACGACGCCTTCGCCAACATCTACACCAAACCGGTCCTGCTGGTCTGGCCCGGAGTGGCGCTCGCGGTGACCGTCGCGGCGTTCGGTCTGCTGGGCAACGCCGTGCGGGACGCGCTGGACGGGAGCGCGGTCGGCGGGCGGAAGGCGCGCCGCGCGGTGGCCCGCCGGCAGGTCGTGAAGGCGAAGTCGCCGGCCACGGGTTCCGAATCGACGGACACGGACGACGCCTTGCTCGTGCTCGAAGGCCTCACTGTCTCCTATCCGACGGCCGAGGGAGAGAAGGCCGTTGTCGACGGCGTCTCCCTGACGGTGCATCGGGGTGAAGTCCTCGGACTCGTAGGGGAGTCGGGCTCGGGAAAGAGCCAGACCGCCTTCGCCGTTCTCGGCCTGCTGCCCCGGGAGGCGCGGGTCTCCACCGACCGACTGGTCTTCGACGGCAAGGAGTTGGGAGGCCACGGCCGCGCGGAGATGAACCGCTACCGCGGTCGCCGGATCGCCTACGTGCCGCAGGAACCGATGTCCAACCTCGACCCTTCGTTCCGGATCAGCGCCCAACTGGTCGAACCGGTGCGTCGACACCTGGGGGTGTCGGCGGCCGAGGCGAAGGCGAAGACACTCGGCCTGCTGGAGCGGGTCGGAATCACCGACCCGGAACGGGTCTTCGCCTCCTATCCGCACCAGATCTCCGGCGGTATGGCGCAGCGCGTGCTCATCGCGGGCGCGGTGTCCTGCGAACCGGATCTCCTGATCGCCGACGAGCCGACCACCGCCCTCGACGTGACCGTGCAGGCCGAGGTGCTCGATCTGATCCGGTCCCTTCAGAGTGAGCGGAACATGGGCGTGATCCTGGTGACCCACGACTTCGGTGTAGTGGCCGATATCTGTGACCGCGTGACGGTGATGCAGACCGGGACGGTGGTGGAGTCCGCTCCCGTACGGCAGTTGTTCGCCGATCCCCAACACCCGTACACCCGCATGCTCCTGGCGTCCACGTTGGAGGACGCGGAGCCACGGTCCGCCCTGGGTCCGGGTCGCACCGTGCCGGCGATCGTCGCGGGGATCACGAACACCGGACGTCAGGAGGGTCCGGCATGACCGGGACCATGAACGGGACACCGAAGCAGGATCTGTCGGCGCACCCCCTGCTGGCCGCCGAGGACGTAGTCGTGGAGTACCCGGCGAAGGGCTGGCGCAAGCCGCCGTTCCGGGTGCTGAACGGGGTGTCGATCACCATCGGCGCGGGCGAGACGCTCGGCCTCGTCGGTGAGTCGGGTTCGGGCAAGACGACGCTGGGACGGGCCGTCCTCGGCCTGGTCCCGGTCGCCTCAGGGACCGTCCGCTACCGCGGCGAGGTCATCTCGGGCCTGGACGCGAAGGAGCGTCGCGCGCTCAGCGACGACATCCAGGTGGTGTTCCAGGACCCGTACACCTCGCTCAATCCGGCGATGACGGTGACCGACATCCTCAGCGAGCCGCTGCGGGTCGCGGGCACCTCCCGCGCGGAGGCCGAGAAGCGGGTGCGGGACCTCCTCGACCAGGTCCGGTTGCCCGCCGACGCCGGGGAGCGGCTGCCCCGGGAGTTCTCCGGCGGGCAGCGCCAACGCATCGCCATCGCCCGGGCGTTGTCCAGGGACCCGCGGGTCATCGTCTGCGACGAACCGGTCAGCGCACTGGATCTGTCGACCCAGGCCCGGGTGCTGGACCTGTTCGTCGAGATCCAGGAACGCACCGGCGTCGCCTACCTCTTCGTCACGCACGACCTGTCCGTGGTCCGGCACATCAGCCACCGGGTGGCGGTCATGTCCGACGGAGAGATCGTCGAGACCGGGGATGCCGCGACGGTCACCGCGACGCCCCAACACCCCTACACCCAGCGCCTGTTGCTCGCCGCGCCCGTACCGGATCCGGGGCGGCAGGCGGAACGCCGGACCGAGCGGCAAAGGCTGGCGGCGGCCTTGGCGGCCGGCACCTCCGCGAACACCTCCGTCACCGCCTCCACGTCGGGAGAACGAGCATGACCCTGCCCAACCCCACCGTCCCCGGCTTCCACCCGGACCCCAGCGTCACCCGCGTCGGCGACGACTACTACCTCGCGTGTTCCAGCTTCGAGTACCTCCCCGGCATACCGCTGTTCCACAGCCGCGACCTGGTGCAGTGGAACCAAATCGGCAACGTCGTGACCCGACCGGGTCAGTTGGCGGTGGAGAAGGTTCCCACGCTCGGCGGGGCGTGGGCGCCCACCATCCGGTTCCACGACGGCCGCTTCTGGCTGGTGGTGACCGACGCGATGGGGCGCGGCAGCCTGATCTTCAGCGCCGAACGGGCCGAGGGTCCCTGGTCCGACGGCATCGTCATGCAGGGGGTGAACGGCATCGACCCGGACCTCGCCTGGGACTCCGACGGGACCTGCTTCGTCACCTATTCGGGCCTGCAACTCGACGGCGACCGCGCCGGCGAGCATCTGGGCGTCCAGCAGGTCCGCATGGACCTCGACACCGGCCAAGCCCTGGAAGAACCAAAGTCGTTGTGGTCGGGCACGGGCCTGATGTTCCCCGAGGCGCCGCACCTCTACGAGATCGACGGCACCTGGTACCTCCTGATAGCCGAGGGCGGCACCGAGCGCGGGCACTCCGTGAGCATCGCCCGCGGTGCCCGTCCCGACGGTCCCTTCGAGGGCTGCCCGGCCAACCCGGTGCTCAGCGCCCGCAGCACCGACCGCCCGGTCCAGAACACCGGGCACGCCGATCTCGTCAGCACGCCCGACGGCGGCTGGGCACTGATCCTGCTGGGTATGCGGCCCGGCGGCCTGACCAGGGCCTTCTCCCCCATGGGCCGGGAGACGTTCAGTACCTCGCTGGAATGGGTCGACGGCTGGCCGGTCGTGCAGCCAGTCCAACTCACCGCGCCCACCGGACCGGTTGAGCGGCACGAGAACTTCACCGGCGCCGAACTCGGCCCGGAATGGCTCTCGATACGAACGCCGGCCGCCGACTGGTCCTCGCTCACCGAGCGCCCGGGACGCCTCGTCGTGCATGCCGACGGCTCCACCATGGACGACCCTCGGCCACGGTTCGTCGGCCGTCGCCAGCAGCATCGGTCGGCCGCCTTCTCCGTACGGGTGGACAGCGCCGGTGGAGTCGGCGGGCTGAGCCTGCGGATCGACGAGCGTCATCACTACGACATCGAGGTGGGCGCCGGTGTCGCCCGTGCCCGCGCCCGGGTGGGCGGAGTCTGCCAGACCTGGGAACAGCCGGTCCCCGCAGGGACGGTGACCCTGCGGATCGAGACCGAGCAGGTCAGCGGCATGGACCTGGATGCCCTCGGTCCGGACGTGGTGCGGCTGTCCGTCGATTCCGGCACCGGACCGGTCGAACTCGCCGCGCTGGACGGCCGCTATGTCTCCGCGGAGACCGCGGCGTCCTTCACGGGCCGGGTCGTCGGCATGTACGCCGCCGAAGGATCGGTCGCCTTCGACCGGTTCAGCTACCGGGGCGAGGACTGACGCCATGCTTTTCGGAGCCGCCTACTACACCGAGTACCAGCCGTACGAGCGACTCGCGCAGGACCTCGATCTGATGGCCGAGGCCGGGTTCAGTGTCATCCGGGTAGGCGAGTCGGTCTGGTCGACCTGGGAACCCCGCGAGGGCCACTTCGACCTCGACTGGCTGCAACCGGTGCTCGACGCCGCCCACGACCGGGGCATCAAGGCGATCGTGGGCACCCCGACCTACGCCGTCCCGCCGTGGCTGCGCCGCAAGTACCCGGAGACGGCGGCCCGTTCACGTACCGCGGAGCCCATCCCGTACGGCATGCGGCAGGACGCCGACTACTCGCACCCCGCCTTCCGCCATCTCGCCGAGCGGCTGGTCCGCAGGATCGTCGGGCGTTACGCCGACCACCCGGCGGTCATCGGCTGGCAGGTCGACAACGAGCCCGGCCTCCGGCTCTTCCACAACGACTCGGTGTTCCAGGGCTTCCTCGACCACCTCCGCGAACGCTACGGC
The DNA here is from genome assembly GCF_053595415.1 of Streptomyces sp. NPDC002499. Classification (NCBI taxonomy): domain Bacteria; kingdom Bacillati; phylum Actinomycetota; class Actinomycetes; order Kitasatosporales; family Streptomycetaceae; genus Streptomyces; species Streptomyces sp. NPDC002499. The sequence continues at coordinate 353,707 of NZ_JBSFXO010000001.1, forward strand.
GACGTCGAGACGCTCAACCGCCGCTGGGGGCTGACCTATTGGTCCCATCGCCTCCAGGACTGGGCGGACCTGTGGACCCCGGACGGGAACTCCACCCCCTCGTACGACCTCGCATGGCGCCGCTACCAGTCGCGGCTGACGCAGGAATACATCACCTGGCACGCCGAGTTGGTCCGCGGCCTGGTGCCGGAGCACCACTTCGTCACCACCTGTGTCGCCCTCGGTCAGCAGGGCCTGGACATCTCGGCCATCGGCCGGCCCCTGGACGTCGCCGGGGCGAACATCTACTACGCCACCCAGGAGGGGCTGGCGCTGCCGGGCTCCGACGAGCCGGACGGCGGGCTGTATCCGTTCTTCGTCTCCTGGTCGGGACCCGCTTGGCTCTATCTCCAGAACGACATGGCACGCGGCATCCGCCAGGAACCCTTCCTCGTCATGGAGACCAACGCCACCTCCATCGGCGGCTCCGCGGACAACTTCCCCCTCTACCGAGGCCAGGCCCGCCAGGCTGTATGGAGCATGGTCGCGCGCGGCGCCAGGATGATCGAGTACTGGCACTGGCATTCCCTGCACTATGGGGCCGAGACCTACTGGGGCGGCATCCTCGGGCACAGCCTGGAGCCGGGCCGGACGTACGAGGAACTCTCGGTGATCGCCGGGGAGTTCCGGCAGGCCGGCAGTGCGATCGAGGGGCTACGGCCCCGCAGTGACGTGGCGATGCTGCTGTCCGCCGAGAGCCGTTGGGCGATGGAGTTCATGGGTCCGCTCAGGGGGAACTCCCCTGCCTGGTTCGGTGATCCGCAGTCCTATGACCGCATCGTCGCTGCCTTCTACCGGGGGCTGTTCGACGCCGGACTGTCCGTCGACATCGTTTCCCCGGAGCAACTTCCCTCCAGTCCGGTGGAGTTGGTGGACAGGTGGCCGGTGCTGGTGGTCCCGGCGCTGTACATCGCGGACGACGCGACACTTGATCTGCTGCGCCGCTACGCGGAAGCCGGCGGCCATCTCGTCCTCACGCCCCGCACCGGCTACGCCGACGAGGAGGCCGTCGCCCGGCACACGGTCATGCCCGGAGTACTGCGCCCCGCAGCCGGCGCGTCCTACCAGGAGTTCACCAATGTGCTGACGCCGGTCACCATCACCGAGGGGGCCGGGACGGCGAACGGCCCCACCCTGCACGGGCATGCCACGGCATGGGCCGACGGGTTGATCCCGGAGGGTGCGACCGTCCTCGCCGGATACGACCATCCGCACCTGAGCCAGTTCGCCGCCGTCACCACTCACACGTACAGCGCTGGCCGCGTGACGTACATAGGCACCGTCCCGGACCGCGAACTCGCGCACAGCCTCGCGGACTGGGTCGCCTCGGTCTCTCTTCCGACCGACGCCTGGCGCGCGGACCGGCCAGCCTCCGTCACCTGCACGTCGGCCACCACCGCCGACGGCGCCGTCCTGCGCTTCGTCCACAACTGGGCCTGGGATCCGGTCGATTACCGGCTACCGGGAGATGTCCGGGACCTGTTCACCGGTGCACGCCTCGCGGCCGGAGACGCCCTCCCGCTCGGCCCCTGGGACGTCCGGGTCCTCATCGAGAGCACGGGCGACGCCCTCACTGACCACCCTTCACCGAGGAGGACCCCGTGACCCGGCAGCCCACCACCGACGCCCCGTCCGCGACGGACGAAGCAGACCTCGCCCGGCGCCTCGGCGCGCTCACCCTGGAGCAGAAGGTGCGGCTGCTCACCGGCGCGGACTTCTGGTCCCTGCACCCCGAACCCGCCGTCGGCCTGCGCAGACTGGTCGTCTCGGACGGACCGGCCGGGGTCCGCGGCGAACTGTGGGACGAGCGCAGCCCTTCTGCCAACGTGCCCTCGCCCACGGCGCTGGCCGCCACCTGGGACGAACCGCTGGTAGAACAGCTCGGCGGGCTGCTCGCCCACGAAGCACGCGGCAAGGGCGTGGACGTCCTCCTGGCCCCCACCGTGAACCTGCACCGAACCCCTTATGGCGGGCGGCACTTCGAGTGCTTCAGCGAGGACCCACTGCTCACCGCCCGAATCGGCGTCGCGTACGTCCGAGGTGTTCAGGGCGGTGGCGTGGCGGCCACCGTGAAGCACTTCGTCGGCAACGACTCCGAGACCCAGCGCATGACCCTCGACGCGCGAATCGGCGAACGCGCCCTGCGCGAGCTGTACTTGGCGCCGTTCGAGCGGATCGTCGGCGAGGGCGGGGTCTGGGCGGTCATGGCCGCCTACAACGGGGTCAACGGGCACCCGATGACCGAGAGTCCGCTGCTGCGTGAAGTGCTGCACGAGGGCTGGGGGTTCGACGGCCTCGTGATGTCGGACTGGTTCGCCGTGCGGACCACCGAGCCGTCCGCGCGCGCCGCGCTCGATCTGGTGATGCCCGGCCCGATCGGCCCGTGGGGCGACGCGTTGGTCGCCGCCGTGCGGAAGGGCAAGGTCGACGAGGCGGTCGTGGACGACAAGGTGCTGCGGCTGCTGCGGCTCGCCGCCCGGGTCGGCGCGTTGGACGACCTGCCTGAAGCGGTCCGACCGGCGCACCACGACGCCGTGTCGGTCGCGGCCCGACTGCGCGAGACCGCCGCCGCCGGGTTCGTGCTGGCGCGCAACGAGAACGCCGTACTGCCCCTGGACCGCGCGGTGTTGAAGAGGGTCGCCGTCCTGGGCCCCAACGCCGCCGTGGCCCGGACCCTCGGCGGCGGCAGCGCCACCGTCTTCCCGCCCTACACCGTCTCCCCGCTCGACGGCATCCGCGCCGCCCTGGGCGAGGACGTCGAGGTCACCCACGGAATCGGCGTCACGCCGCAGAACCGCACACCCGTGGCGCCACTGTCCTACCTTCGCCACCCCGACGGTTCCGGCGAGGGCGTGGAGGTGCGGTTCCTGTCCGCGGACGGCACCCTGCTCGGCTCCGAGCGCCGCGCCGGGGGCGCCTACACCTGGATGGGGTCCTACGGGCCCGGTGTGCCCACCGATCAGGTCGCCCGCGTGGAGGTGCACACCGTGGTCCGTGCGGCGAACGCCGGCCGGTACGCGATCGGCGGTTCCGGCATCGGGCGTTTCCGGTTGGCCGTCGCGGGGGCCGATGTGTTTGACGTACGCCTTCACCTCCCGCCGGGCGCCGACCTGGTGGAAGGCCTGATGACTCCGCCCCAGCACCTGCACACCCTCGATCTGGCCGCGCACGAGGAGACCGACGTCGTCCTCACGCACGACGTCGACTCAGTCTCCTCGGGGGACTCCATCGGCGACGCGGTCACCATGTTCCAGCTCAACCTCCAGCCGCCGCACGGCAGTGACGACGAGGAGATCGAGCGGGCCGTGGCACTCGCCCGCGCGGCCGAGGTCGCCGTGGTCGTGGTGGGCACCACGGAGGAGGTCGAGAGCGAGGGCTTCGACCGTACCGGCCTGGCCCTGCCCGGCCGCCAGGACGAACTCGTCCGCCGCGTCGCCGAGGCCAACCCCCGTACCGTCGTGGTGGTCAACTCCGGTGCTCCGGTGCTGCTTCCGTGGGCCGACGACGTGGCGGCGGTGCTGCTGGCCTGGTTCCCCGGGCAGGAGTTCGGCAACGCGCTCGCCGATGTGCTGCTGGGTGTGAGGGAGCCCGGTGGACGGCTACCGACGGCTTGGCCGGTGTCCGAGCGCGGGCTGCCCTCGACCGAGCCGGTCGACGGCGTCCTCGCCTACGACGAGGGGCTGTTCATCGGCTACCGGGGCGACGGGCGTGCCGGATGGCAACGGCCCCGATACGCCTTCGGACACGGACTCGGGTACACCGCCTGGGAGTACGTCTCGATCGATGTGCCTGACGCGGCACCGACCGAGTTCGGCTTCACGGCGGAGATCCGGATACGCAACACCGGCACCCGGCACGGCAAGGAGGTCGTGCAGGTGTACGCGAGCCGTCCGGGCGGTGCCGTCGAGCGCCCGGTCCGCTGGCTCGCCGGGTTCGCCGTGGTCGAGGCGGGGGCCGGCGAGGTGACCGTCGCGACGGTCCCCGTGGACGCCCGGGCGCTCCAGCACTGGGACACCGAGGCGGGCGATTGGGCGGTCGAGTTGGGGACCTTCAAGCTGGAGGCGGGTCCGTCGTCGACAAACCTTCCTCTCACCGCCGACATCGCCGTCAACCGCTCATGACCACTCCACGAGAGGAAACGGTCGCCGCCCCCTGGCAGCAGACCGAGTTCACCCTGACCGGCGCACGCGACTACGCCAACCCGTACACCGACGTGGACGTATGGGCCGAGTTCACGCACGAGTCCGGGACGGTCCTGCGCCGCCCGGCCTTCTGGGACGGCGGCCGGGACTGGAAGGTCCGTTTCGCCTCCCCGGAGACGGAGGGCAACTGGACCTGGCACAGCGGGAGTTCAGTCGCGGACGAAGGACTCTCGGGGCAGAGCGGAGCACTCGTCGTCCGCCCCGCCCCGGACGACGGCAACGCCTTCCACCGGCACGGCTTCTGGCGGATGTCTCCCGGCGGACGCAGCCTGGTCCACGCCGACGGAACGCCCGCGCTGCTCGTCGGCGACACCGCCTGGGCCCTGCCCTGGCGGGCCACCGAGGAGCAGGTCGCACACTACGCGGCCGACCGGCGGGCCAAGGGCTTCAACGCGGCCCTGCTGATGAGCGTCCAGCCCGACATGGACGCACACGGCCCGCGCGACCGCACCGCCGACGAGGGCTTCGACGTCGGCTTCGAGGACTTGCCCACCGGGCACGTCAACGTGCTCAACCCGGCGTACTTCCAGTACCTGGACCGGCTGATCGGCATCCTGTGCGAGCACGGGATCGTCCCCGTGCTCCAGCCGCTCTTCCACGGGTTCGGCTGGAAGGGCCTGCGGGTGGCGGGGCCGGTGGTCCCACCGCAGGAGTACGCGCGCTACTGCCGTTACCTGGTGGCCCGTTACGGCGCCGCCCCCGCCGTCTACCTGGTCGGTGCCGATGGCGAGGGTCGCGAACCGCAGATCGCGGCGGGTGGCGCGGAGGTCGGCCGCTGGGACGGCTACGTCCAGCCCTGCGGCATCCACTACCGCCCGCACGCCGACAACAGCGCCCACCAGAGCGAGAGTTGGCTGCACTTCCAGTGGTGCCAGACCGGCCACATGGGCGGACACGTCCAGGAGCGGGTCGCGGACATGTGGCGCAACACCCCCGCCAAGGCGGTCGCCAACGGCGAGCCCACCTACGAGAACACTGGGCGTCGCGGCCGCGCCGCGGGCTGGTGGCAGGGGCACGAGGCCTGGAGCAACCTGTGCGCCGGCGGCACGATGGGTGTGGTGTACGGCGCGGCGAGCCTGTGGCAGTGGCGCCTGCACGCCGCCGAACCCGGGCACGAGGAGTTCTTCCTGGCAGAGGGGGCCGGCTGGCGGGAGGCACTCGACTTCGAGGGCTCTGGCCATGTCGGGCTCGTCTCCCGGATCCTGGAGGGCCTGCCGCTGACGGACATGCGGCCCGACTGGTACTCGGCCCTGTCTCCCCGGGGCCTGTCCGTCCCCGGCATGCTGTACCTCGGCTACGCGGAGGAGGGCGGTCCATTGTTCATCACCGATCCGGCGAACGTCCCGCTCCCCTACCGGGTGGTGGACCCCCGGACCGGCAAGACCGTCCGCGAGGGTGTACGCGCCACCGCCGAGGAGCCCGTACCCGACGACGGCGGAGCCCCGAGGGTGTACATCTGCCATGACCCGAACGGGAGTTGATCGCCGTGCACGTGACACCACCCACCTTCGAGCACCACCGCGAACCCTTGGGCATCGGCGAGCCCGCTCCCCGGCTGAGCTGGCGCACGGTCACCGACACCGAGGACTGGCGGCAAGCCGCCCACCAGGTGGAGGTCACCACCGCCGACGGCACGGTCCTCGCCGACACCGGCCGCGTGGAGTCCGCCGAGTCCGTCCTCGTCCCCTGGCCGGGCCCGCGCCTCGGCTCCCGCGAACGAGTCGGTGTACGTGCACGCGTCTGGGGCGAGGGAGAGGCCGAACCGTCACCCTGGTCGGTGACCGCGTACGCCGAAACCGGCCTCCTGGTGCCGGCCGACTGGACGGCCCGCCCCGTCACCCCCGACCACACCGCCACCGACAAACCGCTGCCCGTAGCCCTGCTCCGCCGCGACTTCTCCCTCACCGGTTCCGTCGCCTCGGCCCGGCTCTACATCACCGCGTACGGCGTCTACACCGCCGAGATCAACGGTGAACCCGTCGGCGACCACGTCCTGGCCCCCGGCTGGACCTCCTACCGACACCGCCTGCGCTACCAGACCTTCGACGTCACCCCACTGCTCCGCACCGGCGACAACACCATCGGAGCACTGCTCGGCGAGGGTTGGTACACGGGACGTCTGGGCTTCCACGGCGGCAGCCGCAACATCTACGGCGAACACCGCGCGCTGCTGGCCCAGTTGGAGATCGTGTACGCCGACGGCACGACGGAGACCATCCGCACCGACGAACAATGGCGTACGACCACGAGTCCCGTGCTGCGTTCGGAGATCTACGACGGCGAGGTCTACGACGCGCGGCGGGAGCGACCGGGATGGTCGACGCCGGGGCAAGACACGTCGGGCTGGGCACTCGTTCGCGAACTACCTTTCCCGCACGCCGAGTTGGTGGCACCGACGGGTCCTCCCGTGCGACGCACCCAGACCGTCGCTCCGGTCTCCGTCATCACGACTCCCTCCGGGAAGACCGTCCTGGACTTCGGACAGAACCTCGTCGGCCGACTGCGCATCCGCGTCTCGGGTCCCGTCGGCCACGAAGTGACCCTGCGCCACGCCGAGGTGCTGGAGGACGGCGAACTGAGCACCCGCCCGCTGCGGTTCGCCGCTGCCACGGACACCTACATCCTGCGCGGCGAAGGTGCGGAGGCAAGGGAAGGTGCGGAGGCAGAGGAAGGCGCGGCGACCGGGAATGGCCCGGGGTCGGACACAGGCGTCGAGACCTACGAACCGCACTTCACCTTCCACGGCTTCAGATACGCCGAGATCGGGAACTGGCCCGGCCCGCTCGACCCCGCCGACGTCGAAGCGGTCGTGCTGCACACCGACATGGCCCGTACCGGCTGGTTCGAGTGCTCCGACCCGCTGGTCGGCCAACTGCACGAGAACGTCGTACAGAGCATGCGTGGCAATTTCCTCGACGTCCCCACGGACTGTCCGCAGCGCGACGAGCGCATGGGCTGGACCGGTGACATCCAGGTCTTCGCGCCCACCGCGTCCTTCCTCCACGACTGCTCCGGCATGCTGACCGGCTGGCTGCGCGACCTGTCGGCGGAGCAGTTGGAGCGACCGGACGGCGTGCCGCCCCTTGTCGTCCCCGATGTGCTGCCCCCGGACACCTTCCAGAGCGTAGGGGCGCAGGCAGTGTGGGCCGATGTCGCGGTGCTCCTGCCGTGGACCCTGTACCAGCGCTTCGGGGATCTGGAGGTGCTGCGCACCCAGTACCCGAGCATGCGGGCCTGGGGTGAGGCCACGATCCGGTTCACCGCCGAGGGCGACGGGCTGTGGCGGCAGGACTTCCAACTCGGCGACTGGCTGGACCCGCAGGCCCCACCGGACCGTCCGGGCGAGGCGCGGACCGATGGCGACCTCGTCGCCAACGCGTATGTGATCCGCTCCGCGGAGGTACTCGCCGAGGTCGCCGAACTTCTTGACGCCGACGGGCGCTTGGACGGGAAGGGAGATGCCGTCCGCTTCCGTGCGCACGCACAGGCGGTACGTGAGCGATTCGCCGACCACTTCGTCACGCCGGACGGCCTGCTGTCCTCGGACAGTCAGACCGCGTACGCCCTGGCGATCGCGTTCTCGTTGCTGCCCACGGAGCGTCAACGGCGGGGCGCGGCCGAGCGGTTGGCGCAGATCGTGCGTCGCGCGTCCTTCCGTATCGCCACCGGCTTCACGGGTACGCCGCTGATCTGCGACGCGCTGTGCGCGGCGGGCGAACCTCAACTCGCCTACCGCATGCTCCTGGAGAAGGACTGCCCGTCGTGGCTGTACCCGGTGACCATGGGCGCCACCACCGTCTGGGAGCGCTGGGACTCGATGCTGCCCGACGGCACCGTCAACCCCGGCGAGATGACCTCCTTCAACCACTACGCGCTCGGTGCCGTCGCCGACTGGCTGCACCGCACGGTCGCGGGCCTCGCCGCCGCCGCACCCGGCTGGCGACGGTTGCGCATCGCCCCGGTCCCCGGTGGCGATCTGACCTGGGCGAGAGCGGCCCACGACACTCCGTACGGCAGGGCCGAGGCGGGTTGGCGCATCGAGGGCGCTGCGGCGGACACCCTCGTCGTGGAGACCTTGGTTCCCCCGGGCGTCCGGGCCGAGGTCCACCTTCCCGACGGCAGTGCCCCGTTCGAGATCGGCTCGGGGCGCCACACGTTCCGGTGCCCCTGCGCCGCTCCTGCCTGAGCCCCCTCCCCCACACGGCCGCCGCGCCAGGCAGGCAAAGCCGGTGACCTGCGAGTTCCGCTCTTAATCTGTCTTGTGAATCGTCCGGACACACTGGACTCAGGTGGCGGCCCGATCTTCGCCCCCGGCACAGAAGCGAGAGAGCGTGATGTCGATGGCACGGCGCAAGCCTGAGGTCCTCGTGGTGGACGACGACCAGGGCGTCCGCCAGGCCCTGCGGCTCGGGCTGTCCGTCGAGGGCTTCGACGTCCGGGAGGCCGGCACGGGCGAGTCCGCGCTGGAGGCGGTCGCCGATCGGCTGCCCTCGGTGGTCCTGCTCGACGTGGTCATGCCCGGCCTCGGCGGGGTGGAGGCGGTCCGCCGGTTGCGGCAGCAGGGGCGGACCATCCCGGTGTGCATGCTCTCCGCTCGCGACGAGGTCGACGACCGGGTCGCGGGACTGGCGGCCGGCGCCGACGACTACGTGGTCAAGCCGTTCTCGGTGGTGGAGCTCGCCGCGCGGCTGCACGCGCTGGTCCGCCTCCACGAGACCAGCCATGAACGCCCTCTCGTTTTGGGTGACCTCGCCATCGAGCCCGTCCGCCGCGAGGCCACTCGCGCCGGGCGCGAACTGGGGCTGACCACGAGGGAGTTCGACCTCCTGATGGCACTGGCCCAGCGACCTGGACAGGTGTTGAGCCGGACCCAACTGCTGGAGCAGGTGTGGGGTTACACCTGGGACGTGGACACCAACGTGGTCGATGTCTTCGTCGGCTATCTGCGCAAGAAGCTGGAGGCCGGCGGCGAGCAGCGGATCCTGCGCACGGTGCGCGGCGTCGGATTCGCGCTGCGGCCATGAGGCTCCCCCTACCGCGCAGCCTGCGCTCACAGATCACCGCGAGCGTCGCGCTCCTGGTCGTGGTGGTGGTCGCCCTGGCCGGTCTGATCATCGTCGACCGGATCGACCACCGCGATCGCACCGACGTCGACCGGCAGCTGACCGTGCGCGCGGAGAAGGCCCAGGGAGACGCGTACAAGCTGCTCTCCCAAGGCGACGGCGCGGGAGGCGACGACTACGGCGGGCTGCTGGCCGGCAGTCAGTCGCTGGTCCGCCTGATCTCCGGCGGCAAGATCATCGACTCGCGGGGCGATCAGCCCGGCGCGGACATCCCCGTCCCCGTCGCCGACGGCCTGAGCACCGTGCAAGTCGGCGGCCAGTCCTGGCGTTCCCTGGTGGAGCCGGTCGACACGACCGGCGACGGCACCGACGATGCGCACATCCAGGTGCTCCAGGACCTCGACCCGATCGAGCAGCGGCTCGCCGACAACACGCGCATCGTCGCCGGCGTGGCCGCCCTGGCCACCCTGGTAGCGGGCGGTGGCGTCTGGCTGATCACCCGCGTGATCCTGCAACCGCTCCAGCGGCTGCGCACCGGTGCCCAGCACATCCGCCCCACGGACACCTCCCGGCTGCTGCCCCAGGTCAGGCGGCCCCAGGAGGTGGCCGACCTGTCCGCCTCCCTCAACCGCATGCTGGGTCAGCTCCAGACCAGCATGCAGGCCACCCGCCGCTTCACCGCGGACGCCGGTCACGAGCTGCGCACCCCGCTGACCACGCTCGGCATGAACTTGGAGACACTCCAACGCAACCCCCAACTCCCCGCCGCCCAGCGCCAGGAGGCCCTCGACGCCATGGCCGTCGAGCACCGCCGGATCACCGCTCTGCTGGAGGGCCTTCAGATCCTCGCCCGCGGTGACGCCCACGCGCTGCCACCGCGGGCCGCGGTGGATCTCCCCGCGCTGCTGGACGAGGCGGTACGGCACGCCCGTAACCGCCACCCGGGCACGGCCTACGCCCTTCACATCGCCGCCTCGGAACCGGTCCCCCATGTGGAGGGCTGGCCCGCCGGGCTGCGGCTGGCCGTGGACAACCTGCTCAACAACGCCGCCCTCCATGGACGCCGGCCGCACGGCCAGGTCCATGTCTCCCTCACCTGGGACGCCGACTCCGCGCACATCACCGTCTCCGACAACGGCCCCGGCATTCCCGCCGACCGACGTGAGGCCGTCAAGGCACGGTTCGCCCGCGGGCCCCATCCCCACAGTCACGGCTCCGGCCTGGGCCTGGCCCTCGTTCAGCAGCAGGCCGAACTCCATGGCGGCGCACTCACGTTGGGCGACGCACCCGGCGGCGGACTGATGGCGACGCTTTCGGTGCAGAGCGGGCGGACCGGGCCGTAAGAGGAATGGAGTGCGGCGGATCAGGCCTCGCGCAGGAGCCAGCCGATCCGCAGTTCCTCCGCACCCGGCCGGAACACCCGCAGGAGCTCGGCGCGTTCGGGGTCGTCCTCGGGGAGGTTGGCGGCGAGAAGGGCTTGCGCGGCGAGTGTCTGGGGCCGGGCACCGAGCGCGCCGCGCAGGTGAAGTGAGCGGCGCAGCATGGCCGTCCGCTCGGCGGGCTCCTTGTGCACCGCGAGGTGCCGGATGACGTAGGACTCGAGGTAGCCGTCACCGGTCTTCGTCGCGACCTCGAGAGACGTCTCGTAGAGCGGGAGGGCGCCGGCCCGGTCCTCGTCGATGTTGTCCAGCAGGACCGCCCAGTGGAACTCGGCCCAGGCGCGCGTCTTCTCGTCGCCGCTCTCGACCGCCGCACGATAACCGGCCTCGGCCACGGCTCGGTCGTCGGGGCGAGGGCCGCGCCGGAACAGCAGGCGGCTGTAGGCCAGTCGCCCGGTGAGCAGGTGTCGGGTCGGCGACGCGGGGTCGAGCGCCTCGACCGCCTTCTCGGCCTCCTCGTGCCCCTCGATCCGGAAGAACCAGCGATCGACGGCGATCTCCGCGCGCAGCTCGGGCTCGGTGTCCGGGCCCAGGGCGGCGAGCGCGGCGTCCCACTCCCCGAGCACGTACAGACGGCGGGCCACGTAGGTGTCATCAGCTACCATGGCGCCTACATTAGGAAGCGACGATGTAGGTGGTCAAGTGCAATACGGTGACTACGTCGGCAACGTGGTGCGGTTGGCCGTGGAGCTGGCCAATACCGGAACCCTCGACCAACACGGGGAACTGGCCGCCACGTTCTTCGCGGAGCACGAGATCACTCCGCCGCCGGGCGGCGACTACGGCGAGCTGCCGGACCTCGTGCGCACGGCCCTGGCGCAGTCGGTCGACGGCGCTGCCCCCGACGCCGTGCACCGCCTGCTGCGCGACTATCCGCCGGAGATGCACCTGTCCGACCACGACGGCCTCGGCGGCTGGCACATCCACTTCAGCCGCAACGGCACCCCGGCCGAGCGCTGGGCCGGCCAGCTGATCGCCGCCCAGCTCGCCCTGGTCGCGGCCGGGGACCCGACGGTGACACTGGGACGCTGCGCGGCAGCCGGGTGCGAGAACTACTTCGTGGACCAGTCCCGGAACCGGACACGTCGCTTCTGCTCCAACGCCTGCGCTAGCCGGACGACGGTCGCGGCTCATCGGGCACGGGTGGCGAAGAGCTCGTAGCGGAGTCTGGTGCGGAGAACACCATCGGCAGGCGATCGCGCAACCGAGGGGATGCCTGAACACCGACACCGCCGGGAGCTTAAGGTCCCGTCCATGACGAGGACCACGCCACCGCGCCCGCTCGATGTCGAGGCGCTCTTCCCGGAACTGGCCGCCTACCGAGGTACGACCACCCGGCTGCACCCGCGGCCGGGGAAACCGGACGTGTCCGCCAGTTCCGTGGGCGGGCCGATGCTGTGGCCGGCGGACGAGCCGTGGCCGGTGTGCGACGAGTCCCACGCCCGGGCACATGGCCGTCGGATCGCGGACATCCGCCGGGAGCGCGAGATGCTGGCGGCCGCGTGGGCCGACGAGCAGTTCACCGGGTTCACCCAGGAACAACAGCGATTCCTGGAGGAGTTGGACCGCCACCACCGCATCCCGGAGGCAGACGCGTCGGATCCGCTGCCGATGATCGGGGTCGCCCAGTTGTACCGCCGGGATGTCCCCGACCTGCCGGCGGGCCCGAACGGCTGCGACCTGCTCCAGGTCTTCTGGTGTCCCTTCGACGTACACGGCGCGGGCAGCTTCGACATGGTGCTGCACCTGCGCTGGCGCAGATCCGCAGAGGTCGGTGAGGTGCTCACCTCTCCGCCACAGCCGCAGGTGGTCGGCTACGACGGCTACGTTCCCGAGCCCTGCGAACTGCACCCCGAGCAGGTGGTCACCTACCCCTTCGCCGGGCTCCTCCCGCAAGAGCTGTGCGCCCGGATCGACGGCTGGGAGGAAGGCCTGGAGGCAGCCGCCGAACAGTCCAAGGACGAAGAACACCCCGAGCCGGTCGGATACCAGTACGACCTCTCCATCCCACCCGGCTGGCACGTCGGAGGATTCGCGTCCTGGCACACGACCGATCCGTACCCGATGGACTGCCTGACCTGCGCAACCCCCATGGAACTGCTGCTGACCATCGACACCTCCGAGTGGGACGGTGGCAGCGGCAGTTGGCAGCCGCTCGAAGAACGCGGCCTGCGCCCACACCCGTTCGCCAAACCCACGCAGATCCACGTGGGTCGCGACGGCGAACTCAACGTCTTCGCCTGCCCGGCCGATCCCGCACACCCGCACCGCTGGAGCCTCCAGTAGCACGTCCGGGGAACCGGGATCTCTCAGTTCCCCGGCTCGGTCTTGCCGAACCGGACACCTCGCGGCGCGCCCAGCAGTTCCGCGTAGACCCCACGCAGGGCGAGGAGCTCGTGATGGGTGCCGGATTCCGAGATCCGCCCCCGGTCGAGCACGACGATGCGGTCCGCCTCGGGAGCGAGTCGCAGATCGTGGGTGATCATCAAGGTGGTTCGGCCCGACATCAGGCGGCGCAGTGGAGCGATGATCCGGCGCGCGGCCAGAGCGTCCAGCCCGGTGGTGGGCTCGTCGAGGATCAGTACCGGGGCGTCGCGCAGCATCGCACGGGCGATCGCGATGCGTTGGAGCTGGCCGCCCGACAACTGGGCGGTGTGCGGGTCGATCCGTGTCTCGTAGCTCTCCGGAAGGGCGGTGATGAAGTCATGGGCGGCCGCGGCCCGCGCCGCCTGTTCGATCTCCTGGCCGCTGGATCCGGGGCGGCCGGAGGCGATGTTCTCGCGGATCGTGTCGTGCAGGATCAGGGTCTGCTGCGGCAACAGCGTGACCTGCTCGCGCAGGAAGGACAGCGCCACCTCGTCCAGGCGGACGCCGTCGAGAAGGACGCGTCCCTCGGCCGGGTCGTAGAAGCGTAGGAGCAGCTTGGCGATCGTCGACTTGCCGGCGCCGCTGGGACCGGTGACCACGACGAACTCGCCGGGCCAGGCGGTCAGCGACACCTCGCTGAGGGTCGCCGCGTCCTGTCCGGGATAGCGGAAACCCACCCGGTCCAGTCGCAGCGTGCCGTGGACCGGCCACGCCGGGACGGTCCGGTGCGGTGGCGGGTCGGCGACAGCGGGTTCGGAGTCGAGGATCTCCAGGAGCCGTTCGGCGCCCGCGGTGGCGGCGGTGACGGTCAGTCCGAGCTGGCCTAGACCGCGGAGCGGTGGATAGAGGTAGCCCAAGAACGCCGAGAACGACAGGAGTTGACCGAGCGTCATACGGTCCTGGGAGATCTCCCACGCGCCCAGTCCGATGACGCCGAGCACGCACAGCGTCTCGATGACCTCCACCAACTGCTCGTAGAGCTCGCTCATGCGCGCTCCGCTCACCGACGCCCGCAGCCACGCCCGAGCCTCCCGGCGGAGCCGATTCTCCTCGGCCGCCTTCCGGTTGTACGCCTGGGTCAGCACGACGTTCCCCAGCGCCTCCTCGACGACGGACGTCATCGCCCCGTCGGCGACACGCTCCTCGCGGGCGACGGACTTCAGCGGCCCGGAGAACCTCCTCACGGTCAGCCAGAGCACGGGCACGAGGACAAAGGTGGCGAGCGCCAGGTCCCAGCGCAGCCAGAGAGCGGCGGCCGAGAACAGGACGACATTGCAGACGGACGAAATGGTGCCGACGACCCCCGAGACGACCATCTCCTCAATGGCCTCCACGTCTCCCGTGAGCCGCTCGACCAGATCGCCCTGGCGATGCCGTTGAAAGAAGTCGGGCGGGAGATCCTGGACATGTCCGAAGACATGGGCGCGCAGCCGCATGACGAATCGCTCCGCGGTCCATACGGCGAGGGAGTTGCCGAGGTAACCGACCGTGGCCCCGACCAACGCCACGCCCAGCCACTTTCCCGCGGGCTCCCAGAAAGCGCCCAACGAGCCTTTCCGCAGGGCGTGGTCGGTGAGTTCACCGAAGAGCAGGATGGCGGCGGTCTCGCACAGGGCCGCGAGGGTGACACAGAGGCAGATCGCCGCCAGCCGGTGACGGTCGCCCTTCGTCAAAGGCCAGAAGCGGGCGAACGCCTGACGTGCTGTCAGGCCGACCGCCGGTGTCGTCGTCCTGCGGTGGCGGCCTTGGACCTGGGGTACCGGGCGCAACCGCAGCCGCATGGTCTGCCGGTCGTCGTACGAGGTCACCGTAGAGGACTTTCTTGAGGGGGTCTAAGAAATGTGCGGGTACGGAAAAGCGGGCCCGCGACTGAATATCGCGGGCCCGCTTCAACATCTCGCGTTACTTGACCGGGCGGGTCTTGCGCGGCTTCGCCGGCTTGGCGGGCTTGCCCTTCGCCGGCTTCGCGGGCTTGGTGGACTTGACCGGAACGACCTTCGTGAAAGCCACGATTCCTCCATGTGTGCAGCAGCTCGAGAGCTGCCTGGTTCCTTTTGCCGTAGCCGTTCGGCTGCGACACGGAAAACACTAGGAGGGGAAATTGAGGACAGTTTAAGAGGCGAAAGGCACGCCCCCGAACGGCACCCGGTCCCAGAACCAGTACAGGCTCACCACCACGATCGGTACGGTCAGCGCGGGCAGCACCCACCGGTGAACGGTGGTGCGGCGCAGGAGCAGCAGCAGCGGAAAGACCACGACGATGATCCCCAACTGCACCGCTTCGATGCCGACGTTGAAGCTCAGCAGCGACAACAACAGCTCCCAGGACCAGCTTTCGTCGATGCCGAGCGCCCCGGCGAAGCCGAGGCCGTGCACGAGGCCGAAGAGGAAGACCGTCGGCAGCCGCCAGCGTCCGCTTCCCTCGCGGTCGCGCAAGAGGATGCCGGCCAGGGCCACGACCGCGATGGACGCGGCGATGACGGGTTCCACGACCGCCGCCGGCACGTGCACCACACCGGTCGCCGCCAGCAGGAACGTGACGCTGTGCGCGGCGGTGAAGGCGGTCGCCGTCAGGAGGACCTCGCGCAGGGTCCGAGCGCCGATGAGCAGGGACAGCAGGAAGAGGATGTGATCCAGACCGAACAGCAGGTGTTCGGTGCCGAGCAAGAAGAACTCCGCGATCTGGTGGGACTCGTGGTGCCCGCCGGTCTCCACGGTCGGCGCGCCTGCCGTCAGCACCTGCGAGCCGCGTCGGCCGTCGAGGTCGTAGTGGACGATCGTGTGAGTGCTGTGAACGAAGCTCTCTGCATCGGGGAACAGGGCACTGGAGATCGCGTAATTGCCGTCGCCGTCCGGGCAGTTGTAGACCAGGCTGAGGACGGCGAACGGCTTGGTACCGCGGGTGCGGACATCGGCGTCGCGAGCCAGGCGGGGCGTGCAGGGCTTGTCGTCGTGGGTGAGGGCGAAGCGTGCGGTGACGTACTCGATCACCGCGTCGGCGTTCTTCTTGAGCTGCTGCCGCTGTGCGGGTCGGCCCTTCGCCTCATACGCCTCCGCGTACAGCCACGCCGACTTCATCAGCAGGTCGTATTCGAGTTCGAGCTCCGCCTGCACCATGGATCCGGCACCCCTCACCTCGACGTAAGCGGTCGAGGTGAGGTCGTGCGCGGCGGCCGGGGCCGGGTGGGCGAGGCCTGCGGTTAGCAGGGCCAGCAGGGCGCCCACGACGGTGAGGAGCGCGTGGCGCGCCCGCGAGGCGGGCGGGCGCGCCGGCGTCGGAGGTGCCGTCACGGCTGGCCCCCGGACGACGTGAACCACTCGTAGCCGGGTACGTCCGGCCCCCACATGCCGGGGCGGCCGTGGGCGTCCTTGGTGACGAAGACGCGCGGCTCGGAGGCGGTCACGCCGCCGCCGGTGGAGCGTGCCGTGACGAACCAGGCATGAGTCGTGCCGGGCCGGAGCCCCTTCCAGGTCACCGAGGCGACCTTGCCGGAGTCGACCTTGGCTCTGCCGATGACGCTCACGGGGTTGTACAGCGCGAGCGAGTCGGTCTGGAAGGTCGTTCTGCGGCTGCTGAGGTCGACGGGGAGGACCATGTTGTCCTCGGTGCCGTCGTACCGGTGCAGGGTGTCGTACTCGGTGGAGCCGAACTCGTCGAGC
This sequence comes from Streptomyces sp. NPDC002499, assembly GCF_053595415.1. Taxonomy (NCBI): domain Bacteria; kingdom Bacillati; phylum Actinomycetota; class Actinomycetes; order Kitasatosporales; family Streptomycetaceae; genus Streptomyces; species Streptomyces sp. NPDC002499. Next base: position 370,477 of record NZ_JBSFXO010000001.1, read on the forward strand.
AGCGGCGAGTAGGTGTCCACGGTCAACTCGGCGCGTTTCACGTTGAATTGGAGCATCCGGAAGAAGCTCGCGCCGAACTGGAGTTGGGTGTCGGGCTGGTAGCCGCCGATCTCGGTGAGCCCGAGCCGGTCCGCGGAGACCGTGTAGAACTGGTAGTCCGCGAGCAGTTCGACGACGTCGTGCGCGACCTCGCCGACCCGCGGCTTCACGTTCGTCCCCACGCCGTGCTCGTGACCGGCGAGTATCAGGAACACGTTCGGGTTGTTCTGCACGACCGTCTTGTAGAGCATCGAGCCGTCCGGCGGGGAGAACGCGGCGCCGCGTCCGTCGGGGTTGTTGCTCGGGGCGAGGTAGTCGTGCGAGAGCAGGATGCCGTTGCGGTCGGGGTAGCGCTTGAAGACCGAGTCGGCCCATTCGGCCTCCTCGCGCGTCACGCCGTACGACAGGCCGACCACGACGAAGTCCAGGCCGCCGGCCGAGAACAGGTCGTAGTGGTTCTGGTTGTCGCCCGTGCGCCAGGGGCCGCCGTACTCGGCGTGCTCCCAGCCCTTGGACAGTGCCTCGTAGCGCTGGGGGCCGTAGTACTTGTTGTAGATGGCGTCCGGGCCGTTCTCGGTGCCCGACTGGTTGTCGTGGTTGCCCGCGATCACACCGTTGGGCACGCCCGCGTCGTCCAGGATCTTCTGCTGCTCGGACGACACCTCCATCTCGCCCACGACCTGCTTCTGGGTCGCCTCGTCGGCGGGCTTGCGGATGTTGTTCTCGATGATGTCGCCGGTGTGGGCGACATACGCGATCTTCCGCTGGTCCTTGTTGGCCACGATCCAGCGCGAGACATCGCCGTACGCCTTCTCCCACACGGCCCGCTCCTCGGGCGTCTCCTGCTCGACCGCGCCCTCCGAGAGGTACTGCGTGTCGGTGTAGTGGACGATCGAGAAGTCGTACGAGTCCGGGTCGGCGAAGGAGTTGGGGTCGCCGGCGTCGATGTCGTCGGCGAACGGGTCCTCGCCGGTGACCATGACGTGGATCTGCTTGTGGTCGATGTACGTGCGGTCGACGACGGTCGTCAGGACGGTCTCGCCGTCGGCCGCGCCGCGGGTACTGGTCAGGACGTCCCAGCGCTTGGCGGCGGTGTTCCACACGCGCAGGGCGGCGAGCCGCTCGGGGTCGATGACGCCTTCCCAGCGCAGGACCGGCGCGTCCACGTGGCCGTTCACCTCGACGTCGAAGCGCTGGAAGGTGACGTCCTCGGCGGCCGGCGCGTCGAGTGTCTTGCCGTCGGCGGGTTCGAGGCCGGCGGCCTTCACCCTGCGCTCGCCCCTGACCTTGAGGGTCGTGGGGACGGTCGGCGCGGTCCCCTGGTACACCCGGCCCGGGGTCAGGATCTCGGCCTCGGAGAAGGTCGCGCTGACCTTGCCGCCGTCCGGTTCGGCGACCCTGGCGGAGAGGGTGACGTTCTTGCCGGCGTCGGTCGTGCCGGACTTCGGGGTGAGATCGGCGGGGGTGTCAGGGATGCCGGCGGACCTGAACTTCACTTCCCTGGTACCGGAGTTGCCGAGGCTGTCCGTGCCGGACACCGACAGGGTGTGCTCGCCGGCCGAGAGGCCCGGGCCGATGGAGGCGCCGAGTTGGATCGGGTGGCCGTCGAGCTTGGCGTCGGGCCCGCTCACCACGCCGGACGGGTCGTCGATCCGGACGTCGAGGACGACCGTGGCGGTGATCTTCTGTCCGGCGGCCGGGGTGCTGGCGGTCACCCGGGGGGCCGAGTTGTCGGTGGCCAGGACGCGGGTCGCGGTCTTGCCGCTCTTCGAGGTCGCGGCCAGGGTGTGCGTACCGTCGTCGATCTTCTTGGTGTCGAGGTCGGCGCGCAGCCCCTGCGCCGGGCCCTCGACGAAGAACTCCAGGTCGACCTCCGTCAACGGATTGACGTTGTCACCGCAGTTGCCGTCGCCGAAGCTGTACGACCCCTTCAGCATCCGGCCCTCGGCGGTGCCGCTCGCCGGGGTGAGCGTGATGCCGGAGAGGGCGAAGTCGTCGTGGTTGTTGCCGCACGAGGTCGCGTAGGTGCCGGTGACGACGTCGACGGTGTTCCAGCCGGGAACGAGCCACTCGTTCGGCAGCGCCAGATCGACATGCTGGCTCACGAAGTCGCTGTCCAGGACGTGCTTCTGACCGTTGATCAGGAGGTAGTTCTGGTAGCGGGCCTCGATCGAGTTGCTGCCGACGGTGAAGCCGAGCGTCGCGTTGCCGGAGCCGAGCGTCTCGGTGACGGGCACGGCCGGAGCGTCGATCGTGTAGCGCAACTCCGCCTCACGCAGACGGGTGTCCGTGTTGCCGCAGGTGCCGTCGCCCATGGCGTACGTGTCGGCGATGTCGTGGCCGGTGACAGCGGCGCCGTCGAGGGTGAGGGCGAGGTGGGCGAGGTCGAAGTCGTCGCGGTTGTTGCCGCAGCTCTCCTTGTAGGGGCTGGTGACGACCTTGATGACGTTGTCGCCGGGCACCAGGAACCGTGCCGGGATGGCGATGTCGACGCGCTGGCTGACCCACGTGCCGCCCAGGTCGATGCGTTTGCCGTTGACGAGCAGGTAGTTGTCGTAGCGGTCGTCGATGGAGTTCGCGCCGACGTCGAAGGAGAAGGTGGCCGCGCCGTTGCCGAGGTGCGGGTCGGTGGCGGGCGCGCCACCGTCCACGGTCAGCGATTCGACGGAGCCGTCGGTGCCGGCCGGGAAGTTCGCGAACGCCGACTGACGGCCCGCCACGAGCGTGCCGTCCTTGGGCAGCAACCGCGGTGCTCCGGCGGGGGCGTTGTTGACCGACACCTTGTTCTTGACGGACTTGCCCGAGGTGGTGGTCGCGGACAGGGTGTGCTGTCCGTTGGTGAGCTTCGTGGAGTCGAGGTCGGCGGTGAGTCCGGTCGTGCCCTGCGGGTCGCCCAGCACGAAGAAACTGAGCGTCGCCTTCGTCAGCAGAGAGGTGTTGGAGCCGCAGCTGCCGTCACCGAAGGAATAGGTGTACTCGTTCTCCTCACCGTCCGCGACCTCGCCGAGCAGGTCCAGGCTGATGTCGGAGAGTACGAAGTCGTCGTAGTTGGTGCCGCAGGAACTGTCGACCGTACCGGCGAAGATCTCGATCCGATTCTCGCCCTTGACCAGCTTCTCGTTCGGGATCTCCAGTGTGCCGCGCTCGTTGACGAGATCGCCGACGTCGACCCGGTAATCACCGTTGACCAGCACGTAGTTGTGGTAGCGAGCCTCGGTCGAGTTCGAGCCGACGTCGAAACTCAGCCGGGACACACCGACCGTCCGCTCGGCGTCGATCGCCTTGCCGTCGACCGCGAGCTTCGTCACCGAGTCACCGGCGAGGGTCGGTACGGCCGCGACCTTCTGGGTGCCCTCCAAGTACGCCCCCTCGCCGGGGGTGAGCGTGGGCAGGCTCGTGGCCCCCGCCGACCTGTCCCGAGCCGAGGCACGCTCCTCCGGATCCGTGTCGGCGTACGCCGTCGTGAGATTGCCGCTCACGAGGAGCAGGGCGGTGAGGACCACTCCTACGAGCCGGTGGGTGCCATGCGGTCCGTATCCGCCGTGTGGCCGTCTGCGCCGTTGCGTTGGCCTCATCAGGTCGCCCTTCCTGATCGCTGCGAGGTGAGTGGCAAGGTGAAAGGCATGCCGACGAACCCCGCTGCACGACATGCCCATGGCAAATCGTGAGTGGCTCAGGTGAACACAGGTGAAGCAGCGGTGAAAGCTGAGGAGAAGGAGACTTCTGGTTGATACTGAGGCGGCTGCGGGGCCTCGGGTTCCAGCAGGTCAAGGTGTCAGACAGGAGAGGGTGTCGGCAGGTGGGCACGACGGAACGAGGACGCCCGGACGGACTGTTCGTGGGACTGTGCACGCTGGACGTCATCCAGCTCGTCGACCATGTGCCGTCCTCCAACGAGAAACTGACGGCCCGTGAACAGACCTTCGCAGCGGGCGGACCGGCGGCGAACGCGGCCGTGTCCTTCAGCCATCTCGGCGGCACGGCCGAGCTGTTGACCGCGATCGGCTCCCATCCTCTGGGTCTCGGAATCACGGCCGACCTGAACCGGATGGGCGTCACGGTCTCGGACCTGGCGTCCGACACGGTCCAGCCGCCCGCCGTCTCCTCCATCCTGGTGACCGCGTCCACCGGGGACCGCGCCGTCGCGTCGACCAACGCCACGGGCCACCGACTGGCCCCGCCGGATGATCCCGACGCGCTGGTGGCGGGCCGCGATGTCGTCGAGTTCGACGGTCATCACATGGAACTCGCGGTGGCCGTGGCCCGTGCGGCGCGGGCCGCCGGGTGTACGACGCTGCTGGACGGGGGCAGTTGGAAGGACGGCACGCCGGATCTGCTGCCGTGGATCGACGTGGCCGTCTGCTCGGCAGACTTCCACCCACCTGGCGCGGACACACCGGCGGACACCCTGCGGTTCCTGGGCGAGCACGGGGTCGCGTGGTCGGCGGTCAGCCGAGGTGGGCAACCGATCGCGTGGACGGGGCCCGAGGGCGGCGGGACGGTGGAGGTGCCTGCCGTCCGGGTGGCGGACACGTTGGGGGCCGGGGATGTGCTGCACGGAGCGCTTGCCTACTACCTCGCGGCTCGGGCCGGGGACGGGCGCCCGAGCCTGACGTCGGAGGGTTTCACGCAAGCACTCCGAGACGCGGCCGCGGTGGCCTCGCGGGCGTCCGCCTCCTTCGGGACGCGGGCCTGGATGCTGGACGACGACCGGGCAGAGACCGAGTCGGGCTGAGCCCCTCAACTCTCCTGACGGGGCTGCCGGTTGACTATAAAGCGACCAACACATCGGATCTATCGCTCTGCATTGACACGCTTCACCCCCATCTCTATGTTGCCTGACGGGATAGCTCCGATGAATCACCCGAGCCGCCTGGAGGCACCATGCCGAACCCCTCCGAGCCCGCCCCGTCCAGACGTACCGTCCTCGCTACCGGATCCGCCCTCGGCGGCACCCTGCTCACCACGGGCCTGACGACCACGCAGGCGAGCGCGACCGATCGCGCCGAGGCCGCTGTCGGACACCCCGCCGAGCACCTGACCGGACACCACGCCGACCCCTGGCGTACCGTTCTGGACGACGCCGATCCGGTCTGGCAGCGCATGCCGACGACCTGGTACGAAGGCCCCTTCCTCGGCAACGGCTTCCTCGGCTCCGGGATCTACGCCGAGCCCGGTGCCACCTCGACCGCCGTGCGCTTCAACGTTCAGCACTCCGAAGTACAGGACCACCGCCCCGAGTTCGGCTCGCTGTTCGGCCTGGCCCGGCTGCCCATCGGGTACTTCACGCTCGAACCGGTCGGCGCGATCACCGGTCTCGACTGGCGACTGTCGCTGCACGACGCCGAGTTGACCGGCACACTCACGACCGAGAAGGGCAGCCTGGCCCTGCGCGCCCTGGTCCACAACGACCGCTCGGTTCTCGCCGTGGAGGTGACGCCGAGCGCGGGCGAGCGCGACTTCCGCTGGGTGTTCCACCCGGCCGACGCGATCAGTCCGCGTGCCGCCTTCAAGCCGCTGCCGGACGGTTACCAGGGCAACCCGCCCGCCGAGGTCGCCGAGCACGACGGAGTGACCGCCGCCGTGCAACCGCTCCTCTCGGGCGGGCAGCACGTGACCGCGTGGCGGGAGCAGACCAAGGGCCGGACACGGACGCTGTACGCGCATGTCGCGCACTCGTACCCACGCAGCACCGCCCTGAACAGGGCCCTCAAGACCGTCCGCACCACGGCCCGACTCCCCTACTCCGCCCTGGCGTCGGACCACCGAGCCTGGTGGCACGCCTACTACCGCAAGAGCTTCCTGTCCCTCCCCGACGCCCGGCTCCAGCGCTTCTACTGGATCCAGCTCTACAAGACCGCCTCCGCCGCCCGCCGCGACGCCCCGGTGATGGCGACGAGCGGCCCCTGGCTCGAGCTCACCCCGTGGCCCAACACCTGGTGGAACCTCAACGCCCAGCTGGAGTACTGGCTCATCCACGGCGCCAACCACCTCGAACTCGACGCCATCACACGGGCGTTGAGCGAGTTCCGGGACAACCTCGCCAAGGAGGTGGCCCAGCCCTACCGAGGCGACTCGCTCGGCATCCCCCGCACCACCGACCCGCACCTGGTCAACGGCGCCGCCGGCACCCTCACCGGTTACGGCGTCGGCATCCCGGGCCAGGACCCACCCACCCCCGAAGTCGGCGACCTGACCTGGGCGTTGCACAACGTCTGGCTCAGCTACCGGCACACGATGGACCAGTCGATCCTCCGGGACGTCCTCTTCCCGCTCCTGCGCAAGGCGATCAACTACTATCTCCACTTCCTCGAACCCAGCCCGGACGGCAAGCTGCACCTGCCCGCCACGTTCTCCCCGGAGTACGGGGGCAACTCACGCGACTGCAACTACGACCTGATGCTCCTGACCTGGGGCTGCCACACCCTTCTCGAGTCCGCGGAACTCCTCGGCATTCAGGACCCGTTGGCCCCTCGATGGCGCGAAGTACTGGCGAAGCGCGCGCCCTATCCGACGGACGCGAACGGCTTCATGATCGGCGCGGACATCCCCTTCGCGAAGTCGCACCGCCACTACTCGCATCTCCTCGCGGTCTACCCGCTGTACGAGGTGACCGGCCGCACCCCCGACGAACGCGCCCTGATCGAGCGGTCGTTGGCACACTGGGTCGGCTTCGAGGGTGCCCTCCAGGGCTACACCTTCACGGGCGCCGCCTCGATGTCGGCACTCCTCGGCAAGGGCGAGGACGCGCTGAACTACCTCGGTGAACTGATGACCCGCTTCATCCAGCCCAACACCATGTACAAGGAGTCGGGGCCGGTCATCGAAACGCCCCTGTCGGCCGCGCAGTCCCTGCACGACATGGTGTGCCAGTCGTGGGGCGGGGTCATCCGGGTCTTCCCCGCCCTGCCCGCCGCCTGGGCGGACCTGACCGTGCACGACTTCCGTACCCAGGGCGCCTTTCTGCTCAGCGCCCGCCGCCAGAACGGTACCACCCGCTGGGTCCGCCTGGTCAGCGAGGCGGGCGCCCCCTGCGTCGTACGGCACGGGCTGACGGGGCCGATCGACGTACGGGACGGGCACGGCCGTACCCTCCACCACTCCGACGCGGGCGACGGCGCGATCCACATCGCCCTGCACAAGGGCGAGTCGGCGCTGATCACCGCCAGGGGCGACCGACCCGACCTGACCCTCACCCCCGTACGACCGAACGAGGACGCACCCCGTTGGGGGCTGCCGCTCGCGACCTAGTGCCTAGTGCCGGGTGCGGACCAGCAGGTACAGGAAGTACGGCGTACCGATGACCGCCGTCATCAGGCCCGCTCCCAGCTGCGCCGGCGCGATCACCGTGCGGCCCAGGAGATCCGCCGTGCCGACGAGGGCCGCGCCCAGCAGCACCGCCACCGGTACGACTCGGGCGTGGCGGCGGCCGACCAGGGTCCGGGCCGCGTGCGGGGCGACCAGGCCGACGAAGGCGATCATGCCGGCGGCGGCTACCGCGGTGGCGCTCAACAGGACACTGACGACCAGGAATCCGAGCCGTGCCGGGGCGAGGCTCAGGCCGAGCAGGGCCGGCGTGTCGTCGTCGAGGGACACGAGGTCGAGCTCGGTGCGTCGCGCCACGGCGACCGCGAGGCCCAGCACGAGGGCGCCGGCGACGGGGAGGGTGTCGGGCAGGGTGCGGCCGTAGGTGGAACCGGAGAGCCAGGTGAGTGCCTTCGTGGCGTTGAAGGGGTCCGTCAGGACGATGAGCAGGCTGATGAGGGCGGTCGTGGCGGCGGACACGCCGATGCCCACCAGGACCAGCCGGTTGTGCCCGAATCCGCCGCGCGCCGTGAGTCCGAACACGAGGACGGCGGTCAGCGCCGCGCCCGCGAAGGCCGCACCGGCCACGCCCCAGGAACCGGTCGCCGACGCCGTGGTGACGAGCAGGACCGCGCCGAGGGCGGCACCGCCCAGGACGCCGAGCGTGCCGGGTTCGGCGAGCGGGTTGCGGGTGACGGCCTGGACGAGGGTGCCGGACAGGGCCAGGGCGGCGCCCGCGAGGAGCGCTGCCAGCACGCGCGGGACCCGGGTGTCGAGGACGAAGGAGACGGACTGCGCGGCCCTGCCCTGGGCCCAGTTGGCCACATCTCCCAGCAGCAACTTCGTGTCGCCCAGCAGGACTCCGGCGACGGCTACCGCGATCAGGACGGCGACGAGTGCCGTCACCGTCGTGAGGAACACGGCCCTGGTGGGGATGCGCAGCCGTTCCGGCCCGGTCGCGGTGGTGGTGTCCGGTACCCGCAGGGCCATCGCGATCAGGAACACCGCGCCGAGAATGCTGGTGACGACTCCGGTGGGTACGGCGACCGCGGACTCGGCCGAGACCAGGGCGCGCAGGAGGACGTCCGCGCCGAGCACCAGTGCCGCACCGGCCAGTGCGGCGACCGGCAGGCTCGCCCTGGTGCGGACGAAGGGACGGACGTACCGGGCGAGCGGTCGGATCAGGGCGGGTGCGCACAGGCCGACGAAGCCGATGGGTCCGGCGAGCGTGACGGCCGCCGCGGAGAGCAGTGCGGCGAGCACCACGACCGTGATCCTGGTGGCCCGGACCGGGACACCGAGGCCGCGCGCGGCTTCGTCGCCGAGGGCCAGGGCGTCCACGCGGCGGGCCACGAGCAGCAGTCCGACGAGGCCGGCCAGGACGACGGGCGTCATCTGGACCACTCCGTCGAAGCCGTTCTGGCCGATGCTGCCCTGGTTCCACTGGTAGAGGCCCTGGGTCCGCTCGGGGAAGAGGAGGAGCAGTCCCTCGGTGACCGCCGAGAGGCCGAGTGTCAGGGCGCTGCCGGCCAGGACGAGGCGGACGGTGCCGGTGCCGAGGCCGGACAGGGACAGGACGACGGCCGCCGCGCCGAGCCCTCCGAGGAACGCCACGCCCGAGGAGGCGAGCAACGGCAGCGAGGCGCCGGTGACGCTGAGCAGACCGAGGGCCAGGTACGAACCGGCGTTCACGGCAAGGGTGTCGGGCGCGGCGAGCACATTGCGGGTGACGGACTGGAGCGCAGCGCCCGCGATGCCGAGTGCGGCACCGACCAGCAGCCCGGCGGCCATCCGGGGCAGCCGTGAGGAGATCACGACGGATGCGTCGCCGGAGTCGGCGTGGCCGGTGAGCGCCTTCCACACCTCGGTGGGGCCGACGGCCGCGGTGCCCTGGGTGATGTCGACGACCGCGAGGGCCGCCACGAGGAGGACGAGCGCGGCCGTCACCGCGGTCGCGCCCGTCCTGGAGCTGACGGCGGGCGCGCCGGTGGTGGGAGCTGGTGCGGTGACGGTCATGGCGCTACTTCGTGAGGGCGGCGACGACGGCGTCGACGTACGCCTCCATCGACTGCGGGCCGCCGAACATCCAGATGCCGTCGGGCAGTCGGTGCACATTGCCCTTCTTCACGAACGGCAGGGACTTCCAGACGGCGTTCTTCGCAAGGTCGTTGGAGAAGGGGTCGCTGGCCTTCTCGGCCTTGCTGCCGATGTACGCGAACTCGACGTCGCCGAGGCTCGTCAGGCCCTCGACATCGGTGGCGGCGAGACCGTAGGCGGCGTCCCCCTTCAGCGTCCAGGCGTTCTTGAGGCCTATCGCCTCGTTCACGGCACCCAGGAGCGAACCGCTGGTGTAGGGGCGGACGGACACCTGGTTGGAGGCGACCCAACCGTCCGCGAACGCGATCTTCCGACCGCCGAGGCCGGCGTCGGCGAGCGCCTTCTTCCCTTCGGCGACCTTGGTGTCGAAGGCCTTCTTCGCCGCGTCGGCCTTGTCCGTGGTGCCGGTCGCCTCGGCGATGAGGTCGAGGTTCTCCTCCATCTGCCCGATCTGGTCGGCGGACTTGGCGGAGCGCACCTCCAACACCGGTGCGATCTTGCGCAGTTGCTTGACGGCTGCGGCCGACAGGTCGGTGGTGGCGACGATGAGGTCCGGCGAGAGCGCGGCGATGGTGTCCATACTGGGCTCGCCGCGGGTGCCGATGTCCTTGGGCGTGTTCTTCAGCGGCGCCGCGGTGTCCCACGTCGCGTAGCCCTTGACGTCGGCGACACCGACGGGGTCGACGCCGAGCGTGACGAGGCTCTCCACGACGTTCCACTCCGTGCCGACGACCTTCTCGGCGGGCCCGTCGAGCGTGACCTTCGCACCGCTCGCGTCGGTGAGGGTGATGCTCTTCGCACTCTTCTCGGCGCTGGTGGCGGCGGGTTCGGTCGTCCCGCACCCGGCCAAGACGAGAGCGGCGGACACGGCGGCGAGAGCTGTCAGAGAACGTCTCATGAGGTGGTGCTGAGCCTTTCGGTACGTGCGTGATGGCGGCCGATCGCGCGGGTGCGCAGTCGGCCCGTCAGAGGGTCTGCGTCGACCTCGATGCGGATGCCGTACGTCTCGGTGAGGCGCTCGGCGGTCAGTACGTCCTCGGGCGCGCCGTCGGCGACGATCCGTCCCGCGTGCAGCAGGGCGATCCGGTCGGCGACGGCCGCCGCCTGGTCCAGGTCGTGCAGGACGACACCGACGGCGATGCCGTGGTCGTCCGCCAAGTCCCGTATGAGATCAAGTAGTTCGACCTGGTAGCGGAGGTCGAGGTAGGTCGTGGGTTCGTCGAGGAGGAGGACTCCGGTGTCCTGCGCGAGGCAGCTGGCGAGCCAGACGCGCTGGAGCTGGCCGCCCGAGAGGTGTTCGGCGCCCCGGTCGGCGAGGCCCTCCACGTCGGTCAGGGCGAGCGCCCGTCGTACGGCCGCCGCTCCGTCCGGGTCCGCCCTGCCCCAGCGTCCCCGATAGGGATAGCGGCCGAACTCCACGATGTCCCGCACAGTCAGACCGCTGGGGGCAGTACGGCCCTGGGTCAGCAGTGCGACCCGTCGGGAGAACTCACGGGCGGTCAGGGCGAGTCCGTCGGCGGTGTCGCCGCTCTCGGTGCCCAGCCCGAGGGTGCCGGTGCGGGCGCGTTGCAGTCGGGCCAGCGTGCGCAACAGCGTCGATTTGCCACTGCCGTTGGGGCCGACGAGTGCGGTCACGTGCCCGGGGCGGAGCGTGATCGCCGCCTCGTGCACGACGTCCCTTCCGTCGTACGCCACGGTCACGTCCCGCGCGATCAGCTCGTGTCCGCGCAGCCGGGAGGGCTCGCTCGTCTCTTCACCAGAACTCACGAGCGAAGGTTAGCCTAACCTAATCAACGCGAGCACCCGCGGGGCACTGAAGAGGACGCCAGGTCAGCAGGGGTGGACTCGACACAGGAAGGTTAGGCTAACCTTCCTGACATGGCGAAGATCCGTAGACTGGTCCCGCAGCAGCCCGGGATGTTCCGTGCCGAAGTCGCGCGCGCCGAGCGTGTCACCCCCTCCGTCCACCGCGTGACGGTCACGGGGGCGGAACTCTCCGAGTTCCCCTGGCAGGGCTACGACCACTGGTTCCGTCTCTTCTTCCAACTCCCCCACCAACAGCGGCTGCATCTGCCGGAGTTCACCGGTTCGCGCTGGTGGCCGCCCTACCTGGCCATGCCCGATGAGCTGCGGCCGCACTGCGCCAACTACACCGTGGCGGACTTCCGTCCCGAAGCGGCGGAGATGGACATCGACTTCGTCGTGCACCACGGCCCCACCGGCCAACTCGCGGGCCGGGCCGCGATCTGGGCTTGCAACGCCCGTCCCGGCGACGCGCTCGCCGTACTCGACCAGGGGCTTCTGTTCGACTGCCCGCCGGACGCCTCCGAGGTCCTGGTCGTCGCCGACGAGACCGGGCTGCCCGCCACCACCGGCATCGTGCGGTCCCTGCCGCGCGAGACGGTGGGCCGGATCATCCAGGAAGTGCCCACCGCGGACGATTGCCGTGACCTCGATGCCCCGGCCGGAGTCACCGTCACCTGGGTCGTCCGCGAGGACCCCACCGCCGTACCCGGCAGCGCGGCCCTCGGCGAACTCCTGCGGCACTCCCCCGCCGACGACGCCGGATACGCCTTCGTCGTCGGCGAGTCCACGCTGGCCACCGAGGGCCGCCGGCACCTGCGGAGGGCGGGCCTGCCGAAGGAGCGCATCACCTTCTCCGGGTTCTGGCGGCACGAGGAGCACCAGGCGGCTTGACCATCGGCTGAGGTGACGGCCTCACGACCGCCAGGGTCAGCCGCCCTCGGCATCCGTAGACGTCTTCTCATTCGGTGAGTCTGCGCCAGCAGATGGGGTGTGGGCGATGCGTCCACCGATGGAAGGCGCCGAGACTGCCGAGGTCAACGCTGAACTCAAGGAACATCCCCTGCCGCCCGAGAGACGAGAGCAGGACACCCCTCCCAGTCAAAGACAGATGAGAGGCCCTTGGCAGGACGGGCCTCGTCATCGTGTCAGGAGCGGGTCTTCCGACGGCTTCGGAGGGCGAAGACCGCCAGGACCACTCCGCAGACCGCGGCGATCGCTCCGAGTGCGATGGGCACGGCATCGCCGGTAACTGTTCCTGCGATGCACGCGCATATCCCTCCTGCGATCAAAATCGCAGAAAAGATTCGCACACCCTTTATTGCCTCGTCCATCGGCATATCCTTCCGTCGCATTCCGCCATCGCTTCTTCGGCGTTCGTAGAAAACCCTTGGGTTGGGGAGGAAAACCTGGTGGCGCACGGGGGTGGCGAGTTCTGCGATGGTCCGGAATTGCCTCCGGCGACTGCGGAGAGCCTCGCTGCAACAGGTGGCCAGTGCTGAAGATGCGGAGGGAGATCTACGCCGTCTCCGGCATCGCCGTTGGAGATCGGCCCGGCGCCTCACGCCGGGCTGACGTACTCATCAGCGACTTTGATTCCTGTACCACAGGGCGAAGGCGGACCAGATCAACAGAATGATCGCTACGCTCCCTCACCCGTGATCAGGCGGGACACGGGCTCTCGTGCGGCCCGCCCGGCTGCGATCATCCTGGAATTGCGTTGCTGGTGATCGTTCCTAATGCCCACCCGGCTGCGAAGCACACCGGAGTTGCGCTCGTGGACGCGCCCAACGTGGCAGGCGCTCCAACGGTGAGAGCCTTCGCAGCCGAGTCCTACGATGCCGCCTGCTACCACCCCGAGCGCGTCTCCCCACAGCGCTTGCGTATCGCCCTGGTAGAGGTGATGGACGCCGGTGCCAGATCTGCCGCGGAGCCCAGGGCGTCGCCGATCGAGAACAGACCGGTGTCGTCGACGAGGCCGAGGACGTTGCCGGTGGTGTCCGTGAGGTAGTACTAGGCCTTCCCCCCGGTCGTCATGGAGTTCAACGTGCCCGCGGGTTCGCGGATGAATCCGGTGTCGACGCCGTTCGTCGTCGTGGACGCCAGCCCGAGTGCGGTGTGGTGGAACCAGGTCGAACCCAGCTTCGTACGCTCGGAGTTGTCCGTTCCCGCGGCTCCATCGACACCCCGGGCGGCGACACCGAGACCGGCGAGAGTGCGCCCACGTACACGGACGCCATGGGTGTCGAGGACCCGGCCCTGGAGCTGACCCAGGCACAGATCGGCAGCGCACTGAACGTCTCCCAGATGCAGATCTCCCGCCTGCTCAACCGCATCCTGGCCAAGCTCCGCACCGGTCTCCTGGACGCGTAGTCCACCGCTCACCACGCTGTCGCCGCTATCGAACGGGGCGGCTGCCGGAGCGCCGGGACCAGCGCACGGCGACGAGGGCCGAGGCCGCCACGAGAACCGCGATGCCGATCACCAGCAGGTAGCCCGGGCCGTTCGCGGTCACCCCGACGATTCCCAGTACGAGGCGCCGGGCCGGTGGTCCATGCCGTAGTGCTGGAAGATCGCGTCCTCTCCCTGAGCCGCTGGTACAGAACAGATGCCTCGTAGATCGCCTGTGACACCCCAGCCGAATCAGGCAAAAGGAGCGCTTCAGACGGGTCGGACGCGATGCCGGGGGTAGCCGGACCGTGGGAGCCGATCGGCTCCCGGAGTGCAGGACCAGGCGAAGGCGGGCCCATGGACGCGATTGTGCTGCTCAAGGAAGACCACCAGACGGTCGAGAAGCTCTTCAAGGAGTTCGAGCAGGCCGGGGACCGTGCCTACAAGACCAAGCGGAAGATCGCCGACAAGGTGATCGAGGAGCTGACGGTCCACACCTGGATCGAGGAGAAGATCTTCTACCCCGCCGCCCGCGCCGCCGTGCCGACCACCACCGACCACGTCCTGGAGAGCGTCGAGGAGCACCACGTCGTGCTGTGGATGCTGTCCGAGCTGGCGGGCCTGGACCCCCAGGACGAGCGATTCGACGCCAAGATGACGGTCCTCATGGAGAACGTGCGGCACCACGTCGAGGAGGAGGAGAAGGAGTGGTTCCCCCAGGTCCGTTCCGCTCTCGGCCGCAACCGGCTGGGCGAAGTGGGCGAGCAGCTCGCCGCCGCCAAGGCCGACGCTCCTCACGACCCCCTGCTGGTGCCCAGCGCGCACGAATGACGGACACGCACCTACGAAGGCGAAGGACAGACACGACGGCAGAACCGACCAGCGGCCTTTACGAGGAGCGACGGCATGACGAGTGAGCAGTCCGGCAACACGACCTCACCGGGCCGGTCCGTGACGATGCCCGTGGCGGACGGCGCCGGGTGGGACAAGGTGGACGTACGGGCGGTGGACACCGCCCGCGTACTGGCCGCGGACGCGGTGCAGAAGGTCGGCAACGGCCATCCCGGTACGGCCATGAGCCTCGCCCCGCTGGCGCACCTGCTGTTCCAGAACGTCATGCGGCACGACCCGGCCGACGACCGGTGGCTGGGCCGCGACCGGTTCGTGCTCTCCTGCGGGCACTCCAGCCTGACCCTCTACATCCAGCTCCACCTGACCGGCTACGGCCTGGAACTGTCGGACCTGGAGGCGTACCGCACGTGGGGCTCTGCCACCCCCGGACACCCCGAGCACCGGCACACCCGCGGTGTGGAGATCACCACCGGCCCGCTGGGCCAGGGGCTGGCCAGTGCGGTCGGCATGGCGATGGCGGCCCGGCGGGAGCGCGGTCTGCTCGACCCCGATGCCGAGCCGGGCGGCAGCCCCTTCGACCACCATGTCTACGTCATCGCCTCCGACGGCGACATGATGGAAGGCGTCACCGCCGAGGCCGCCTCCCTCGCCGGCCACCAGGAGCTGGGCAACCTCGTCGTCTTCTACGACTCGAACCACATCTCGATCGAGGACGACACGGACGTCGCCTTCAGCGAGGACGTCCCGGCCCGCTTCGCGGCCTACGGCTGGCACGTGCAGACCGTCGACTGGACCCGCACGGGCGAGTACGTCGAGGACGTGGACGCGCTGCTGGCCGCGGTGCGCGCCGCCCGCGGGGAGGACGGCCGGCCCTCGCTGATCATGCTGCGCACGCTGATCGGCTGGCCCGCGCCCACCAAGCAGAACACCGGCAAGGCCCACGGCTCCGCACTCGGCGCGGACGAGGTCGCCGCGACCAAGCGGCTGCTGGGCTTCGATCCCGAGCGGGACTTCGTCGTGGAGGACGCGGTGCTGGCCCGCACTCGGCTGGCCGCCGAGCGCGGGCAGCGGGCGCATGACGAGTGGGACGAGGCGTACGCGGCCTGGCGGGTGGCCCACCCCGAACGGGCCGAACTGCTGGACCGGCTGCGGGCGCAGCGGCTGCCGGACGGCTGGACGGACGCCCTGCCCGAGTTCCCGGCCGACCCGAAGGGGATGGCCACCCGTGCCGCGTCGGGCGAGGTGCTCAGCGCGCTCGCTCCGGTGCTGCCGGAGCTGTGGGGCGGTTCGGCGGACCTGGCCGGGAGCAACAACACGACCATGGACGGCGAGCCGTCGTTCGTGCCCGCCAACCGCCAGACCAAGGACTGGAAGGGCGGTCCCTACGGCCGAACCCTGCACTTCGGCATCCGCGAACACGCGATGGGCGCGATCCTCAACGGCATCGCCCTGCAGAGTCTGACCCGCCCCTACGGCGGTACGTTCCTGACCTTCTCGGACTACATGCGCCCGGCCGTCCGTTTGGCCGCGCTGATGAAGCTGCCCACCACCTATGTGTGGACCCACGACTCCATCGGCCTCGGCGAGGACGGCCCCACCCACCAGCCCGTGGAACACCTGGCCGCACTGCGAGCCATCCCCGGCCTGGACGTGGTCCGTCCCGCCGACGCCAACGAGACCACCGCCTGCTGGCGTACCGTCCTGGAACACCGGGACCGCCCGGCCGCGCTGATCCTGACCAGGCAGAACGTGCCCGTGCTGAACCGCGGTAGCGATACCTGCGCTCCTGCCCGGGACGCGGCCCGCGGCGGATACGTCCTCGCCGACACCGCGCACGGCACCGCGCCCGAGGTCATCCTCGTCGCGACCGGCTCCGAGGTGCACATCGCCCTGGAGGCGAGCGAGCTGCTGGCGGCCGACGGCCTCGCGGTGCGGGTCGTGTCGATGCCGTGCCGTGAGTGGTTCGCCGCTCAGCCCCCGGCCTACCAGGACGAGGTCCTCCCGCCCTCCGTGCGGGCCCGGGTCAGCGTCGAGGCCGCGGTGGGGCAGGGCTGGCGCGACGTGGTCGGCGACGCCGGGCGGATCGTGAGCCTGGAGCACTACGGCGCCTCCGCCGACTACGAGCGCCTGTACTCCGAGTTCGGCATCACGCCCGAGGCCGTCGCCGCGGCCGCCCGTGACAGCGTCCGGGACGCCGACCGCGCCCCGCGCCCCGGCGGCCATCGCCAGACCTCCGCCCCCACCGAGGGCGGCACCGGGGACCGTCCCTGACAGCCCGCGTGCGGCGGAGGTCAGGTGCCTGTTCCGCACCGCCGTACACGAATGGTCCGTCCGGCTTCCTCCGCGCCCGGCCCCCGCCCGCAGGAATCCTCCGAAACGCCCGTCTCCGCAGGCGACGGGCGGGCCGCGCGGCTCCCGCGTGACCGATGCCAAGCACCTCATGGAGGTTCGTATGTCCGACGCCATCGCGATGCCCGACGTCATCGCGTCCGATCCGCTCGCCGACCTGTCCGCCGCCGGAGTGTCGGTCTGGCTGGACGACCTCTCCCGCGAGCTGCTGGCCGGCGGCGGCCTGGCTGAGCTGATCGCGCGCAAGCACGTCGTAGGAGTGACCACGAACCCGACGATCTTCGCGTCCGCGCTGTCCAAGGGCGAGCGCTACAACGATCAGCTACGACGGCTGGGCGCCGAGGGGAAGAGCGTCGACGACGCCGTCTTCGCGCTCACCACCGACGACGTACGCACCGGCTGCCGCACCTTCGCGCCGATCCACCGGCGGACCGGCGGGAGCGACGGCCGGGTCTCCATCGAGGTGGACCCGCGGCTGGCCAAGGACGCGGACGCCACCGCCGCGCAGGCGCAGAAGCTGTGGGACACCGTCGGCGAACCCAACCTGTTCGTCAAGATCCCCGCCACCCGCGAGGGTCTTGCGGCGATCACCACCGTCGTCGCCCGGGGCATCAGCGTCAACGTCACCCTCGTCTTCTCGCTGGAGCGCTATCGCGCCGTTCAGGACGCCTATCTGACCGGCCTCGAAGAGGCACGGGCGGCCGGACACGACCTGGCGGACATCCACTCGGTGGCCTCCTTCTTCGTCTCGCGCGTCGACACGGAGGTGGACGCCCGTCTCAACGCCCTCGGCACCCCGGAAGCCCTCGCGCTCCGGGGCCGGACCGCGGTGGCCAACGCGCGGCTGGCCCACCAGGCGTTCGAGGAGACGGCGGGCTCGGCCCGCTGGCAGGAGCTGGCGGCGGCCGGAGCGCGTCCGCAGCGGCCCCTGTGGGCGTCGACCGGAGTCAAGAACCCCGACTATCCCGACACCATGTACGTGAGCGAACTGGTCGTCCCGGGGACCGTGAACACCATGCCGGCGAGCACGCTCGACGCGTTCGCCGACCACGGCCATGTCCCGGACGCAGGGCCCGTGGCCGACACCTACGCCGCGGCCGCCGCCCACTTCGAGGAACTGGCCCGCACCGGCATCGACTTCACGGACGTGACCGACACCCTGGAACGCGAGGGCCTGGCCAAGTTCGAGGACAGCTGGGCCGAACTGGGCGCCACTGTGGACCGCGAGATGCGGGCCGACGCCGATGCCTCCGGGGACGGCACCGAGCCGTCGGGGGAATCGTCGAACGCCCGAGCCCTGCTGGCGATCTACCTCAACGACCATCTGGCGGGCGCGACCGGCGGCCTGGAACTCGCCCGCCGTGCCGCACAGGGACAGCGGGACGGGAAGCGGGCCGACGCCTTCTCCGCACTGGCCAAACAGATCGAGGAGGACCGCGACTCCCTCGTGCAGATCATGTCCGACCTGGACGTGTCCACCGATCACCCCAAGGTCGCGCTCGGCTGGCTGGCCGAGAAGGCCGGCCGGCTCAAGCCGAACGGCCATCTCTTCTCCCGCTCACCGCTCAGCGACGTCCTGGAACTGGAGTCCACGCTCCTCGGCGTCCAGGGCAAGGCGTCCTGCTGGCGCACCCTGCGCGTCCTGGCCGAGGACGACGACCGTCTCTACGCCGAGCACCTCGACACCCTCCTGGAACGCGCCGAGCACCAGACCGCCACCCTTGAGGAACTGCTCCTCGCGGCGGTGGCGCACACGCTGGGCCGGGAAACGGTCTGAGCACCGGGGCCAACGCCCACTGAGCTCGCCGATTTCACCGGCCCCCTGAGGCCCGGCGGCGGAGGACGCGCACGAGCAGACGGCGCTCCGATCCCCGCCGGGCCGCCCGCCGTCCCAACAGGATCTCCGCGCAGCCGGCGAGCACGAGCAGACGTACGACCTGGGCCGACGGCCGTCGCAGTGTCAGGTGGCGGCCCGAGGCCGCGGCGTGCTGGGCACCGTCCAGGAAGGCGTTGAGTCCGCTGACGTCGCAGAACGTGAGCGCGGACACGTCGATGGCCATCCGCCGGCCGGATCCACGCAGACATCGCTCGATGGCCGTACGCAGCTGAGGAACGGACTCCAGATCGGCCTCGCCCCGCAACGCGACCGCCGGGCGGATCCAGCGTCCACGCCGCTCGGCGACCTCGAAGGGAACCACCGTCACGCACCTCGGCTCGTCGGGCCGGCTCACACGGCACTGGCGACACCGGGGGCCTGGGTGCACTTGAAGGCTACTCCGGGCACGCCACCCGGGGCAGGGCGCGTCTACGCCCTCGTCTCCCCTCACTCCTTGTCGGCGAAGACGCCGGAGTCCAGGTGGGCGAGGAGGTCGGCGGCGTCGCGGTAGACCGCGTGGGCACCGGCGGCCTCCAGGTCGGCGCGGGGAATCCCACCGGACAGGACCGCCACCGGAACCACTCCGTCCCGTACGGCGGCCTTCATGTCCCAGACGGTGTCGCCGACGAACACGGCCCGTCCGACGGGCACACCGGCGAGTTCCCGGGCCTGTCGGACGGGGTCGGGGGCAGGTTTGCCGTCGGCCACGTCGTCCGCGCTCGCCGCCCCGAGGATGACGTCGTCCGCGTCGATGACCCGCCGCAGCGCCTCCAGTTCGGCGCCGCTCGCCGAGGTCGCGAGGACGATCGTCCAGCCCCGACGGGCCAGCGCGCGCAGCAGGTCACCCGCCGCGGCCAGTGCCGGCAACCGCTCGAAGTACGTGGCGTAGAGGGCGTGATGTGCCGCGACGATCTGTTCGTCCTCGTCGGGGTCGCGGCCGTCGTCGCCGAGGAGGTGGTCAAGCAGGTCGCCGCCGCCGAGGCCCACGGCCCGGTGGATCTCCCGCATGGGGACCCGACGGCCCGCCTGCCGGAACGCCTCCCACCAGGTGACGACGTGCAGGTGGTTGGTGTCGACGAGCGTTCCGTCGACGTCGAAGATCGCGGCGCGTTCCGTGCTCATCGCGGATGTCCTCGCCCTCTCACAGTTCGTACCGGAGCGCGGGCAGCAGCTTCTGTTCGGCCCACTCCAGATACGGCTCCTGGTGGTCGCCGCCGATCTGGACCAGCGCGACCTCGGTGAACCCCGCGTCGACGTAAGGACGCACGGCCTCGACGACCGCGTCCACGTCGTCTCCGCAGGGGATGGACTCGGCAACGTCCTCGGGACGTACGAACTGGGTGGCACCCGCGAACGCGGCGGGCCCGGGGAGTTCAGAGTTGACCGGCCAGCCGCCGCCGAACCAGCGGAACTGGTCGTGGGCGCGGGCGATCGCCGCGTCGCGGTCCGTGTCGTAGCAGATGGGCAGTTGACCGACCTTGGGTTTGCCCGTGCCGCCGTGGCCCTCGAACGCGGAGACCAGTTCCGGCCGGGGTTCCGTCGCGATCAGCAAGTCGGCCAGACGGCCCGCGAGTTGGCAGGAGCGGTCGCCGGAGACGGCGACACCGATCGGCGGGGGCGCGTCGGGCAGATCCCACAACTTGGCGTTCTCCACGTCGAAATGGGCGCCGTGGTGGTTGACGTTCTCCCCCACGAGGAGCGCGCGGATGATCTCGACGGCCTCTTCCAGCCGCTCCAGGCGGATGTGCGCGGCGGGCCAACCGCCGCCCACCACATGCTCGTTGAGGTTCTCCCCGGAGCCGAGACCGAGGCGGAAGCGTCCCTGGGAGAGGAGTTGGAGCGTGGCGGCCTTCTGCGCGACGACCGCCGGGTGGTAGCGGGTCGTCGGGCACGTCACGTAGGTCATCAGGGGGATGCGTTCGGTGGCCTGCGCGGCGGCCCCGAGCACGCTCCACGCGTAGGAGGCGTGGCCCTGGGACTCCAGCCAGGGGAAGTAGTGGTCGGAGGTGACCGAGAAGTCGAAGCCGGCGCGCTCGGCGCCGACCACGTGGCCGACGAGTTCTCGCGGGCCGGCCTGTTCGGTCATCATCGTGTAGCCGATCTGCACCATGCCGCTCGTCTCCTCATGAGTCGGAATCTCGTGAGTCGGAGTCTCGTGGGTCGAGGTGTCGGGAGGACGGCTCCCCGTCCCGTCAACGCTTCGTCGTGAGCCGCAGGTCGACCTCCTTCTCCTGGTCTCCCGACGCCGCGCCCCAGTGGTCCACCGCGAACGCCGTGCTCAGGGCCTCGAACAGCTGGTCCACGGCGACGTAATCGCCCTGGAGCGTGGCGGAGACCGAGCCCTCCAAGGGCATCGGGTCCGCCGGGATCCGCTCCTGCGCCGGCTCGAACTCCGCGCTCCACACGGCGGAGTTGTCGCCCGGTTGCTCCTGGGGCACGTCGTCGGCAGGACGGTCGGTGGGGAACGCCGTCCGCAGGACGCCGAAGACGGCGGCTGCGTCCTTGGGCGCTCCGGTGAGAGACACGGTGGCCATCGGACTCACTCTCCTCGAACTTGAACACTGCGGGACGTGAATGATCGGACGCACCGTTCACGGACGGCGCCGCCCTCGTCCACGTCGGGGATCCTCGGGTCCAGGACCTCCCGATCGCGCCCCGGGGTGGACCGGGCACGGCGAAAGGCGGGCACCGGCAGAACGCCGGTACCCGCTGTGTGCCGCGGCGAGGTGGTCAGGCTCGGCGGTCTCCGTAGTAGCCGCCGACCTGCTCGTGGTAGCCGGCGTCACCGATGTGCTTGTCCTTGTCGAACTCGGGGGAGTTCTTGATCTCTTCCTTGGTACGGCCGACGTGCACGGTCCGCTCGGCGACGTCGATGGACGAGATGACGCCGGCAGGGAGCAGAACCTGTTTGCCGAAGATCCACACTCCGGTGTCGACGACGATGTACGCGGCCCCGACGTCCTCGGAGTGCTTGTCGACCTTGCCGATCGAACCGTCGCTCGCCTCGACCTTGAACCCGGTCAGATCCGTCCCCGTCTGATGGCCCGACTCGGCCTGGTAACCCCACATGTTGTCCGTCATACAAAAACCTCCCCTTGCAATACGTGAATAGCGAGGAAGCCCGTCCATTATTTCGGTGGGCGACCCTCGGCAGGTCGAGTGCCCACCGTTTCCCGTCTCACACGGCCGCCCACCACAAAATATGGAGCGCGAATCCTGCGCCACTCAAAAATCAACGCGAGAAAAAGTACAAGAATCAACACAGCAATGCCGATTCCCCTTTCCGAAAGGCCGCCGTGCCCCCTGTGCCGTATGACATGGGGGTGTTCTCGGCCAGGTCGACGCGGCCGGTCCGCATGACTCGGCGTGTGCGGGCTACTCGGGGATCATGCTGAGAACCGGAATCGTCGCGGTGGTCGTGGCCGCCTCCCTCGCCGGGGCCTGTGTCGCCGTCGTGGTGTCGCCCTGGTGGTGGACGGCGGCGGTGCCGCTGACCGTGCTCGGTGCGACCGGGGTGTGGGACCTGACCCAGCGGCGGCACTCGGTGCTGCGCAACTACCCGGTGATCGGGCACGCCCGGTTCCTGCTGGAGCGCATCCGCCCCGAGTTGCAGCAGTACTTCGTCGAGCGGAACTTCGACGGACGCCCCTTTGACCGGGACATCCGGAACATCGTCTACGAGCGTGCCAAGGGCACCGCCGCCGAGGAGCCGTTCGGCACCGAACGCGACGTGTACCAGGCGGGTTACGAGTATCTGGTGCCCTCGATGGCTCCCCGCCCGGTGCCCGAGCACCCGCCGCGCGTACGGATCGGCGGCCCGGACTGCAAGCGGCCGTACGACATGGCCCTGCTGAACGTCTCCGCGATGAGCTTCGGCTCGCTCTCCGCCAACGCCGTCCTCGCGCTCAACAAGGGAGCCGCGGCCGGGGGTTTCGCGCACGACACCGGTGAGGGCGGGCTGTCGGAGTACCACCTGCGCCCAGGCGGTGACCTGGTGTGGGAGATCGGCACCGGCTACTTCGGCTGCCGGACGGACGACGGGGAGTTCGACGCCGGGGAGTTCGCCGAGAAGGCGTCCGGCGAGAGCGTCAAATGCGTGTCGCTGAAGCTGTCGCAGGGCGCCAAACCCGGGATCGGCGGGGTGCTGCCCGGGGCCAAGGTGAACGCGGAGATCGCCAAGGTGCGGGACGTACCCGAGGGACGGACGGTCATCTCACCGCCGTACCACAAGGTGTTCTCCACACCGCGTGAACTCGTCCGATTCATCGCGCGGATGCGGGAGCTGTCCGGCGGCAAGCCGGCCGGTTTCAAGCTGTGCGTCGGGTCCCGGCGGCAGTTCCTCGCCGTGTGCAAGGCGATGATCGAGGAGGGCACCGCGCCCGACTTCATCATCGTCGACGGCGCGGAGGGCGGTACGGGTGCCGCACCGCTCGAATTCGCCGACCACATCGGCACACCGCTCACCGAGGGCCTGATGACCGTGCACAACGCGCTGGTCGGCACAGGCCTACGGGAGCAGATCCGAATCGGCGCGAGCGGCAAGATCGCCACCGGCGCCGACCTCGTCAAACGCCTGATCCAGGGCGCCGACTACGGCAACGCGGCCCGCGCCATGATGTTCGCGGTCGGCTGCATCCAGGCCCAGCGCTGCCACACCAACACCTGCCCCGTCGGCGTCACCACCCAGGACCCGCGCCGGGCCCGCGCCCTCGACGTCGGCGACAAGGCCGAACGGGTTCGCCGCCTCCAGGAGGCCACCGTCGGCAGCGCCCTCCAGATCATGGCCTCCATGGGAGTCACCGACCCCGCCCAGCTCCACCCGCACATGCTGCGCCGGCGCGTCGACCCGCAGACCGTGCGCTCCTACGACGTCCTGTACGAGTGGCTCTCCCCCGGCCAGTTGCTGCTCGAACCGCCCGCCGACTGGGCGGCCGACTGGAAGGCCGCCGACCCCGACCGCTTCACCGTCTGACCGACCGTCGACCCGCTTCTGACCTGGAGGAACCCGTGGCACGAACCGTCGCCCGCGTCATTGTGGACGCCCTGAACGAACTCGGCGTCCGTCAGGTGTTCGGCGTCGTGGGAGACGCGCTCAACCCCCTCACCGACGCCATCCGCACCACCGACGACGTCGAGTGGGTCGGCTGCCGCCACGAGGAGGCCGCCGCCTTCGCCGCGAGCGCCCAGTCCCAGCTCACGGACCGGCTGGGGGTGTGCATGGGCACGGTCGGCCCCGGTTCCGTCCACCTCCTCAACGGTCTCTACGACGCGGCCAAGAGCCGTACGCCCGTGCTGGCCATCGCCGGCCAGGTCCCTCTCTCCGAACTGGGCAGCGACGCCTTCCAGGAGATCGACAACGACCTCCTCTTCCGTGACGTGGCCGTCTTCCGCGCCACCATCACCGATCCCGACCAGCTTCCGCAGCTCCTGGAGACGGCGGTGCGCAACGCGCTGGGCCGCAAGGGCGTCGCGGTCCTCACCGTGCCGGGCGACATCGGCGATCGCGAACTGCACCACGACCGCCCGGCCCGTTTCTCCCTCACCACGCCCACCACCCGCCCCGAGGCTTCCGCCGTACGACAGGCCGCCGACCTCCTCTCCCAGGCGGACCGGATCACCCTGCTGGTCGGGCAGGGCGCCCGCGCCGCCCGCGAGGACGTCCTCGCGCTCGCCGACCGCCTCGCGGCCCCGATGGTGCTGACGCTGAAGGCCAAGGAAGGTTTCGAGGGCGACAACCCCTTCCAGGTCGGCCAGACCGGACTGATCGGCAACCCAGCGGCGGCCGGAGCCATGCAGTCCGCGGACACCCTGCTCCTGCTCGGGACCGACTTCCCCTACCGCGAGTGGTATCCCGACGGTCGCAAGGTCATCCAGGTCGACACCGAACCCGCCCACATCGGGCGCCGTGTCCCGGTGGACATCGGACTCGTCGGCGACGTGGGTGCCACCGCGCGCGACCTGCTCGACGAGTTGGGCGGCGCACCCGACCGCGGACACCTGGAGCAGGCCCGGAAGCAGTTTCTGAACTGGCGCGAGGGCCAGGCCCGGCTGGCCGACCCCGCGCACGACAAGAGCCTGGTCGGCAAGGTCCGCTCCGCACTGGACAACCGCGACCACGGCATCCGCCCGGAAGCACTGGCCGCCGCCGTCGACCGCAGGGCCACGGACGACGCCATCTTCACCTCGGACACCGGAATGGCGACCGTCTGGCTCTCCCGTTTCGTCGAGATGCGCGGGACACGCCGGCTGCTGGGCTCCTACAACCTGGGTTCCATGGCCAACGCGATGCCGCAGGCACTCGGCGCGCAGTACCTGGACCGGGACCGCCAGGTCGTCGCCTTCTGCGGCGACGGCGGCCTGAGCATGCTCCTCGGCGACCTCATGACCCTCAAGTCCCACCAACTGCCGGTCAAACTCGTCGTCTTCGACAACCGCCGCCTCGGCATGGTCAAGCTGGAACAGGAGCAGGCCGGTCTCCCCGAGTTCGGAACCGTCCTGGACAACCCCGACTTCGCCGCCGTGGCCACCGCCCTCGGTCTCACCGGCATCCGCGTCACCGACCCCGCCGACCTCGACGACGCCGTACACCGCGCGTTCGCCACCCCCGGGCCCGTCCTCCTCGACGTCCTCACCAACCCGGACGAAATCGCCGTACCCGCCAAACCCACCGTCGAACAGGGCTGGGGCTTCGCCGTCGCCAAAATGAAGGAACTGCTGCGCAGCCACGGCGACGAAAGCAGCCATTGACCCGGGGCGGGCTACGGAAGCCGACGGCGACGGCCGCCGGAATGGCGGCGAGGGCGCCGGGAACTCGGCTGCCATGGACACCAAGACAGAAACCAAGGGCTCGTACTGGCTGGAAACCGCACCACCCACTCCCCCGCCGTCGCATGACCTCTCCGTCGACGTCGCGGTGATCGGCGGCGGCATCGCGGGACTCAGCACGGCCTGGGAACTGACCCGGCAAGGGCGCGAGGTGGCCGTACTGGAGGCCGGACGGCTCGCCGCCCTGCACACGCTCGTCTACGACCATCTCCGCCGCACCCGCGGCCCCGAGGGCGCCCAGCTCATGGCCCGGGGGCGAGGAAGTCAACTGCACTGCGTCGGATGCCGTCCCCACGCGGGAGTGCGTACCCGGGCCCGGGCTGGGAACGCGCAAGGAACCAGACATTTCGAACGGCGGAGGATCTCATGGCCGTACGACACCGTTTGATCAGGAAGTCTCCCGAGGACGTCTGGAAGGTGCTGTCCGACGTCGGACGGTACGGGGACTGGGTTGTCGGTACCTCACGGGCCGAGCTGGACGAGGGGTCGTGGCCCGAGGTGGGGGCGGCCCTCCGCTACGAGATCAGGATCGGGCCGCTCACCCTGCACAACCAGACCGTGGTACGCCGCAGCGAACCGCCCGCCGTCCTCGAACTGGAGGCGAACAGCGGGCCGCTCGGGACCGCGAGGATCGCGATGGAACTGCGGCCCTGGGGTGAGCAGACACTGGTCATCCTCGACGAGCATCCGCTGCGCGGTGCGGGTGGCCTCCTGCACAATCCCCTGCTGGACGCGGTGCAGCAGATGCGCAGCCGCGCGATGCTGGCCCGTCTCGCCCGCGTGTGCGAGGAGGACGAGAGCCCGTCACGCACCTCTGCCGGACAACCGCGCCCGCACACGGCCTGAACCAGCGCCGAGCGCTGAAGAAGCCGCGCCACCGGGTGCGGTGCGACCCACCGAGCCGGGAGCGAGTGATGGCGGACGCAGTAGTGATCGGGGCCGGACCCAACGGACTGGTCGCCGCGAACCTCCTGGCCGACGCGGGCTGGAGCGTGGCGGTCCTGGAGGCCCAGGACGAGCCGGGAGGAGCGGTCCGGCACGACCGTGGGGTCGATCCCGACTTCGCAAGCGATCTCTTCAGCGCCTTCTATCCTCTCGCCGCCGCCTCCCCGGTCCTGGCCGGCCTCCACTTGGAGCGGGAGGGCCTGAGCTGGAGCCATGCTCCGAAGGTGCTGGCCCATCCGTTGTCGGACGGCCGCTGAGCGGTCCTCAGCCGGGACCTGGAGGAGACGGCCGCGAGCCTGGAGGCGTTCGCCCCTGGGGACGGAGCCGCGTGGAAGGAGCTGCGGAACGTCTGGGAGACGCTGCGGCCCGGCATCCTCGACGCCCTGTTCACACCGTTCCCCCCGGTCCGCGCCGGGGCCCGGCTGGCGCTACGACTGCGGGCGGCGGGCGGCTTGCGGCTGGCCCGGACGATGCTGCTGCCGGTCCGGCGCATGGGCGAGGAGGAGTTCGGCGGTGAGGGCGGCAGGCTCCTGCTCGCGGGCAACGCCCTGCACGCGGATCTCGCACCGGAGGCGGCGGGCAGCGGCGGCTTCGGCTGGCTCATGTCCATGCTCGGCCAGACCTACGGCTTCCCCGTCCCCGTCGGCGGCGCCGGAGCGCTCACTTCGGCTCTTGTCCGCCGTCTGACGCGTCTCGGTGGGACCGTCCGCTGCGGGGAACGCGTCACCGAGGTCGTCGTCCGCAACGGTCGGGCTGTCGGCGTCCGCGCCGCGGGCGGCGAAGCGGAGGCGGCCCGCAGGGCCGTCCTCGCCGACGTGTCCGCGCCCGCGCTCTACGGCTCCCTCGTCGCGGAGGAGCACCTTCCCGGGCGGCTGCTCGCCGACCTGAAACGCTTCCAGTGGGACTTCGCCACGTTCAAAGTCGACTGGGCACTGAACGGCCCGGTGCCCTGGACGTCCCCGGAGGCCGCGCAGGCGGGAACCGTCCACCTCGCCGAGGGCGTGGACGCCCTCACCCGCTTCGCCGCCCAGATCGCCACGGGCCACATCCCCGACGACCCCTTCGTCCTCTTCGGCCAGATGACCACCGCCGACCCCAGCCGCTCACCCCGGGGCACCGAGTCGGCCTGGGCCTACACCCACGTGCCGCACCAGGTGCGGGGCGATGGGGGCGACGACAAGCTCGCCGGCTCCTGGGACGCCCGGGAGCAGGAGATCATGGCGGACCGTGTCGAGACACAGGTCGAGCGCTACGCCCCTGGCTTCAGCGGCCTCATCAGAGCCCGGCGCATCCTCGCCCCGCCGACGCTGGAGAGCATGAACGCCAACCTCCACGGCGGCGCCATCAACGGCGGCACCACCGCCCTGCACCAGCAGCTGGTCTTCCGCCCCACCCCCGGCACCGGCCGCCCCGAGACACCCGTACCCGGGCTCTACCTCGCATCCGCCTCCGCGCACCCGGGCGGAGGCGTCCACGGCGCCCCTGGCGCCAACGCCGCACGCGCCGCCCTCCACGGACATCGCACCGGTGCCCTCGCCCACCTCCAGAGCCGACTGGCCCACCGCGACCGCAAAGGCCGGCGCTGACGGCCCCCACGCCCTACCGACCGCCTCTGGAACCGGCGATGTCTCGATCCAGCGGGGAGACGTTTGTTCGGGCCCGTTCGGCGCACACGAAGAGCTGACACAGCTTTAGTCCGAGGAAGAGGAAGCGGAGACACACCATGGGAATCATCGCGTGGATCGTCATCGGTCTGCTCGCCGGCGCCATCGCCAAGATGCTGATGCCGGGCAAGGACCCCGGCGGCATCATCGTCACCATGCTCATCGGCATCGTCGGCGGCCTGCTCGGCGGCTGGCTCGGCAAGGTGGTCTTCGGCGTCGACTCCATCGACGGGTTCTTCGACCTCTCCACCTGGATCGCCGCGATCGTCGGCTCCTTCATCCTGCTTCTCGTCTACCGCCTCGTCACCGGCAACCGACGCTCCCACCGCCACGCCTGACCGACCGACAGCACACGCCCGCACCACCTCAACGGCTCCCTTCTGTCACACCGGACGGGAGCCGTCGGCGTATCCGGGGCTTCGATGAAGGGCCAGGTCGCGTAGCGCCTCGGACAGGGTCTGGCGGCGGCGTCCGCCGATGACGATCGCCACAGGTGCGCATCCGCCCTGTCCGGCGGGGCACTTGGTGAGCCATGGAGTGGGCGGGGTGTGCGGGAGGGGCGGTTCGTCGTCACGGCGCGACGGCGGTGTCGGCGGTGCGGCGGGCGTGGCGGGGACCGGGTCGTGAACGGGATCTGACCGTGCAGGCCGGCAAGGCGGCACTGGCCGCCTGTCTGGCGTGGGCCGTGGCCGGGTGGTGGTTGCGGGCGCCGGTGGCGTTCGTCGCCCCGTGGATGGCGGTCGTGCTGGTGGAGTCGACGGTGTACAGGTCGCTCGCGCACGGCCTGCAGCAGCTGGCGGCGATCGCGGTGGGCACGGTGGTGGCGACAGCCGTCGCGTTGATGCTGGGCGGCACGATGGTCCCGATGGTCGTGGTGCTTCCGACGGTGCTGCTGCTGGCGCAGTGGCGGCGTCTGGGCAGCCAGGGCATCTACGCCGCCACCGGCGCGCTGTTCGTCCTGACCGACGGCCAGGTCTCCCTGGCCGCTTCGGGCGCACGCATCGCGGAGGCGGTCTTCGGCGCGGTGGTCGGCATCGCGGTCAACGCGCTGGTCCGGCCCCCGGTGTATCTGCGTGACACCCGTGCCGCCCTCAAGGACGCCGCCGACGAAGCCGAACGGATTCTCTCCACGGTGGCCGAGGCGCTCGCCGACGGTGAGTGGGAGGACAACGCGGCCCGGGTCTGGCACGAGCGCGCGCTGCGGCTGGGTCGCCTGGTCGACCAGGCCCGTTCCGCGATCGGCTGGAGCCGCGAAAGCATGCGGGGCAATCACCGCGGGCTCGGCGCGGGCGGCATCCCCCGGCCCGGCAAGGGCTACGACGACGCGCTGGCCGTCCTGGACCAGGTCGCCGTACACATCGCCGGTGTGACCCGCACCGTGCTGGAGATCGCCCACGACAACGAGGCGGTCCGCACCGGCCCCCAACTCACCGGCCCCTACGCCGACTTCCTGCGCCATGCCGCCCGGGCGATCGGGCTCTACGGCCAGACCCGTTTCGCGGAAACCGGCACTGAGCAGCCGGCCCACAAGGCCCTGCGCGACGCCGTCGACGAGCTCCGCCGCAGCCTCGACGAACTCCACCGACAGCTGCCCGGCACTGTGCGCGACGATCCCGACGCACTGGCGACACACGGCGCACTGCTGGTCCAGGCACGTCGACTGGCCGATCAGCTCGTGCAGGACTGACACCGTTCCGTAAGGAAGACGACCGTTGTGTCCAGAGGACGTGCGGTACGGCGACGGACAGATCCG
Organism: Streptomyces sp. NPDC002499; assembly: GCF_053595415.1. Lineage (NCBI taxonomy): Bacteria > Bacillati > Actinomycetota > Actinomycetes > Kitasatosporales > Streptomycetaceae > Streptomyces > Streptomyces sp. NPDC002499. The sequence goes on from NZ_JBSFXO010000001.1 coordinate 400,376, forward strand.
GCGCAAAGCGGTAGCGGGTCCGCGTCAGCCGCCCGGGCAGAGGTATCGGCCAAGACATGACGGGCACTCACAGCCAGACCCGGGCAGGGTCCAGGGTCGGGCGGACCGGGCCGTGGCCTTCACGCCGCCGCTGCCGTGGCCCCGGACATCGTCGGCCCACCGGCTCCACACCGCGCGCGGATCTCCGTACAGCTCCCGATGCCCGGTCCCCGAACGAGCGCGGCTGGGTGCGGCGTTGACCCTCACGGCTAACGTGACTAGTCTATGGCTAATCACGTTAGCCATTTTATGGAGGACGACATGACCGAGCACCTGAGAATCGGCAAGAACACCATCGCCTTCGACGTGACCGGGGAGGGCCCCCTCGTCGTGCTGGCGCACGGTATCGGCGACAGCCGGCACTCCTACCGCTTCCTCGTCCCCGGCCTGGTGGCCGCCGGATACCGGGTCGCGAACGTCGACATCCGCGGGTGCGGCGAGTCCAGCCTCGGCTGGGACGGTTACAGCCGCACCGACATCGCCGGAGATCTGGTCGCCGTCGTGCGTCACCTCGGCGGCCCGGCCGTGATCATCGGGCAGTCGATCAGCGGCGGCGCCGCGACCATCGCGGCCGCCACCGCGCCCGACGTGATCAGCGGAGTGATCGAGCTGGCTCCGTTCACCCGTGCGCAGCCGGTCGACCTGGGCGGGCTGATCCGGGTCAAGCGCTTCCGGACCGGGTACACGCGGATGGCACAGGTCATCGTCCGGGGACGCCTGGCGGACTGGAAGAAGTACCTCGACGTGGCCTACCCGGCCAAGCCCGCCGACTGGAACAGCGAACTGGCCCGCATCGAGGCCACGTTGAGTGAGCCCGGCCGGATGAAGGCCCTGCAGGACATGTGCAAGTCCAAGCCCACCGACGCCGGCGCCCAGCTCGCCCACGTCACCTGCCCGGTCCTGATCGTCGAAGGCAGCCTGGACCCCGACTGGGCCGACCCCCGCGCCGAAGGGGCGAAGATCATCGCCGACCTGCCCGCCGGCCTCGGCGAGCTCGCCGTGATCGACGGCGCGGGCCACTACCCGCACGCCCAGACCCCCGACCAGGTCCTCGCGCTGGCCCTGCCGTTCCTGGCCAAGGCGGCCGGCCGTGCCTAGGGCCGGACTCACCGCCGCGACGGTCACCGAAGCCGCCGCCGCCCTGGTCGACGAGGTCGGGTTCGACCAGCTCGGCATGGGCCTGGTCGCCGAAAGGCTCGGGGTCAAGACCCCCTCGCTCTACAAGCACGTCAGCGGCCAGACCGAACTCGCCCACCGGATCGCCATCCTGGCCATGAACCAGTGCGCCGACGCCATCCGCGACGCCATCCAGGGCCGGTCCGGCACCGAAGCCCTGGTCCGCGGCGCACAGGCGATGCGGACGTTCGTCAAGGACCACCACGGCAGATACGCCGCAGCCAACGCCGCCGTCCCGACCGGACCCGACGACCCCCTCATCGACGCCCTCAACCGGGTGGTCGACTCCTGGGCGGCCATGCTGCACGGCTACCGGATCGACCCCGACCAGCAGATCCACGCGCTACGGATGCTGCGCACCGTCCTGCACGGATACGCGTCGCTGGAAGCAGCCGGCGGGTTCCGGTTCGCCACCGACATCGACGACAGCTTCACCTGGATGATCGACTTCATCGACCACGGCCTGCGGGAGACCACGGCCACCAGCACCCACAGCGCCCCCTCCTCCAGCAGGGCCGCGCCGGGCGTGACGCCCTGACCGCCGTGGACTGCGCTCCACGCCGGCCCCCGGCCCCACCGACCACCGGTGGACCACCCGCGCGCCGAACCCCCGCCCCTGTCGCCTGCACCAGCCAGAAGTGGAAACCACCATGAAGCCGGTCCTCACCGCCGTCATAGACATCGACGCCACCCCGCAAGCGGTGTGGGACGTCCTCACCGACTTCTCCGCCTACGGCGAGTGGAGCACCTTCTCCGCAGCAGAAGGAACCGCTCGAGTGGGAAGCCGGCTCACGATGCGCATGCCGGGCATGACCTTCAGGCCCACGGTCACCGTCGCGACACCTGGCCAGGAACTGCGGTGGGTCGGCACGCTCGGCATCAAGCAGCTGTTCCACGGCCGGCACTCCTTCGTCCTTTCCCCCAACCACGACGGCACCACCCGCCTGACCAACCACGAGGAATTCTCCGGAGCCCTGGTCACCCTGATCCGGCCCTTCCTCAGAACACCCAAAAAAGACGGGTACGCCGCCTTCAACACCGGCCTCAAGCAGCGGGTGGAAGACCGCACCGAGCTCAGGCCGGGTGCGTGAGGTGCCGGTGGTCTCGGTGATTGGGATGACCGCCGCTTCAAGCGTGTGAAATCGCCCGCCTGCCCGATGTCCGCCTGGGCCGCTCCGGGGGGCTCGCCGTGCCGGACCGGCAAGAGCAAGGCGGCCATCCAGTCACGCGTCGCCCGCTTCCGTCTCGTGCCCCAACTCGCGAAGGCGCTCGGAGTGCCGACACCGGCCGTACGCGAACCGGGCTCGGTCCGAACCGAGCAGCCCCGGTCCGCGAACGCCTGCTCCGAGCCTGTCGGACACGTCTGACGGCTTCCCCGGTTCAGCCACGAGCGGGGGAAGCCGTCCCGCTGGTGCTGGGAGGGCTGCTGCGCTCAGGACCCGGTCGGCGACCTCGCGGCTTCGTGAATTGGGCCTCTTGGCGCAGGGTGAGGTATGTGGACGAAGTGTGTGGGAAGGCGTCAGGCATGCAACCTCCCCAGTCCTTAGGCCCGCGCCACGGCAGCGCCGGGCGAGCGGGATCCGGCACACCACCCAGCGTGGCCGATGGCGAAAGCCGTGACAGTGCCTCGCCGCAAGGCGAGGAGCGGGCCGAGTTGCTGTTCGAGGAAACGGAGCAGCTCAAGGAGGCGCTGCGGCGGCGGCCGGTCGTCGACCTGGCTCGGGGCGTGTTGATGGCGCTCTGGTCGTGCACGGCGGAGGAGGCGTGGCAGATCCTGGTGTGGGTGTCCCAGCATGCCAACGTCAAACTGCACGACGTGGCGGAGTCGGTGGTCGCGACGACACGGCAGGAATCGATGCCGGCGCACCTGCAGAAGCACCTGACCACAGCGGTGACATTGCTGCGTTCTCGCCGGACTGAGGGAGCGTAGACGCAGAGACAGCGGGTAGCCGGAGTTGGCTGGTGGGGAGCGGCGCAACGCCTGGGGAGGTCAAGCGCCGCCTCCCCGCCAATCCTTCGGGGCGAGCCCGCCGCGGATGTGGCGACCGTCAGGAGTCCCGCTCAACAGGTGGTTCGGCAGATGCGCGGATGGTGTCGGTGTCCTGTGTGCCCTCGGCGATCTCCCGGGCGAGGGCGGAGAGTTTGAGGTTGTGGGAGCGGGCGTAGGCGCGCAAGACGCTGAACGCTTCGTCGATGGGCATCTGCCAGCGCTCGGTGAGGATGCCCTTGACCTGTTCGATGACGATACGGCTGTTGAGGGCGTACTGGAGCTGGTCGCGCTCGGCCTCGCTGTGGGCGAGCGTGCGCTGCTGGAGGATGGCGATGGTGGCCACGTCACCGAGAGCCTGGGCCAGGGTGAGGTCTTGGTCGGCCAGTGGCTCGGGGCGGGTCTGGAAGAGGCTGAGCGCGCCGATGATCCGACCTCGCAGGCGCAGCGGCAGGGCGTTGGTGGCGACGAAACCGACGGCCTCGGCGCCACGGGCGAACTCCGGCCACATCGTGGCCGCGGCGGGGTCGGTGAGGCTGACGTCGATCCGTGGCAGGCCGTCGCGATAGCAGTCGACGCAGGGACCCTGGTCGTGCTGGAGGGCGAAGAGTTCCAGCAGCCGGGTGTGTTCGTCGGAGGCGGCCAGGAGGTGGAGCCTGCCGTCGTCGTCCGCGAGCAGGATGCCGACGGCGGCGACGTCCAGCAGTTCCATACAGTGCACGGACAGGTTCTGCAGGAAGTCGATGACGTCGAAGTCGTCGATCAGGGAGTCGGCGACCTCGACGAAGACTTCGGTGAGTTGCTGTTCACGGGTTGCCATCTCGCTCAGTCCTCGTCCTTGTCATCTGCGGGGTTCGTCGGGTGCGGATCGGGTTCGAACCGCAGTCGCCGCTCCACGACGTCCCGAGCCGTGTCGGTGAGAGTGCGGCTGTTGCCGTAGGCGTGGGCACGCAGCCGCAGCAGTGCCTCCCCAAGGGATACGGACAACTGGACGCTGACCATGCCGGTCGCCTGGTGCAGGACGGCCTGGTGCAGGACCGGAGGGGACAGGTCCTGGTTCTCCGCGGCGGACAGCAGCGGGCTCCCGAGATCCAGCACCCGGTTGGCCAGCGTGACCGCAAGGACGTTCACATCGTCGCCCTGCGCCGGGGTCAGATGCCCGGGACTGCTTCTGACCAGCGTCAGCACGCCCAAGGTGATGGCACCGATCTGCAGGGGGAAGCAGAACACCGCCCGCACGTTCAGGGCCGATGCCTCGATCACGAGAGCGGGCCAGCGGTCCTCTCGCACGCGGCTCAGTTCGGGCACGCGCACCGTGGTGCCGCCGGCCAGGCAGTCCGGCCCCGGACCGTATCCGAGAGTGAGCTGCAGGTCCTCGAAGGCGTGCGCGAGGCCGCCGGAGGACCACAGGATCTCCGTTCCGAGCGGTGCGTTGCCCGCGCTGACGGCGATCCCGTCCATGGCAAGCAGATCGGCTGTGTCCGCCGCCACGTCCGGCCATTCCTTGGTCTGCAGCAGTCGCAGGATCTCCGTCATCCGGTCACTGATCATGCGGCTCCGCTGGACGACTGGGAGGTGCGAACTCGACTCTGTCGATGCCCGAGTACCCCTCCGCCAGGAGGTAGTCCGTACCGGTGAGGCCCAGCAGCCGTCGCACGACCGGGACAGGATGGTGCAGGCGAAGCTCCCCCTGCAAGACGGCCAGCCGATGGGAGAGGTTGAGGAAGACGTTCAGACCGCCAGCTTCGCCGCCGCGGGCATTCACCGCTATGTACGAGGCAGCCCTGTGAGATCACGGGGCGTGCGTTCAGGGATGCGCGCCCGGTCGCGGATTGGTGGAAGCCGGGGTACTGCTGTGAGGCAGTGCCCCGGCTCTCGTTCGTCGCGTCCGAACATCGAGTTGTCGTTGGCGGAACTGGAGGGCACGTTCTGGACGATGTCCCAGTGCTCCACCACCTTGCCGTGCTGCACCCGGTAGATGTCGAAGACGCCGGAGGCCATGTCCGGTGTGAACGTACCGCGGGACTGGATCACGACAAGGTCGCCTTCGGCGATCACTCGGAAGATGTTGGAGTGGAACTCGGGGAACGCTCCGAACATCCCGGCGATCCCGTCCTTGGCCGCCTGCATGAGGACCTCGGAGCCGTCGGCGGTCTGCGCCGGATTCAGCAGGTGGGCACGTACGGCGTCGTCCAGCCGGAGCGCGCGGGCGACCGCTTCGAGTACGGCCGGGGAGACGCCGGCGAGACTGCCACGCTCCAGCTTCTGCCGCGCTCCGTCCCCCACTCCGATCCATCTGTGCCAGCCGACATCCTCACTCGGAGAGGGCATCGGCGAGCGAGGCGCGAATCGTGAGAACGGTCTCGACTCCGACAAGCTGCAGAACCCGCAGGACCGGCTGGGACGGGGCCGCGATCCGGATCCACGTGCCGGGCCGGTCCCGCAGTGACCGCGCTGCGGTCAGCAGGACGTTGATGCCGGTGGAGTCCATGAAGGAGACGCCGGAGAGGTCGAGCGCGATACGTCCGGTGCGATCCACGCAGTCCTGGAGGGCCGCGCGCAGCGCCCCGCAACTGTCGCTGTCGATCTCTCCGACCGGAGTCACGACGCTGACGCCGCCGTGGTCGGCCGTATGGACTCTGAGGTGTTGCGGCGAGCCGCCGCTGTCTGGGAGCACGATGTCTTCTCTCTGAACGGAGTCTGTTGCCTGCCGTCTCCGGCCGAGGGAATCTCGTCCACGCGCACCGCGTGCAGGCTTGTACGCGACCTCCCCGAACTGGAGATGGTCGTGCGGCAGCCGCTGGGTCCTAACGGCACGTGCCGGAAGTGCAGGCAGCCTCCTCCGAGGCCGTGGGCCAGGTGGCTTTCAGCTCGGGCGATCGACTCTCCAGGGACTGCGCGGAGCTTGAACACACCACGCTTTCCGCTCGTGGGGCCGGTTACTCGGCCTGCTGAGACGTGTGCGGCTGCGTGAAGAGCTGCTGGATTCCGGTCACGTGGAGCAGGCGTTGAAGGAACGGCGGCGTGTTGTCCAGGTGCAGCCGCACGGCACGTGCGTCGGTTCTGCGGCGGATCATCAGGAGGGAGGAGAGGCCGATGGAGTCGCAGAAGCCGAGCTCTGCGCAGTCGAGGCGCAGGTCGTGCAGTTCGGGGTGGTCGGCGAGGCACTGGTCGGCGTGCTGGACCAGTCCGTCACCGGTGTCGTAGTCCAGGCCTCCGGCCAGGTGGAGACTGGCGGTGCCGCGGCCGGCCTCAAGGGTGACGGTGAGCGAGGAAGGCATCGGCGTCATGCGGGGACTCCGGGGGGTGTGTCGGTGGTGATGTGTCCGCGGAACAGGGCGGAACGGGCCTGGTCAAGGAGTGACACGGACCGTGGGAAGTCCTTGAGTTCGGTGGCCAGGATGTCGAGGGTCGGGTTGAGGGACCGGACAGGCACACGGCGTGCGGTGAGAATGCCCGCGGTCCAGGTGATGAACGAGGTGAAGAGGTCGCTTTCGTCGGTGTAGAGGGCCACGGTGAGGAACTCGACGATGTGGGCGATGTCTTCGGCGGTGCGCTCGCGTTGGTTCCGGGTGTAGTCGGCCATGGCCGGGAAACGGTCTTCGAGCTGGGAGACGACCGTTTTGACCAGCTGCGGCTGGGTGCGGGCGACGAGCGTGTATTCCTGGTCGGCGAGGTGCGGCAGGTCGTCGATCTGCTGCCGCCCGGTGGCCAGGTTGGGGGCGGGAATGCCCTCGGCGAGCTGCCGGGCGGCGGCGCGTGCGTCCGGGGCCCAGGCGTTGGCGCCGAGGAGACGGGCGTAGCGGCCATCGGGTCCGAAGGCGGCGCCGCCGACGAGTACGGGTATCCCGATGGCCTGACAAGCGGTGATCGCCGCATGAGCCGCCGGCAACCGGGTCGGGATCGAGGAGGACAGGGCGACGGCGTCCGCACCGGTGTTGTGAAGGTGGGCGATGAGGTGCGGGGTCGGGACCTGGGCACCGAGGAAGTCGACCTGCCAGCCGCGAAGGGTGAGGACTTCGGCAAGGAGGCGGGCCGGCAGGGAGTGCCATTCCTGTTCCACGCAGGCCACGGTGATCCGGCCGAGGGTGGGCTGGGTGCGACGGGCCGGATGGTGGGCGAGGGCGGCGACCACGCGTTCGGTGATGGCGCTGGCCGCGTGCTCCTGGGCGACGCTCAGCCGGTTGGCCGCCCACTCGGCTCCCACCCTCACCTGGAGCGGGGCGAGGAGGTCCAGGAGGACCGTTTCGGCGTCCATACCGCTGTCGAGGGCGGCGAAGACGATGTCGGCGGCCCGGTATTCGTCGCGGCTGGTCACGGCTGCCCAGAGCTGGTCCTGCCTGTCTCCGGCTTCGGCCTCGCCTTCGGTGACGGTGTTCATGCGGTGTACCTGCCCCGGGTGTGTCCGTCGACGGCGCTGAGGTGATTGGTTCGGGGTGCGCTGATGGCGATCAGGGCCATGTCGTCGTGGGGGCCGTTGCGCAGCCACTGTGAAGCGAGCATCTGGATTCGGTCGACGACGGCTTCGGCGGGCATGTCGGCGCAGTCCGACAGGGCTTGTCGCAGGCGTTCGTCGCCGAACAGCTCCTCGCCCAGCGGTCCGCCGCGGGCTTCGGTGAATCCGTCGGTGTAGAGCAGGCAGGTGTCGCCCGGCCGCAGAACGGTCTCGACGGAGTGGGCCTCGATCGCCGGAAGCACGCCGATGAGGGAACCATGGGTGGTGATCTCCTCGACGGTGCCGTCCCGGCGTACCACCAGCGGGCTGGGGTGGCCGGCCGAGGTGAGACGCAGTCGCACATGGTTGTCGGCGCGCTGGACCGAGGCCAGCACCATGGTCGCGAAACGTGTGTGGTGGGAGGACAGCAGCGCGCCGTTGAGGAGCCGCAGCATCCGTTCGTGGTCGTCGGCCATCGGCAGCAGCGCCTGGAGGGTGTTACGGATCTTGCCGGTGAGGACCGCGGCTTCCAGCCCCTTGCCGCACACGTCCCCGAGGATCACCAACGACGCGTCCGCCGGGGTGCTTCCGGGGTGGACGTCATAGAAGTCGCCGCCCACGCGCTCCGCCGCGGCCGCGGGCCGGTAGCCGCCGGCGATCTCCACACCGTCCAGGCGTTGGAGGGTGGGTGGCAGCAGATCCCGCATCAGGGTCTGCGTTATGGCGCTCTGTTCGCTGTAAAGGCGGGCGGCCGACAGGGCGGCCCCGGCCCGTGCGGCGAAGAGCCGGGTGAAGATCTCCTCGTTCTCGTTGAACTGCGGCCGGTCTGTCGCGCGCAGGAGGATGAGGGCTCCGGCCGGGACGCCGTGACCGGGCAGCGGGGTGACGACGACCGACCCGATCGATGCCTCGCAGCTGTCCGGCAGCGCCCAGACGGGCAGTGCCGTGGGGTCGATCCAGCGGGAGGGAACAGGCGGGAAGCCCTGCAACGCCTCGCCCAGTCCCGGGAGATCGGCCGGATCGGCGACAACGAGGGCGCGGTCGGCCTCCTGGCCCGATACGGCGCGGGCGACGGGCAGTTTGCCGCCGGTCGCGGGGGCGACGACGATCGCGACGTCCGCGAGGTACTCGGCGGCGAGCTGCGCGGTCGCGGCCATGCATCTGCCGGTGTTCAACGAGGCCAGCAGGACATTGGACGCCTCCGCGAGAAATCTGGTGCGTTCACGCTCGGTGGCGAGTGCCTCTTCGGCGAGTCGGCGCTCTGTGTCGTCGACCAGCCACCACACCACGCTTCCGTCCGCGTTCAGAGTGGGATGCGCCTCGAAGGTGTACGCCGCGATCCGCCCCGACACCGGCTCCGAACGAGTCGTGCCCCCGTCCGTCGACGACGCGTGGACAGCGTCCGCGACCGCTGCCTGGTGGGCCCGGGCCAACCAGTCCGGAACCACGTCCCGCATGCTCGTGCCCGGTACCGCGTCTCCCAGGAGGTGACCTGCCGCGTCGTTCAGCTCGATGACGGTACCTGTCCCATCAGCCACGATGACGGGGCAGGGAGCCGAGCCCCACAGCCGTGACCGGGTGAGGGGATTGCCCTTGGTAGAGGCCATAAAATGGGCCCGCCCTGGGCGAACCGCACCACCCTCCTGGATCGACGACAATCACTTGCCGTGCGGCAAGCAAATTAGTTGCCGTGCGGCAATCATTGTCCAGCGGGCAGCTCAATAGCAACCCGCCGCGGACATCGACTGCCCTGAAGGGTGGGCTCCACACGTCGTCAACACCAAAGAGGCGAAACCTTCACACGAGGGCCCTAGGGGAAAGCGCTGGTTCTAACCGGCCGCCGCCGAGCGCCCGTACCAGTCCAGGCACATCACCAGGGAATCGTCCGCCGCCGGACCGGCACCCCGGTGCCCCAGCAGTTCTTGCAGCATCACCCTGGGCACCTGGGACGCGGGCAGCAGACGCGTGCTGGTGATCGACTTCGCCAGGGCGCGCAGGCTGTACTTCTCCCCACCAGGGGAGAGCGCGTCGTAGACCCCGTCGCTGATGAACAGAAGACGGTCTCCGGGCTCGACGACGATGCGCTGAGAGACGTAGGCGGTGTCCTCGAACATCCCCAACGGCATCTGCGCCTCCAGGTCGATCGTCTCGACCACGCCCGCCCGCAGTCGCCACATCTGCGGAGAGCCCGCGTCGATGATCTCCACCTCTCCCGTCGGGAGATGGAAGCGGAGCAACAGCGTCGACAGGTACCGGCTCCCCTGGTGCTGCCCGTAGACAGCCTGGTCGGCGAGGTACGCCTGGTCGCTCAGGTCGAGGCCGGCGCGACGTGCGTTGCGCAGGGCGTTGACGGCGAGGTTGGTCAGCAGGGCGGCCTCGATCCCCTCGCCCATCCCGTTGCTGACGGTCAGGAACAGGTCGTCGGCGGAGGCCGACCAGTCGAAGCTGTCGCCGAAGATGGCATACGCCGGCTCCAGCTGGGCCCCGAGGCTGTACTCCGGCCGGGCGCAGGAGCGCCCCGGCAGCAACTGCCACTGCATCTCGGCGGCGAGCGTCAGCCGCTCCGCACGCCGCGCCTGGAGGAACACATCCGTGTCGCGCTCGGCGACGACCACCTCGTGCGCCAGGGCGTCCGCATACTGCCGGAGCTCCTCCAGCACCTCCGCCGCAGGTTCGTCCGTGCCCGGCAGAGAGACGCTCAGCACCCCGAGCCGGTCCCCCCTGACGCTGACCGGAACATGCACGGTCACCTCCGACCCGGAGACATCGCGCACGCAGTGCGGCTCCTGGGCACCAAAGGCACGACCAGGTGCGCTCTCGTACACTGACAACGGCCGCAGAGTATGCGGCAGCACCCCGACGGGCTGAAGACGGGTCATCGCGTAGTCCGCCATCAGCAACTCCACGGCCCCGGCCCGGAATCGGCGCTCGATCAGCGAGCGGAGCACGTCAAAAATCTCATGGGGAGCGGCCTCCCGCAGAGCACGCTCAACCGCACTGGGTCTCTCCACCGGTACCGGTCCCTCTTTCCTTCACATATCTTCGTCTGTGCGACTGCTCACAACGACCAGCCGGAACGGGCACGATCCACCCACTCGGGAGTGTCACATGCGCGAGGCCGACGCCTCCCACGACCAGCACATCTCCCCCGCCCTGCCCGAAATCGGACCGGTCCTGGAGCACCTCGAAATAGCCTGGGAACGCAGCCGCGCCACACTGAGCACCGCACCCCTCTCCTCCATCCAGACCCGCGTGATGTACGTCATCGACCGCGAACCCGGCATCAATCTGAGCACGCTGGGCCGACGGCTGTGTGCCGCCCCGCCATCCGTCACCCGCCTGTGCGACCGCCTCCAGGCCGCCGGATTCCTCCGCCGTGTCCCCCGCCCCGAGGACCGACGCGAGATGCGGCTGGAACTCACCGAGACCGGCATCGCTCATCTGCACGACATCAGGCACCGTCGGGAAGAGGCCCTCCGTCAGGCGATGGCCCACATGAGCCCTGCCGAACAGCACGCTCTCGCCACCGGACTGAGCGCGCTACGCGACGCGGTCGACGCACCCGCCCCGATCCACGAGCAGGAGAGGTCGGCCTGACCCGGACGCGGACGAGTCTCGGCGAGCAGCGTTTGCGGCTTTCGCCCTGGAGGAGGTCGTCGACGACGACATCCCCGAGCACGACTTCTTCGAAGAAGGACGGCCACCCGAGTCAGGCCGCCCCAGGCACCGTCACACGTCCTCGACCGTCGACGTGACCGGCGTACCGATCTCGACCGTGCGGCTGACCGTGCAGAGCCGGTCGTGGGAGGTCTTCACCGCGCGGGGCAGGATCGCGCGGGCGCGGTCGGCGCCCTCGCCGTCCGGGAAGGCGACGGAGAACGCGACCGCGAGATCGGTCAGGCGGTTGCCGAGTTCGTCGCTGACCTTGTTGCCGCTGACCGTGACGGTGAACGTCGTGGGCTCCGCGTGCCGGCTGGTGGCGACGTCGACGTCCACGGCGGTGCAGCCGCCGAGCGCGGCGAGGAGCAGTTCGACGGGGGTGAACGCGGTGTCGTCGGCGTCGGAGCCGGTGCCGAAGGCGAGCGTGCCGCCGCGGGCGTTGGTCGCGACGAAGCGTCCGGGGGCGGTCCGCTCGACGGTGACAGTGCGCAGAGAGTTGTCGGTCATGCCTACGACATTAATGCGGCCCGGCGCAGAGACCGCGGACGTCCCCCTCGGCGGAGTCGGTGCCTGCGTCTGATACGAGGCACTGCGTCGAGTCCCCCGTTCCTCAACTACCCCAGCACCTTGCCCGGGTTGAACAGGCCCCGAGGGTCGAGGGCGTCCTTGACCGCACGGTTCAGCGCCATCACCTCGGGACCCACCTCGGCACGCAGGCCCTCGCGTTTGAGCAGGCCCACGCCGTGTTCGCCGGTGACCGTGCCGCCGAGGGCGAGGGCCTCGGCGATGATGTCGTGGAACGCGGCCTGGGCCCGGGCCCGCGCGGGCTCGTCGTCGGGCGGGGTGATCAGCAGCGGGTGGAGGTTGCCGTCGCCCGCGTGCGCGATGTTCGCGATGAGCGTCTCGTGGCGCTCGGCGATGGCGTGGATGCGGCCGAGCATCTCCGGCACGGCGGACTTCGGCACGCAGATGTCCTCGGTGAGGACCGGGCCCAGCCGTTCCAGCGCCGGATAGGCCAGGCGCCGCGCCTCGAACAGGGCGTCCGCCTCCTGCGGGTCGGTGGACCGGACCGCCCAGGTGGCACCGGCGCTCTCGAAGCACCGCCGGATGGTCTCGGCCTCCTCCTCGCCCGCCTTCCCCGGCGCGTCGGTCCGCCCCAGCACGACCACGTCCGCCTCCGTCGACAGGCCCATGTGCTTCCAGGCGTCCACGGCTTCGAGGCAGTACCGGTCGATCAGTTCGAGCGCCGACGGCACCACTCCGGCGGCGGCCACGGCCGCGACGGCATGCCCCGCGTCCACGACGGAGGAGAAGTAGCCGGCCACCGTGTGTTCGGGGGCGCGACTGGGACGCAGGCGCACCGTCACCTCGGTGATGACGCCGAGCGTCCCCTCGGATCCGACGAGCAGACCGGTCAGGTCGTAGCCGGCCACGCCCTTGGCCGTACGACGTCCCACCCGGACCAGTTCGCCGGTCCCGGTGACGAACTGGAGCCCCAGGACGTAGTCGCGGGTGACCCCGTACTTCACGCAGCACAGCCCGCCCGCGTTGGTGGCGACGTTGCCGCCGATCGTGGACCAGGGGGCGCTGGCCGGGTCCGGCGGGTACCACAGGTCCTGCTCGGCACAGGCGGCGCGGAGGTCGTCGTTGACGACGCCGGGTTCCACGACCGCGAGCCGCTCCAGCGGGTCGATCTGCTTGATGGCCGACATGGCCTCGGTGGACAGCACCACCGCCCCGTCCACGGCGTTCGCCCCGCCCGACAGCCCGGTCCCGGCACCGCGGGTCACCACCGGAGCCCCGTGATCGAGACAGGCACGCACGACCCGCTGCACCTCTTCGGCGGTCCGCGGCCGCACCACCGCCGCCGGTTTCCCGTACGGCGCCCACTCGGCCTCGTCGTGCGCGTACCCCGCCATCACGCCGGGGTCGGTGACGACACGTCCCTCGGGGAGGTCGCTGTGCAGACGTCGGATCAGTTCGCGGTGCGGGGCCTCATCGTGCATGACAGCACCGTAGACCTCGACGGACCCCGACTCCGATCCGGTGATCGCCGGACAGAACGATCACGTGGTGGATTTCGGGAAGGCCTGCGCCACCCCGAATGTTGGTGTGTATGACACCGGTTTTCGGCGTCCCTGGTCACAGCGAAGGCTCCGGCCTTCTTAGAAGGGGAACAAACAGCCATGTTCAAGCGCATTCTGGTCGCCGTCGATCCCAGCCCCGCCCGGCAGTCCGCCCTCCGGCTGGCGGGTGAGCTGGCCCAGTCGGCGGACGCCGAGGTCCGGGTTCTGCACGTCGTCGCCTCCGCCGCCAACCTCGCCGCGGTGGTTCCGCTCGAGGACGACTCCGAGGCGAAGGCCATCCTCGACGAGGCCGTGGCCACCCTGCGGGACAAGGGGATCAAGGCCGAGCCCGCTCTGGCCAGGGGTCTGACCACCCAGGTCGCCGCCGCCATCTCCGAGGCGGCCGATGAGTTCGACGCCGACCTCATCGTCCTCACCCCGCACCACCGGGGATCCATCGAAGCGCTCTTCGACCCGCGGGTCAGCGACGCCGTCGCCCACTCCAGCCACGCCGCGATCCTGCTGGCGCCGGAGGAAGCGGCGCAGGCCTGATCGCCCCTTCCGTCTCCTGGCCGGGCGTCACCGCCCGGTCCGGGAGACGCGCGCCGACGGTCGCGCGTAGGGTTCCCGAATGATCGAGGTACCGGAGACATTCGCGCGGAGCACGGTCGAACGGGAGGGCGAGACGGGGGCCGTCTGGCTCACCGAACTGCCCGGAATCGTCGACGAGTTGCTGCGGGTCTGGGGCTGTACGCAGGACGGCGAGGTCATGCACGGCGGTGTCGGGGTCATCGTCCCGGTGCGACGCCCGGACCGGTCGCCGGCCGTGATGAAGGTGTCGTTCCCCCATCCCGGCAACGTCCATGAGCCGGACGCCTTCGAGGCCTGGCACGGGCGCGGAGCCGTCCTCCTGTACGCGCGTGACGACGAACGGTTCGCCATGCTGCTGGAACGGGTGCACCCGTCGACGCTCGCGGAAGTCGAGGACGGCGACGAGGTGGTGTCGGTCGCCGGGCGGATCAATCGACGCCTGGCCGTACCCGCGCCGCCCGACCTCCCCCGACTGCGGGAGCAGACCGACGCCTGGGAACAGCAACTCCGTACGGACGCCGAGGAGTTCGGCGATGCCCTGTCGCGCCGAACGGTCGACGCGGCTGTGGCGACCGTCCGTGAGGTGGGCCGCGAGCAGCCCGACCTCCTCATCCATGGCGACCTGCACGGCAAGAACATCCTGCGCGCCGAGCGTGAACCCTGGCTGGCCGTGGACCCCAAGGGCTACGTGGGGGATCCGGCCTACGACAGTGGCGCCCTGCTCAAGTCCCGCGGGCTCGGCATTCTGGAGGCGGACGACCAGGGCAAGGCCGTCCACCGCATTCTGGACGTCTTCGCCGAGGCCGCGGAGGTCGACCGCGAACGCGTCCGGCGATGGGCCCAGTTCCACGCCGTCCAGGCCGCGTTCTGGGCTCGCCGCCACGGATTCCGAGTGGCCCGTGGCGGCCCGCTGCTGGACCTGATCACCGAATTCGCGGACAACCTGGCGGAGTTGCTCGTCGAGCGCGCCTAGCCACGAAGACCACGTGGGCCAAGTGGGCACGCCCGACGAGCAGTCCGCCGGAGACGAGCCGTCCGCCGGTGACGAGCAGTCCGCCGGTCAGGTCGCGGTCGCCGCCGCTGCGGCCCGTCCGGCCGCTCGGCCGGAGAAGAGGCAGCCGCCGAGGAAGGTACCCTCCAGCGAGCGGTAGCCGTGGACACCGCCGCCGCCGAAGCCGGCGACCTCACCGGCCGCGTACAGACCGGGAATCGGACTGCCCGCGGCGTTGAGGACACGGCCCGAGAGGTCGGTCTGGAGACCGCCGAGGGTCTTGCGGGTGAGGACGTTGAGGCGCACGGCGATCAGCGGCCCGGCGCTGGAGTCGAGGATCCGGTGGATGGCCGCCGTACGGCTGAGGGAGTCTCCTGTGTAGTTCAGGGCGTTCCGGATGCCCATGACCTGGGTGTCCTTGGAGTACGAGTTGGTGATCTCCCGGTCGCGGGCCTCGATCTGGCGCTTGAGGTCGTCGAGGACGATCAGGTTGTCGCCGGTGAGCTTGTTCATGCCGGTGACGAGATCGGTGAGCGTGGTCGCGACGACGAAGTCCGCGCCCTTGTTCTTGAACTTCTCGATCGGCTCCGGGGTCTGCCAGATCCGGGACAGCAGCTGCCAGATGTTCTTGTTGGTGAGGTCCGGGTTCTGTTCGGAGCCGGAGAGCGCGAACTCCTTGGCGATGATCTTCTGCGTGGTCACGAACCAGGAGTAGTCGTAGCCGGAGGCGGTGATCGATCTCAGGGTGTGCAGGGTGTCGTAGCCCGGGATGTCGGGCGAGTCGAACCGCTTGCCGGTGGCGTCGAACCACATCGAGGACGGGCCGGGGAGGATGCGGATGCCGTGGTTCGGCCAGATCGGGTCGTAGTTCCTGAGGCCTTCGGTGTAGTGCCACATGCGGTCCGGGTTGACGATCCGGCCGCCCGCCTTCTGGGTGATGCCGAGCATGCGGCCGTCCACGTGCGCGGGCACGCCGGTGACCATGAACTTCGGCGGAGTGCCCATCCGGGCGGGCCAGTTCTGCCGGACCAGGTCGTGGTTGGCGCCGATGCCGCCGGAGGTGACGACGACGACCGGGGCGCGCAGTTCGAAGTCGCCGACGACCGTGCGGGAGCTGGAGGTGCCGCGGGCCGCGGTGGAGGGCTCCAGGAGCGCGCCGCGGACACCCGTGACGACCCCGCCGGTGGTGACCAACTCGTCCACGCGGTGGCGGAACTTGAAGGTGACCTTGCCCGCGTCGACGCCGGCCCGCACCTTCTTCTCGAACGGCTCGACCACGGCAGGGCCGGTGCCCCAGGTGACGTGGAAGCGGGGCACGGAGTTGCCGTGTCCGGTCGCGAGGCCGCCGCCGCGCTCCGCCCAGCCGACGATGGGGAACCACTGCACGCCGAGTCCGGACAGCCAGGACCGCTTCTCGCCGGACGCGAACTCCACATACGCCTTGGCCCACTTGGCGGCCCAGTAGTCCTGTCCGTTCGGGTCGTCGACACCGCGGTCGAAGCCGGCCGCGCCCTGCCAGTCCTGCCAGGCCAGGTCGTAGGTGTCGGTGACGCCCATCAGGCGCTGTTCGTCGGAGTTGACGAAGAACAGGCCACCGAAGGACCAGAAGGCCTGCCCGCCGATGCTCGCCTCGGGCTCCTGGTCCAGCAACAGCACCTTGCGGCCCGCGGCGACGAGTTCGGAGGTCGCGACGAGTCCGGCGAGTCCGTGACCGACGACGATGGCGTCGGCGTCCTGCGACTCGGCGCCGAAGGCGGGGACGGCGTTGGCCGCGAGGGCGGCGCCGGCGATGACGCCGCCCGTCACGGTCAGGGCATGCCGACGGGTGATCGCCGCAGGGGCTGACGAGTTCTCCATGGACGGCCTTCCAGAGGAGGTGCGGGGGGTGGGAGATGCACGGGAGCCTGCTGCGACAGCCAGGTGTTACCGACGGTAGCCCAGGAGTTCTCGGAGTCGCCAGAGTCGTGCGTCATGAACATGCAGGAGGTGGCTGGCGAGTTGCGACGGTCACTGACATGCCTCAAGTAGGCGACGAGTCACGCCAGTTGCCCTCGCCGACCCCTCTCACGCCACGGCGTCGTACGCGACCCGCAGCCGAACACTCGCCTCGGCCCGCGGCCTCGGGGCACGCTCCGCGAACACGACCAGTCGCAGCACGAGATAGCGGCCGATCCCGACGAGCGCGGTGGCCGACAGGTACACCGCCTGTTGCAGCACCAGCCCACCGCCGGGGCGGAACGCGTCCAGCGCTCCGACCGCGGCCGACGTGACCAGCCAACCGGCGATCATGGTGGCGGCACTCTTCAGGTGCCCGGCCAGACCGGGCCGTCCGTGGCCGAACGAGACGCGGGCGTGCAACTCGGTGGCGACCACGGTGGAGACGACGGTGGTCAGCGCGTTCGCCGCCATCCACGGGATCCACTGCGCGAGCAGGACCAGGGCCGCCGAGGCCGCCAGCGTGACCCCGCAGCCCAGCCCGGCGAAACGCCCGAAGGCTGCCGCGTGCCGACGGATCAGTCGCAGGCTGTTCATGGTGGTCCCCTCCCCGGCCGCCACCCCCCGCGGGGTCGCTGTCATGCGGCAGAGATTGGCCGACCGCGGATTCAGCGCGGTTTCAGCGCGTTCTCAGGGATGTCGGCGTGCTGAAACCGGAGCGGCGGGACGAAGCCCAAGGTCTATCGCCGCCCGCGCGCGGACGTTGACGGGAATAGACAGAGCTGTCTACCTTGTTGCCCACCAACACAGACAGACCTGTCTACTCACCGCCGCGCAGACAGCCCAGGACTCCGATGATCCCCGTCTTCGTCCTCGCGAAGGGCCTCCGATGAACCCGCTCGAACCATCCGACCGCACCAAGACGTCGAGCCGCCCCATACCGCCCCGGGCGGCCTTCTACGTCCTCGCCTCCGTCGTGATCTCCCTTCTCGCCGCCTCCAGCGCACCCACCCCGCTCTACGCCGCCTACCAGGCCGAATGGGGCTTCACGCCCATCACCACCACGGTCGTGTTCGGCATCTACGCGATCGCCGTCCTGTCGAGCCTGCTGGTCTTCGGAAAGCTCTCCGACCACGTCGGACGCCGTCCCGTCCTGATCGCCGCGATCGCGGCACAGGCCGTGGCGATGGTGGTGTTCTCCACCGCCGGCGGCGTCGACGAGCTTCTCCTCGCCCGCATCGTCCAGGGCCTGTCGACCGGTGCCGCGCTCGGCGCGGTCGGGGCCGCGATGATGGACATCGACCGGCCGCGCGGCACACTGGCGAACGCCTTCGTCCCCGGCCTGGGCACCGCGACAGGCGCCCTGGTCAGCGGTTTCGTCGTGCAGTACCTGCCCGCTCCGACCCACGCGATCTACCTCGGCCTGCTCGTCGTGTTCGTGATCCAGGCGATCGCCGTCTCGCTCATCGAAGAGACCGTCGCCCGTGAACGCGGAGCGCTGGCCAGCCTGGTGCCCGAGATCAAGCTCCCGCGCACGGTCCGCGGCGCCGTCCTGGCCGCCGCTCCCGTCATCTTCGCCGTCTGGGCACTCGCCGGGTTCTACGGCTCGCTCGGCCCCGCCCTGATCCGCACCCTGGTCGGCTCCGACTCCGCCGTCTACGGCGGACTCGGCCTCTTCGTCCTCGCGATCGTCGCGGCCATGTCCGTCCTCGCCCTGCGCAAGGCGCAGACCACCACAGTGATGTACACCGGCATCGGCGCGCTCGTCGCCGGAGTGGCGCTCACGCTGCTGGCCATCCACCTGAGCTCGTCCGCCCTGTTCTTCCTCGGCACGGCCGTCGCCGGCCTCGGCTTCGGCAGCGGCTTCCAGGGCGGTATCCGCACGGTCCTCCCGCTGACCCGGCCCCACGAGAGCTCCGGCGTCCTGTCCCTGCTGTTCGTCACCTCCTACCTCGGCATGGGCATCCCGTCCGTCGTCGCGGGCATTCTCGTGGTCCACGGCGGAGGCCTGATCCAGACGTCGGAGGAGTACGGTGCGCTGGTGATCGTCCTCGCGCTGCTGGCCCTCGTGGCCCTGCTGCTGCGCGGCAGGCCGCAGCCCGTCCGCGGGCTGACCGTGGCCTCCGGACCGGCGGTCGCCGGGCGTCGGCCGGTCGAGGCGGAGACCGCGGAACGCGTGTCCTGATCCGTTGCTCACTACACTGACGCAGACACGACGAGTGATCGGGATGCGCGTGCAAGACGAAGCGCCAGGGACGACCGCGTCGTCCATGAACGGCTCCGCGAACGGCTCCACCACCGACTCCATGTCCGGGCAGACCGAGTGCCCCAAGGGAGCGCACGGTCCGCTGCGTGCCTTCCTGGAGACCGAGACCGGCAGCGCCGCGGTCCTGCTGGGTGCGGTGGTCGCCGCGCTCGTCTGGGCCAACGCCGCCCCGGACTCGTACGAATCCGTATGGCGGACCGTGATGTCGTTCCATATCGGTTCGCAAGGCGTGTCCCTGGATCTGCGCGAGTGGGTCAACAGCGGGTTGATGGCGCTGTTCTTCCTCATCGTCGGGCTGGAGGCCCGCCGCGAGTTCGACCTGGGTGAGCTGCGTGAACGCCGACGCGTCATGCTCTCGGCGGTCGCGGGCGTCAGCGGCATGCTCGTACCCGTCGCGATCTATCTCGCCATCAACGCCGGCGACTCCTCGGTGCACGGCTGGGGCGCGGCCATGTCCACCGACACGGCCTTCGCCCTCGGCATGCTGGCCGTCTTCGGCTCGCGGCTGCCGAGCGGGCTGCGGGTCTTCCTGCTCACCGTGGCGGTCGCCGACGACTTCCTGGCCCTGGCCGTCATCGCCTTCGCCTACAGCGGCTCGATCTACCTGCCCGCGCTGTTCACGGCCGTCGGTATCTTCGCCGCCCTGCTCGTGGTGCGCGGCGCCGGTGTACGCCACGGCGCGGTCTACGCGGTGCTGGGCATCGCGCTGTGGGGCGCGCTGCTGCGGTCGGGGGTGGACCCCGTGGTCAGCGGTCTGGCCATGGGTCTGCTCACGTACGCCCATCCCGCCGAGCGGAGTGCGCTGGAGCGGGTCAGCCGGCTCTTCCTGGGCTTCCGGGAACAGCCGACGCCCGAGCTGGAACGCACCCTGCGCCGCGGCCTGGCCACCGCGCTGTCGCCGAACGAGCGGCTCCAGCGGATGTTCCACCCCTGGACGAGCTACGTCATCGTGCCGCTGTTCGCCCTGGCCAACTCCGGCCTCACGATCAGCGCCGACGCGCTCAAGGACGCGTTCACCTCGCCCATCACGCTGGGCATCCTGCTCGGCTACGTCGTGGGCAAGCCGGTGGGCATCCTCGGCGCCACCTGGATCGCCGCCCGCCTCGGCCGCGGGCGGCTGCGCCCGGCGGTCGGCTGGGGCGCGGTCACCGCGGGCGGCACTCTCGCCGGGGTCGGCTTCACGGTGTCCCTCCTGATCGCCACGCTCGCGTTCGACGGACCGCGGCTCGAACAGGCGAAGATCGGCATTCTGGCGGCCGTGCTCGCCTCCTTCGTGATCACCTGGGCGGTGACCGGGATCATCGCGCTGCTTCCCGCACCGGCCCGCACCCGCGCCCTGCTCGGCCAGGGCCAGCCCATCGTCGATCTCAGCGAACCCGTCGACACCGCACGGGACCATGTGCGCGGCCCCCTGGACGCCCCGGTGACCGTGGTCGAGTACGGGGACTACGAATGCCCGTACTGCGGCCTGGCGGAAACGGTGGTCCGCGAACTGCTCGCCGAGTTCGGGGACGACCTGCGCTACGTCTGGCGGCACCTGCCTCTCACGGACGTCCACCCCAACGCCCAACTCGCCGCCGAGGCGGCCGAGGCGTCGGCCCTGCAAGGCCGCTACTGGGAGATGCACGACATCCTCATGGCCCATCAGGGAGACCTGCGGCTGAAGGATCTGCTGGCCTACGCGGAGCAGATCGGCCTCGACACCGACGCCTTCCGCCGGGATCTGCGGGCCCGCGCGGGCGCGGAACGGGTGGCTGACGACGTCGAGTCCGCGGACCTCAGCAGCGTCTCGGGCACACCGACGTTCTTCGTCAACGGCCGACGGCACTACGGCGCGTACGACGTCGCCTCCCTGTCCGCGGCCGTACGGGCGGCGAGGGCCCGGGCGGCGCTGGCGACGATTGAGTAGACCTGTCTGGTCACGAGTTAGACTTGAAGTCTCTGTCGAGAAGGTGAGCGGCATGGCGAAGACGCGGACCGCACAGACTCCGACGGCCCGGGAGCGCCTGCTCTCGGCCGCGGGCGAACTGTTCTACGCCGAGGGTGTGCAGACGGTCGGGATCGACCGGATCATCGAGCACGCCGGAGTGGCCAAGGCCTCGCTCTACAACACCTTCGGCGGCAAGGAACAGCTCATCCTCGCGTATCTCGAGTCACGGCACGCCTCGGTGACCGGCCGGCTGCTGCGCGCCATCGACCGCGTCGACGACCCGCGCGCGAAACTCCTGGCGGTCTTCGAGGCACAGAGCGAGCTGTTCGCCCAACCCACCTACCGCGGCTGCGCGTTCGTGGCCGCCAGTGCGGAGGCGAAGCACGGCAGCGCCATCGAGGAGACCACCGACGTCTATCGCGCCGCCATCCGGACCCTGTTCACCGAACTCGCCCGGGACGCCGGCGCCGCGGAACCGGAGGCGCTGGCCCGCCAGTTGCACCTGTTGTACGACGGTGCCGGACTGTCCGCCCGGATGGACCGTGACCCCTCCGCGGGCGCGGCCGCCCGGGCGGCGGCGTCGGTCCTGATCGACGCGGCTCTGCCCAAGCGCGTATAACTCGGCGCTGGACAAGGGCGTTCTCACTCGGCCAGGGCGCCGGCGAGTTCCTCGGTGGCGTGAACGAGTGCGGTGTCCCGTTCACTGAGCAGGCGCGGGATGGCACCTCCGTCGGCGCGCACGGCCCGACGGGCAGCGGACTCCCACTCGACGTAATTGTCCTGGTGGCGACGGAGTTTGGGGTACGCGGCGGCCGTGGTGCCCCATTGCCGTGCACCGGCGATGTTCCGCAGCAGGTGGAGGATCTGCACCCGGCAGGTGACCTGGGGGCGCTGTGCGAGGTCCCAGAGGAAGGGGACCGTGACGGCTGTGGCCTGGCCGACGACGAAGCCGTACTGGCAGATGCGGTTCTGCAGCCGGTCGAGGCCGGTGGTGGCGGCGGCCGGGTCGCCCGAGGCGATGGCGGCGAGCAGGAAGGGGATGGCCGCGGCGGAACCGGTGGCGTCCTTGATGTCACGCCAGGGCACATGCCCGACGTCCCCGAGCGTCGCCGACGGCTTGCCTCTCTTCACAGGTGCGGTCATCGCTGCGGGTGTTCGCCGTTCCGTCATCTCAGGTGCGGGGCCGGGTGGGCAGCATGGCCCAGACGGTCTTGCCCGTGGGGGCGCTTCGGGTCCAGCCCCAGTGCTCGGACAGGGCCTCGACGAGGTGCAGGCCGCGGCCGTGCTCCTTGAGCGGGCCGGTCGTCGACGGATATCCGGGCAGGCTGCGGCTCCGGTCGGTCACGGCGCACACCAGGTGGGCGGGGCGGAGAGTGAGCTTCAGCCACACCTCGGGGGCCGTCTCGTCGCCCGGGTTGTCGGCGAGGGTGTCCCGCACGGCTCCGGCGGCGAGTTCGGTGACGATGGTCAGCGCGTCCTCACGGCACCGGTCCAACTGCCAGTCGCCGAGGGTGCGTTCGACGAACTCGCTTGCCTGGACGCGCCCTTGGTCGGTACCGGAGAGGCGGAGTGTGGCGGTCCTCGGTGCGTTGCGCGGAGGGACACCGGCGGGTGCGGTCCGCTCTGCGGCTGACGCGGACGGGCCCAACGCGGGTGCTGCGTGTGCGGGTAACGGCACGGCGCCTCCCTGAGGTGATGTCAGGACCGGGCGCCGACACGGAGGTTGACGCCTTGGTTATTATCCACGATGTGAGCGACTCTGTGCAATTTCACGAGAAATTGCGCACGAGTCAAGGGAGTCGGCGTCACACGGGACCTGTCTGACCTGTGGTCGGCGGGTGGTCGCTGGGGCGGAACACATGCAAGGAGAGTGCTGTGGCAGCAGTTCCCAACGGAGTGCGAGCGAGTTCACTGGGCGTCCACTGGATCAAGAGCCGCCACAGCAATGCCGAGGGCAACTGCGTGGAGGTCGCCGCCCTGGCCGAGGGAGGCGTCGCCCTGCGCAACTCCCGTGATCCGCACGGCCCGGCGCTGATCTACACACCGGCCGAGCTGGCCGCGTTCCTGGCCGGCGCGAAGGACGGCGAGTTCGACCACCTGCTGTGAGATCTCCGGCCGACGGATGCGCCGACGGCGGCCGAAATGCGATAATGCGAGCTGTCGTCCCCTGTCCACCGGGAGCCAGGATGCCCTCCGAGTCACCGCGCGTCTCCCGCCTCGAACCGTATCTGAATCGCACCGAGCCCGCCCCGACCTTGCTGAAGATGCTGGTCGGGGTCCAACTGGCGGGCATCCGCGAGGACTCCGGATACGCGCAGGAACAGGCCGCCCGCATCGTGGGGTTCAGCCCGGCGAAGCTGTCCCGCATCGAGGCCGGCAAGGGGCGCAGGCCGCCCACCGAGGGCGATGTCCGCGCGCTCCTGGAGCTGTACAAGACGGAGGACTACGAGACCGCCGTCCTGCTGCAGTTGTTGCGACGGGCCGGTGAGCCCGGTTGGTGGCAGCGCTTCGACAAGCGGCTGATGCCGGAGTGGTTCGACCGCCTCGTGGGACTCCAGGAGGCGGCCGCCGCCATCCGTACGTTCGAGATCCAGTACGTTCCCGGACTGCTGCAGACCGCGGCCTACACCCGTGCCGTGGTGGAGCGCGGGCTGCCCTCGGCCCCGGCGCGCGAGATCGAGCGCCGGGTAGAACTGCGCATGCGGCGCCGGGAGTTGCTGGAGCGCGGGAACGCGCCGCAGCTCTGGGCGGTCGTCGACGAGTCGGTGCTGTTGCGCGTGCTGGGCAGCCGTGCGGTGATGCGCGAGCAGCTGGAGCACCTGGTGGCGATGGCCCAACTGCCGCATGTGACCGTGCAGATCGTGCCGCTGGACGTCACGAACGCCTCCGCGCCGAACATCCCCGTCACCTATCTGCGCTTCGGCGGCCTCGACCTGCCCGACGTGGTCTATCTGGAACAGATCAGAAGCGCCACGTTCCTGGAGGATCGCGACGAGACCGAGGAGTACCGGGTGGTGCTGGACCGGCTCGCGGACGAGGCTCTCAACCCTCGCGAGTCCCTGGCCCGCCTCCGGGAGACCGTGGAAAGCCGGTACCCGGAAGCGTGACCGACGGAGGGCGAGGCGTGATCTTGGGAACCGACCTCTAGCGGAGCCGACCCACGCCGCCGAACTCGATCCACTCCTGGGTGAGTTGACGTGGTGCCACCTCACTGTCGGGGCGCCAGGTGGAGACCTCCACCAGCCCCGGGTCGAGGATCTCCATCCCCTCGAACCACTCCGCGACGTCCTTCTGCTCGCGCACCCGGCCCCAGTGCCCCTGGGTCGCCTGGTCCATGAAGTCGGTGACGAACTTGCGGACCTCGGCGTCCTCGCTGACCAGCTGACACATCACCAGGCAGCTGCCGGGCGCGAGCTGTTCGACGACCCGGGCGATCACCGAAAGCGGTCCTTCCGTGTCGCTGTCGGGGATGCAGTGGAAGACCGAGTTGAAGAGCACCGCGGCCGGCTGCGAGAAGTCGATCAGCCGCCGGGTGTCGGGGTGGGAGAAGATCTGGTCGGTCTCGCGCAGGTCTGCCTGGATGACGGCGGTGCGTTCGTTCTGCTCCAGCAGGGCGCGCCCGTGGACCAGGACCATCGGGTCGTTGTCGACGTACACCACGCGCGAGGCCGGATCGATGCCCTGCGCCACTTGGTGCACGTTGTCCTGGGTCGGCAGGCCTGAGCCGTGGTCGAGGAACTGCCGGATGCCGTAATCGCCCGCCAGTGTCCTGACCACCCGTTGGAGGAAGCGCCGGTTGTTCAGCGCCAGCGCGCGGGTGCTGGGCACCACCTTGTCGAGTTCCTCGCAGGCGGCCCGGTCGACGGCGTAGTTGTCCTTGCCGCCGAGGTAGTGGTCGTACATCCGCGCGGCCGTCGGTACCGTGGCATCGATCTTGGTGGACAACCGCTTCTCGGACTCCATCGTCTCCCCCAGTTCCGCGCACCGACGAACCTATCGCCGGACCCACCATCCTAGAGAAACGGCAGTTGGTGCAGCCACCCCCTTGATCCGGTCAACCCGTACGAGGGGGCCGTTGCTCGGTGGCGGCGGCGCATGCGGCTTCCTGGGCGGCCATGACCTCGTCACCGCGTTCGAACGCCCATGCTCCGACGGCGTCGATGGGCGCCAGCAACGTCCGCCCCAGAGCGGTGAGTTCGTACTCGACCCGGGGCGGTGCCGCTGGCTGCGCGTGCCGTGTCACCAGTCCGTTGAACTGCAGCCGCCGCAGTGTCTCGGTGAGGACCTTGGAGCTGATGCCCCCGATCCGCTCCCGCAGTTCGCCGGGCCTGCGAGGGCCGTCGCGCAGTGCCCAGAGCACCACGGCGTTCCAGGTGTTGGAGAGCAGGTCGAAGGCGAGTCGGGCGCGGCAGTCGGCGAGGAAGGCGTCGGTCGTCACGTACCGAATGGTGCCTGACGGCCCTCCTAGCGTCGTCCCGAACAGTCCCGAACGGTCGTAGCGGGTACGGAGAGGGATCGTGTGATGAGAATCGGCGTACTGGGAACGGGCAACATGGCGGACGCGCTCGCCACTCATTGGGCGCGGGCGGGCCACGAGGTGACGGTCGGCGGACGGGACGCGGGCAGGGCGCAGCGGCTGGCGGGGCGTATCGGGTACGGCGCCGGGTCCGGTGACCTGCGGGCGGCGGCCGAGTTCGGTCAAGTGGTGCTGGTCGCCCTGCCGTTCGGCGCGGCGGTGGATGTGGTTCGGGAGCTGCGGGACGCCCTGGCGGGCAGGGTGCTGGTCGACTGCGTCAATCCGGTCGGGCCGGGATTCCGGCTGCTGACGGAGGGCGGACCTTCGGCCGCACAGCGGTTGGCCGCGGCGGCACCGGGAGCCCACGTGGTCAAGGCGTTCAACCTCTGCCACGAGGACGTGTGGCGGATGCGCCCGCCCGTCTTCGACGGCCGGCCCCTGGCCGTCCCGGTGTGCGGGGACGACGAGGAAGTCCTCGCGCGTGTAAGCGAGTTGGTACGAGACGTCGGCTGCTTGCCCGTCGCGTGCGGCGGTCTCGATAGGGCCGCGACCGCGGCCCTATTCATCGCCCTGTGGGTCGGCGAGGGAGCGGACGTCCAGGCAATTGCGCCCCCGCTGGCCTTTGCGGCCGGGCCCGTTGATTGAGCGAGATGAGGAAAGTGGACTAGACATGTATGGCCTAGACAATTAAGGCCGCTTCAACCGTCGCGCGGTACCCGGAATAAGGCATTCCGAAGAACCGGTCGACCTCGGCGCGCATTTACGCCCCGAGGCCGACCGCTTTCTCGACTACCCCGCTGTCATATGCCGGAGGTGCTCATATCTCCAGGCCGGCCTCGAGCCGCTTGAGGTGGTGTCTCGCCAGCGCCAGATTGCTGCGCCCACGGTCCAGCGCCAGGTACAGGAAGAGGGAGCCGCTCGTCTGCGTGAGCGGCCTGATCAGGTGGTACTGCCGGCCGAGGGTGATGAGGATGTCCTCGATCTCGTCGTCCAGGTTGATGGACTTGAGCGTGCGCTGCTTCGCGCGCACGACCTCGGTGTTGCCCGCCCCCGCGACCTCCAGGTCGAGATTCGGCCCACCGCCCAGCACGCCGAGCGTCATGCCGCTCTCGTAGTCGACCAGGGACACCCCCAGGGCCCCGTCGATAGTCATCGCTTCCTTGAGCGTCGCCTCAATGTTCACGTGGTGCCTCGTTTCCTTCACGACCGGGCAAGACGGAGGATCTCGCCCCGAAAACGGTCTCAATGCGAGCCGTGCGGGATCAGACAACACCATTCTTTGGTCAGTGTTGCGATAGTTGGCAAATAAAGTAGTCTGCTCGCCAGAGTGACTGAAGGGGGGCCCTTTGTCATCGCTCGATGCTGCGCTCAGCCGTGCCCTGAACACGCCCGGTATCAGCGGAGCCGCACTGCTCGACGCCGTCACCGGCCTCTCCTACGCGGAGCTGGGCGAGGTGGGCGCCGGCCGGGATTCCTGCGAGATAGCGGAACTCGCCCGTACCCGTCTCACGCGGGCGGGCGCGTCGGGCGATCTGGAGAACGTCATCGTGACGACCTCCACCCAGCACATCGTGACGATCCAACTCCCCCGGCAGGGCGACCCCTTGCTGCTGTGCGCGACCGTCGACCGTGAACGCACCAACCTCACCTGGGCGCTGCGCGAACTGACCCGGTACGCCGACGAGTTGCTCACATGACCGCAGTACCTCCGGAGCCGCTCCCCGACTCCCGCAACATCCCCGCACTGCTGTCGGCGCTACGGGGCCAGGGGCGTTCCTGCACCGTGGTCGTCGCCGGCGCCCCGGGTGGCTCGATCCACGTGCGCGACGGGCTCGTGGTCGCCATGGAGACCCCCGGCGCGCCGAGCGTCGAAGGCCTGCTCCTCAGGTCCGGACGGATCAGCGAGGAGACATGGTCGTCGGTCCGCGCCGCCGACACCACACACGAACATCTCGCCGCCGAGCTGGTGCACCGAGGGTTCGTCGGCGCCGGTGAACTCGAAGTCGTCAGCCTGAGCGCGCTGTTCGACGCCGCGTTCGCGCTCTCCCTCGCCACACCCGACAGTTGGGAGGTCACCGATCCCGTACCGACGCTGTACCGCAATGCCGGTGTCACCCCCGAGCGGATCCTCGCCGAGGTGTCCCGCCGTATCGACCTCCTCGCCGGAGAACCCGGTTCGGTGGCCGCTCTCGCCCGCACACGCATGGAGACGGCGTCCACCGCCGACCTCCCCGGAACAGTCGGCGCGCTCCCCGCTCGGCACAGGGATGTCCTGGCCCACGCGGACGGACGCAAGACGGCGAGGGACATCGCCTTCGCGCTGGGCCGGGGTCTGTTCGCCGTGATGATGGACCTACGGCACCTGCTGGACCGCGGACTCGTCCGACCGCGCACGCCCTCGGCCCACACCAGACCGAGTACGGCGGTGCGCGGCGCACTCACCGCGACGACGCCGACCGCACCCGACCCCGTATCGCTCCCGCGTCGCCGCCCCGGCCGCGCCTCTTCACCGACGCATCGGCCTCAGGACTGAACCGTCTGCCCGCAACAGGAAGAAGACGCCATGAGCGACCCAGTGATCGACCTTCTCACCGCCCTGCGGGAGAACGTCATGGGCGTCACCGAAAGCACCCTGGCGACCGTCGACGGGCTCGTCGTCGCCAGTGACGTGACCAAGACCCACCCCGAGTCCATGGCCGCGGTGGCAGCGGCGACGCTCTCCCTCGGCCACCGCCTCGCCGACCAGGGCGACACCGGACAGCTCCGCGAGATCAGCGCGCGCTGCAGCACCGGCCATGTCATCGTGACGGCCGTCGGTGACCGGGCCCTGCTCGCGGTCGTGACGGACGAGGGCCTGGACCAGGCGGCCTTCCGCCGCGAGATCCCGGCCGTCACGGCGGAACTGCGTCGGCACCTCGACAAGGACGTCTCCTCCTGACGTCGAGGCCGCGGCCCGTCAGCGCGGGCCGGTCCGTCCCGCCTCGGCCTCGCCCACCAGCTTCTCGTAGCCCGCGAGTCGCACGCACACCGTCACCGCGTGGGCGACCTGTCCGACCTCGTCGGCGGTCGGGAAGGTGGGCGCGATCCGGATCACGCTGTCCTGGGGGTCCTCGCGATGGGGGTGGGTGGCTCCGGCGGGCGTCAGCGCGATGCCGGCCTCGCTCGCCAGCCGTACGACCTCCCGGGCGCAGCCTTCCAGGACGTCGAGCGTGATGAAGTAACCACCCTTGGGGCGCGCCCAGTCGGCGAGTCCGGTGCCGTCGAGCTGCTCGGTGAAGACGCGGTCCACGATGTCGAACTTCGGCCGCAGGATCTCCCGGTGCCGGAGCATGTGCCGGCGCACTCCGTCGGTGTCCTTCAGGAACAGCACGTGGCGGAGCTGGTTGACCTTGTCGGGGCCGATGGACCGCTTTCCGCTGTACCGGCGCAGCCAGTCGACGTTGGCCGGCGAGGAGCCGAAGAAGGCGACCCCGGCACCGCCGAACGTGATCTTCGAGGTGGAGCCGAAGACGAACGCGCGATCCGGGTGACCGGCCTCCGCGCACGCCGTGAGGATGTCGGCGACCCCGGTCTCCTCGTCGGTGAGGTGGTGCACCGCGTACGCGTTGTCCCAGAAGATGCGGAAGTCGGCGGCGGCCGTGGGCATCTCGGCGAGGCGTCGGGCGGTGTCGTCGCTGTAGGTGATGCCGGAGGGGTTGCTGTACTTGGGCACGCACCAGATGCCCTTGATCCGCGGGTCGGTGCGGACGAGGTCCTCCACGACCTCCATGTCCGGGCCCGTCTCCGTGAGCGGTACGGGGATCATGTCGATGCCGAACCGCTCGCACAGGTCGAAGTGGCGGTCGTAGCCGGGCACGGGACACAGGAACGCGATCCGGCCCTCGTCGACCCAACGCCCTTGCGCGCCCGGCAGGGTGGTGCCCAGAAGGGCGTGGACGACGCAGTCGTGCATGAGTTCCAGGCTGGAGTTGCCGACGGCGAGCAGTTGGTCCGTGGGCACGTCGAGCAACGGGCTGAAGATCTCCCGCAGTTCACGCAGGCCCAGCGGGGCACCGTAGTTGCGGCAGTCGGTGCCGTCGGCGGCCGTGTACCGGTCACCGGGGAGGGAGAGCAGCTCGGTGGCGAGGTCGAGCTGCTCGGGCGAGGGCTTGCCCCGGCTCAGGTCCAGGGACAGCTTGCGGTCGCGGAGGTCGGCGTAGTCGCGGCGTGCCTGTTCGAGGTGTGCGGCGAGGGTGGCGGGGTCTGCGGTGGTCGGCATGGTGCTCTTTCCGGAGGGCGAGCGGAGTTCTGGGCGGCCTGTGGGGTGGGCCTTCGGCGAACCTAACAAGTGGCGGCCGCCCGGCTCACCGGATTTGCGGCCGGACGCGTGAGGTTGACGAAGACCCGCCGTTCACTCGATCCAGGCTGCGATGATTCGCGCGCACTCCAAGGCCTCGGTGTGCGAGGTGTCCACCTCCAGGTCGTAGTCCACGCCCTGGTGGACCAGTTCCGCCTGGGAGGCCGCCATCCCCCGCACCCGGTCCCCGCGCGCGATCTCGCGGCCCGCGGCGATCTCGGCGTCGCACCTGACGCCGACCCACAGCACGTCCAGCCCCTCGAAGGCCTTGCGCCACTCCTGCTGGGAGGCCGTCCCGCCGAGGAAGACGTCGTCCACGACGATCCAGGCGCCCGCGCGGACCGTCGCGGCGACGCCCTCCCGCCAGGCAGCTTGCAGGGTCCGGAACTCCGGGCCCACGATCACGCCGCCGTCCGGCGCGAACTCGATGCCCGCGGCCGAGGTGGTCAGGGACGCGGGCATCGAGTCGACCAGCACGTCCACCGCGAACACCAGCCACGGATCGGGCAGCACGGCCTGCAAGCACCGTACGATCCCGGACTTGCCGGAGCTGGACCCGCCGTTCAACACGATCACCTGAGTCGTCATCGCGCCACAGTAGGACGGACCCCACGACGGCCGGGCGGCAATTTCTCGCGGTTCGGCCAGCCTACGGGCGGAGACGGCGGCGGCGCGCGACCTGCGCGGTCGAGAGTGCCAGGACGACGCCCACGGCGAGCGCGCCCGTCGCCAGGGCGCGGGACGGGCGCTCGGCGAAGAACTCCCCGAAGCTGAGCCGGGAGCCCACGGAGGCGAACGACAGCACCGAACCGGCCGACAGCGCCGACCCGACGGACAGCACGCTGGTGGCGGAGCCGAGCGACAGGAGCGAGGCGGCGGAACCGACCGACAACGCGGAGGCGGCCGAGCCGATCGACAGCACCGAGGAGGCGGAGCCG
This sequence comes from Streptomyces sp. NPDC002499, assembly GCF_053595415.1. Lineage (NCBI taxonomy): Bacteria > Bacillati > Actinomycetota > Actinomycetes > Kitasatosporales > Streptomycetaceae > Streptomyces > Streptomyces sp. NPDC002499. The sequence continues at coordinate 431,242 of NZ_JBSFXO010000001.1, forward strand.
ATGCACATGAACGAGTCCACCGAGCCGATGGACAGCACCGAGTTCTTCGAACAGAGGGAGAGCCGGGAACCGGAACCGGGGCGGCCGCAGGATGTCTGGGATCGAACGGAGCGCGTCATGGACAGATCTTCTCAGTGCGGCGCGCGCTTGGCCCTGGTTGTTGACCCATCGTTCCGGTCATGTATGCCGTGGGGACGACGGACATGGGGCCCGACCCGTGTCCCATGTCCCTGGCCGCACCGGCCGAGACAGCCGCGACGACGTGATCAAGGTGGTGGACAGCTGTGACCGGGCATGACCTGGACGGCGCCCTACGAGTGGCCGTGGAGTTGGCCGAGTGGGCGTCCGAGACGATCCGCGGCGGGAACGGCGGTGCCGGTGGCCCGGTCCGGCAGAAGGCGAGCCCGGCGGACATCGTGACGGACACGGACGAGGCCGTGGAGACGCACGTACGCTCGGTGCTGCGGCGGGAGTACCCGGACTGGGGCATCGACGGCGAGGAGTACGGCGCCCAGGAGGGCGCGTCCGGCGCGCCGCACTGGGTGATCGACCCCGTGGACGGCACCACCAACTACGCCCACGGCCTCGGCTGGTGCTCCTTCTCGCTGGGCCTGGCGGAGCCGGACGGCTCACCGCTGCTGGGCGTGGTGGCGGACCCCTGGCGGCGCGAGGTGTTCACGGCGGTGCGGGGCGGCGGCGCGCACCTCAACGGCGTCCCCATCCACGCGGCGGACCACACGACGCTGACCGGCCATGTCTTCATGACGGAGTGGGCGGCACACGCGCACTGGGCCGGCCTGGACACCCTGCTCGCGCGGCTCTCGGCCCGTCACTGCACGGCCCGCGTCATGGGCTCGACGGCCCTGTCCCTGGCCCAGGTCGCGGCGGGCCGCGCGACGGCCGCCGCGATCGGCGAGTTCCACCCGGTGGACGGCCTGCCCGCCCTCCTCATCGCCACCGAGGCGGGCGCGGTGGCGATGCCCCAACTCCCGGCCTACGACGAGCCGTTGCTGTTGGTCGCGCCGGGAGCGGCCGAGGAGACCCTGGAGTTGTGGCGCGCGACGGTCGGCTGGGAAGGCGGCGGGGCGTAGCGGGCGGGGAGGACGGGTCTACGGATCCGACCGCTCGCCGGCCGGTTCGAGAAACGCCGGCCAGGGGCCCGTCCGGAGTCCGCGAGCAACCCCTGAGCGGGTGACGGCGTCCGACCATGCGCCAGGCCCTGCCCGCACGGGAAGAGATGTCCTCGTGTCGATGATCGTCGTACTCGGCGCCGCCCTCGGCGGCCTCCAGACAGCCCTGCTCCTGGCCCAGGACGGCCACGACGTGACCGTCTTGGATCGCGATCCGCAGCCACCGCCGACGGACCCGGAGGCGGGCTGGTCGCGGTGGGAGCGCCCCGGCATCCCCCAGCTGCGCCTCGTCCATCTCCCGCTGGCCAGTTGGCTTCAGCGGGCCGAGACGCAGCTGCCGGACCTGGTGGAGCGGATGACGGCGGCCGGCGCGGTGCGCATGAATGTGGTGGCGCCCGAGCCCGGTCTGGGCGGCAGGCCGCGCGCGGACGACGCGCGGTTCGACACCCTCGCCGCCCGGCGTCCGCTCCTGGAGTCCGCCGCTCTCCGCGCGGCCGAGGCGGCCGGTATCCGGATCCGGTGGGGTGTCAGCTGGCTCGGGCTGCGCGCTGCCGAAAGCGGGCCGGTTCCGCACGTGACCGGCGTGGAGACGAGCGCGGGCCGGATGCCGGCGGATCTGGTCGTCGACTGCACCGGGCGCAGGTCCCGGCTCCCCGCCCGGCTGCGGGAGATCGGCGTGCCGGGGACCTTGGAGGAGTCCGGCGAGCGCGGATTCACGTACCACAGCCGCTACTTCCGCTCCCCCGACGGCGCCCTGCCCGCCGACACGTTCCCGCTGCTCGTCGAGCACGGCTCGCTCGGTCTCCTGCGCATCCCGGCCGACCACGGCACGTACTCGCTCGGCCTCATCAGCCGCACCGACGACCACGAACTGCGCGACCTGCTGCGCGACGAGGCCGCCTGGACGGCGGCGGTACGGCTGTTCCCGGGCGCGGGCGTGTGGCTGGCGGGACGGCCCATCACCAGCGGAGTGCGGACGATGGCCCGTCTCACCCATCGCAGGCGGACTCTGTACGACGCCGAACAGCCCCTCGTGACCGGGCTGGTGGCGATCGGGGACGCCTGGGCCCTCACCGTGCCGACGGTCGGGCGCGGGCTGGCGATGAGCCTGCACCACAGCGTCATCCTGCGCGATCTGCTGCGCGAGCGGGCGGGCACGGACGACCCGGCGGAGTTCGCGGCGGCGTTCGGCGGGGCGACCGACGACGGGCTGGGACGGGCGTACCGGCAGACCGTCGCCTACACCCGGCACCGGCTGGCCGAGATGGACGCTCACGCGGCAGGCCTGCCCTACGAACACCCCGACTGGCTCCGCGCCCGGGCTCTTGGACGGCTCGCCCAGCGCGACCCGGACGCGCTGCGCGCCGAACGGGCCGCGGCGCACCTGCTGCCCGGTGCGCACGAGGAACTGCGCGCCCCCGCGCTCACCGACGCCGTCACCCGCCTGGTGTCAGAGTCGAAGGGCCTCATGCCGCCGGGTCCCTCGCGCGCGGAACTCCTGGACGCCCTCACCTCATGACCGGCGGCCCTGGCGTGGTCATACTGTGCGCATGCGTCTCGGGGTGGTCGTCGCGGTCCTCTACTGCGTGCAGTTCAGCCAGGAGTTGAGCGACGCCGAGGTCGAGCGGATCGCGCGCATGATGCTGGAACGGCCCTTCTACGACCTCACCGCCGAAGAGCAGTACGCGGACATCGAGGCGGCGCTGGCGGCGGCCTGGGCGGACGATCTGTCCTGGCAGCCGCATGACGAACCGTCCGTCCGGGACTTCCTCCGGCGGCTGCTGGCGCACCTGGACGCACAACGCCCTTGGCAGGAGCCGCCGTTCCGCGGTCTCGGACTCGATCGCTGGGCGGAGTTCAGGTCCGGTGCGCTGCTGGCCCGGGTGCGCCTGTACGCCCCCTCGCAGGACCGGCTGCACGCGCGTCTGCGTACCGTGCCGGGTGATCCGGCGGGACTGCGGGCCGTGCTGCTGCGGCTCCGGTCCGGGGACGAAGTCGCCCTGGTGGCACCGCCGTTGCCCGACGGGTACGACGCGGAGCTGAGGGCGGCGGCGCCCCATCGGGCCGCGGCGGAGGTGATCGAGGCGTTCCTCACCCATACGGGATACGAGCGCGAGCGCGTGTCCCCGGTGGGGTGGCGGAAGCGGTGGGGACGGGGCCGACACTGAGTGACTTGCCCGACCGTCCGCGACCGCCGTGTCTCAGCCCACCTCGTAGTCGAACCAGATCCGATGCGTGCCGTCCGCGTCGACGGCCATGCCGCCCGCGCCGGTGATCCCGGTCAGTTCTCCCGTGCCGCTCGACGGCACGATCAGGAAGAACTCCGCGGTGCGGTCGGTGCCCGAAGTCGTCGCCGAGTGGACGAAGTTGAAGGCGCCGTCCCTGCCGTGGAGCGTGCCCTCGAAGGACTCCATGGCCACATAGGTGCCGACGCCGGTGCCCTGGTCGAAGGCGGCGGTGAACAAGGTCGCCGAGCGGCCGGTGACGTCACCTTCGTAGGCCTTCTCCAAGGTGGCGACGCCCACCGGGAGCCCGGTGGAGATGTCCGGTTCCGGCTTCAGTTCGGTCGGGGTGAACGCTTTGACGGTGAAGGTTCCGGTGGCTCTCATGGGTCCGACGGTAGCGCCGGGGTCTGACAGTCGGTGGGCTCAGCTCGGCCGAGGGTGCAGCCGGGCCGTCATGACGGCCACGTCGTCGTCCGCCCGGTCCGCGTCGAGGCGCGTGAGGATCTCGTCGAGGACCGCGGTCACGTCCTGGCCGGGGCGCAGGCGCAGGTGGGCGAGGCGGGACAGGGAGGCGTCGATGTCCTCGCCGCGGCGTTCGACGAGTCCGTCGGTGAACATCACCAGGGTGTCGTCGGGGGCGAGCGCGAGGCTCGTGGTCTCGTAGTCGGCGAAACCCGTGCCGAGGGGTGGGCCGACGGGCAGGGGGATCAGTTCGCCGGTGCCGTCGCGGTGGAAGACGGCGGGCGGCAGGTGGCCCGCGGTGGCGAAGGCGACCGTACCGCGCGCGGGGTCCACCAGGGCGAGCAGACAGGTCGCGGGGCGGCGGTTGCCGTCCTTGGACATGGCCGCGTCCATCTGGCGCAGGATCCGGTGCGGAGGCAGGTCGGTGGAGGCGACGTAGCGCAGCATCGAGCGGTAGGCGTTCATGTCGACCGCCGCGTCCAGGCCGTGCCCTATGACGTCGCCGATCACCAGGAGCGTGCGGCCGTAGTGCAGGCGTACGGTCTCGAACCAGTCCCCGCCGACCACGGCGTTGCTGCCGGTCGGCAGGTAGCGGGTGGCCATGTCGAGGTTGGGGTGGGGGCGGCTGGGTTCGGCGAGCAGGACCTCCTGGAGGTTGAACGCCGTGTCCCGCAGCCGGCGGTGTTCCGCCGCGTGATGGAGGTGGGCGGCGGTCAGGCGGGCCGTGTAGTGGATCGCGGCGGCCTCGTCGTCGTCGAAGGCCGGGCCGGTGCGGACCGCGAGGAGTGCGCCGTAGGCCCGTTCCCCGGCCAGGAGCGGGACGGACAGGGCGGCCACGGGTTCCTGGTCGTCGGGGGTGAAGGAGGCCGTGATGGGGCGGCCCGCGTCCAGCGCCCGGACCAGGATGTCGCCGCGCGGCACGTGCTGGAGGTTGTCCAGGAGGGCGCGACGGCCCGCCGACGCGGCGCCGCGCAGGGCGCCACGGTCGGCCCGCCGGTACTCGTCCCGCGTGGGCTTGTCCGCGAACGGCTCCCTGAACTCGTCGGGGAAGAGGTCCACGGCCGCGGCGTCGCACAGTTCCTCGACGAGGAACCCGGCGCACTCCGCCGCCGTCCTGCGCTCGTCGAGCGTCGTTCCGATCACACCGACGGCCCGCTGCGCGAGGGCGAAACGATCCGCCTCGTCCGCTCCGGGCCCGGCCATCCGGTCACCGTCCAACACCATCCCCTTCCATCATGACCATCCCAACACCGGCACGGCCGATCGGGCGGTAATGACCCGTCCGTGGTGCGGTGGGCGTGGCCGGACGGACGTCGTCTCAGACCCGGTCGCCGAGGAAGGCGTCGAGGGCGGCGGTCAGCTCCGCGGGCTTCTCCACCGGCAGTTCGTGGCCGGCGTCGATGATGCGGACCAGCGCGTCCGGGATGCCCTTGGCCATCCGCAGCATCTGCGGCAACGGCAGTTGGATGTCGTGGTAGCCGTGCACGATCAGAGTGGGCGCCTGGATCTCACCGAGCCGGTCGAGGACGTCGAAGGCGCGCATGGCGCCGTACAGCGTCATCACCACTTCCTTGGGTGTGGCCTCGGAGGCCGCGATGTACTTGCGGATCTCCTCACGCGGGTAGCCCGGGGCGAAGGCCCGCTGGATGTTCGCGGCGACGAACAGCTTGAACGGCAGGAGCGTCGACACGCCCATCAGCAGACCCCGGGCCCAGCTGTACGTCATACGGCTGATCGAGTCGACCAGCCCCAGGCGCTCGACCCGCTCGGCGTGCTCGAGGGCGATGGTCTGGGCGATCATGCCGCCCATGGAGTGGCCGATCAGGACGCACCGGTCGATCTCCAGGTGGTCGAGGAGGGCCAGGACGTCCCGCGCCAGCTCCCGCACGGTCCGCACTCCCGCGCCCGTGCTCTCGCCATGACCGCGCAGGTCCAGCCGTACGACCCGCCGCTGCCCGGCGAAATGCGCGAACTGGTGGTCCCAGCGATGCCGGTCGGCCGTCCAGCCGTGCACGAACACCAAGGGCACCCCGTCGCCCTCACGGGGACCGTCGTCGTCGTACGTCAGGGCTGCGCCGTCGACTTCGAGCTGCGGCATGCGGGTCTCCTGGATGCGGTGAGGTCGGCGGAGATGCGGAGCAATGGGGGCACGCGCGGCTCGACAAGAGGTGAGCCGTGGATCGCGTAAAAGGTGAGCCGGGTATTCCGTTACGCGCGCCATCCAACCGTGCGTGCCTGTGGGCGAGTCCACCGGGGTGCACTGGATCCACGGTGGGCGAGCCGGCCTGGCCCTAGACGCGTACCGCCGACCCTCGCTCGCTCATCACCGGCGCGCACAGGATCCGCTTCCGCCGCACCCGTTTCCCCTCGATCGCCGCGACCGTCAACCGGGCCGCCTCCGCGGCGATGCCGGCCTGTCCCCAACCAACCGTGGTCAGCGGCGGGGTGAGCACCCGGGACACCGGGTGGTCGTCGAAGCCGACGACGGAGACGTCCCGCCCGACCTCCAGCGAGACCTCGGCCGCGGCGGCGTAGACCCCGTAGGCCAGGGAGTCGGAGAAGCAGAAGACGGCGGTCGCGGGCCGCGGGCCCTCGAGGACTCGGCGCGCCACCGCCGTCGCCTCGCCCAACTCCTGTGGGCAGGGGACGAGTTCGGTGTGCAGGCCGAGGCGCCCGGCCGCTTCGGAGACGTAGACGTCGGCGGGCCGGTCGGGGGTGCTGGGGCGGGTCGGGGTCAGGACGGTGACCCGGCGGTGGCCGAGTCCGTGCAGGTACTCCAGGACGGCGTCGATACCGGCCCGGTTGTCGAAGATGACCTGCCCGGCCGTACGGGCCTTCTGGAGGGAGTCGCCGACGGCCACCACGGGGAGGGCCTCGGCGAGCGCGGCCCATTCCTCCGCCGAGGGGTCGACCGGCGACACGAGCAGCGCGTCGACGCGCTGGTCGCGCAGTTGCTTGGCGAGCGCCAGTTCGCGGTGGGGGTCGCCGCCCGCGTCGACGGTCAGCGCGTAGCGGTCGCAGGCCAGCAGCTCCCGGCCGATGGCCGCCATCAGCTGCTGCTGCCACAGGTCGCTGAGGTCGCCCGCGAGCACGCCGACCATGCTGGTGCGGCCGCTCGCCAGGGCGCGGGCGATGGGGTCGGCCTCGTAGCCGAGTTCGGCGGCGGCCCTGCGGACCCGTTCCTCCGTCTCCTTGGAGACCTGTTTGCCGCGCAGGGCATAGGAGACGGCGGCGGTGGAGAGACCGGTGGCCTCGGCCACCTCCCGGAGGGTGGTGCGCTTTGCGGGCCTGGCCATGTACGGAAGCCTACCGGGGCCGTTCCGCCCGGTCCCGCCGCCGCGCCCGCGCGGCTACCGGTGCCCTTGACACACACTCTTGTTAATCGCTTAACTTAACCGCATCAGTGAAGCGCTTAACTACCCAACGACCGAGCCCCGCCCACGCCGCGCTCACAAGGACCGCCCCGTGCCCACCGACGTCCACCAGCACTTCTGGCCACCCGAGTTCACCGAACTGCTCCGTGCCCGCACGACACACCCGTACCTCCACGGCTGGACCCTGCGCCTGGCGGGCGAGCCGCCGTACGAGGTCGACCCGGCGGACCACGACCTCGCGGCCCGCACCCGCCTCGCCGCCGCCGACGGTCTCGACCTGGCCCTGGTGTCGCTCTCCGGTCCGCTCGGCATCGAGTACCTGCCGCCCGCCGAGGCCGTACCGCTGCTGACGGCGTTCCACGACGGTGTGCTCGCGCTCCCGCCGCCGTTCGGCGCCTGGGCCTCGACCTGCCTGTCGGCGCCGGAACCGGAAGCGGTCGAGCGCGAGCTCCGGCGCGGCTGCGTGGGACTCCAACTCCCCGCCACCGCACTGCTGGACGAGGCCGGCTGGCAGAGCTGCGCGCCGCTCCTGGACGTCCTCACCCGCCACGACAAGCCGCTCTTCGTGCACCCCGGAGTCGCCCCGCCGACGCCCGGTGCTCCCCCGTGGTGGGCCGCGCTCGTCCCCTATCTCCAGCAGATGCACGCGTCCTGGTTCGCCTTCCGGGCCTTCGGCCGCGCGCGTCACCCGCGTCTGCGTGTCTGTTTCGCCGCGCTCGCCGGTCTGGCGCCGCTGCACGGCGAACGGTTCGCGGCCCGCGGGGGCGGGCGCGGCGAGGTGGACTTCGACGCGTTCTACGAGACCTCGTCGTACGGCACGCGCGCGGTGGACGCGCTCGTGCGGGCCGTCGGCATCGACGTGCTCGTCGCCGGCAGCGACCGCCCCTACGCCACCCCTGCCGACCTCGGTGCGGACGCCGCCGCCCACGCCGTGCGCACCATCAACCCCGCCCGCCTCCTGAAGGGAGCCACCCGATGACGTACGACGCCCTGCCCGACCGCTCACTCGACAAGCGCGAACTCCAGGCGCTCGTGGACGAACTCGCCGCGCGGCCCGACCTGTGGCGCGAGCAGGTCGCGTTCTCCGACGAACAGCGCCACTACGCCTCCCTGTACCGCGACGAGTACGTCGACGTCTGGCTGCTGTGCTGGACCAGGCAGAACGACACCGGCTGGCACGACCACGACATCTCCTCCGGCGCCGTCGGTGTCGTCCAGGGCGCGCTGAACGAGTCCAACCCGCGCATCGGCGGCACCCATCTCTCCGTCACCGTCCCCGCGGGCCAGTCCTTCTGCTTCGGCCCCGAGCACATCCACCGCCTCACCGGGGCGACCGACGACGCGGTCTCCATCCACGCGTACTCGCCGCCGCTGTGGCGTCTCGGCCAGTACGACATCACCGAGGACGGCCTGATGCGCCGCATCTCCGTCTCGTACGCGGACGAACTGCGGCCGTTGGATGCGCCGGCCGCGTGAGGAGCAGTGTCAGAAGCTCCAACACCCGCTGGAGCGGTCAGAGTTCGCGCGTCCGTACGTGTACGTGACCGGCAAGGGGGTACGCCGGCGGTGCCGCGGGCAGGCGCGTGGTCAGTTCGTACCGGCTCTTCTGGGCGACGCGGCATGACGCCGCGTTGTCCAACTGGTGCAGGAGTTCCAGGCGCGTCAGTCCGTCACCGGGGAAGGCGGCGAAGGCCCAGTCCGTGAGCGCCTGCAGTGCTCTGGGCGCCACTCCCCGGCCGCGCGCATGCGCCGCGGTCCAGTAGCCGACCTCGGCGGACGAACCACCCGGAGTGACGTTCTTGAGGACCACGTGGCCCGCCAACTGCCCCTCATCACCGGTGGCTTGGGATTCCACGATGGCGAATCCGAAGCGGTCCCCCGTCTCCCATCCCCGTTGCTGCTCCTGAACCCACCGCGCCGCGCTCGCCTCGTCGTGCACAGCCGAGTTCGTCCAGCGGCGCAGGACGTCATCGCGATACAGCTCAACCAGTTCGGCGGCATCCGTCAGGCGCCAAGGACGCAGGATGAGGGCCGAGGCTGACGGTGTGGCGTCTGCCTCCAGTCGTGCGCCGATCTTGTCCATCGGACGAGGGTATGTGGCCGTAGTGGCTCTGAGCGCTTCGTTCGGCTGTGCGGGACCGTGAGGCTGTTGCGTCATCGCGACGCCCGTGTGCGCAGAGCCGTGACGGACCAGTCGATCACCGGGGCGAGGGGGTCCGGCGCCTGCCAGCCGTTGATCAGGGCGAGCAGTTGGAGGTAGCGGTCCCTGCGCGGATCGCTCGCGGCTTCCAGACGGTGCAGCAGCCACCTGTGCGGTGTGGGGTCCTCGGAGCGGCCGTGGGCGAGCGCGCATCGAGCGGTGAGCGCCGCGACGACCGGATCGGCCTGGGGCGAATCCGGGCTGATGCCGGACGCCGCAACTGGTCCGACGAGATCACGGGTGACGGCGACCACGTCCGGGCGCGGCGGTACGGCGGAACCGTCGGGCAGGCCGGCCGCATGGTCTTCGGTCAGGCGCCGCACAGTGGCTCGGAAGTCCGGGTCCAGGGAGAGTTCTGCCAGCTCCACCCATGCCCTGACCTGCTCGTCCGTAGGGTTGTCGGGCAGTTCGGGTGTCATGGAGCGCCGAGCTGCGGCAAAGCGGGAGTCTCTGCGCGGGCCGCCGAAGACGCTGTCGAGGAAGTCGTCGATCAGGCGTCGGCGTTCGGCTTCGGACAGCGTGGCCAGCTGGTGCATGAGTTCCATCTCCTTGGGGGTGGGCTCGCGTTCGGCGGCGGCCGTCAGCACCGCCCGTCGCAGACGCAGGATGCTGATCTGTACGTCCAGTGCGGCGGCGTGCTCCGCGGCGACTTCGCCGAGTGTGAGTTCCTGGTCCACGACTTGCCGGATCATGTCGAGGCCGAGCCCCAGTTCGCGAAGTGTCCGCACGAGGGCAAGGCGGGCGACGGCCTCCGGGGCGTAGCGCCGGTAGCCGGCGTGAGTGCGGTCGGCGGGCGTCACGATGCCGCGATCGGAATAGAACCGGATCGTCTTGACCGTCAGCCCGGTGCGCCGGGCCAGTTCACCGATCGAGTAGAGGGTGTCGCCGTCCATGAGCCCACCCTCCTGTCTCCCCCTGGAGGAGACTCAAGTCTGCGCTCACCCGCAACTGTCTTCAGCCAGGCGACGTCAGCGCGGCTGTGGGCCTGTGGAAGGACTACGTCCACGCCCCGGTGGTCGAACCCTAAGACGTGATTTCAGTTGGTGTGATCTTGCGGCAGTCCGGGGTGATGCGTGACGGCCTTCCGCCGGTTCGTCGAGTGGAGCGAGGCACGTGGACAAGGGCTACGCCTACCGGTACCTGCGGCGGTGGCCGTCCTCCCGGGGTATCCGGCACCACCTCGCCCGCAAGGGCATCGAGCCACCCCGACGCCGGGCCGGCATCAGCGGGCCGTGCAACGGACTGCGCCCTCGCCGTCCGGCCGCCATGGCCGCCATCGCCGCTATGAACGCAAACGGGAACGCTTCCTCACGTTCACTGCCATCCCACCACCCTTATATGCCACCGCCGACTCACCTACTGAAACGGCGTCTTCAAGGCTGTCCCGGAAAGAACTTCTGCTCAGGATCGGCGAGGTAGTCATCATGATCGTCGCAGGGTGAAGCTGCGGTCAGCAGCGTGGCCGTGCAGCCGGACCAAGGGCAGCCCTGCGGTAGCCACCGTTCTGGTGAGGAATTGATAGTGGCAGGTCCTCCCTCGCCTTTGACGCCGAGCTGCCCAAGGGTCATCCGGCTTCTGCACGCTCAGGTGTTCTCGCTGCTGCAAATTACACCAGCCCGTTGGCGACCACGGATGCCGAGCCAGTTCGCGTGAGCATCTGCCGTCAACTCTTGCCGGGTCAGACAAAACCCTGACACGGACGCTTCTAGGTGGCTAGACTCAAGCGCTCATAGCGGTTCCGGCATGCCTTGTTCTCTGGGGGAATCAGTGGCAGACGTCGTCAGTGCGGCCCTCGGCCTGGTTCTGAGAAGTGCAGCTCAGCCCGCAAAGGCAGCTATCGGGAGGAACCAGGCTGTCATTGCGGTCCTCCGTAAATTGCACCTTGACCCGGCTGTCCCCCCGGCAGACTTTGACACCCTGTATGCCTACACCCTTGTCGAATGGGGTTACGGAAAACCTGATCCGGTTCTGCAGTTCTTCAAGGACCAGTACATGAAGCAGGCCGTCAAGGATTCTCTGAGCTCCGGAAACTGGGACTTCCTGAGGCGTGAGGCAGACCTGGTGTTCGAAAGGAATCAGGAGACTGGAGAATTCGGCAGAATCGACTACGACCTCCGGAGAGAAGTGGCCGGATTCACGGACGCGTTCCACCGGCTCATCGACCGTAGTAGGACTGCCGCCCAAGCCAGACTTGAGTCAAGGGTCGAGAACATCCAAGAAGTCGTAGCTCGGATCGACCGAACCCATACAGCTGAAGAGAGGCACCGGCAGGAGATCGACCCACCGAGGGCATCGTCGACGTCGGCTGAGCGACTCGCAACGGACTTGCGATCCTGGTTCGTAGCGGTCAAGACAAACCTGCAAAACGTCGTTTACGAGAACTCCGAGGAGTTCCTGTGGCACGTCGATGTACCAGTACGCCGAGGACGCTACGACCGCGTAGTCGTGCTCGGCATCGGCGGTGAAGTCGGTGCGCATCATGTGCAGACCCTTGGCCGTTTGGTCGACGACCATGCGGCGGCAGAGGGATGGTGTGTCTCGACGCGCCGGGTGAGCAAGGCAGCCAGAGAGTCGGCAGAAGCAGCAGAACAATCACTCTTCTGCTACACCTTTGACGAACTTATCGATGAAGAGGCGGACTTCGAACCCTACATCGATTGGCTTGAGGAAGAAATTCGGCGCCGCCACATCGATACACGATATGTGCCCCTGTCCTGCAGCAAGGACGACATCGACCCGGCCAGCGGGACGACTACCAGTAAGAGTACATACGATTGGCGAGAGGGTGGGCTGGAGAATTATGTCCGATCCTGGATCGAGGATCCGACCAAGAAACATCTTTCCCTTTTGGGCGAGTTCGGAATGGGAAAGTCCTGGTTCTCCCTGAAATTCGCCTGGGAAACGGCCAAGATCTGGCGCGAGGCCAAACGTCTCAAATTGCCAAGGCCCAGGCTTCCTCTTGTCATTCCGTTGCGTGACTATGCAAAGCGTGCCACAGTCGAATCCATGCTGTCGGAATTCTTCTTCCGCAAGCACTCGATCCTGCCGGGCGGCTATTCTGTCTTTCTTGAGTTGAACCGCATGGGGCGGCTGCTCCTGATTTTTGACGGTTTCGACGAGATGGCGGCCAGGGTTGACAGAAATGCGATGGTGAGTAATTTCTGGGAGTTGGCCAAAGTCGTCGTGCCGGGATCCAAGGTTCTCCTGAGTAGCCGCACGGAGTATTTTCCCGAGAGCAAGGAGGCCAGAGACCTGCTAGGGGCTCGGATCTCAGCATCGACGAGTCTGGTAGCAGTTGACGCCCCCACCTTCGAGATAGTAGACCTCGTTCCCTTTGACGACGAACAGGTCAAGATGATGCTGGGCCACATCACGACGCCTGACCAGGCCTCCATGATCATGGCGCGGAGTGAAGTTCTCGACCTCATGCGCCGCCCGGTCATGTCAGAGTTGGTGCAGGATGCGCTTCCGGAGATCTCCGGCGGGGCCATCATCGATCTGGCCCGCATCTACCTCTATGCGGTCCGTCGGAAAATGGACCGTGACATCGAGGCGGAGCGTACGTTCACGTCAAGGGCCGACAAGGTCTACTTTCTCTGCGAGGTCTCCTGGGAGATGCTGCAGAGCGGTTCTCTCAGCATGAACTACAGGGAGTTCCCAGATCGCATCAGATCGTTCTTCGGTGCGGAGGTAGAAAGTTCACGCGACCTGGACTACTGGCAGCACGATATGCGTGGTCAGGGGCTGCTGATCCGTAATTCCGACGGCGACTATACTCCGGCCCACAAGTCGCTCATCGAGTTCTTTGTTGCATACAAGTTTGCTGCAGAGCTCGGCATGCTGGGCGGCGAGTATCTCGGCCTGTTGACCGACACGGGAGAGGGACTGCCTGACAACTCGACCGAGCAGAGTACACGCTACCGCTGGTCGCAGTACTTTTCGCTACGCCGCATCGACGGGCAGCTCCCCTTGCTGTCGGGGTTCGCCATCGAGCCCACCGATCGACTTAGGGAAACGTTTGGGAACATGGTGCCCGACTTCAGTACATTCCCCTTCCTGTCCGCCATAATTCGTGATTTCCCGGATTCGAGAGATGCCTTGCTTTCGGTCCTGCACTCCACCGTGGGAAAGTCCGATGAGGTCGGTTTTATCGGGGGTAACACGTTCACCCTGCTGCGGGGATTCTCGATCGAGGAGGACGGTAGCGCTGATGTCGATCTGCGTGGAATGAACCTCAGCGGAATTAACGGGAACCATGACCTTGCATTTCAGGATCTCTCCCACAGGGATCTCCGAGAGGTGAATCTAAGGGGAGTTGATCTGCAATGGACCGACCTCCGGCACTCGGACCTTACTGGGGCGCATCTGGACGGCCACTCAATTCTTCGTGGTGGCGTGGTGATCGGCTGGGACCACGTCGGATCAGACAATTCCGTCTTTATGTTGGACCATCGCAGTCTGTACTACTGGCCTGCAGGCACGCCGGGTTCGTCGCTGCGGAAGTTCAATGGGGTTCTTGCGGAAATGCCAGCGAAGAGGCGAGGGGTTTACGAGTCGCTGAAGGAATCCCACATCTGGGTGTCGGGAGGTTCTGAGTCACATTTGTTTGACGTGCGAGAAGGTCGCAAGGTGCGCACCGTTCCCCTGCGGGTGACTGGAGAGTTGTCATCTTGTGATCGCCGCCTCCTGACGGTTTTCCACCCTTCGGATGAAGTGATCGCGGATCTGGTGGACCCTGACTCCTTGGAATCTGTTGGCCGCGTGAATTTTCCGACCGACTCCCCCAGGGTCTTTTGGGAATCCTCCCTCAGACTGGTCAGCATCCTCGAAGACAGCATCGTCATTCACATTTTCGATGCTGATGAACTCAGGTACGACCGGGAGGCAGCTCGCATTCCGTTCAGTAAGCGCGACGAGAGTTTCTGGTTGAGTGATAACTCGCTGGCGATTGCGCACAACGATGGAGGCGAATGTCGATTCTACGATCTGAATGGACGCCTTATAGGTACTCCACCGGTTTCTGTATTCTCGGCCGGGAGGCGGAACGACTGGGAGGCTCGATTCTTTTGGACAGAGTCCGAGAAATTGCTCGTCAGTACCACCTCGACGGGCGTCGAAGCGCGAAGCCTGGAAGACGAATGGCGCCTAGTCTGGTCCCATGATGTCGCTCTGGGAGTGAACAGCGTCGGCTTGAGCCCGGATGGCACGCATTTCGTCAGCCAATCGGAATCCGGTGAGCTTGCCATACGTTCGTGTGCTTCCGGCACACCTCTGCACCGGGTGTCCTTCAACGAGGCTCTCACCGGGGTAAAGATCTCTCGCGACAGCGGACTCTCTCCTGCTGTCCTCGATGCCGTTCAACTCGCAGGTGGTGAGATCGTCGACTAAGACGTCATTTCACTTGGTCAGCCTGCGGTGACATATGAGGGTCGCTGACGGAGTCGATCGCGCACCGCGACCAGTCCAGCTCGCCCCGGGCGCCGAGTTCGTCCAGGACAGGCGGTGGAGTTTGGCCCACACTCTGGCCTCGATCCAGTCGGTGAACCGCCGAAAGGCGGTGACCCCGGACAGGCCGAAGCCTGGCGGGAGTTGATTCCAGGTGCAGCCCGAGGTGGCCACGAAGACGCTCGCCGCCAGCACCTCGCGGTCCCCTCGCCGACGATGTCCTCCGCCTTGCAGTCGGATCGGCGCCGGCGGCACCACCCGCTGAAACAACGTCCACAGCTCTTCCGGCGTCATCCGCTCGACAAGCGCAGCAGTCATCACCCAGACTGCCGCAAGATCACGCCAACTGAAATGGCGTCTAAGTCGCCCGCCCGGACGTGGACTCGGAACGGCCACCCCTCCCCGGCTTCACCGCCGTGGGCTCCCCGTGTCCCAGCCACGGCCGGGCGAGCAGTATCAGCGCGACTCCCGCCGCACCGGCGGCGATCAGCATGATGACGGCCATGGGCAGGGAACTGTCCTCTCCGAAGAGACCGACGACCGGCGCGGCCAGTGCCCCGAAGAGGAACTGGAAGCCGCCCAGGAGCGCGGAGGCGGCGCCGGGCGCGCCGCGGCCGAGGGTCTGGCCGAGAGCCATCGTCGAGGGAATGACCAGGCCGATGCCGAGAACGGTGACGAACAGCGTGGCCCAGGTGCCCGCCAGGGTCTCTCCCGCGGTCGACACCAACAGCACCTGGGCCACGGCACCGAGGGCCGCGACGGCCACGCCCGCGCAGAGCAGCGCGTTCAGGCCGACGCGCGAGGCGAGTTGGGAGAAGGCCGCACCCGAGATCAGCATGCCGACGGCATTGCTCGCGAAGATGAGGGAGTACGTCGTCGAGGAGACGCCGTGCAGGTTCTCGAAGACGAAGCTGGAGCCGCTGACGTAGGCGAACAGCGCCGCCGAGACCATCGCCAGGACGAGGACGTAACCCATGAACGTACGGTCGGCCAGCAGGGTCCCCATCGCGCGGAAGGTGCTCGGCACGCCGCCCCGGTGCCGTCGCTCGGGCGGCAGTGACTCCGGGACACCGCGCACCACGCCGAACACCAGCAGGACGCCCAGGACGGCGAGGGCGACGAACACCGCACGCCAGGTGGACACGGCCAGCAGCGCTCCGCCGAGTACGGGTGCGGCGATCGGGGCGACACCCATGATCTGGGACAACACGGCGAAGTAGCGGGGCAGTTCGGGCCCGTGGAAGCGGTCGGTGAGGACGGCTCGGGCGAGCACCATGCCTGCCGCTCCGGCCACGCCCTGGAGGAAGCGGGCGCCGGTCAGGACGGCGATGTTCGGTGCCACGGCGCAGGCGAGGGAGAAGACTATGAAGGCGATCGCGCCACCGGTCAGGAGTCTGCGGCGGCCCAGTCCGTCGCTGATCGGGCCGATCAGGAGCTGGCCCACGACGAGTCCGGCGAGGAAGGCGGTCATGGTCAGTTGCACGGCGGAGCTGCTCGCCCCGAGCGAGTCCCCCATCGCGGGGAAACCCGGGACGTACATGTCGATGGCGAGCGGGGCCACCGCGGTCAGCGCGCTCAGGACCACGACCAGCGTGATCGCGGATCGCCGGGACGGATCGGAGTCCGGCGGGGAAGGGACTGCGACGGGGACGCGTGAGGAGGCGCCAGAGGAGGGGGACGGCGATACCATGAAGGAAAGGTAACTGATGATTCACTGGTTAACAAATAGTCGCGACACCCCGGAAGCGAGAACACGAGCCGCATGCCCTCCACCCCCGCCGAGATCCGCGCCCAGTGGGCCGAACACCACCCCGAGCTCGACACCTCCCCCATGGAACTGGTGGGCCTGCTCAAACACGCCACGGGCCTGCTCGCCCATGCCGTCGAACCCCTCTACGCCGGCGCCCCGCTCACCGCGCCGGAGGTCGACATGCTCATCCCGCTCCGGCACGCGAAGGATCCGATGATCGCCCGCGGTCTGGCCGACGGCCTCGGTCTCTCGCGCGCCGGTGTCAGCAAGACCCTCGCGAAGCTGGAGAAGCGCGGTTTCATCGCCCGCACCCCCAACCCGGCCGACCGGCGCGCCGCCCTGGTCACCATCACGCCGGCCGGCGCGCAGGCCGTCGACGCGTTCTTTCCGCGCCAACTCGCCGCCGAGGTCGCGTTGCTGAAGGGACTCGGCGAGGACCGGGAGCAGGTTCTGCGGGCGCTCGGGCGGCTCGTGGAGGTCATGGAGGGACACGGGGGCCACAACTGACGCTGCCCACACGGCAATTCAGACAGTTCACACAGAACTGAACAGGGTCGGGAAACTTCGAAGCGAAGACTCGCTCAACCGTGCGAGATCGATCGATGACTGTGTGTACTGTGCTGCGCATGCCTCCCCGAGGGGACGCGGACTCACCCCTGCCCGACTTCCCCCTGGAACCGATTCGATGATCGAATTACCGGACCTGGCCGCAGGCGGTCTCGCCCTCGGCACGCTGTCCGCGCTGGCCCTCGGCGGCGGACTGCTGCGCTCACGCCGTCGACTGGCCGCGCAACGCGCGGAGACCGCCCGGTTGCGCGGCCAACTCGACGCCGTACTGCAGACGTTCACCTCCGAGGTCGAGCACCTCGCGGCACAGCGCGTGCCGGCCGCGGCCCGGCAGCTGACGCATCCGAACGTGCTGGTGCCCGGTCCCCTGCAACCGCGGACCACCGCCTCGCCGCTCGGTATCGGCCTGGAGAGCGTCCTGCGGTCGCTGCGTGCCGAGCTGGCCGCCCAGCGCACCCGGATCGACGCGGCGGCGCAGGCCGGGATGCGAGGCGCCACCCGGGAGATCCAAGCCGCCCTGTACCGGCTCCAGGACGCGCTGCGGAAGCTGCAACAGGACTACGACGACCCGGAGTTGACGCAGACCCTCTTCCAGCTCGACCACGAGAACGAGCAGTCGCTGCGGCGCGCCCAGGTGGCCGCGGTGGTGTGCGGGGCGTGGGTGGGGCTGGCCCGCGAGGAGTCGCACCTGGTGGACGCGGTGACCGGCGGTCAGGCCCGGCTCTCGGGCTACCACCGGGTGCGCGTCAACAACCACCTGGAGGCGGGCACCGCGTTGGTGTCGCACGCGGTGGAACCGGTCGCGATCATCGTCGCCGAGCTGCTGGACAACGCGCTCCGCCACTCCGCGCCGGACACCGACGTCGTGGTCAACCTGGAACACGTGCACCACGGCGTCTGCGTCACCGTCGACGACGCGGGCGTCGGCATGACACAGGACGAACGCGCCCGCTCCCAGCGGCTGGTGGCCGGATCCGAGCCCGTCCTGCTCACCGACCTCGGCGATCCGCCCCGCATGGGATTCGCCGCGATCGGCCAGCTGACTCGGCAGTTCGACCTGGGCGTCGACGTGTCCTCGCCCTCCGCGTACGGGGGCGTGCGCGCGGTGCTGCGGGTCGAGAGCCATCTGCTGAGCCATGTCGACCCGGCCGAACGGCCGCC
This sequence comes from Streptomyces sp. NPDC002499, assembly GCF_053595415.1. NCBI lineage: Bacteria > Bacillati > Actinomycetota > Actinomycetes > Kitasatosporales > Streptomycetaceae > Streptomyces > Streptomyces sp. NPDC002499. Next base: position 449,556 of record NZ_JBSFXO010000001.1, read on the forward strand.
GGCGGCCAGTGCGCCGCGCTCGACGCGCAAACAGGCTAGCGGCGGGCCGGTGGTGTCCGACGCCCCGCACGGGTTCGGCGCCGAGGGGGACGACGGCGCCTCCACCGCCGTACCAGGGCATCAAGGCCCGCGCGATCCGGGCGAGTTGCCGCAGCGTCGGCGCCGGGTGCGGGCGACCGGCGAGGGGGCGGACGCTCCGAAGAGGCAGCCGGCGCGGCGGCCGGCGGACTCGGCCGCGGCGCTCGGGGCGCTGCAGTCCGGTACCGCGGCGGCGCGGGCCGAGGACGACATCGATCAGACCGATTTCGAAGGGGGAGCGGCCAGATGACCAGCCGCCAAGCAGGCGAGCACGCGTGGGTGCTCGATCCGATCCTGCAGGTACCGCATGTGGTGGCCGCCGTGCTGCTGACCCAGGACGGGCTGGTGTCCGGCTACACGGACGCGCTGTCGCAGGCCTCGGCGGAGCGGGTGGCGGCGATCACCAGCACCGTGCAGGGGGCGGCCCGTACCGCGGCGGCGGCCTTCGCCGACCAGGACCGGGCCGAGGTGCGGCAGGTGGTGATCGAGACGGACCTCGGGTACGTGCTGATCGTGCCCACGGACCACGGCACCTGCGTGGCCGCGTACGGGGACGGCGAGGTGCGCCTGGATCTGCTGGCGCACCGGGTGCACTCGCAGGTGGCGAAGCTGGGTGAGAAGGCGATGGCCGCGGCGCCCCGAGGGACCGACGGCGGCGCGCCGGCATGACGGGCCGCCGTGGCGGCCGTCCCCTGGTCCCCGCGTATCTGTCGACCGGCGGTGTGGCCCGGCCCAGCCGCTCGCATCTGGAGCGGCTGTCGATGCTCACCGCCGCGGGCCCGCCCGCACCACCCGAACTGCCCGCGGCCGGGCTCGCCCTGCTGGACGTCATGGCCGGCGGCTCGCTGACCGTGGTGGAGGTCGCGGCCCTGCTGCGGCTGCCGGTCTCCGCGGTGCGGGTGCTGGCCGCGGATCTGATCGACCGGGGCCTGCTGTTGTCCCGCGCACCGATCCCGGCGGCCGACCGCTTCGACCCCGACCTGCTGAAGAGAGTGGCCGATGGCCTCCGCGCCCTCAAGCACCAGTGACGTCCATCTCCCCGCAACCGCCCGCGAGTTGGTGAAGATCCTGATCACAGGTCCCTTCGGGGTGGGCAAGACGACCCTGATCGACTCGGTGTCCGAGATCCGGCCGCTGCACACCGAGGAGCAGCTGACCGAGGCGTCCGCGCAGGTGGACGACCTGGACGGGGTGCGGGAGAAGACGAGCACCACGGTCGCCGTCGACTTCGGGCGGATCAGCCTGCCGGACGGAGTCGTGCTGTACCTGTTCGGCACGCCCGGGCAGGAGCGGTTCCGGGCGCTGTGGGACGACATCGCGTACGGGGCGCTGGGGGCGCTCGTGCTGGTCGACAGCCGGCGGATCGACGCGTCGTTCGACGTGCTGGGCCTGATGGAGGAGTCCGGACTGCCGTACGCGGTCGCCTTCAACGCCTTTCCCGACTCGCCCCGCCACCACACGGACGCGCAGTTGCGGGCCGCGCTCGATCTGGATCCGGCGACGCCGATGGTGACGTGCGACGCGCGTGACGCCGGCTCGTCCCTCGACGCGCTGCTCGCCCTGGTCCATCACCTCATCGACCGCGACCCCTCGGAGCACCGGTGACCACCTATCCCCCCGGCCAGCAGGACTTCGACCTCTCGGCGCCGGTGCGCCTGTGGGAGGACGGCTTCGCCCTCGACCCGTACCGCTACTACGACACCCTGCGCGCACAAGGTCCGGTCGGCTGGGCCGAGTTGGCGCCGGGCGTGCCCGCCTACGTCGTGACGGACCGGCGGGCCGCACTGGATCTGCTGCACGACGAGGAGACGTTCTCGCACGACCCGCGGGCCTGGGAGTCGACGGTCGCGGACGACTCGCCGGTGCTCGGCATGATGCGCTGGCGGCCCAACACGCTGTTCGCCGACGGCGCGGCACACGTCCGCTACCGCTCCTCGCTGATCGACACCTTCGACCGGATCGAGCCGCACGACCTGCGCGCGCTGGTGCACCGCGCGGTGCGGCTGCTGGTGAACCGGATCGGGCCGCGCGGCGAGGCCGATCTGGTGGGCGAGTTCGCCCGGCCGCTGATGGCGCTGGTGTTCAACAGTCTCTTCGGGCTGCCGGACAGTCAGAGCGACCGGCTCAACGCCGCGTTGGGCAAGATGATGGAGGGCGGTGACCAAGCGGCCGCGGGCGAGGCCGAGTTCGGCGGCTATGTGCTCGAACTGATCGAGACGAAGGCCGCGTCGCGCGGCGACGATCTGCCGAGCTGGCTCCTTGACCACCCGGCCGGGCTCACCCCGGAGGAGGTCGCCTGGCAGGTGTTCCTCACCCTCGGCGCCGGGCACGAGCCGACCGCGAACCTGGTGTCCAACGCGCTCTCCCGCATCCTGGGCCACTCGCTGTACTACTCCACACTCACCGGCGGTGCCCGCCCCGTGATGGACGCGGTCGTCGAGGTGCTGCACCACGAGACACCGCTCGCCAACTACGGCGTCCACTACGCCCGTCAGCCCCTGACCTTCCACGGAGCGTGGATCCGCGCGGCCGTCCCGGTGGTGATCTCGTACGGCGCGCTCGCGCACTTCGCCGAGCAGAAGGTCACCATCGGCCGGCATCCCAAGGACGCCTCCCATCTGTCATGGTCGGCGGGCCCGCACGCCTGTCCGGTCAAGCAGCACACGCTGCTCATCGCCACGGAGTCGATCGAGCGGCTCACCCAGTGGCTGCCCGACCTGGAGCCGGTCCTGCCGCGCGAGCGACTCACCTGGCGGCCGGGCCCGTTCCACCGCTCGCTCACCGCGCTGCCCGTCCGGTTCACTCCCCGCTCCCCCGACCAGCCTGGAGATCCGTCATGACCGTGACCGACCGCATCGCCCTCGACCCGTTAGGCACCGACATCCCCGCCGAGATCGAGCGGCTGCGCTCGCTCGGCCCGGTCGTGCCCGTCGAGCTGCCGGGCGGCATCCCGGCCTGGGCGCCGACCGGTTACGACACCCTCAAGGAACTGATCCTCGATCCGCGGGTGAGCAAGGACCCGCGGCAGCACTGGAAGTTGTGGCCGGAGATCGGTGAACACCCGTCCTGGGGCTGGATCCTGGCCTGGGTGGGCGTGATCAACATGCTCAACACGTACGGCGTCGACCACGCGCGGCTGCGCAAACTGGTCGCGCCGAGCTTCACGCAACGGCGCACCGAGGCGATGCGGTCCCGGGTCGAGGCGATCACCGCCGAGCTGCTCGACACGCTGGCGGAGGCCGGCGCGGACGGCGAGGCGGTCGACGTACGCGCGCTGCTGGGGTACCCGCTGCCGATGCGGATGATCTGCGAACTGTTCGGTGTGCCCGAGGAGTTGACGGACGACACCGGGCGGATGATCGCGGCCATCATGGACACCTCCGACCCGACCCCGGCGCACGCGGAGTCCGTGCAGCGGCAGATCGGCACGGTGCTGCCCGCTCTCATCGCGCACCGCACCGAGCATCCCGGCGACGACCTGACCACCGAGCTGATCCGGGTGCGCGACGAGGACGGCGACCGGCTCGACGACGAGGAGCTGCTGTACACGCTGCTGCTCGTCATCGGCGCCGGCTTCGAGACCACCGTCAACCTGATCTGCAACGCGGTGGTCGCGCTGCTCCGGCAGCCGGAGCAGTTGGCGGCGGTGCGGTCCGGGAAGGTCGGCTGGGACGCGGTCGTCGACGAGACACTGCGCGTGCACCCGTCCATCGCCTCGCTGCCGCTGCGCTACGCCGTCGAGGACATCACGGTCGACGGCGTCACGATCCCCGCCGGTGACGCCATCATCACGACCTACGCGGCCGCCGGTCTCGACCCGGCGCACTACGGTCCGGACGCGGCCGTCTTCGACGCGGCACGCGGGGCGGACGACCACCTGGCGTTCGGCATCGGTGTGCACCGGTGCATCGGCGCACCGCTCGCCCGGGTGGAGGCCCTGACCGCCCTGCCCGCGTTCTTCGACCGCTTCCCGGACGTGCGCCTCGCCGTGGACGCCGACGAGTTGCGGCAGGTGCCGTCGTTCATCGCGTTCGGCTGGCAGGAGGTGCCGGTGCGGCTGCGGCCCTGAGCCGGGGCCGGGAACGGGGACACGGGCGGCCCGACCGGTCCCCCGTTCCGGTCGTGCCTCCCGCGATGCTTCGAACTTACGCGCGGGACCCATACGTTGTGAATCGTGCCAATGCCCTCTGCGGCGGCCGCGGGGCTCACCTGTGCACAGGTGAGCCCGGATGGTCCGGTTCTGTCCGGTGCAGGGCGGGCGGGTCGAGGTCGCCGAGAGCCAGATGGGCGAGGACGACCTCGTAGAGATCGCTGCCGCCCGCCAGCAACTGGCGTTCCAGGACGGGTTCGGCGCCGCGTACGTGGTCGCGGACCGTCTGCGGGTGCATGCCCAGCGCGTGGGCGGCCCGCTCGGCGTTGCCGCCGGCGGCGATCCAGGCGCGCAGAGTGCGGCGCAGGTCGCGGGCGTCCGGGGCCAGGCGGCCGAGCAGGTCGTGCGCCCACGCGCGTAGAGCCGGTCCGGCGAGCAGGTCGCCGAGGCGGTCGCCATCCGCCGTGACGGAAGGGGACGGTCGCGGCTCGTCGGCGAGGCCCGCCTGGGCGTTGAGGGCGAGGTGGACGACGGCGCGGACGGTGAGATCGGTGAAGTCGGCGTGCAGAAGCGCCTCGACGCGTTCCATGCGGGCGCGGACGGTGTTGCGGCTGACGCCGAGTATCTTCGCGGCGCTGACGGCGGTGAACTCCAGGCCGAGGCGGGTGGTGGCGAGGAGTTCGGCGTGGGTGTGGTGGGCCAGCGTGTCCAGCGGGCGCAGCACCTGGGCCGTCCACTCGTGCAGGGTGTCCGGGTCCATCAGCCGCTCGGGGTGGGTGCGTTCGGCGTACACGGCCTGCTTGTCCGGGCGGAAGCGGGCGACGGCGAGGGCGCTGACGGCCTGGCCGTACGCGGTCGCGGTGCGGGCGAGGCTGTGCGGGGCGCTGCCGCCGAGGAACGTGCTCGCCCGCCGGTCGATCACGGTCCGCAGCTCGCGCCCCGCCGCGTCGCGCGGGGTGACGACGATGACGTGTTCGTCCGTCGCGGGGCAGCGCACGACGAGCGCGTGCTCGGCCGTCGCGTCCAGGCACTCCTCGGCGATCCGGTCGCGGTCCTCGGCCAGGCTCTCCAGGACGTACACGCACGCGGAGTCGGTGTCGAGCAGTCCGGGCCACAGGCCCGAGGCCACCCGGCGCGCGGAGACGGTGTCCTCCACCATCAGCAGTTGCAGGATCGCCAGACGCAGGTCGGAGGTGGCACGGGCCAGCCGGCGGTCGGCCGCGGTCGTCTCGCGCGCCCTGAGCAGCAGTTCGACCACCTGGGCGGTGTGGGTGACGATGTCGGAGGTCCGCCGGTCGAAGGGCGCCGTGCGGCAGACCGCGAGCACGGCCGCCGCGCCGGGGTCCGTGGACGCGACCCGGACCAGGCGCTGGTGGCGGCCGGCGTCCTCCCAGGCCGCGGAGGCGATCCGCCCGGTGACGAGGTCCGCGACGAGGCGCCGGTCCAGCGGGGTCCGGGTACCCGCGAGGAGGTTCCCCGCGCCGTCCTCCAGGCAGGCCGTCCCCCGCACGGCGTCCGCGAGCCAGGCGACGACCTTGCGCAGGTCCCGGCCGCCCGGCCGCAGCTGGTCGAGGAGTTCCCGCGTCCATGCCGCACCGTCGACGTCCGTCCCGTCCACGGGGCGGCTCCCGTCCTCTCGGCCTGCCATCTCGGCCTTCTCCCGGTTCGTCTCGTCCTGCTCGTCCGCCGTGTCGGCCCCGGCGTCCCGGTCGGGGACGTTACCTCACCGTTCTGTGCCGGTCGCGGTCTGCGACCGACGGGATGTCCCCGGCGGCCGGCCGCCTGAGCACGCCCTAAGCTCGACGAATGGCCAAGTACTTCGACGTGCACCCCGACAACCCGCAGCCGCGCACCATTTCCCAGGTCGCCGACATCATCCGCGCCGACGGGCTGGTCGCCTACCCGACCGACTCCTGTTACGCGCTCGGATGCCGGCTCGGCAGCCGGGAGGGCATCGACCGGATCCGCACCATCCGGCACCTGGACGACCGGCACCACTTCACGCTCGTGTGCCAGGACTTCGCGCAGCTGGGTCAGTTCGTACGGATCGACAACGACGTGTTCCGCGCCATCAAGGCGTCCACGCCGGGCAGTTACACCTTCATTCTGCCGGCGACGAAGGAGGTGCCGCGCATGCTCCAGCACCCCAAGAAGAAGACGGTCGGCGTGCGCATCCCCGACCACGTCGTCACCCAGGCCCTGCTCGCCGAACTCGGTGAACCGCTGCTGTCCAGCACGCTCCTGATGCCCGACGAGGAGGAGCCGATGACGCAGGGCTGGGAGATCAAGGACCGCCTCGACCACGTGCTGGACGCGGTCGTCGACTCCGGGGACTGCGGCACCGAGCCGACGACGGTCATCGACTTCTCCGGCGGCGAGGCGGAGATCATCCGCAAGGGGGCCGGGGACACGTCACGGTTCGAGTGAGGCCGCTCGCGCCGACGGCGGGGGTCGCCTCAGGCAGGTGAATGGTGCGTGCAACGATGACCGTGACCCGGCCCGTCAGGCCGCCGGGTCACTCGCCGCCGACTGCGCAGAGAGGCACCCCCATGACCTCCGTACAGGGATCAGACGTGGACATCCCCACCGAGGACGGCGTCGCCGACGCCTATCTGGCCCATCCGGATGACGGCAGTCCCCACCCGGGCGTCCTGCTCTACCAGGACGCCTTCGGCATCCGCCCGCACCTGAAGTCGATGGCCGACCGGATCGCCGCGGCCGGTTACACGGTGCTCGTCCCGAACGTGTTCTACCGCAGCGGCCGTACGCCGGTCTTCGACCTGCCCGAGTTCATCGACCCGTCGGCGCGGCCGGAGATCTTCGAGCAGATCATGCCGGTGATGCAGGCCCTGACGCCCGAGCTCGCCATGCGGGACGCGGGTGCCTATCTGCGCTGGCTGGCCGACGCGCCGCTCGTCACCGACGGCCCGGTCGCGCTGACCGGCTACTGCATGGGCGCCCGGCTGGCCCTGTTCACCGCCGGCACCTACCCGGACCGGGTCGCGGCCGCGGCCGGCTTCCACGGCGGACGCCTGGCGACCGACACGCCCGACAGCCCGCACCTGGTGGCCCGACACGTCACCGCCGAACTGTACTTCGGCCACGCCGACGAGGACCATTCGCTCCCGCCCGAGCAGCAGCAGCGGCTGGAGGACGCGCTCACCGAGGCGGGCGTACGGCACACCATCGAGGTCTATCCCGGCGCGCACCACGGCTACACGCAGGCGGACACCTCCTCCTACAACAAGGAGGGCGACGAGCGGCACTGGGCGGCGCTGCTCGACCTCCTCGACCGGACCTTCTGACCGACGCTCAGACCCCCGCAGTGGCGCCCGCGGTGTTCGATCCGCGGGCGCCGACTCGTATTCACATGTTCGGGCCGTTGACATGCACGCGATCCCAGTGTCACTTTGAGAGCGCTCTCAGAACAGGTACGGACCAATCTCCCTGAGTGACCCCCCACAGGAGGTGGAGCGTGCTCAGCAAGCTCACTCGCCGGATCATGGCGCCGGCCGTGGTGGCCGCGCTGCTCGGCGCCGTCCTCACGGTCATCACACCGTCCGCCGCGGAGGCGGCGGTGCCCGCCACGATCCCCCTCAAGCTCACCAACAACTCCGGTCGCGGTGACGCGGTCTACGTCTACACCCTGGGCACCCTGCTGAGTACGGGGCAGCAGGGCTGGGCGGACGCCAACGGCACCTTCCACGCCTGGCCGGCCGGCGGCAATCCGCCGACGCCGGCGCCCGACGCGTCCATCGCCGGTCCCGCCAACGGGCAGTCGAAGACCATCCGGATCCCGAAGTTCTCCGGCCGGATCTACTTCTCCTACGGACAGAAGCTCGTCTTCAAGCTGACCACGGGCGGTCTGGTGCAGCCCGCGGTCCAGAACCCGACCGACCCGAACCGCGACATTCTCTTCAGCTGGTCCGAGTACACGCTCAACGACTCCGGCCTGTGGATCAACAGCAGCCAGGTGGACATGTTCGCCGCGCCCCACGCGGTGGGCGTGGTGCGCGCCGACGGCAGCACGCTCACCACCGGTCACCTCAAGTCGGGTGGCTACAACGGGTTCTTCAACTCGCTGCGCGCGCAGTCGGGCGGCTGGGCGAACCTGATCCAGACCCGGTCCGACGGCACCGTGCTGCGGGCCCTGTCACCCACGTACGGGCTGGAGACGGGCGCGCTGCCCGCCACCGTGATGAACGACTACATCAACCGCGTATGGACGAAGTACGCGACGACGAACCTCACGGTCACCCCGTTCGCCGACCAGCCGAACACCAAGTACTACGGCCGGGTGTCGGGCAACGTCATGAACTTCACCAACAGTTCGGGCGCGGTCGTCACCAGCTTCCAGAAGCCGGACGCAGCCAGCATTTTCGGCTGCTACAAGTACCTCGACGCGCCCAACGACCTGGTGCGCGGCCCGATCTCACGCACGCTGTGCGCGGGCTTCAACCGCTCCACGCTCCTGGTCAACCCCAACCAGCCGGACACCAGCACGGCGAACTTCTATCTGGACTCGGTCACCAACCAGTACGCGAAGAAGATCCACGCGCAGATGGCGGACGGCAAGGCCTACGCGTTCGCCTTCGACGACGTCGGCAACCAGGAGTCCCTGGTCCACGACGGGAACCCGCAGCAGGCGAACCTGACGCTGGACCCCTTCAACTAGACGGTTCGCAACGAGAGTTACCACCGACGGCCAAGGCCTCACCCCGCACTGCGCGGGGTGAGGCCTCACATCGTGCCGGTGTCGGTCAGCTGGTGGTCACCGCCGTGTCGTCGACGACGAAGCTGGTCTGGAGCGAGGAGTCCTCGACGCCGGAGAACTTCAGGGCGACCGTGGTGCCCGCGAAGGCCGACAGACTGAAGGACTTCTGGACGTAGCCGGAGGCCGCGTTCAGGTTGGAGTAGGTGGCCAGGGTGGTGGACCCGGCGGTGACCGTCAGCTTGTCGTACTGGGTGCTGGTGGTGGTCTCGGCCGTGTCGATGTGGAGGTAGAAGGTGAACGTGGTCCCCGTGCAGCCGCTGGGGATCGTCACCGACTGGGACAGCGTGTCGGTGTGGGTGGATCCGTAGCCGTCCAGCCAGGCCTTGTAGGAGCCGGTGCGGGCCGCCTGGCTGCTGGAGTTGGTGATGACGCCGCTGGTGGCGGTCCAGGTGGTACTGCCCGACTCGAAGCCCGCGTTGCCCAGCAACTGGGTCGAGGTGCAGCTGCCGCCGCCACTGGAGCTGACGGTCCAGGTGAAGGAGGCGGTACCGGTGGCCCCGGTGCTGTCGGTCACCGTGACGGTGGTGCTGTAGGTGCCGGCCGTCGTCGGGGTGCCGGTGATGGCGCCCGTCGAGCTGATCGACAGACCGGTGGGCAGACCGGTCGCGGCGTACGTCAGGGTGCCGCTGTTGGTGCTGCTGGCCGAGATCTGCAGGCTCACCGCGGTACCGACGGTGGAGGACTGGCTGCCCGGGTTGGTGACCGTGACGCCGGTGGTCGGCACGGTGATGTGGCTGCCGACGTTGATGCCTGCGAAGGCGTTGCCGACGCCGGCGTACTGCGCGGAGCTGGTGCCGTACAGGGCCCCGGCGGCGTTCAGGGCGGCGGTGCGGGCCTGGGCGTACGTGGTGCTGGACGTCATGTACGTCGTCAGCGCCTTGTACCAGATCTGCAGGGCGGCGGCCCGGCCGATGCCGGCGACGGCGACGCCGTCGGAGGTCGGGCTGTTGTAGGTGACGCCGTTGATGGTCTTGGTGCCGCTGCCCTCGGAGAGCAGGTAGAACATGTGGTTCGCGGGACCGGACGAGTAGTGCACGTCGAGGTTGCCGACGCCCGAGTACCAACTGTCGGCGGAGCCGCCGTCCTTGTCGGGCTCGTCCATGTAACGCAGCGGCGTGCCGTCGCCGTTGATGTTGATCTTCTCGCCGATGAGGTAGTCACCGACGTCGGAGGAGTTGTTGGCGTAGAACTCGACGCCGGTGCCGAAGATGTCGGAGGTCGCCTCGTTCAACCCGCCGGATTCACCGGTGTAGTTGAGGTTGGCGGTGTTGGAGGTGACACCGTGGCTCATCTCGTGCCCGGCCACGTCCAGCGAGGTGAGCGCGTGGGTGCTGCTCGTGCCGTCGCCGTACGTCATGCAGAAGCAGTCGTCGTCCCAGAAGGCGTTGACGTACGCCGTGCTGTAGTGGACGCGCGAGTACGCGGCGACACCGTCGTTCTTGATGCCGCTGCGACCGAAGGTGTTCTTGTAGAAGTCCCACGTCACCTGGGCGCCGTAGTGCGCGTCCACGCCCGCGGTCTGGGTGTTGGAGCCCGAGCCGGTGCCCCAGGTGTCGTCGGCGTCGGTCATCAGGGTGCCGGTGCCCGACGTGCCGTTGTTCAGGCTGTACGTCTTGTGGGTACCGCGCGTGGTGTCGTTCAGCTGGTACGTCGAACCCGACAGCGTGGTCCCGATGGTGACCGTGCCGCTGTACTGGCTGTTGCCGGTACCGGTCTTGATGCCCTGGTAGCGGTAGAGCTCCGCGCCGCTGGTGGCGTCGGTGATGACGTGCAGCTGGCTGGGCGTGCCGTCGTCCTGCAGACCGCCGACCACCGTCTCCCAGGCGAGCTTCGGGGTGCCGCTGCCGGCCCAGATGACCTTGCGGGCGCTGTCGGTGGTGGGCTTGTCGGCCGCGAGGGACTTGGCCGCCTTGAGGGCTTTGGTCTCGGCGGACGCCTTGGCGAAGGTCGCGGTGGTGGAGGCGACCTTCACGCTGCGCTTGCTGTTGAACGTCGTGCTCACCGTGCCGGTGGCCTCGGCGGCGGGCGGGGTGTGCACGACGAGGTCGCCACCGAGGACGGGCAGCCCTGCATAGGTCCGCTCGTAGCGGGTGTGGAGGGTGCCGTCGTTGTCCTTGACGACGTCCTTGACGACCAGTTTCTCCCCGGCGCCGAGGCCGATCGTGCGGGCCGTCGCGGTGGTCTTCTGATCCGCGCTCTTGATCAGCGCGGTGCGCTGGGCCGGGGTGAGCGTGGCCTCCAGACCACCGGTGCGCAGGGGGCTGGGGTGGGGGGCAGCGGGCTTCGCGTTCGCCGGAACCGACTGGATGCCGACGGCGAGGAAGGCTGCGGTGGAGACCAGGGCTCCTACCGCCATCCGCTTGCGGGGGTTGCGTCTCACTCGTTCTCCTACTGCGGTGGCCGCGTGGGGCGGCCGGACAGACCGGGCAGCCGGGTGTGCTGACCGGGACGAGCCGAGCTGTGCGGGACCGTGACTGCGTGAAGAGAACGTGGGGGGTACGTGCCGCAGTTGGGGGGAGGATGGCAGGCTTGACCGAGGCATGTCAGCACGGTCGGGGACAATCGAGGGTTATCCCTCTGCGCCGGACGGAGACAGAGGGACCACCCCTGACCCGCCCAAGTGCCTTTGCAGAAAACGCACCTGACGATCCAACAGCTCACCCGTGACCGGATGCCCGATCGGCTGATGACCGACGCCCGGCATCAGGAACACCTCGTGCGGCCGCCCGGCGTCCCGAAGCGCGTCGGACAGGCGCACCGTGTTGAGGGGCGGCACATTGCGATCGTCGAGGCCGTGCATCAGCAGCAACGGCCGTACGAGGCGCGGCGCGTCCCGCACGAGCGAGCAGGCCTCGTACCGTTCCGGAAACCGGTCGGGATGACCGAGACTCCGCTCCCGCCAGTGGGCGTTGTACAGCCGCTGGTCGGTGACGCCCGCCCCTGCGACGGCGGCACGGAAGACGTCCGGTCGGCGCAGCACGGCGGCGGTCGCGAGAGAACCGCCGAAGGACCACCCCCTGATACCGACCCGCCCGAGATCGAGCTCGGGATGCAGCCGGGCGGCTTCCCGAAGCGCCGTGACCTGGTCGTCGACCGCCGCCCCGAACAGATCGCCGTGGACCTCGCGTTCCCACTCCGGCCCACGCCCCGGAGTACCCCGACCATCGGCGGCGAGCACCGCGAACCCGTGCTCGGCGAACCACTGCGACACCAGCACCCGCCAGTCCGACTCCGCGGTGACCCGCTGCGCGGCCGCACCCCCGTACGGATCGGCCAGCACGGGCAGTCGACCGCTCCCTGCCCGGTACCACGACGGCAGATGGAGCCGGGCGCGAAGCTCGCGCGGGCCAAGGACGAGACGGGTGAGGCGCACATCGAGCACGGGCTGCTCGGCGTACGAGGGAATCGCGACGGCCCGCTTCCCCTTCCGCCGCGCTTGAGTCCACCCACCGGGACGGTCCGCGCCACGGGCTACCTGGACGAGGGTGCCGCCACGGCAGAGGCCGGAATGGACGGCAGGACCCGAACTAAACCGCCGGACACCTGCCGTGTGCCCGTAGCTGTAGAGGTGCGTCTCGGTGGGCTCGGCGGACTCGGACGCGGCGAAGAGCACCTCTTCAGCGTCGACGCCGAGCAGGGACCGGAGTTGGAGCCCGGGTGGCGTGACGGGGACGCCGTCGACGGTGAGCCGCCGGGTGCCGTGCGGGTCGGTGTGGGCGAGGAGGGCGCCGGAGTCGGTGCGGGTGGGAAGGCCCGGGACGAGCTGCACCCAGTGGTCGTCGCGCTGCTCATGCAGGACCGTCGTCCTCCCGTCGCCGGGGTCGACAGCGAGGAAGCGGACGGTGCGCTGATCCCGGGACTGCACGACGGCGTACGGCCCGTGCCCGTCCCAGCCGGCCCCGACGACGTACTCGAACTCCTCGCGGTCCCAACTGGACAGCTTCGGACGGTCGTTGAGCCCGGCGATCCAGAGGGTGACGTCGGCATTGGGGGTACCGACGGCAGCGAAACGTCGTCCTGGCGCCTCGGCGTCGAGTGCGGGCCAGGGGTGGACGCGGCCGGAGTCCGTTCGGGCGATGAGGAGTTGGGTTCCGTCCGGGGACCACCAGTGGCCGAGCGGGCCGTCGGGTGCGGTGGCCGCGGTGTGCACCGCGGTCCCGAACTCGACGTCGGGGGCGTCGGGTTCGGCGACGGCTCGGTCCGCGGTACCGTCCGCGCCCATCAGACGCAGGGCGCCGCCGGTGACGTACGCGATCCGGTGCCCCGTGGGGTCGGGGCGCGGGTCGGACACCGGGCCGGATGTCGGCAGCCGCCATGGTCGCCCGCCGGTGACGCGTACCGCCCACAACTCCCCCGCCAGGACGAAGGCGACCAGGTCACCGCTTCGGCTCGTGGCGTACGCCCCGATGCCGGTCGGCCTCCGGCGGCGCAGCGTCACGGGGTCGGCCACCAGGCGTTCCGCGCCGGAGTCGAGGTCCAGGGCCCAGAGGCAGGTGAGCGGGTCGCTTCCGTCGCGGGAGCGGAGGAACAGGACGGTCCTGCCGTCGGGCGTGATGGTGAGGTGAGCGGGGACGCCGTGGGTGAAACGGTCGGTGCGGACGAGTTGTTCGGGGAGAGGAGGGATCGAGGGAATCGGAGGGATTGACACGTACGGCAGCCTTCCACCGCGCGCCTTAATGAAACATCTGTTCGATTCGGAGGATGATCTCTCAGCTCGCCCGGCGCAGGAAGTCGACGACCAGATCAGTCGTCGCCAAGGGTCGGATCAGCGGCTGACGCCGGCGATGCAGGTGGCCGGTAGGCGGGTGGCGGTCGGGGCCACAGGTAAAGTGCCGAGGTCGGAAGGGAGATGCGTATGCACCGGGATGGGTCTCCGCTGCCGGGTCCGACGGGGCGTCTGGTCGGGCGCGATCGCGACCTCGTACTGATTCAGGAGTTTGTCGACGCGGCCGTGCTCTCCGGTGGGGCGCTGCTGCTGTCCGGGGATGCCGGGGTCGGCAAGACGGTGTTGCTGGACGCGGCGGCCGAGCGGGCGCACGGCCAGGGTGCCCGGGTGGCGCGTGCCGCGGGAGTGGAGTTCGAGAGCACCATCAGTTTCTCGGGGCTCCATCAGGTTCTGCAGCCGTTGTTCGCCGGGATCGAAGGGCTGAGCGACCCGCACCGCAACGCCCTCGGCGTCGCGTTGGGACTGGACCAGGGAGCTCCCTCCGACCAACTGCTGGTCTCGAACGCGGCATTGACCCTGCTCGTAAAGGCAGCCGCGGAGCGCCCGTTGCTGGTCGTCGTCGACGATCTCCCGTGGCTGGACCGGGCCAGCGCCACGGTGCTGGGATTCGTCGCGCGTCGCCTGGGCGGCAGCAGGGTCGGCTTCCTCGGCGCGTACCGGTCGGGTGAGGGAAGCTTCTTCGAACACGGCGGAGTCACCCGGCAGCACGTACAGCCGCTCGACGCGGACGCGGCGGCTGCGCTGATCGAGGCGCGCGCCCCTTCCCTCGCCCCCCGCGTGCGGGAGCGCCTGCTGGCCGAGGCGCAGGGCAACCCACTGGCCCTCCTGGAACTGCCCACCGCCCTCAGCGGCCCGCAGCGCTCGGGCACCGGGATGCCCGAACTGCTGCCGTTGAGCCGCCGGCTCCAGGCCGTGTTCGCCTCCCGCGTGGAGGCACTGCCCGCCTCGACCCGACTGCTCCTCCTGTACGCGGTCCTGGACGGCACCGGCGACCTGCGCGCTCTCGCGTCGGCCGGTTCCGGGCAGACCCGTATGGAAGACCTGGCGCAGGCGGAGCGGGCGGGGCTCGTGTCCGTGGACGAGAGCAGCGGACGTCTGGCCTTCCGGCATCCGCTCACGCGCTCCGCCGTCGTGGAGCTCTCGACCAGCGATCAGCGGCGCGCGGTGCATCGTGCCCTCGCCGAGTACCGGACCGACCGGCCCGACCGGCGCGCCTGGCACCTCGCGCACGCCACGGTCGAACCCGACGAGGACGTCGCGGTGCTGCTGGAGCGGGTGGCGCGCGACACCGTGCGGCGGGGTGACGCGGGCGGTGCCATCGCCGCGCTGCTGCGCGCCGCGGAGCTGAGTCCGCGCGGCTACGAGCGCAGTCGGCGGATCGCCGAGGCGGCCTATCTCGGCGCGGACCTGACCGGTGATCTGCGTGATGTGCCGAGGCTGCTCGAAGAGGCCCGCGTGGCCGACGGCGGACGGGCCGGGCCGCTGGTCGCCGCGGTCGCGGCGGCCCACCACATCCTGCTCAGCGGCGAGGGCGACCTGGACACCGCCCACCGGCTGCTCGTCGGCTCGATCCAGATGCAGCACCAGCCGTACGACGCGACCGACCCCACCATGATCAACGCGCTGTACACCCTCGCCTGGCTGTGCCAGAGCAGTCAGCGCGCGGAGTTGTGGCAACCGCTGTACCAGGCGCTGACCCTGGTGAAGCCGGGAGTTCCGGACCAACTCGCCCTGGCGCTCAGCACGATGGCGGATCCGGCGCGGACGGCACCGCCCGCGCTCGGGAAGCTCGACGAGGCGATCACCTCGCTCGACCGGGAGGTGGATCCGGTCCGCGTCATCCGGATCGCCATGACCTCCCTCTACGTGGACCGGCTGCCGGGGTGCAGGACGGCGCTGCGGCGCGTGCTGCGCGACGGGCGGGACAACAGCTCGCTCGCCGTGGAGATCCAGGGGCTGGTCTACCTGGGCAGGGACCACTTCGCGGCGGGTGAGTGGGACGAACTGGAGGCACAGGCCGCGCAGGGCCGGGATCTGGGCGAGGCCCACAGCTACGAGCTGCTGTCGACGGAGTTCCTGTACCAGCGGGCGCTGGTCGCGGCGGCGCGCGGTGACGAGGCCGCGACCAGAGCGCTGACGGACGAGATGATCCTGTGGGCAACGCCTCGCGGTGTGGGTTCCTACCTCTCCTGCGCCTCGCACGCGCGGGCGTTGGCCGCGCTCGGCCGCGGCCGGTTCGAGGACGCCTACCGGCACGCGTCGGCCATCAGCCGCCCGGGGGAACTCGCCTCGCACGTCCCGCCTGCCCTCTTCGTCGTCATGGACCTCGTCGAGGCCGCGGTCAGAACGGGCCGGACCGAGGAGGCGACGGCGCACGCCGCGGCGGCTCGCGAGGCCGGCATCGACGCGATCTCGCCCCGTCTCGCCCTGCTCGTCAAGGCGTCGGCGGCGATCGCCGCCGTCGATCACGACGCGACCGCGCTTTTCGAGGAGGCGCTCGCCGTACCCGGCACCGACCGCTGGCCCTTCGAGCTGGCCAGGGTCCAACTCGCCTACGCCGAACGCCTCCGGCGCGCGAAGGCCACCACGGAGGCACGCACCCAGCTCGCCAACGCGATCGACACCTTCGAGCGACTCGGCGCCCGCCCCTGGGCGACCCGGGCGGGCAACGAGCTGCGGGCGACCGGTCTGTCCCTCGGGACCGCCGGGGTCACCGGGCCCGCGTCGCTGACGCCACAGCAACGGGAGATCGCCATGCTCGCGGCGGCGGGTCTCACCAACAAGCAGATCGCCGAACGCCTCTTCCTCTCCCCCCGCACCGTCGCCGCCCACCTGCGCCAGCTCTTCCCCAAACTGGGTGTCGCCTCGCGAGCGGCGCTGCGCGATGCGTTGGTGCAACTGCCGCCGGAATAGGGCCTGTTGCCGCGTCGGACACGGAGGACGCCGGAAGCGCGGCCGGACGCGCCGAGCCCTTCTGCTTCCATACGCTCCCCCGAGCGCCCCTCCTCGCCCGGACCGCGTCCCTGAGGCTGGAGGATCGGTCCTGCGATCGGGGGGTATCCATGACAACGGCCTCTTCCGTCGGTACGGCTCCGGGAGGGCTTCCCTTCCTAGGCCACCTGCTGCCGCTGATGCGCGACCCTCTGCGGTTCCTCACCTCGCTGCCCGCGCACGGTGACCTGGTCTACATCCGTATCGGCCCGCTCAAGGCCCTCGCGGTGTGCGACCCCGGGCTGACTCGTCAAGTCCTCGTCGACGACCGGACTTTCGACAAGGGCGGCCCGCAGATCGAACAGGCCAGGGAGGCGCTGGGCAACGGTCTGCCGCTCTGCCCGCATGCCGAGCACCGGCGCCAACGCCGGTTGGTCCAGCCGGCGTTCCGCGCCGCCCGGCTCCCCACGTACGCACGCGTGATGACCCAGGAGACGGCCGCCGTCACGGGTTCCTGGTCCGACGGCCAGACCTTCGACGTCTACGTCGAGATGCAGCGGATCGCCGCGCAGAGTTTCGTGGCGACGGTGTTCGCCGACACCCTGACCGCCACGGCCCTCACCGAGATGCTGGAGGATTTCGGGGTCATCGCGGAGGGCATCTTCCGGCGCATGATCACGCCACCCCTGCTGAACGGACTCCCCACTCCCGGCAACCGCCGCTATCACCGGGCGCGTTCGCGGCTGCGCGGGACGATGGCCCGTGTCATCGCGGACCGCCGCTCGGACGGCACCGGCGACGACGACGACCTGTTGTCGGTCTTCCTGAACACGCCCGGTTCCACCGAAGGCGACAAGGACCAGGGTCTGTCCGATGCCGAGATCATCGACCAGTTGATGGACTTCTTCTTCGCCGGCATCGAGACCACCGCCGCCGTCCTGGCCTGGACGCTGCATCTGCTGACGAACCATCCCGGCATCGAGGAGCGACTGCACGCCGAGGTCGACGACGTCCTCGCCGGAGCCGCGGCCACGTTCGACGACGTGCCGAGGCTGGAGTACACACGCCGGGTCATCGACGAGACGCTGCGACTGTATCCGCCGGGCTGGCTCATCAGCCGTACCACCACCGCCGACACCCGCCTCGGCGGGCACTTCCTGCGTGCCGGTACGGCCATCATCTACAGCCCGTATCTGATCCACCACCGCGCCGACCAGTACGACGACCCCGAGCGTTTCGACCCCGACCGCTGGAGCGGTCCGCAGCGCCTCAGTCCGTCGGACGGCTCCTTCATCCCGTTCGGCGGTGGCGCCCGCAAGTGCATCGGCGACCAGTTCGCCCTCACCGAGGCCGTCATCATCCTGGCCACGATCGCCGCCCGCTGGCGTCTGGAACCCTTACCGGGCAGCCGAGTTCGCCCTTCCATGGCGCTCACGTTGAGTCCGCAGCGGCTGACCATGCGCGTCAGGCCCCGCGCGTGACGGTTCCGCCCACGCCCTCCGGCCCTACTTCGCCTGGTACGCCCGGAGAAAGGTCCGCACTCCCTCGACGATGAGCGGCCGGACCCGGGCGTCCTCCGCGGCATTCGCCGAACCGAACCTGTTGAGCGCGACGTTGAAGGTCAGCGCGATGAACTGGTCGGCGGCGAGCAGGGCGTCGGGGACGTCGAGCAACCCGGCCTCGGCGAAGGCGGCGAACCGCTCGGCGAGTGCCTCCTCAGGGGCGTCGGCCATGGAGTTCTCGCCGCCGTCCGGGACATGGCGGGACTGCGCCCGGACCAGCCGTTGCAGCGTCGCGTACTCCGACGAGCCGAGCATGTCGGTCGCGATGCGCGTCGAGAACGCGACCAGGACGTCCTCCAGGTCGGCTGCTTCGGTGGGGCCGACGAGAGTGTCGTCGAGGATGCGCCGGATCGTGGTGATCAGCGACTGGCCGACGGCGTCGACGACCGCCTGCAACAGCGTCTGCTTGTCCCCGAAGTAGTCGTAGACCGTCCGCTTGGACACCTCGGCCCGGGCGGCGACCGCGTCGACGCTGGTCCGGTCGAAACCGTCGGCGAGGAACAGTTCCCGGGCCGCGGCGAGGATCGCGGCCCGCTTCGGCGTGGACCCCTCGCGCAGTGTCTTCGCGGTCGGTGTCTTCGGCCTCGGCGTCTTCGTGGTCGGCATGGCCTCACTCTAACTCAACTACACTGCACGGTGTAGTGTAATTTTGGTTGCTCGCCCGCCTACGAAGGAAGGACGTTCATGACCACAACCCTGGTCGCTCCCCCGGTCCGCGTCGGGAAGGCCGCCGTCTGGGCGCTGGGCATGCTGGCGGCCGCCACCGGGACCCTGGAGTCGGTGGTGACACCGACGCTCCCGCTGCTGCAACGGGAGTTGTCGATGAGCCCCGCCCAAGGGGCGTTACTCAGCATCACGATGCTCATCACCGGCGCGCTCATCACGCCCGTCGCGGGCAACCTCGGTGACCGCCACGGCGGGAAACGGGTCATGCTCCGGCTGATGGCGGTGGTCTCGGCCGGTGGCCTGGTGTCCTCGCTGGCACCGAACCTGCCGGTGCTGCTGCTCGGTCAGGTGCTCGAGGGCGCGATGGTCGGCGCGATGCCCCTCTCGTTCATCCTCGTCCGCAAGCACCTCACTCCAGGTGAGTCACAGGTGGCCATCGGGGTGGTCAGCGGGTTGTTCGTGGGCGGCGGGATGCTGGGCACGCTGATCGCCGGGCCCATCGCGGAAAACCTGTCCCGGCACTGGATGTTCGCGATACCGACGATCGCGATCGTCGTGGCGACCCTGCTGGTGCAGAGGCTGATGCCGGACGACCCGCCTGCCCAGTCGGGGGCCAGGATCGACTGGCCGGGGCTGGTGCTCCTGAGTGGCATTCTGCTGACGCTCATGTTCGGGCTCGCGCTGGCGCCCAGCGCCGGCAGCCAACCGCTCGCGCTCGGCGCCCTCGTCGTGCTCCTGGTCCTGTTCGTGGCCGGGTGGACCGTCGTCGAACGCCGGTCACCCTCGCCGATGGTCGATCTCAACCTCCTTGCCAAGCCCGCCATTTGGAGCTCGTACGTCATCACCTTCGCCGTCTGTGTGGGCACCGCCGTGGCGATGTATCTCGTACCGCAACTGTTCGCGGTGTCCGCCGACGGCTACGGCTTCGGGGCGAGCTCCACCGACATCGGGCGGTATCTGCTGCCCGGCGCCGTCATGGCGGCGATCAGCGGGCCGCTCGGCGGGGTCGCGGCGCGGCGGTTCGGTTCAAGTGCCGTGGTCGCGACCGGAATCGGCGTCATGACGGCCACGTTGGTCGCCCTGGCGTTCCAGCACTCCGCGGTCTGGCATCTCGTCCTCGGCAAGGCGCTGATCGCCCTGGCCAGCGGTGTCTGCGTCACGGCGATGGTCGTCAGGACCGCCACCTCCGTCGATCACGGCAACACCGGCACCGCCACCAGCCTGGTCCTGGTGACGCGCGTGATCGGCTTCGCCGCCGGCGCGCAGATCAGTGGCGCGTTCCTCACCGCCGGGACCCGCCCCGGGATGGACGACCCGGCCGAATCGGCCTTCGTCACCGGCTTCGTCGTCGCCGGCGCGGTCACGGCGCTGTCCCTGCTCGTCGTCCGCACCTTGAACAAGGGAGTCAAGGCATGACCCACACCCATCAGTTGACGGACACAGGCACCACACCGAGGCGCAAGGTCCTGATCTCGGGGGCCAGCATCGCGGGTCCCGCCCTCGCGTACTGGCTGAACCGCTACGGATACGCGGTCACGGTGGTGGAGAAGGCGGGCTCGCTCCGCAACGGCGGTTACCCCATCGACGTGCGCGGCACCGCACTTGAGGTCGTTCGTCGGATGGGGATCCTGCCCCGGCTTCGAGATGTGCACGTCGGCTCGCGCCGGATCACCTTCCTAGACTCGGACGGCGGCATGGTCGTCTCGGTCGACCCCCATACCGTCGCCGGCGGTGTCGCGGGACAGGATCTGGAGGTGCGGCGCGGGGATCTGACCGACGCCCTCTACACGGCGGTCCGAGACGACGTGGAGTTCTTGTTCGACGACCGCATCGACACCCTCGACCAGTCCGGCCAGGGGGTCGACGTCACCTTCCGCGGGGGCGACAGCCGTACGTTCGACATGGTGTTCGGCGCGGACGGTCTGCACTCTCGTACCCGGGAGTTCCTGTTCGGCCCCGAGGAACGATTCCACCGCTATCTCGGGTACTGCTTCGCCGGGTTCACCCTGCGCAACACCCTCGGGCTCTCCCACGAGGTCCTGATGTGGAACACCCCGGGCAGGGCCGCGGCTCTCTACGCCGTGGGCGACGACGACGAAGTGCACGGCTTTCTCAACTTCGCGCGCCCGGAACCGCCGTTCGGCGCATTCCGTGACCCGGAGGCCCAACGGGACCTGGTGGCAGGGGTCTTCGCCGACGCGGGATGGGAAGTCCCGGGCATGATCGCCGCCATGCGTGACGCCGACGACCTGTTCGTCGACGTGGTCAGCCAGATCCGTATGCCTCGTTGGTCCAGTGGCCGGGTCGCGTTGGTGGGCGACGCCGCGTACGCGCCCTCGTTCCTCACCGGGCAGGGGTCCAGCCTCGCGCTCGTCGGTGCGTACATGCTCGCCGCTTCCCTGGCCGACCGGGACGCGGTGGAGGGGTTCGCCGCCTACGAACACGACACCCGTGAGTTCGTGACCGCGAATCAGGAGTTGATCGGCGAGGGCGATGCCGCCCTCTTCCCCACCACTGCCCGGGCCCTGGAACAGCGCAACGAGATGCTGCGCGGGCTCAGCGTCATGCCTCCCGCGGAGGGTCGACCGGCCCACTCGGCACTCACCCTGCCGGACCTCGTACCCGCCGGCTGATCTGCGGGAGGTCTCCCCCGGGCTCAGCTCCGCAGCGGCTGCGCCAGCCGTTCCAGCAGGCCCGCTACCAGCGCGGTCTGCCCGGGGACGGTGTCCGGGTAGATGAACTCCCCCTGGGCATGGGCTCCGTCGCCGACGGCGCCCATGCCGCACAGCACGGGCAGGCCGAGCGCGGCGACGAAGTTGGCGTCGCTGGCGCCGCCGACCGCGGTGTCGCGCAGGGCGTCGCGGCCTTGTTCGCGGGCGACCGCGCGGGCTAGGTCGAGCAGAGGGACGGAGGCGGCGTTGAGGGTCATCGGCGGCCGGTTCCAGGCGTGGTCGATCTCGATGCGGACGCGCGGGTCGCTGACCTCGATGGCGTCCAACTCCGCGTCGACACGGTCCTGTTCGACCTGGCTGCTGACCCGGATGTCGACGCCGGCGGTGGCCTGCCCGGCGACGACGTTGATGGCCGAACCGCCCTTGAAGAGGCCTGTGTTGATCGTGGTGCCCTTCTCGGGGGCGGCGACCTTCGCGGCGGCGACCACGAACTCGGACAGCGCGGTGATCGCACTCGCCCCGTCCTGCGGCGCGAGCCCTGCGTGCGCCTCCACGCCGGTGGCGGTGACCTGGAAAATGCCGGTGCCCTTGCGAGCGGTCTTGACCGCGCCGTGGGCGCTCGGCTCCAGCACCAGCGTGACGTCGGCCTTCTGCGCGACCTCCTCGATCACCGGCCGCGAGGACAGGGATCCGATCTCCTCGTCGCCGTTGAAGAGGAAGGTGACGGTGGGCAGCGGCACATCGCTCTCCCGCGCCAGCCTCAGGGCCCAGATCCCCTGCACCAGACCGGTCTTCATGTCGAAGATGCCCGGCCCGCTCAGCCTGTCCCGCCCGTCGTCGGACGGCCCCGGCTGCTCCCATCCGGCCAGGGTCCCGGTCGGCCATACGGTGTCGTAGTGGCCCACGAGCGCGACGTGCCCGGCGCCGGTACCGGCGTAGGTCAGGGTGAGGGTGTCGCCGCATTCGCCGCCGGGGTGGCGCTGTTCGTGGTCGGGTCGGCCAAGCCGCTCGACGGTCAGCTCGCGCAGGAGGTCCAGGCCGCTCGCCAGGCCGGGGAGGTCGTAACTGCCGGTCTCGTGGCGGACGAGGGTCAGGATGTCGTCGACGATCCCCGACGAGACGTCCTGGGCGCGGGCGGTGAGGGTGGCGGCTGCGGGTGAAGCGGTCATGGTCTGCTTTCTCGTAGGGACTCGTAGGGACTCGTAGGGACTCGTAGGGACTCGTAGGGAGACGTGGGGGCGGCTCTGTCGTGGGCGTGCGGGATCAGCCGACGCCGAAGGGGATGCCGAGCAGGTACCAGGCCACGAAGAACGCGACCCAGACGACCCACACGACGGCGGCGATCGGGATCGTGAAGGAGGCCAGGGTGCCGATGCCGGCGGACTTCTTGTGCTGCTGGATGAAGCCGAGGGCCATCGCGAAGTACGGGCTCATCGGGGTGACGCAGTTGGTGACCGAGTCGGCGACGCGGTAGACGGCCTGGGTGGTCTCGGGCTCGATGCCGATGAGCATCAGCATGGGCACGAGGATGGGCGCGGCCAGCGCCCACAGGGCGGAGCCGCTGGTGATGACGAGGTTCATGAAGGTGATCAGTACGGCGATGCCGACCAGCACGGTCCAGCCGCCCAGGTGCATGTCCTTCAGCGTCTGCGCGCCCTCGATGGCGATGACGTTGCCGATGTTCGTCCACTTGAAGTAGGCGAGGAACTGCGAGATCGCGAAGAAGAGGACGAGGATCGGGGCGTAGGTGCGCGTGCCCTCGACCAGGCCGTCGACGATGTCGCGCGGGGCCCGGAAGGTGCCGGCGATCCGGCCGTAGACCCAGCCGAGGAGGGTGAAGAACAGGAAGAGGACCAGCGACATGCCGGTGATCAGCGGGGATTCGACGATGGAGCCGCCCGGGCCGCGCAGGGGTGAGGACGCGGAGACGAGGGCCGCCGCCAGGAGCGCGACGAAGCCGAGCGCGACCAGGCCGGTCGTCCGCAGCGCGCGGCGCTGCTCCTCGGTGACCTCGATGGTCTTCAGTTCCTCGGCGCTGAGCGCGGTGATCGGCTCGTCGGGGTCGAGGTCCGTGCGTTTGGCGATGACCTTGTCGACGACGAGGGTGATCACCAGGGCCACGAGGACCGACGAGGCGAGCGCGAAGAAGTAGTTGGCCACCGGGGTGACGACGTAGTCCGCGTCGATGGTGTGCGCCGCGGCGGTGGAGATCGACGACAGCAGTACGTCGGTCGTGGTGATCGCCGGGGAGGCGTCGTAACCGGCGGAGATGGAGACGTAGGCGACGATGCAGCCGAGCACCGGACTGCGGCCGGCGGCACGGTAGATGAGGGCCCCGAGCGGGATGAGGGTGACGTACGCGGCGTCGCCCGCTACGTGGGCGACCATCGCGGTCATCGACAGCGCGAAGGTGAGGTATCTGCCCGGCACGCGCGCGACCATGCGGCGCAGCATGGTCGTAAACAGCCCGCTGGCCTCGGCGACGGCGATGCCGAAGCCCACGATGAGGATGGTGGCCAGCGGCGGGAAGGTCGCGAAGTTGTCGACGGCCCCCTCGATCATCGTCGTCAGGCCGGCCTTGCTGAGCAGGCTCTGCACCTTGATGGCCTCGTGCGTCCCGGGGTGCACGGTGCCGACACCGGCCGCCGCCAGTACCGCGCTGAGGACGATCACGACCCCCGCGAGGATCCAGAACAGCCAGAACGGGTTGGGGAGTTTGTTGCCGACCTTCTCGATCGCCGCGAAGCTCCGGAACGCGATGCGCAGGGCTCTCGACTCCGGCTCGGTCGGCCGGGACGGGGGCTGGGGCTGGGGCTGCGGTTGAGGCTGAGCGGAGGTGACACTCATCGGTACCTCTTCGTGCATTGGGGGGACGTTCCTGCGAACAATGGCATCCAAGTGAGAGATTCTCTATACCCTGGATGTAACGGTGGGATTAATCGGCACCCTAAAGTGGAGCACCATGACCCGTCCTCTCCTCGACGAGCTCGACCGGCGCCTCATCGGCGCGCTCCACCTGGCACCCCGGGCCACCTGGGACGACATCGGCGAGATCCTCGCCGCCGACGCCAGCACGCTCAAACGCCGTTACGACCGGTTGCACGAGGCGCGGATGGTCCGTGTGATCGGACAGGCCGACTGGGGCATGCACTCCACGGCCATGCCGGTCCACGTCTTCCTCGACGTCACCGGCGAGACCCCGCTGGCCGTCCTCCACCGACTGCGCGACCTGCCCCACCTCCAGCTCCTGGCGCAGATCTCGGGCGACTACCCGCTCTACGCCGTCGTGCACGCCCCGTCCGAGGCGGCCACCAGCGAGGCGATCGACCGGATGTTCTCCGTCCCCGGGGTCCGCCGCGTCAACGCCCTGCCCGCGCTCAGCACCCTGCGCCGGGGCAGGACCTGGGACCCCCAGTCCCTCACGGAGACCGAGCGCGCCGACCTGCTGAAGCTCACTGGCGCCCGCCCCGAGGGCACGGCGACCGCGACCCCGCCCGCGAAACCGCTCAGCGAGGGCGAACGCAGTGTCGTCGCCCAACTGCTCCAGGACAGCCGCGCGTCCGCCGCGAGCATCGCCCGCACCGCCGGCCTGGCCACCTCCACCGCGCACCGCGTCGTCCGCCGGGTCCTCGACGAGGGCTGGGTCAAACCGCGCCTGGAGATCGTGTCGGAGTGGCTCGGCTTCCGGACGGCCTTCATCCTCCGGCTGCGCGTGGCTCCGGGTCAGACCCCCGACGTGATGCGCCGCATCGACCGGCTCCCCCAGACCCGACTGGCCGCCCACGTCGCCAGCGACATGTCCGTGCTCGCCACCGGCCTGGTCACCGACCGCTCGGCCCTGGCGCTCTTCGTCGACCACGAACTGGCCGGCATCCCGGGCCTCCTCGCGGTCAGCGTCGACGTCATGCTCGCGGAACCGCGCCGCTACTGGCTGGACCGCGACCTGACCTCCGGCCTCGGCGAATTCCACGCACCGACGCTCCTGTAATCCGCGACGGCGCCGGCGTAACACCCTTCAGCCGGCCGTCACAGCCCGCCGCTCGCTCCCCCCGGCCGAGCGGCCGCCACGACCAGTCGCCGGATGTCGGCAAGGTCGGCCTCGAACTCGGCGGTGAGGTCCACGGGCAGGTCCAGCCATGGCCCGAGTCTGGTGTGGCCGGGGAGTTCGCCGTCCGGGAGCTGACCGCGTCTACTACGCGGGTCCACGGCTCCCGGCGAGAAACGGCCCGAGGCCTCGGAGGCGGCGAAACCGATCACGAAGGTGCTGACCAGGCGTTCCAGCCGGGGCACTTCGGATTCCGGGACGCCTGCCTCGATGAGGGCGACGTAGATGATGTCCACCGCCCGGACGGCGTCCGGCGTGACGGCGGGGCGGGCGAAGAGGAGTTGCGCGGCCCAGGGGTGACGCCCGGTCACCTCCCGGACGGCGTAGGCGAGGGCGTTGAGCCGCTCGTCCCAGGCCAGGTCCTCGATCGCGCCCGACCGCAGCAGCGCGGCGAGCAGGCGTCCGAGCATGCCGTCGAGGAGTTCGGCCTTGTCCTTGACGTGCCGGTACAACGCCATCGGCGTCACGCCGACGCGCTCGGCCAGTGCGCGCATGGAGACCGCGTCGAGGCCGTGCTCGTCGGCGATGGCCAGCGCCGCGTCCAGGATCTCTTCCCGTCTGCCACTCATGGGTCTACAGTGTAGACGTATACGGCGTATACGCGTCGTGTCCCGGATCCGTCGCAGGTCGAATCCGTTGTGGGTCGGACGCCACCTGGAGGGCAGATGCTCGTCGCGGACGGACTGGTGAAGTGCTACGGCCGACGGCATGCGCTCGACGGCTTCGACCTGACGGTCGCGCCCGGTGAGATCGTCGGCCTGATCGGGCACAACGGCGCCGGCAAGACCACGTTCGTCGAGATCGTCACCGGTCTCGTGCGTCCCGACGCGGGCCGACTCCTCGTCGGGACGCACGACGCGCTGCGGGCCGGCCGCGCCGCGCGACGGCTACTCGGCGTGGCTCCGCAGGAGTTGGCTCTGTACGGCAGTGTCAGCGTGCGGGAGAACCTGCGGCTGTACGCCGGACTGGCGGGGCTGCGCGGACGGCGCCGGGCCGCCGAGATCGCCCGTGTCCTGGAGGAGTTGCACCTGACGGCTCTCACGGAGCGGAGCGTGGGTGTGCTCTCCGGCGGACAGCGCCGCCGCGTCCAGGCAGCCACCGCCATGGTCGGGTCCCCGTTGTTGCTGCTGCTCGATGAGCCCACCGCCGGGGCCGATCCGGAGACGCGGGCAGCCCTGCTGGCCGCCGTCAGGTCCCGCGCCGAGGCCGGTGCCGCCGTGGTCTACACGACACACTACCTGCCCGAACTCGTCGACCTCGACGCCACGTTGGCGCTCGCGCGGGCCGGGCGGGTCATCGCGCGCGGCACCCAGGAGGAGCTCACCCGCCACCTCCCCGGCGAGCTCAGGGTGTCGTTCGCCGATCCGGCCGAAGCCGAGCTACGGATGTCGACCACGGACCCCGGCGCCGATCTCGCCGCCCTGCTCGCCGCCGGCCGCACACCCTCCTCCGTCGACATCCGCCGCCCGAGCCTGGACGACCTCTACCGGTCCCTCGAATCCACGGAGCAGCAAAATGCCCCAACCGACCCGGAGCCGCACGATGCGGCCGCGTGAGTCCGCCGCCCGCGCAAGTGTCCTGATACGCCACAACGCGCTGCTGATGCTGCGCGAACCCGGCCCGCTGCTGAGCCGGATGATCCTGCCGCTGGTGTTCATCACCCTGCTGCGCCCGCTCTACCTCGCCGCACAGGGCCGGACGGCCGGCACCGAACAGGCCGTCGTCGGCACACTGGTCACCTTCTCGCTGCTCGCGCTGAGCATCTCCGGCAGCGCGATCCTCACTGAACGGCTCGCCCACACCTGGGACCGGCTGCGCGGCACACCACTCCACCCAGCGGAGATGCTCGCCGGCAAGGCCGTCCCCGTCTTCGCGGCGCTGCTCGCCCAGCAGTTGCTGATCGTCGGCTTCGGCGTGGGTGTCCTCGGACTGCGCGTTCCGCATCCGTTCCTGCTGCTGAGCG
This sequence comes from Streptomyces sp. NPDC002499, assembly GCF_053595415.1. Lineage (NCBI taxonomy): Bacteria > Bacillati > Actinomycetota > Actinomycetes > Kitasatosporales > Streptomycetaceae > Streptomyces > Streptomyces sp. NPDC002499. The sequence continues at coordinate 477,123 of NZ_JBSFXO010000001.1, forward strand.
TCCTGCTGTGCTGGACCTGCGCCCTGCTCGGACTCGGCGCGCTGCTCGGCGTCCTGGTGCGCAGCATGGGCGAACTGTCCGCCGCCTACGACGTCGGCGGCATGCTGCTCAGCAGTGTCGGTGGCGCGCTCGTCCCGCTCAGCGTCCTGCCGGCCTGGGTCTCGGACGTGGCTCCGGCCTCCCCCGGCTACTGGGCGACCCGAGGCCTGCACGCGGCCCTCGCCGGCGGCACGCACACCGTCGCGGCGGCCTGCGGCACACTCCTCGGCACGGCGTTGATCTGCGGCGCCCTGGCCTCGGTACGCCTGCGGGGCAACAACGCTCGGCTGGTCGCGCTGTAGACCCCCGTGCGTCCCGAGTGAGCTGCTGATGACCGCGAGTTCACAGCGAACTGCGAGGAAGGACTTGCTTTAACGGGCCGTGGCCGTAACTCTTCACCAACAAGGTGCCTTTGCTCTGGGGGGAGTTGGCGCATGAACGGCACGATCGACGGGTTCCGCTATGGTGCGGTGACCCCGGTGGCGGCCTATTTGATGGCCTGCCTGGGTGGGGCGCTGGGGCTGCGGTGCATCGTCCGCTCCCTGCTCAACGAGGAGTCCTGGAAGCCCGGTTGGCTGGCGCTCGGCGCCGCGTCCATCGGCTGCGGCATCTGGACCATGCACTTCATCGCGATGCTCGGCTTCCAGGTCGAGGAGACCGGGATCCGCTACAACGTGGGTCTGACCGTACTGAGCCTGGGCGTGGCGATCGTCGTGGTCGCCATCGGCGTGTTCATCGTCGGCTATCTGGGCGCCGGCCGGACGACACTGGCGGTCGCCGGTGTCATCACCGGTCTCGGGGTCGCCGCGATGCACTACCTCGGCATGGCGGCCATGCAGCTCAACGGGGACATCCAGTACGACGTGGTCACGGTCGGGCTGTCGGTGCTGATCGCGATCGTCGCGGCAACCGCCGCGCTCTGGGCCGCCGTCTCCATCCGGGGCTTCCTGACGAGTCTCGGGGCCAGCCTGATCATGGGCATCGCGGTGTCCGGCATGCACTACACGGGCATGGCCGCCGTGGCCGTCCATGTGCACAACAACGGCAACGGGGCGTACTCGGGCGACTCGCCAACTTCGCTACTGCTCCCGATGCTCCTGGGACCAGCGGTCTTCCTGCTGCTGGCCGGCGTGGTGGTCATGTTCGACCCGCTGCTGGTGCTCGGCGACGGCGAGTGGAACCGGGGCCCGTCCGCCTCGTCCCGACGCCCCGCCACGAAGACGTCCGAAGCGGGTGACCCTGCCGTCGGGCCCGGTGCGCGCTCCCGCGGCACCTTCCTCGACCGGTCCGCCGCTGCTGCACGGCCTCGCCCGGACGCGCCGGCTTCCCCGTCCTGGCAGTCTCGGGACATCTCCGCGGCCACCGCCGCCGGAGGACGGCGCCGGGATCCGTCCCGGGGCTCGACCGGACGTCCCCCGGAACCTCCCGGGGCAGGCCCCGGACGTCTCACGGAGTCCGGCTCCGGACGTTCCACCGGCGCCCGCGCGGAACGGCCCCCGCGACCGCTCCGGACCACGTCCGAGCCCAAACCCGCGCCGACAACCGCACGTCGGCAGGCACCACCGCCCGCCAACCCGGCGCAGGGACCCTACGGTCCCCCGCAACAGGCGCCCCGCCCGGCCCCGCCGCGCGCCCAGGAGTGGTAGGCCGCCGAACCCAGCAGCCTGTCGGCAGCCACCCACCCACCCGGCAACGTCAGTTCGGCGCACCGGGCGGCACCCGCGGCAGCGGATCGAGCCGGACCGAGCCGGGGTCGGACAGGAAACGGCCGATCAGGTCGGCGGCCTCACGCGCGCCGTCGTCGTCCCGTCGGCCCGCCTCCTCGGCGAACCGGCGCAGGGCGGGGCGCAGTTCCGTCCGGGCAGTGGCGTGCAAGGCACCGTCCCGGACCACGGTCAGCAGGTGGTTGAGGAGCGTCCAGCCGGCCGTGCGCTGCACCGCCTCACCTCCGCGCGGCGCCGTCGGGACCGGATCGCCGCGGAGCCAGGTGGTGGCTAGCAGCGCGTCGACCACGTCGGTGACGCCCGGCACGCCGGGGTAGGTGGCGTGCTGCCAAGCGAGGCGGTTCAACCGGGCCGGTTCCAGGAGCTGTTCGGTGACCAGGGTGACGGCGGCGCCGACCGCTCCGAGGGGGTCGAAGATCCGCCCCGCGCCCGTGTCGAGGTACTGGTCGGTACGCCCGTAGCAGATGGCAGGCGGGGTGAGGGTGTCCAACACGGCGTCAGGTAGCGAGAGTTGCTCGGCGCGCAGGAGCGAGGCCAGCTTGGCGAGCGCCCGCTGCTGGGTGGCGGCCTCGACCACCTCCGTACCCCGGCTCGCGGCAGTCCCGTCCCCCGCGAGGCCGTACGCGTACCACACTCCCCCGACCAGCCGCGCCACCGCGGCCACCTCGTGCCGGTGCAGGAGATACAACAGCGCGAACCGCTCCTCCAGTTCACCAGTCTGCCGCTCGGGCGGCAGCACCCCGCGTGAGAACCCGTCGAGCGCCACGCGGCGAACGCGCGTCATCGTCTCCAGGGCCTGGAGTGGATGGTCGGCCGTCACCCAGGGCACGCCGTCGGCATGGGCGACGTGCGGACCCTGGCCGTCGTCGTCGGAAACATAGGCCAGTGCGGCGGACTCGCAGCGCAGCCGGGCGAGTTCGGCATCCTCGTCCGCAAACTGCCCGTAGGCGTGGGCGACGAGAAAGTGGTCCCACGGCCCGAGTCCCGTCGTGTAGGCGGCGGACAGGTCGACGCGGCCGTCCACGCCGACCTGGATCCGGGCATGCGGGTAGTCCATGACCGACGGCTTCGGGTGGGTCGTACTGGCGAAGTTGTGCATGAACCCGAGGGCGTGGCCGATCTCGTGCGCGGCGAGGTGGCGCAGTCGGGCGAGGACCAACTCCTCGACGGCGGCGAGGCGTTCGGCCTCGTCGGAGTGGCCGTAAGGGGCCAGCAGGGCTTCGCCGAGGGCGCGGACCTGCTCGACGCGCTGGGAGCCGAGCCGTACCCGGGCGTGCAGAATCTCGCCGGTGCGCGGGTCGGTCAGCCCCTGACCGAGGGACCAGCCGCGACCGGCCCGGTGCACCCACACCACGCCGTTGACACCCGGCTCGTACGGGTCGAAGTCGTCTCCGCCCGCCTCGACGCGGTAGGCGTCGGGCAGGCCGATCGCCGCGAACGCGTCCCGCCACCAGTTGCCGCCTTCGATCACGGCCGACCGGAAGGGCTCGGGGACGGCCGGGTCGACCTGGAACACGATGGGGGCGGTGCCCGGGCCGACGCGGAACCGGGGCTGGACCTTGACCTGCGTGTCGGCCAGTCCGACGCGGCCGTGGTCGGCGTGTCCGACGCCGTAGCCGCCGGAGGCGGGATGGAAGCGGCGTACCGGCATCGGGTCGGCGGGCAGCCGGATCAGGTTGAGCTGCTGCACGACCGTCACTGCACGGGGGTCGGCGGCGACCGCACGGATCGCGGCGCCGCGCCCGGGACCGCGGAGGGTGAGGAGCGCCGGCAGTCGGATGCCAGTGGGGCCGGTGCGGCTGTCGGCGACGAGCGGGAGGCTCAGCGACTCGTCGACGGCGTACTCCCCCTGCTCCTTCTCGTGCAGGTGCTCGGCGATCCGGTCGTGGTCGGCGAGGACGAGGCCGGTCGCGTCCACGACGGCCGCGCCGTCCTCCTCACGCAGCACCGGGCCGCTCCACACCACGGACAGCGCGAAGGACTCCTGGCCCGCACGCACGGCGGCCGCGTCGCCCGAGGTCAGGAAGTGCTTGTTGCGTACGACGAACAGGACCCGGTCGCCGGTCCGCCGGAACTCCGCGAGTCTCGCCTTGCCCGCCCGGCCCCGGTCCAGCCACAGCTCGCTGGAGCCGAGCCCCTGGGAGAGGGAGACGGTCAGCAGGAAGGGCTCGTCGAAGTGGCGGATGCCCAGGAGCAGCCGGTCGTCCGGGAGTTCGGCGTCGGTGACGAGGTCGATGAAGTCGGCCGGCATGCGTGCCCTTTCGCGGAGAGGTCTCGACGTGATCCTTTCAGGCACGGTTCGCCGGGCGCCGGGCGGGAACAGCGGGAACACTTCGTAGGACGATCCGGTTGGCACTGCCGTCCGGACATGATCGAAGAACGACGGAGGAGCCCGTGCCGCCGACCTCACGCCCCTTGCGCAAGCTGGGCTTCCTGACCATCGGTCTGTTCGACGAGGCCGATCCGCGCAAGGGCCACGAGTCCACGCTGGAGATCATCGAACTGGGCGAACGCCTCGGTTTCGACAGCGCGTGGCTGCGCCACCGCCATCTCCAGTACGGCATCTCCTCCCCCGTCGCGATCATGGCGGCCGCCTCGCAGCGCACCAGTCGGATCGAGCTGGGCACGGCGGTCACCCCGCTCGGCTGGGAGAACCCGCTGCGGCTCGCGGAGGATCTGGCGACGGTCGACATCCTGTCCGGCGGGCGCGTCAACCCGGGCGTGAGCGTCGGCCCGCCGATGCACTTCGACCGGGTCAAGGAGGCGCTCTACCCGGACACGGCCGACGTCGAGGACTTCAGCTACGAGCGGGTGCGCAGGTTCGTGGACTTCGTCCGCGGCAAGCCGGCCACCGACTCCGGTGGCGTCGAGGGCTTCGAGGTGTTCTCGGACCGGGTGCAGCCGCACTCCCCCGGCCTCGGCCGGCGCCTCTGGTACGGCGGCGGGAGCCTGGGCTCGGCGCAGTGGGCCGGCGAGAACGGGATGAACTTCCTGACGAGCAGCGTCGTCAAGGCCGAAGCGGAGCAGGGGCCTTGGGACTTCGCCGAGATCCAGCTAGCCCTCATCCGGGCCTTCCGCGCCCACCACCCGGACGGCGACGCGGCCCGCGTCTCGCACGGCCTCGTCGTCATCCCCACCGACTCCGCGTCGCCCGAACAGCGGGCGAAATACTTGGAGTTCGTGGCCAAGCGCACCCCGCGCACCACGTCACCGCAGGGGCCGGCGCGGCTGCTGTTCGCGCCGGACATCGTCGGCACGTCCGAGGAGATCGCCGAACAGCTCCACGCGCACGCCGCGTTCCGCGAGGTCGACGAGGTCGCGTTCGCGCTGCCGTTCACCTTCGAGCACGAGGACTACGTACAGATCCTGACCGACATGGCGACGAAGCTGGGCCCGGCGCTGGGCTGGCGGCCCGCCGGGTGACCGATCGGCCGGCGACCCACCCCGCTCGCCATCACGTCACCAGCGGCCGGGCTCCGTGCCCACCACCGCCTGGGACGGCCTGCCGTCCACGCCGACGGGCACGTCACCGGTGAGCATCACCCGGTGCATGATCCGGGGGTGGCCGAGGTGCGCGTTGTCGCTGGGGGCGAGGTGGATGGTGGCCCGGTTGTCCCAGAAGGCCACGCTGCCCGGCTCCCAGCGGAACCGGACGGTGTACTCGGGCCGGGTCGCCTGCTCGAGCAGCATGTCGAGGATCGCGGCGCTCTCCGGCCGGGAGATGTCGGCGATCTGCTCCAGGTAGTAGCCGTTGACGAAGAGCACCCGCTCCCCCGTCTCCGGGTGGACCCGCACCAGCGGGTGCACGGACGCGACCTGGTGGTCCAGCAGATGACGTACGTACGAGTCGTCACCGGGCCTCGGCTGGTAACCGACGCCCAGCCGGTGCTCCGCCCGCAGTCCGGTCACGAACTCCCGTACGGGGCCGGAGAGTCCGGCGTACGCGGCGGCCAGGTTCGACCACGTCGTGTCGCCCCCGTAGGGCGGTACGGTCTCGGCGCGCAGGATCGTCGCCGCCGGCGGGTCGACGCGGGCGCCGTGGTCGCAGTGCCAGCCGCGCAGCAGTGTGTGCCGGCGGCGTTGCAGCCACTCGTCGTGCTCCATCCCGAACTTCCCGCCCAGCTCCAGCCGGTCGGCGGTCGTCTCCACCTCGGGAAAGTCCGGCGGCGAGGCGCTCCCGCGCCTGCCCAGCACCACGGGCTCCCCGAAGCGCCGTGCGAACGCGACGTGCCCCGCGTGGTCCAGCCGCTGCCCCCGGAAGAACACCACCTTCCAGCGCAGCACCGCCGCCCGGATCGCGGCGACCACGGCGTCGTCGAGATCACCGCCCAGATCGACGCCGCCGATCTCGGCACCGATGTGCCCGGCGACCGGACGCACCTCGATCCCGGCGGCCCCGATCTCCGCGACTCCGGAAGCTCCGGTCCCTGAGGCCCTGCTCTCCGCAGCTCTGGCCTCGGCGGCTTCGATCCCCGGGGCCCCGGCCCTCGCGGCTCCTATCTTCGCGGCCTGTCCCGCCATGTCCCGCCCTGATGTCATACGCACTCCGATGGTCGTCCGGCGGCTCCCGGGGAGAACCCCAGGAGGAGTCCCAGGAAGATCGTGTCAGCCTTTGCCGCGCGTGGCGACGGTGCCGTCCGGTTGATCGCCGCGCGGGGCATCCGTAAGGGTGGAGGTACGACACAGTCGAGGAAAGGCCCCACGGTGATCAGCATCCCGACGCACACGCTCAACGACGGCACCACGCTCCCCGCCGTCGGCCTCGGTACCTGGCCGATGAGCGACGCCGAGGCGGAACGCGCCGTCTCCGAGGCCCTCGGCCTGGGCTACCGCCTGGTCGACACGGCCACCAACTACCGCAACGAGTCCGGAGTGGGCCTCGGTGTCTCCCGCAGCGGAATCCCCCGCGAGGAGGTGGTGGTGACGACGAAACTGCCGGGCCGCCACCACGGGTACGAGGAGACGCTCACGTCCTTCGAGGAGTCCCGTCGGCGCCTCGGCCTGGAGTACGTGGACCTGTATCTGATCCACTGGCCGCTGCCCCGCGTCGACAAGTACGTCGACTCCTGGCGCGCCATGATCAAGCTCCGCGAGGACGGTCTGGTCCGCTCGATCGGCGTCTCCAACTTCACGCCGCAGCACATCGAGCGGCTGGAGAAGGAGACCGGGGTCCTGCCGTCCGTGAACCAGATCGAGCTGCACCCGTTCCTCCCGCAGGAGGAGCTGCGCGCGTTCGGCACGGCCAAGGGCATCGTCACCGAGAGCTGGAGCCCGCTCGGCCGCGGTTCGAGCCTGCTCGAGGACCCGGTCGTCATCACTGTCGCCGAGGCCTTCGGCGTGACGCCCGGCCAGGTGGTCCTGCGCTGGCACACGCAGTTGGGCGCGGTCCCGATCCCGAAGTCGGCCGACCCCCAGCGGCAGCGCGAGAACCTCGACATCTTCGGGTTCACCCTGGGCGAGGCCCAGCTGCACGCCATTGCCGACCGCGCCCACCGGCGGCTGGGCGGGGATCCCGAGGTGCACGAGGAGTTCTGAACCGCGAGGGCGGTACCGCCGATTCCACGCCGACTTCGATCATTCGGGCCCCAACCGCCGTTCCGGGCCCCTATGTTCACGGCGGTACCCGATCTTCGTCCCTCGTCCTGGAAGGTCTCCGCATGCGCAACGCGCTCCGTACCGCCGTCGTCGGGGCGGTCGTCTCCGGCACTGTCCTGACCTGCGGCTCCGCAGGCGCCACCCCGCCGGGCCCGGGGGTGACCGCGCGGCTGATCAGCCAGACCACCGTCGGGGACACCGACTACGTCCTGCGGGAGATCACCGTTCCGCCGGGCCAGGCCACCGGCTGGCACTACCACGACGGCCCGGTCTACGGCTTCGTGCAGCAGGGCACGCTCACGCACTACCACTCGGACTGCGCCCAGGACGGCGTGTACCGCAAGGGCACCACCGTCCGTGAGCCGGGCGGCCCGAGCGATGTGCACATCGGCCGCAACGAGGGCACCAAGCCGCTGGTGCTGGACGTGCTCTACGTCCTGCCGCACGGCGCGCCGTTCTCCGAGGACGTGCCGAACCCGGGCTGCTCGTTCGAGTGATCAGGTCGGCCGATGACCTGGTCGGCCGATGACCAATCGGTCAATGATCAGTCCGGCAGCGGCTGTTCGGCCCAGATCGTCTTGCCGCTGCCGGTCTGCCGGCTGCCCCAGCGCTGGGTGAGCTGGGCGACCAGCAGCAGTCCGCGGCCCCCCTCGTCGAAGGCGTGCGCCCGGCGCAGGTGCGGCGAGGTGGAACTGCCGTCGGAGACCTCGCAGATGAGGGTGCGGTCGCGGATCAGACGGAGTTGGACGGGCGCTGTGCCGTACCGGATCGCGTTGGTGACCAGTTCGCTGACGACGAGTTCGGTGACGAAGGCAGCCTCGTCCAGGCCCCAGGCCGTCAGCTGTTCGGTGGCGGCCTGCCGGGCGGCGGCGACCTGGGCGGGGTCCGGTTCGATGTCCCAGGTGGCGATCCGGTCGGCGCCCAGGGCGCGAGTGCGGGCGACGAGGAGAGCCACGTCGTCGCCGGGCTCCTCCGGCAGGACGGCCTTCAGGACGGTGTCGCAGAGAGTGTCGAGGGTGTCGGTGCGGGCGCTGAGCGCGCGGCACAGTTCGGCGGTGGCGTGGTCGACGTCCCGGTCCCGGTCCTCGATCAGACCGTCCGTGTAGAGGGCGACGACGGAGCCCTCGGGCAGCTCCAGTTCGACCGACTCGAAGGGCAGACCGCCGACGCCGAGCGGCGGTCCCGCGGTCATCTCCACGAGGTGCGCGGTGCCGTCGGGCAACAGGACCGCGGGCGGTGGATGGCCGGCGGCGGCGAGGGTGAGACGGCGCGACACCGGGTCGTAGACGGCGTAGAGACAGGTCGCCCCGAGTTCGGCGACCTCGTCGCCCGCCTCGTCCGAGCCCAGGTGGGTGACCAGGTCGTCGAGGTGGGTCAGCAGTTCGTCGGGCGGGAGGTCCACGTCGGCGAGGGTGCGCACGGCCGTGCACAGGCGGCCCATGGTGGCGGACGAGGCGATGCCGTGGCCGACCACGTCACCGACGACCAGGGCGACCCGGCTGCCGGACAGCGGGATCACGTCGAACCAGTCGCCGCCGATGCCGGCCAGGGATCCGGAGGGCAGATAGCGGTGGGCCACCTCGACGGCCGCCTGTCCGGGCAGGCCCCTGGGCAGCAGGCTGTGCTGGAGGGCCAGCGCGATGGTGCGTTCGCGGGCGAAGCGGCGGGCGTTGTCGACGCAGACGGCGGCCCGGCTGGCGAGTTCCTCGGCCAGGACGCCGTCGTCGGCCACGTAGTCGTCGGGATGGCCGATGCGGACGCCGACGGCGACGCCCAGCGTGGTGCCGCGGGCGCGCAGGGGCACCGCGAGCATGGAGTGGACGCCTTCGCGGTAACGCCGTCCGGCGGGTTCCTGCGCGTTGCGCTGGGCGACCCAGCCCACGAACTCCGGCTCGCCCGCCTGGCTGATCACCGCCCGCCCCTCCCGCAGCGCCCGCACGGGCGGCGAGGCGGCGGGATGGACGTCCGCCTCGCCCAGGTGCACGACGGCCTCGGGCGTGCCCTCGGTGACCGAGCCGTGGGCGACCCGCCGCAGCACGACCTCGCCGTCGGGCACCTCGGGGGGTTCGTCCGCCCCGAGGACCCAGTCGAGCAGATCGACGCTGGCGAAGTCGGCGTACCGGGGCACGAGGAGTTCCACAAGTTCCTCGGCCGTGCGCACCACGTCCAGGGTGGTGCCGATGGAGGTGGCCGCCTCGTTCAGCAGGGCCAGCCGCTGCCGGGCCCGGTACTGCTCGCTGCTGTCGAAGGCCGCGAGGGCGACCGCCGTCAGCTCTCCCGACGGCTCCCGTACGGGCCACATCTCGATGTTCCAGGAGTGCTCGCGGTTGCCGGACGGCTCGCCGGTGTAGCTCTCGTAGCGGACCGGTCTGCCGGTCTCGGCCACCTCGCGCAGATGGCTCAGGAATCCCTGGCTGTGCTCGGCGTCCTCGACGGTCTCGGGGAAGTGCCGGCCGAGCAGTGCCTCCTCCGGTACGCCCATGACCTGGCAGGCGATGCCGTTGAGCCGCAGATAGCGCTGGTGGGTGTCGAAGACGGACATCGACATGGACGCCTGCTCGAAGGCCCGGTCGGCCAGAGTCGCGGGCGCCGGGGACCGGGCCGTGATCACGTGACCGCCCGGTGCGCCGTCCGCGCCGAGCACGGCGCAGGCGCTGAGCGCGATCCGCACGGACGAACCGTCCCGATGCCGGAGCACGACCGTCCCGTTCAACGCGGCCACGGCCTCGGGCGCGGGTTCCTCGGCGAGCAGCTCCCGCGCCGGCCGCCCCACGGCTTCCTCGGCGGGGTACCCCGTCAGCAACCGGGCACCCTCGCTCCACCCGGTCACGATGCCCCGGGCATCGACGATCGCCGCAGCCGCGGACGCGTGCTCCATATCCCTCAGGATGGTTGCTTTGTCCCACCGGTACAACCGAAACGGAGGACCGGCGAGGCCCTCCGTTTCGGCGACGTCACGCCTTGTGCGCGCGCAGGGCGGCGAGGGCCCGGTCGGCGTGGGTGTTCATCCGCAGTTCGCTGCGCACGATCTCAAGGACCGTACGGTCCTGGGCGATGACGAACGTGGCCCGCTTGGTCGGCACCATGGTGAAGCCGCGCTTCACGCCGAACAGCTCCCGGATCGTCCCGTCCACGTCGGACAGCAACGGCATGCCGAGGGTGTGCTTGCCCGCGAACTCCTGCTGGCGTTCGACCGAGTCACCGCTGATCCCCACGGGCCGTGCGCCGACGGCCGCGAACTCGGCTGCCAGATCCCGGAAGTGGCAGGCCTCCGCGGTGCAGCCCGCGGAGAGGGCGGCCGGGTAGAAGAAGAGCACGATCGGTCCGTCGGCGAGCAGGTCGGACAGGGTCCGTGGCGTGCCCGTCTCGTCCGGCAGCTCGAAGTCCTCGATCTTGTCACCGACGTTCAGGCGGTCGCTCACGATTGTCCCTCCGCGTTCTTGGCCACACTGCGCGCCCATAGTACGAGGGGCACTTGGAGCGGCAGCCGCCCGATCGCCGCCGCCTTGAGCGGAGCGGGGCGGTGCCGCCAGTCCACGGCCATCTTCACGTTCGCCGGGAACACGCCGACGAAGAGCGCGGCGGTGGCGAGCGCCGCGGTCCTGCGGGTGCGCGGTGCCAACAGACCTGCGGCGAGGGCGAGTTCGACCGCGCCGCTGGCGTACGTCCATGTTCTGGGCGTGCCCGGAAGGGACTTCGGGACGATCATGTCGTAGGGGCGTGGCGCGGCGAAGTGGGTGACGCCTGCGGCGGCCATCAGGCCGGCGAGCAGCAGGGGCGAGCGTGGGGACCGGGGCACGGTTCCTCCTCTGGAGTCCTGCCGGGCGATGTTACCGGAGGGTAAGAGGAGCGGTGTGGGCGGTGCCTAGCCGCGGCGGTTGTGGGTGCCGGGGGTGTAGCCGAAGGAGCGGTGGAAGACGTCGATGAAGGCGCTGGTGGAGGACCAGCCGCAGCGGTGGGCGACGGTGGTGACAGGGGTGTCGTCGGCCAGCATGCGCAGGGCGTGGTAGAGCCGGGACTGGGTGCGCCACTGCGGGAAGGTCATGCCGAACTCGCGGCGGAACAGCCGGCTGAGGGTGCGTTCGCCGGCTCCGGTCGCGGCGCCGAGCGCGGCGAGGGTGCGGGGGTCGGCCGGGTCCGCGTGGACGATCTCGCACACGGCGGCCAGCCGCGGATCGCTCGGCGTGGGCAGCCGCATCGGCTGCTGCGGTGAGGCCCGCAGCTGGTCGCGCAGGACGGCGAGCAGACGGCGCCGTTCCGGGGTGTGGGCGTCGGGGTCACGGGTGTAGGCGAGGATCAGTTCGCGCAGCAGCGGGCTGACGGCGAGCACGCTCGGGGCGTCGAGTCCGAGCGGGTTGTCGTCGGCGGGCAGTCCGACCAGGTGCAGGTCGAGGTGCCCGTGGGCGCGGTGCGCGTGCACGGTGCCCGCCGGGACCCAGAGGGCGCGGGTCCCCGGGGCGAACCAGGTTCCGGCGTCGGTGGTGACGGCCAGGACGCCCGACCCCGCGTAGACGATCTGGTGCTCGTCGTGCCGGTGGGCGTCGATGATCTCGCCGGCGGCCAGGCTGCGGGCGTGCGTGGGCGCCTTCGGCAGGTGGTGCACGGGTAGCGGGAGGTCCGCACGGGGACCCTGATCGGAGTCTTGGCGGGCGTTCGACACAATCAGGCAGATTATCGGAAGCGAGCCACACCGCAACGTCGGGACGATCGAAGGGTGCCCACAAACCGGAACCGCCCCCTCACCCTGCTGACCCTCGGTCACTCCTGCGTCGACGTCTACCAGGGGGCCGTCGCCGCGCTCGTGCCGTTCTTCGTGTCGGAACGCGCCTACTCCTATGCCGCCGCCTCCGGGATCGTCCTGGCCGCCTCCCTCCTGTCGTCGGTGGTCCAGCCGCTGTTCGGCGCGCTCACCGACCGCCGGCCCATGCCGTGGCTGCTCCCGCTCAGCGCCCTGACCGGCGGCACCGGCGTCGCCCTGTGCGGGGTGGGCGACTCCTACGCGCTCACCCTGGCGGCGGTCGCCGTGTCCGGGATCGGCGTCGCCGCCTATCACCCGGAGGCGGCACGGGCGGCCCGCGCGGTGTCCGGGAGCGGCAACACGGGGATGGGCTGGTTCTCGCTGGGCGGCAATGTCGGCTTCGCGGCGGCGCCTCTCCTCGTGGCGGCCGTCGTGGCCACCGGAGGCCTGCGCGCCTCTCCCCTGCTGGTCGTCCCGGCGGTCGTGGGGGCGGCCCTGTGCGCGGCGGCGGTGCGCTCGTCGCGGAGCGAGGCGGGAACCGCCCGTAGGACGAAGGCATCCGGCACCGACGACTGGCCGTCGTTCCTGCGGCTGACGGGTGCGATCGTCTGCCGCTCGATCGTCTTCGTCGGCCTGAGCGCGTTCATCTCGCTCTACGTCCGTCAGCGGACCGGCGGTGGCGAACTGGCCGGCACGGCGGCGCTGTTCGTCCTCTACGGGGGCGGTGCGCTGGGGACGGTGGCCGGGGGCCGGCTCGCCGACCGGTACGGGCGGGTCTCAGTGGTCCGGCGGTCGTACGCGGCGACCGTCCTCGCCGTCGCCGGGGTGGTCCTGGTGCCGGGGCCGGCGGTCTTCCTGTTCGTCGCGCTCGCCTCGGCGGGCCTGTACGTCCCCTTCTCGCTGCACGTCACGCTCGGCCAGGACTATCTGCCGCGGCGCGTGGGCACCGCGAGCGGAGTGACGCTGGGTCTCACCGTGAGCGTCGGGGGCCTCGCGACGCCGGGCATCGGGGCGCTCGCCGACGCCACGTCCCTGCAGACGGCGCTGCTTCCCCTGATCGTGCTGCCCGCGCTGGGCGGGCTCCTGCTGGCGGGCCTGCGCGAGCCGGCCGCCCCGACTCCGGCGCCGGTTCCGTCGCGCCGGTCCGCCACACAGGTGTGAGGGTCAGGCCTGGGCGACGGCGGGCTGGTCCGTGTCCTCGTCGACGGCGTGGGCGAGGAAGTCGTCGACCATACGGTGGAAGAGCGTGGCCAGCTGGCGCAACTCCTCCGGCGACCAGTCGGCCAGGGCCAGCTGCATGCCGCGCGAACCTGCGTCCCGGACGCGGTCTATGGCCTGCTGCCCCTTCTCGGTGAGCTCGATGCGCTGGGCGCGGCGGTCGACCGGGTCGGGGACCCGGTCGACGTAACCGGACTTCTGCAGCTGCTGCACGGTGCGGGTGACATGGGACGCCTCCACCCCGAGCCGGTTGGCCAGCTCCCCGGGGCGCAGCGGCTCCGAGTCGGCGACCTGCCGCAGGAGCGCCACGGCGGCGCGGTCCAGCGGGACGCCGGCCAGTGCCATCAGGCGCTCGTGCTGCCGGGACCGGGTGCTCAGGTAAGTGATGCGGGTGAGCGCGCGCTCGATCTCGACCACTTCCTCCGACGCGGGTGTGTCGGGGACTTCGGGGAGCGGTGGTGTGGGCATGCGATCCACTTTACCATCTTGTTGCGTAACTCAAGTAATCTGCCGCGCGGGCCACCGCTCCCCCTCGACTCAGCCCTCGCCCACCGCGGCCTCCACGCGCACCGCCTCTTCCCAGGCCGCCCCCGTCGCGATCGCCTGCCGCCACTGCCGGATGACCTTGGGCGGCATCCCGACCGAGAGCACGCCGGCCACCCGCTCGCCGGTGCGGTACGCGGCGACGAACCGGCGCTCGGCCAAGTCGCCCTCCACCACGGCGACTTCGTCGTGCCCGCGCAGATGGCCGTACGCCTGGATCTTCATGTCGTACTGGTCGGACCAGAAGTACGGCACCGGGGCGAAGGGCTTACGGGCGTCCCGGCGGAGCAGGTTGCGGGCGGCTGCCATGCCCTGTTCGGCGGCGTTGGTGCGGTGCTCGATCCGCATCGAGGTGCCGAACAGGGGGTTGTACCAGCGGGCGACGTCGCCCGCCGCGTACACGTTCCAGGCCGCCTCGCAGTACTCGTCGCAGACGACACCGTCGCCCAGCGGCAGGCCGCTGCTCTCCAGCCACTCGGTGTTGGGCCGGGAGCCGACGGCGACGAGGACCTCGTCGGCCTCGACGATCCCGCCGTCCGCGAGCCGCACGCCGTCCTCGGTCACCTCGCTGACGCGCACCCCGCAGCGCAGGTCCACGCCCCGGTCGACGTGGGCGCGGGTGAGCAGCTCGCCGACCCGCGTCCCGACGGCGTGCGCCAGCGGCACCGGGGCCGGTTCGAGGAGAGTCACGTGCGCGCCGAGCCGCCAGGCCACGGCGGCGGCCTCCGCACCGAGGAAGCCGGCGCCGACGATCACCAGCCGTACTCCGGGGCGGAGTTGCTCCCGCAGCGTCAGGGCGTCGCCCAGGGTGCGCAGCACGTGCGCGCCCTCGCCCGGAAGCCGACGCGGCCGTACACCGGTGGCCAGGATCAGTCCGTCGTAAGGCACTTGGGTGCCGTCCGCCAACCGCACGACCTGGTCGGCGAGTTGGAGACCGGTCGCCGCCACGCCGAGGCGCAGGTCGAGGTCGAGCGCGGCCAGGTCGGCGGCGGGCCGCAGCGTGAGCCGCTCGGGCTCCCACTCGGCGGACAGCACCTGCTTGGAGAGCGGCGGGCGGTCGTACGGGGCGAGCGGTTCGTCGCCCACGAGGGTGAGCGTGCCGTCGTAGCCCTCGCGGCGCAGCGTCTCGGCCGCCGCCAGTCCTGCGGCCGAGGCACCGACGACGACGATCCGGTCCAGGGTCACCGCTCCACCAGACGGATCGCCGCGGCCGGGCAGACCGCCACGGCTTCCCGGACGTCGTCGAGGAGTTCGGGACCGGGCGTGTCCTCCAGCAGGATCGCGATCCCGTCGTCGTCCTGGTCGAACACGTCCATCGCGGCGACCACACACTGGCCCGAGGCGACACACTTGTCGGCTTCGAGTTCCACCTTCATGGAGTTCCCCTTCATCACACGTGGTTCTTGTGGGTCTGCGGGACGGGCACACCGTCACCGCGGTCTACGGGAAGGGCAACGGTCACCAGGCGACGGGCAGTTCGTGGACGCCGTAGATGAACGCGTCCTCCTTGAAACGGACGTCCTCCAGGGCGCCCGCCAACTTCAGCGTGGGGATGCGCCGGTAGAGGGTGCCGTAGACGACCTGGAGTTCCATCCGGGCCAGCGGCTGGCCCAGGCACTGGTGGTTGCCGAAGCCGAAGGCGACATGCCGGCGCGCGTCGCGGGTGATGTCGAGCCGGTCGGGGTCGGGGAACACGTCGGGGTCCCGGTTGCCGATCTCGTTGACCATGATGACGCCCTCGCCGGCCTTGATGACCTGGCCCGCGATCTCGATGTTCTCGGTGACCGCTCGGCGCCTGCCCAGGTGCGTGATGTGCAGGTAGCGCAGCAGTTCCTCGACGGCGGAGGCGACGAGTTTCGGGTCGTCCGTCTCGCGCAGCAGGGCGAGTTGGTCGGGGTTCTGCAGGAGGGCGAGGGTGCCCAGGGCGATCATGTTGGCGGTGGTCTCGTGCCCCGCGATCAGCAGGAGCAGCGCCATTTCCGTGGCCTGCTGGTGGTCGATCTCGTCGGCCTCGATCCGCCCGGCGATGCTCGACAGCAGATCGTCCTTGGGCTCGGCGAGCCGCTGCCCGATGACACCGGCGAGGTACATGGCCACCTCGCGGCTCGCACGTCCCCGCTCCTCGGGAGAGGCGTCGCGGTGGACCATCGTCTTGGTGTGGTCCTGGAAGAAGGCGTGGTCCTCGTAGGGCACGCCGAGCAGTTCGCAGATCACCAGCGAGGGGATCGGCAGGGCGAACGCCTCGACGAGGTCGACCGGCCCGGGGCCGGCCAGCATGTCGTCGATGAGGTCGTCCACGATCCGCTGCACGGCGGGCCGCAACGCCTCCACGCGCTTGATGGCGAACGGCGCCGTCACCATCCGGCGCAGCCGGGCGTGTTCGGGGTCATCCATCATGATGAAGCTGAGCTTGCCTTCGCCCGCCTCGGGCGAGGCCTTGGTGGGGTAGCCGGGTTTGTCGGTGTCCGCGCTGACCCGGGAGTCGCCCAGGATCGCCCGCTGTTCGGCGTACCGGGTCACGAGCCACGGCTCGCTGCCGTCCCACAGCCGCACCTTCGTCAGCGGCGTCTCAGCCTGGAGGTCCTTGAGCCCGGGCGGCGGGTCGAAGGGACAGCGGCCCGAACGGGGCATCGGGAACTCGGGGACGGCGTGCGGCACTTCGGGCACGGGTCCGGCCAAGGTGTCGGCCATGGTTCTCCTCGGTGGTGGGGGGCTCCGGTCGGGGCGGAGCGCCGGGGTGAAGTAGTCGAGGCCTCGATGAGCACATGCAAACAGAGCGGACTGACGGCTTCCGGTCAGTTGCCTGACAGTAAGCTGACGTGACCTGGATCACAGGGCCGGTTGGGACATTCCGAGTTGACGGGCGAGGTGCACATGAACACATCAACACGCTTGCGCGGTAAGGGAGTTGAAAAAGAACCCACGAAACCGAAGCGACACCGCACACGCCCCTGAACAACCACGGCACCACCCGCCACGAACACCGCCGCGACTCCGTCCGGCGACCAACCGCCGTTTGCTGTCCGGCGGCTCAGGCCTCCGCGTCGGGCTCCCCGAGCCAGTAGCCGAAGCCCCTGCGGGTGCGGATCAGTGTCGGGCCGTCCCGGTCCACCTTGCGGCGCAGCCGGGAGACGAGTTGCTCGATCGCGTTGTCGCCGCGGAAGTCGCCCCAGACGTACCGGCCGATCTGCTCCTTGGACAGCACCCGGTGGGCGTTGACCAGGAGATGGCGCAGCAGCCGGTACTCGGCGGGCGTGAGGTCCAGCTCCCGCGTGCCGCGCCGCGCCTGGCATCGGGCGTCGTCCAGGGCCAGGTCGCCGTAGGTGAGCAGGTTCCCCCGGTGCGCGCCGGGGGCGGTGCCGCGCAGCAACATCTGGATCCGGGCCAGGACTTCGGCCACCCGGAAGGGCTTGGTGACGTAGTCCTTCGCGCCGAGGCCCAGCTCGGGCAGGAGCTGTTCGAGGGAGTCGTAGGCGGTCAGGATGAGCACGGGTGGGCGGTGACTGACCGGCGGGCGGCGCACCCGGGCGAGGCTCGGCACGTCCGGGAGGGTGGCGTCGAGGACCACGAGGTCGTAGCGGTACTCGGTGGCCCGCGCCATGGCCTCGGTCCCGGTGGCGACCAGACTGGTCCGGTATCCCGCCAACTCCAGCGTGGTCGAAAGGAGTTCGGCGAGCGACGGTTCGCCGGCGACGATCAGGACATGCTGCCCGGATCCGCGAGCGAGGGCCGGTTTCTCGCTGGTTGCGCCGTCGGGTGACGAGGGAGGCATGGGGCTCACCCTACCCTTCTGCTTGCCTAACTCAAGTAAATCCCATCCATTGCTTGACTCAAGTAATCTATCTGTGCTTGCCTGACGCAATCAAACCGATCCGTCATACGGGACCATGTCCCTGTCGGACAGGGGCCGTCCGAGCGGAGACGGCCCCGCGCGCCCAGCCCCACCCCGAATGCGGGGCACGGCGCGGTCTCGGGCCCGGCGCAGGTCTCCCCGGCCTGCGCCGGGCCCATGGACGCGGTACTTCCCCGCTCGCTGCTCGGCTGTCCCAGCCGCCCTCCCCCGGCCGAGCGACGGTTCGGCGCCGTCCGCATGCGGACGCGCCGCACCTTCACGGGACATCCGAGACGCACGACGGGACATGCCGATGAAGAACTCCGTACGAGCCGGGCTGGCCGGGGTGCTCGCCTTCGGGACGCTGGCCGCAGTGGTCGGCCTCGCCCACCGCGACAACGGCGATCCGTCTCCGCCGAAGGGGCCGTACGTCGCGCTGGGCGACTCCTACACCGCGGGCCCGAAGATCCCGGACCAGCACGGTGTGCCCGCCGGCTGCGACCGCTCCGACCGCAACTACCCGACGCTGGTGGCCCGCCGACTCGCCCTGCCCGCGGCCCAGTTCAAGGACGTCAGCTGCACCGGCGCGACCCTCTCCGACCTCACGGCGGCGCAGACCACCGACGACGGCACCAACCGGGCCCAGCTCTCGGCCCTGTCCGCCCGGACCCGCCTGGTCACCCTCGGCATCGGCGGCAACGACATCGGGTTCGCCTCGACGGTCGAGCAGTGCGTGACGCGGGGCATCCTCTATTTCGCCATGGGCGGCGGCGAGTTCGCGGGCGGGGACGCCCCGTGCCGCAGCCGGTACGTCTCCGACGACACCGACAAGGTGCGGGAGAAGATCGACGCGGCCGGCCGCCGACTGTCGCGCACGCTGGGCGAGATCGAGCGCAGGGCGCCCGAAGCCCGCGTCTACGTCGTCGGCTACCCGGCGATCCTGCCGGCCAGGACCTCCGGCTGCGCCCGCGCGATGGGCCTCGCCCCCGGCGACGTGACCTACCTGCACGAGAAGCAGCAGGAGCTCAACACGATGCTCCGCAAGCGGGCCGAGGCGGCGGACGCGCACTACGTCGACACGTACACCCCGTCCGTGGGGCGTGACGCCTGCGCGGCACGCAACGCCCGCTGGATCGAGCCGCTGGTTCCGCAGGCATCCGCCGCTCCGGTCCATCCCAACGAGCGTGGCGAGCGGGGCATGGCGGAGGCGGTGCTGAAGGCGGTCGGCGCCTCGGACTGAGGCGCCGGTCATCAGACGTCCGGCCTCAGCGTGTCGGCCCCACCGGCGCCGTCCACATGCCGACGAGGGCGTCGACCAGGCCCGTGGCCGCGTCGTGCCAGTTGGCACGAGGGGTGGGGGTGTGTTCGGCGATCGCTCGTTCGCGTTCGGCGGGGATGTGCATGATCAGGTGGCGGGCCATCTCCCCGCGCTCGGCGCGCACTTCGGGCGGCAGCTCGGGCAGACAGGCGCTCAGGCCGTCGATGATCTGGCGCAGGGACGGGGAGGAGAGGGACTCCTCGACCAGGATCTGGTGGAGTGCCGGGTCGGTCATGATCTGGGCGCAGAACCTCGCGTACCAGGTCGTGCCGCCGAGGTCGGCGAGGTGTTCGGGGATGGGACGGACCAGGCAGTCGACCCAGTCCCGGACGCTCGGGTCGTCGCCGATCCCGGCCAGCAGCCGGGACCGGATCTCCTCGGTCCGCGCCGCGTGCTTGCGGACGATGGCGCGGACCAGGTCCTCCTTGGTGCCGAAGTGGTAGCCGACAGCGGTGTTGTTGCCCTGCCCTGCGGCCTCGCTGACCTGACGGTTGGACACCGCGTTCACACCACGCTCGGCGAACAGCCGCTCGGCGGCGGTCAGGATCAGCTCCCGGGTCGCGTTGACCTGCTCCGCCCGTACCGTCCTGCCGGCCATGCTCAGCTCACCACCGCACCGGGACTTCGCTCAGCCCGCCGACGGCCAGTCCCTCGAGCCGTCGCAGGTCCGCCGCCGGCGCGGCGAGTTCCAGCGACGGAAGCCTACGCAACAGCACGTCGAGGACGGTGCGCAGCTCCGTGCGGGCCAGCGACTGCCCGAGACAGGAACGGGATCCGGCGCCGAAGGCCAGATGCGGGTTGGGGCTGCGGTGGAGGGTCAGCTCCCCGGGCGTGTCGAAGGCGGTCTCGTCGCGGTTGGCGGCGGCCATGCTGCACAGCACGGTCGTGCCGGGTGGCAGGACAGTGCCGGCGACCTCGGTCTCCGCGTCCAGGTACCGGGGCAGTCCGATGCCGGGATCGGCGTCGAAGCGGAGCACCTCCTCCACCGCGAGCGGCACCAGGGACGGGTCGGCGAGCAGCCGTTCCCAGCGGCGCCGGTCGGCGAGCAGCAGGGCGACCATCTTGCCGATCATGCTCGCGGTGGTCTCGTGGCCGGCGAGCAGCAGCGCCTGGCCTGTGAACACCAGTTCCCGCTCGGACAGGCGGCGGCCGTCGGAGTCCCGGGCGACGACGAGCGCCCCGAGCAGATCGGGGCCGGGTGCGGCTCGCTTGGCCCAGACGTGGGCGGCCATGTAGTCGACGAAGTCGTCCTGCGCCCGGTCGACCTCCTCCTGCGTGTACCGGGTCAGGTTGAGCAGCGCGTCGGACCAGTGGGCGAACCGGTCGCGGTCTGAGTCGGGGATGCCGAGCAGGTCGCAGATCACCCACACCGGGAGCGGGAAGGCGAGGTGGGCCCCCAGGTCCGCGGGGTGGCCGTGCGCGACCATGTCGTCGACGAGCTTCTCGGCCATCGCCTCGATCCCGGGGCGCAGCGACGCCATGCGCTCGTCGGTGAACCACGCGCCCACCATCCGCCGCCATCGCAGGTGCGCGTCGCCGTGGTCGGGGATGGCCCTGGCCATGTCGCTGTTGAACACCCCGCCCGTCTCGTCGTCGGCGATGCGGGCCGCGTCGTCCGCGTCCAGCACCCGGCGCAAGCTGTCGTCGGAGAGCATCCGGCGGACGTCCTCGTAGCGGGTCAGCAGGGTCGCGGGGTCCCCGCTGGGCAGGGTCACGTGGGCGACGGGGCAGCCCTCGCGCAGCGCGGCCCACTCGGCGGGCGGCTCGAGCGCCGTACTGCCGTGCATCGGATACCTCAGGGTCTGTCGGTCCTCGGCTCGGTACATACGCCCTCCCTCGATCCGGCGGTCGCTGCACGCCCAGGCAAACGGAGCGGTTAGGGTAAGTCAAGCGCCTGACTTAAACTGTGGCCTCGCCGCCCGGCGCCGCACGATCCCCGTCACCTCTGCGCCACCCCCGTCACGACCCCTTCGGAGGCACACCCATGGCCGACGCTCCAGCCCTACCCGCGGACCCGGAGGGTTCTGCCGCGCCCCGGCCGAACGCCGTGGTGGCGGTGCTGGCCTTCGCCGGGATCGTCGTCGCGCTGATGCAGACCCTGGTCATCCCGATCGTCCCGGAACTGCCCAAGCTGCTGGACGCGCCCGCGTCGGACACCGCCTGGGCGGTGACGGCCACACTGTTGGCCGCCGCCGTGGCGACGCCGGTGGTGGGCCGGCTCGGCGACATGTTCGGCAAGCGCCGCATGCTGCTGATCAGCGTCGTCGTACTGATCGTCGGCTCGCTCATCTGCGCGCTCAGCGAGTCGCTGGTGCCGATGATCATCGGCCGCGCCGTCCAGGGCCTGTCGGCCGCCGTGATCCCGCTGGGCATCAGCATCATGCGGGACGAGCTGCCGATCGAGCGGCTGGCCGGGGCGACGGCGCTGATGAGCGCCTCCCTCGGGGTGGGCGGCGCGCTCGGTCTGCCGACGGCCGCGCTGATCGCGGACCACTTCGACTGGCACGTGCTCTTCTGGAGCTCGGCCGGCATGGGCGTGGTGGCGCTGGTCCTGGTCGTGCTGTTCGTACCGGAGTCCGCGGTGCGCTCGGGTGGCCGCTTCGACGTGGTCGGCGGTATCGGCATGGCGGCCGGCCTGGTGTCCCTGCTGCTGGCGATCTCCAAGGGCGCCGACTGGGGCTGGACCAGCGGCACCACGCTCGGCCTGCTGGCGGGCGCCGTGGTCGTGCTGCTCGCGTGGGGCTTCTACGAACTACGCACCACCGCGCCGCTGGTGGACCTGCGCACCACCGCCAAGCGCCAGGTGCTGGTGACCAACCTCGCCTCGATAGCCATCGGCTTCTCGATGTTCGCGATGTCCCTGGTGCTTCCGCAGCTCCTGCAGTTGCCTGAGCAGACCGGTTACGGCCTCGGCAGGTCACTGCTGACCGCCGGTCTGGTCATGGCCCCGTCCGGCCTGGTCATGATGGCCTTCGCGCCGGTCTCCGCGGCCGTCTCCAAGGCCAAGGGCCCCAAGGTGACGCTGATGATCGGCGCGCTGATCGTGGCCGCCGGCTACGGCCTGAACATCGTGCTGATGTCCGAGGTCTGGCACCTGGTGCTGGTGTCCTGCGTGATCGGCGCCGGCATCGGCTTCACGTACGGCTCGATGCCCGCGCTGATCATGGGCGCCGTGGACCCGTCGGAGACAGCAGCCGCCAACAGCCTCAACACCCTGATGCGCTCGATCGGTACGTCGACCGCGAGCGCCATCGCCGGCGTCGTCCTGTCCCACATGACGATCAGCCTGGGCGGCATCGCCGTGCCGTCCGAGACGGGCTTCAAGACGGTCATGGCCATCGGCGCGGGCGCGGCCCTGCTGGCCTTCGCCGTGGCCTCGTTCATCCCGCCCCGCCGCCCGGTCGCCGCAGCTCCCGCGGCGCCCACGGCCACGGAACCGTCGGCCAGCGCGTCCTCGGTGGGCTGACCCGCTCCGAGGGCCGCGGGCAGGGTCCGCGGCCCTCAGGCCGATTCTCCGCGGGTCCGCAGCAGGCTCACCCCCGCCCCGAGCGAGACGGCACCCATGCCCACGCTCGTGAGCACGCCCTGAGCGCCGTCGACGACGAACGGCGCGGCCGCGGCGACGACGAGGTTGAACAGGAAGAGGAACCAGAGCACGGGCCTCGACGCGAGCAGGGGCTTCATCGGTGTTTTCCTCCGCTGGTGGACGGTTCGTACGTTCGCCACCAACCCTTCCGTCGCGGCTGCCGCGCTTCGAGGGAGTACGTGCCCCAAGCGATGGTGGAGCCGGCTCCACCATCCCGGCTCCACCGTCCCGGACCTGCCCTCGCACTCAGGTATGACGTGGGCTCGGTCCGTACTGCGTTCTCAGTAGGCCCGATTGTCGGCAGCCGCACGACGACGCGGCGCCCCCGCCCCGGGAGCCTGGTCAGGTATCCGAGACCAGATGGGGAGACCTCCGTTTCATGGCCACTTTCCTGTGCCGACTGGGCCGACTGGCATTTCGTCGGCGCCTGCTCACCGTCCTGTTGTGGGTGGCGGTGCTGGTGGGTGTCGGCGCCGGCGCCGTGACCGCGCCCGCCGCCGAGGACCAGAACCAGACCATGCCCGGCATCGAGTCGCAGCAGGCGTTCGACCTGCTGGAGCAGCGCTTCCCCGGCACCGAGGCCGACGGCGCGAGCGCCCGGGTCGTCTTCGTCGCCCCCGCCGGGCAGAAGGTGACCGCGGCCGGTCACCGGTCGGCGATCGAGGCGTTCGTGAGCGAGGCGGCCGACGGTTCGCAGGTCTCCGGCGCCGTCGACCCCTTCCGGGCGAAGGCGGTGAGCGAGGACGGCACCACCGCGTACTCGACGGTCTCCTTCACCGAGAAGGCCGACGACCTCACCGACACCGCCAAGCGGCACCTGCAGACCGCCATCGACCGGGCCCGCGACACGGGCCTGACCGTCGAGGTCGGCGGCACCGCGCTGGCGAGCAAACCGGCCGCGGGCGGTGCCGCGGAAGCCATCGGCATCGGCATCGCCACCGTGGTGCTGCTGATCACCTTCGGCTCGCTGGCCGCCGCCGGGCTGCCGCTGCTGACCGCGGTGGTCGGCGTCGGGATCAGCATGGCCTCGATCCTCGCCCTCGCGAGCGCGTTCGGGCTGTCCTCGACCACGGGCACGCTGGCCACCATGCTGGGGCTCGCGGTGGGCATCGACTACGCGATGTTCGTCGTCTCCCGCTACCGCGAGGAGCGGGCGGGCGGCCACGCGCCGCAGGAGGCGGCCGGCATCGCCGCGGGCACGGCCGGATCCGCGGTCGTGTTCGCCGGACTCACGGTGGTCATCGCACTGGCCGGTCTCTCGGTGGTGGGCATCCCGATGCTCACCAAGATGGGCCTGGCCGCGGCGGGCGCGGTCGTCCTCGCGGTCCTGATCTCGCTGACCCTCGTCCCGGCGCTGCTCGGCTGGTGGCCCAACGCCGTCCTCGCCCGCTCCGCCCGCAGGAGGGGCCGTATCAAGAAGGCGGACGCGGAGAACGGCGGCAGCCGCTGGGCCCGCTTCGTGCTGCGCCGACCGGCCACCGTGCTGCTGCTCAGCGTGGTGGGCCTGGGCGCGCTCGCCGTACCCGTGCTGGATCTTCAGCTGGGCATGCCCGGCGACGAGGTCAAGTCGACGTCCACCACCGAGCGGCGCGCCTACGACGACCTCGCCGAGGGCTTCGGCCCCGGCTTCAACGGGCCGTTCACGATCGTCGTGGACGCCAGGGGCGCCGACGATCCCGAGGGTGCCGTACGGACGATCTCGGAGAAGATTGCCGGCGAGCGGGGTGTCGTGTCCGTCTCGGCGGCCCGCTTCAACCAGGCGGGCGACACCGCGGTGTTCTCCGCCGTCCCGGCCACGGGCCCGAGCGACAGGAAGACCCAGGACCTGGTCAACGCCATCCGGGCCGACCGACCGGGCATCGACTCCACGACCGGGGCGACCTTCAAGGTCACCGGCACCACCGCGGTCAACATCGACGTCTCCGAGAAGGTCCAGTCGGCCCTGATCCCCTACCTGGCGGTCGTGGTGGGCCTGGCCTTCGTCCTGCTGCTGATCGTCTTCCGGTCCGTCCTGGTCCCCCTCAAGGCGGCCCTCGGCTTCCTCCTGTCGGTCCTCGCGGCACTGGGTTCGGTCGTCGCGGTCTTCCAATGGGGCTACGGCGCGGACCTGTTGGGCGCGCACGAGACCGGCCCGATCATGAACATGATGCCGATCTTCCTGGTGGGGATCGTGTTCGGTCTGGCCATGGACTACGAGGTGTTCCTCGTCGCCCGGATCCGCGAGGCGTACGTCCACGGCGACCGCCCCGACCAGGCCGTGACCTCCGGCTTCCGGCACAGCGCGCGCGTCGTCGTGGCCGCGGCGCTGATCATGATCGCGGTGTTCTCGGGCTTCATCGGGGCCGGTGAGTCGATGATCAAGATGATCGGCTTCGGCCTCGCGGCGGCCGTCCTGCTCGACGCGTTCGTCGTCCGGATGGCATTCGTACCGGCGGTTCTCGCGCTGCTCGGTCGGGCGGCCTGGTGGCTGCCCCAGTGGCTGGACAAGCTGCTGCCCACCGTCGACGTGGAGGGCGAGACCCTCACCCGCAACAGCCCTGCGGCACTGCCCACTGCCGAGCCGACCGTCCCGGAGTCCGCCCACGTCTGACCTTTCCCCCCGAGAGGGCCGCCCGTGCCACCGGCCACGGGCGGCCCTCGCCCGCCGTTCCTCACGGACATGGCCGACGATGGCTTTCAGCACCCGACCGGAGAGACGCGATGAGCATCCCTTGGCAGCGGTACGCGGACGAACACGTCCGCACCGTCGACACCATGACGGTGGCGCTCCTGTTCGCCGCCTTCCTCTTCGGCAGCGAGATCCAGATGCCCGGCGCGCACCGGCCCGACTCGGTGCTCGCGACCATCGCCCTGGCCGTCGTCTCCTGCGGGGCCCTGTTCTGGCAGCGCACCCACCCCCGCGCGGTCGTCACGGTCACCGCCCTCGGCGCCGCCTGCGCGGGCGCGCTGGGCCACCTGCTCACGCCGCTGGTGCTGGCGCCGGTCATGCTCGCGCTGCTGCGGCTGGCCGTCGCGACCGACCGCGGCACCACCCGGATCTTCTTCTTCGCCACCCTCTCCGTGGTGGTGGCCTCGGCCGTCGCCGTCGACCCGAACGACCATCCCTGGCCGCTCACGACCCTCGGCC
Source organism: Streptomyces sp. NPDC002499 (assembly GCF_053595415.1). Taxonomy (NCBI): domain Bacteria; kingdom Bacillati; phylum Actinomycetota; class Actinomycetes; order Kitasatosporales; family Streptomycetaceae; genus Streptomyces; species Streptomyces sp. NPDC002499. Next base: position 502,843 of record NZ_JBSFXO010000001.1, read on the forward strand.
CCGCCGCCTGGCTCCTGCTGCCCGTCGCCACCGGGACCACGGTCCGGATGCGCGGCGCCTACCTGGAGGCCGTCCAGGCCCGCGCCGAGTACGCCGAGCGCAGCCGGGAGGAGGAGGCCCGCCACCGGGTGGCCGAGGAGCGGATGCGCATCGCCCGCGAGCTCCATGACGTCGTCGCCCACCATCTCGCCCTGGCCAACGCCCAGGCGGGCACGGCGGCCCATCTGGCGCACACGCATCCCGAGCAGGTCCGGAAGATCCTCACCGACCTCGCCGGTACGACGTCGTCGGCGCTGCGCGAGATGAAGGCGACCGTGGGGGTACTGCGCCAGCCCGACGCCCCGGACGCGCCTCTCACCCCGAGCCCCGGCCTCGGGCAGCTCGCCGAACTGACGGACACGGTCGCCTCCACGGGTCTCACAGTCCGAGTGACCACGGAGGGTCCGCCCCGGCCGCTGACACCCGGCGTGGACCTGACGGCGTACCGCATCGTGCAGGAGGCGCTGACCAACGTCGCCAAGCACGCCGAGGCCCGGGCAGCGCACGTACGCCTGCACTACGGAGGCGACCAACTGACCATCACCGTCACGGACGACGGCACCTCCACCGCGCCCGCGACGCCCGCTCCCGGCCACGGCTTCGGGCTGATCGGCATGCGTGAGCGCGCCCACTCGGTCGGCGGCGCCCTCCAGGCGGGCCACCGGCTGGAGGGCGGCTTCGAGGTGACCACACGGCTGCCCCTGTATCCCACCGCTTCGTAGGGCGAGGCACGGCGACCATGAGACGACAGGAACGAACCCCATGACCATCCGCGTACTGCTCGCCGACGACCAGGCCCTGCTCCGGGCCACGTTCCGGATCCTCATCGACTCCTGCGACGACATGGAGGTGGTCGCCGAGGCCACCGACGGCGTCGAGGCCGTCGCGCTCGCCCGCGCCCACCGCCCCGACCTGGTCCTGATGGACATCCGCATGCCCGGCACCGACGGCCTCGCCGCCACGTCCACCATCTGCGCCGACCCCGAACTGGGCGGCACGCGCGTACTGATCCTCACCACCTTCGAGATCGACGAGTACGTCGCCCAGGCGCTGCGAGCCGGTGCGAGCGGGTTCCTCGGCAAGGACGTGACGGCCGACGAACTCCTGGACGGCATCCGGACCGTGGCCGCCGGCGAGTCGCTGCTGTCCCCGGCCGCCACGCGCGTGCTGATCGGCCGCTTCCTCATGACACCCGCACGGGGTGCGCAGCTCGCGGGCGCCGACGACCTCTCCCCGCTCACGGCGCGCGAGAGGGAGGTGATGACCTGGGTGGCCGAGGGCCACTCCAACGAGGAGATCGCCGGGAAGCTCTTCGTCAGCCCGCTGACGGTCCGCACCCACGTCCACCGCGCCATGACGAAACTGGGCGCCCGCGACCGCGCCCAACTCGTCGTCATCGCCTACCGGTCGGGCCTGGTGCAGGCACCGCCGGCCGCAGAGCGCTGACGCGGAGGCCCGCGGCGCAGGACGCGGAGAGGATCTCGCTCAGGTGCGGGACGAAGGCGGCGCCGTGCGGACCGAGGCAGCGCCGTTCAGGGGAAACCTGTGGGGCGCAGGCGTGCCGGCCCGCCCCCGCGTCGACAACTGAGCCGTGACCCTCCCCCTGATCCCGCCCATGCTCGCCACGCCCGGCACCCTCCCGGCCGCCGTGCGGGACGCCTATTGGGCCTACGAGACCAAGCAGGACGGCCAGCGCGTGGTGGCCTACCTCGAAGGCGACGGCAGTGTCCTGCTGCGGGCCCGGTCCGGGGAGGACATCACTGCCGCGTATCCCGAACTCCGGCCGCTGGGCACGGTGCTCGGCGCGACGCCCGCCGTACTGGACGGCGAGGTGCTGGCGCTGGACGAACAGGGGCGCGCGGACTTCCAGTTGCTGCAGCCCCGGATGGGCCTCGCGCACACGCCGGGACGGGCGGCGCGCCGGGCGGCACAAGCGCCCGTACATCTCGTGCTGTTCGACCTGATGCACCTCGCGGGCCGCTCGCTCCTCAAGGTCCCCTACACCGAGCGCCGCGAGCAGTTGGCGGCGCTGGGCCTCGCAGGCCCGCACTGGTCCACCCCCGCCGCCCTCGTCGGACACGGCGAACAGGCCCTGCACGCCACCCGCGAGCACGGTCTGGAAGGGCTCGTGTGCAAGCGGCTGGACTCGCTGTACGAGCCGGGCGTCCGCTCCCGGTCCTGGGTCAAGATCCGCAATCTGCGCACCGAGGACGTCGTCGTGGGCGGCTGGCTGCCGGGCAAGGGGCGGCTCGCGGGACTGCCCGGTGCGGTGCTGGTCGGCCAGCGGGCGTCGGGGCGGCTGCGGTACGTCGGCGGGGTCGGCACCGGCTGGAGCGAGGCCGAACGTGCGCAGCTCGCCGGGCTGTTGAGGGCCGCCGGGACGGACGTGTGCCCCTTCGACCCGGTGCCGCAGGTGCCGGGCGCGCACTGGGTGGTGCCCCGGCTGGTCGGCGAGGTCCGCTACAGCACCCGTACCCGGGCCGGGCTGCTGCGTCAGCCGTCCTGGCTGCGGCTGCGGCCCGACCTGGCGTCCGAGGAGTCGGCGGCCGACATTCCGGACGAGCCCGCCTGACGCCGTGTCACCAAACCGTCATTCGTCGCCATTCACCGCCACTCGCCAACTATTGGGCTGCGCTTCACCACTGGGACGCCTGTGACCTCTTGGCGCGGCAGGGAAAACCGGGGATGCTGAACTCCCTTTCCCCCCACAGCCGTTGGGCTGCGCCCGCACACCCCCAGGAGGACGCAGTGTCGTCATCGACCTTCAAGACGCACCGCAGGAGATGGCTCACCGGATTCGTCGGTGCCGCCGCGCTCGTGCTCGCCTTCCCCGCCGTCGCCTTCGCCGCTCCCCCGCCGCCCCTGCCGGCGAACGCCGAGGCCGCCGAGTTCACCTACCAGCCGGCCTTCGACTACGACACGGACGGCTGCTACTCCACCGCCGCCATCGGCCCCGACGGCTCGATCAACGGGGGTCTCAACCCGACCGGCGCGCTCAACGGGAACTGCCGGGACGCCTCCGACCTCGACGACACCAACACCTACTCGCGCTACAAGTGCAACAACGGCTGGTGCGCGTACATGTACGGCCTGTACTTCGAGAAGGACCAGGCCCTCGCGGGCACCAGCATCGGCGGCCACCGGCACGACTGGGAGCACGTCGTGGTCTGGGTGCAGAACGGCGCGATCCAGTACGTCTCGACGTCCAACCACGGCTCGTTCACCGTGCACGCGGCCTCCACGGTCCGCTTCGACGGCAGCCACGCGAAGATCGTCTACCACAAGGACGGCATCAGCACGCACTGCTTCCGGCTGGCCAACACCAACGACGAGCCGCCGGAGAACCACAAGGGCACCTGGCAGTACCCGCCGCTCGTCGGCTGGAACGGCTACCCGGCCGGGCTGCGCGACAAGCTCACCTCGTACGACTTCGGGAGCGCCAACTTCGGCCTGAAGGACGCCAGTTTCGCCTCGCACCTCTCGTCCGCGAAGCCCTCCGGCATCGCGTTCGACCCCAACGCCTGACCCGCGCAACGACGACGGCCCGCCCGAGGCTTCCCGGGCGGGCCGTCGTGCGTGCGTCACCGAGGCGTCAGCCGGGACGGCCCGCCGGGTCGTGGACGACCGTGTCCCGGCCGGCGCCGGAGGACGGCCCGGTGCCGGACGAACCGCCGGACAAGCCGCCCGAAGCGTCGACCGGACGGTCCGCATGGCCGGGCCACCACGCCGCGTGGCCGATCAGCGCGGTGAGACTGGGCGTGAAGAACATCGCCATCACGAAGGCGGCGACCGCGATGCCGAAGGACACCGCGAAGCCCATCTCCGTGAGCAGCGCGTTGCCGGCCAGCATCATCGTGGCGAAGGTCGCCGCGAGGATGAAGCCCGCCGCGGCCACGGTCGGTCCGGCATGGCGCAGCGCCATACTGGCCGCCTCGCGCGGATCCCTGCCTTCCCGGGCCTCTTCGCGGAGCCGGGCGATCATCAGGATGTTGTAGTCGGTGCCGATGGCGACCACGAAGAGATACATGATCACCGGGAGCATGAACATCAGCCCCGAGTGTCCCTGTGCGTCCTGGAAGATCCAGACCGTGGCACCCAGCGTGGCACCGAACCCGAGGCCCACCGAGGCGATCAGGTAGAACGGCGCGACCACACTGCGCAGCAGCAGTCCCAGGATCAGCATGATCAGCAGGGCGGCGACGGGGAAGACCGTACGGTAGTCGTGGTTGACCGCCGTGTCGATGTCCTTGTAGATCGAGGACATACCGCCGACCAGGGCCTTCGTACCGTCGGGGGCGTCGGCGTGCGCGACGTCCCGCACCCTGCCGACGGCGTCGATCGCCTTGTCCGTCGACGCCTCGTACTTGAGCGTGACGGTGAAGTCGGCGGTCGTGCCGTCCTTGTTGACCTGGCTCATCTTGGCGCTCGCGACACCGTCGACGGCCCCGAGCTTCTGGGCGTACGCGTCGAAGGTGCTCCGGTCGAGCGCCTTGCCGTCCGCGCTGGACAGATACACGTCGGTGGGGGCGGCGGCGCCCGCCGAGTACGCCTTCTGCATCTCGTCCTGGACGACCATCGACTCCTTGGTCTTGGGCATGGAGCCCGACGCCAGGTCGAAGGTGGCCTTGTAGCCGAGCGTGCCGAGCGACAGCGCGAGGAGAACGAGACCGGAGGCCACGGCGGTCAGGGCCGGGCGGCGCTGCACTCCGCGCCCGAGGGCGGCGAACCGGGCGTTCTGCGGCTCCCGTTGCCAGGTCTTGGAGGGCCAGAAGATCTTCGGCCCGATCAGCGACACCACGGCCGGGATCAGGGTCAGGCCGGCGATCAGGGTGACGGTGACCGCGATGGCCAGCGCCGGGCCCATCTGCTTGAGGAAGCCCAGCGTCGACAGGATCAGCGCGAGGAAGGCGATGATGACCGCGCCAGCCGCCGAGGCGATGGCCTCGCCGACCCGGGCGACCGCGTTGACCATGGCCTCCTTGGGTTCGTCACCCGCCCGCAGACGTTCTCGGTAACGGAACATCAGGAACAGGAAGTAGTCCGTACCCACGCCGAACAGCACGACGATCAGGATCGACGAGATCGAGCTGTTGGCCTGGAGGTCGAACAGCTTGGTGGCGTACGCGATCAGTCCGTTGGCGATCGCGGCCACCAACCCGATCGTGATCAGGGGCAGGAAGGCGAGGATCGGCGCCCGGAAGATGATCAGCAGGGTCACCAGGATGATGACGAAGGTGCCGATGCCGATCAGCGCTTCACCGCGCTTGGACGAGTCCTGCTGGTCCAGGGCCTGCGCGGCGGAACCGCCGAGCTTGACGTCGAGGTCCGTGCCCTTGGTCAGTTGCTTGACGTCGTCACGCAGCACCTTGGCCGCGTCGGCCTGTTTGGGCTGGCCGGCGTTCTTGCTGTCCATCTGGACCAGGGTCATGGTGTACCTGCCGTCGTCGGACGGCTGGCCGGGGACCACCTTCTGCACCTGGTCGATCTTCTTGTCGCCCAACTCCGTGGTGATCCGGGCGACATCCTTCTTGTCCTCGGCGGTCAGCTTGGCACCGTCGGTGCGCTGGAACAGCGCGATCGCGGACGGGGTGAAGGCGCTGGGGAACGCCTTCTCCTGGAGATCCGCCGCTTTGATGGACTCGTAACTCTTGGGCAGGAAACTGCTCTCGTCGCTGTTCGAGGGCAGGCTGGGGGCGGTGGCGACAATGGCCACCGCGGCTATCAGCCATGCCACGATCGTCCAGACGGGATGACGGACGACAGCGGTGCCAATACTTCGGAACATGCGGGGGGTCCTCCTGGGAAGGAAGATCACCGCAGCCCGGGGAGCGGTCCCTGGCATCGGCGACCCCGACCGGCCCTCAGGGCACTCCTCCCGTCGGCCGGTCGACTGGTTTGTGTTCGTCCTACATCGTAGTGACCATGACCCACGGGGCGCGCGTCGGTTTTTCCGCACGGTGGGGCGGGTGCGGCGCGGACCGCCGGGGGACGGACCTCGAAACAACTGCCCGCCGGTACGCCCGTCGGGGCGACCTCCTCACGCGGCGCACCTGTGTCACAGAACATCGACAGCGCCAACCGGACCACCGGATCCCCTCTCTGGAAGGGTGCACCGACCGCACCCACCGAGGAGACACCCACCATGTCCGAGCCCTCCGCTTCCGTCGTCCGGCGTCTTCGTGGCCGGGCCACGGGACTCGCCGTGGTCGGTACGGCCCTCGCCCTCGCGGCGCCGATGCCGGCGACGGCCGCGACCGACCCGGTCTCCGTCCTGAAGTTCACCGCCAAGGAACGCAAGGACGCCCTCGCCTACTGGACGCCCGCCCGGATCAAGGCGGTCGGGAAGTCCGTGGACCTCGGTCCGACCGGGCCCAGGGCCAAGCCGTGGACGGGCACCGCGCTCAAGACCGTGGGACGGCTCTTCTTCGTCAACGCGCGGGGCTACGACACCTGGTGCACGGCAACGGCGGTGAAGAGCGCCAACCGCTCCGCCGTCATGACCGCCGCCCACTGCGTGCGCCTGGGCTCGTCCCCCATGAACACCAACACCACCATGGTGTTCGTCCCCGGCTACAGCAAGGGCAGGAAGCCGTACGGCACGTTCGCGGTCCGCAGCGCCGCGACCCCGCGCACCTGGGAGAAGGACTCCACCGACGATCTGGCCACGCTGGTCGTCGACACCGACAAGAGCGGCCGCAAGCTCACCGACGTCGTGGGCGGCCAGGCCATCGCCTTCAACCGGCCCGTCGGCGCCCCGATCTCCGCCTTCGGCTACTCCGCCACCCACCCGCAGCTCGGCGAGGAACTCCTGCACTGCGTCGGCAAGCCGAAGAAGAAGCTCGGCATCCAGGCCATCCCCTGTGACCTGACCGGCGGCTCCAGCGGCGGCCCGTGGCTGGCCGGCTTCAACTCCACCACCGGCAAGGGCACCCTCGTATCGGTCAACAGCGGCCTGGACTCCCTGACTCCGACCGAGATGCAGGGCGAGGTCTTCGGGTCGTTGGCCAAGAAGGTGTACGACCGGGCGCAGAACAGCTGACGCGGGGGTCCGGTCTCGGCCGCCGGGTCTACTTCCCCTCGACCAGAGCGTCTCCGAGGGCGGTTCGGCCGTACAGGACGTAGTAGCCCTGGCGGCGGGAGTCGAGCAGGCCCGCCTCGCGCAGGGTCGTGAGGTGGGCCGAGACCGTGGAGGGCGCCAGGCCGTGTCGGTCGGCCAGTTCGGTGGTCGAGGCGGGCGTGGTGAGGCCGGTGAGGACGGCGGCGCGCTGGTGGCCCAGGAGGCGGGCGAGGGCCTCCGGCGGCCGGGACGGCGGGAGTTGGTGGAGGCGGCCCATGCCGAGGGCCGGGTAGAGGACCGTCGGCTGCCAGGGGCGCGCGAAGCCGCTCACCACGTCGGGCCACACGAACACACTCGGCATGAGCAACACGCCCCGCCCGTCGGCCCGTTGGGCTTCGTCGTGGTCGCCGGTCATGCGCAGGGTGAGGGTGGGACCGGCCCACTCGATACCGGGGTGCAGTCCGGCGAGCACCGCGTCGAGGCCGCCGTCGGCGGCCTGACGTGAGCGGTGGGCGATGTCGGCCTCCAGGACGGCGCGGTGGCGCGGCCAGTCGGGAGCGAGCAGTACGTGCCAGGCCAGTTCGGTGAGGTCGGCGAGACGGCGCAGGGTGCCGGTCGGGTCGTCGAGGGCGGCGCGGCCCCGGGGCGACTCGGCGAGACCCGGCGTGCAGGCGAGGGAACGGGCCATCTCGGACCGGGCCAGGTCGGGGTCGGTGGCCCGCATCCGGGCCAACTCATCCTCGATGGAGGGGTACGGCTCCTCGGGCGGCGGCCCCAGGCAGTCCGGGGTGTAGCCACCGGCGGGCGGCATGAACAGCCACAGGGGCGTCAGGTCCAGGCCGGCCAGCGTAAGGCGCGCCCGGCGCAGCCAGGCGCGGTGGTAGCCGTGCCGGGCCGGGCGGCGCAGCACGCGCAGCGCCTCGTGCGTCTGGCACAGCGGCGAGATCGCGAACCGGCAGCGCGTCAGGTCGTCGGTGCCCAGGTGCAGGGTCAGCGGCAAGGCGGCCTCCGTGAGCGATTCGGCCCGGATCGAAACAGTAGAAGCCCGCCCCGCGCCCCAGCACGCTGGCCCCCGGGTTCCGGCACCCGCATCGACGTGGTTCCGGCGCCTTTGCCGACTTGTCGATGTCCTGGAGGGCACCTGGATGCACACCGTACGTCCGGCCGCGTGGCGCAGGAGCGCCCTCGTCGCGGCCCTGATGCTGGCGGCGTTCACCTTCAACACCACCGAGAACATTCCCGTCGGCCTGCTGTCGCTCATGTCCGACGACCTCAAGGTGTCGCTCACGGCCGTGGGCACGCTGGTCACCGGGTACGGGCTGACCGTGGCCGCGGTGTCGTTGCCGATCGTCCACACCACCCGGTCCGTACCGCGCAGACACCTCATGGCCGGACTCCTCGGGTTGTTGGTGATCGCCAGCTGGGTCACGGCGCTGGGCTCGGTCTCGTACGAGCTGCTGCTGGCGGCGCGGGTGGCGACGGCACTGGCCCAGGCCGCGTTCTGGGCGGTCATGGGCCCGGTCGCCGTGGGACTGTTCCCGCCCGAACGGCGCGGCCGTGTCATCGGGTTGCTGTCGGTCGGCGGTTCGCTGGCCACGGTGCTCGGCGTGCCGGCCGGCACCTGGCTGGGCGTACGCACCGACTGGCAGATGCCGTTCGCGGTACTCGGCGCGCTCGCGCTCGTCTCGCTGATCGCCGTCGCCGTCCTCCTGCCCACGTCCCGTCCACAGGACAACCCCGCCGCGTACGGCGCCGCCCCGGACCGGCGCCGGTTCCTCACCGTCCTCGCCACCACCGCCCTGTCGGTCACCGGCGTCTACGCGGGGTTCACGTACATCGCCGCCTTCCTGGACGACGTCAGCGGGTTCGGCGAGGACGCGGTGAGCGCCGTGCTGTTCGCGTTCGGCGCGGCCTGTCTCGTCGGGGTCACCGTGACCGGGCCGCTGCTCGACCGCTACCCGCGGGCCACGCTCGTCGTGCCGGTGACGACGCAGGCGGTCGCGCTGATCGGCCTGTACGCGGGCGGCGGCAGCCAGGTGGCGACCGTGCTGCTGCTGATGCTGCTCGGGGCCTCGGTCGGGCCGGTGTTCATGGCCACGCAGAGTCAGGTGCTCCAGACGGCGCCGGGCCGCACGGAGACCGCGCTGGCGGCCAACTCGGCCGCTTTCAACGTGGGTGTGGCCGCGGGCGCGCTGCTCGGCGGCGCGTTGCTCCCGCTGGTCGAGGTGCGCGGAACCGTCCTGGTCGGAGGGCTGCTCACGGTGGGGGCGCTCGCGATCCTGACCTGGCCGCGGTCCCAAGTGGCGTCCATCGCCGCGGAGCCGCAAACACAGTAGAGGGTGTCCGGCCACCGTGTCGGCAGGAGAGTGAGAATCGTCCCGTCCCGTGCGGACGCCCCTCCGGGAAGGTCTATCGTGTCCGCATGTCCGTGCCCGAACTGATCCGTATCGTCTCCCGCGACTCGCCCATGGCGCTCGCCCAAGTGGAGCGCGTCCGCGCCGAGTTGACGGCTCTGCACCCCGGTGTGCGCACCGAGGTCGTGCCGGTGAAGACGACCGGTGACAAGTGGATGGGCGATCTCTCCCAGGTGGAGGGCAAGGGGGCGTTCACCAAGGAGGTCGACGCCGCCCTGCTGGCCGGCGAGGCCGATCTCGCGGTGCACTGCGTCAAGGACGTGCCCGCGGACCGACCGCTGCCCGCGGGGACGACGTTCGCGGCGTTCCTCAAGCGCGACGACATCCGCGACGCCCTGATCCACCCGGGCGGACTCACCCTCGACGAACTCCCGGAGGGGACGCGGATCGGCACCTCCTCGGTGCGCCGGATCGCCCAACTCCTGGCCACCCACCCGCACCTGGAGTGCGTGCCCTTCCGCGGCAACGCGAACCGACGCCTTGCGAAACTGGCGGCCGGCGAGGCGGACGCGGCGATCCTCGCCGTGGCTGGCCTGGAACGCATCGGCCGCGAGGACGTGATCACCGAGGTGCTGTCGACCGAGACGATGATGCCGCCGATCGGCGCGGGCATCCTGGCGCTCCAGTGCCGGGAGGGCGACAGCGAACTCATCGACGCCGTCAGCGGCCTGGGCGATCCGGACACACATCGCGAGGCCACGGCGGAGCGGATGTTCCTGCACGTCCTCCAGGGGCACTGCAACAGCCCGATCGCCGGCTACGCGCGCGTGGACCACGGGGACGAACTGTCCCTGCGGGCCTGTGTGTTCACCCCGGACGGCAAGACCCGCCTCAACGCCCACGAGTGGGCCGGTCGCCTCGACCCGGCGACCCTGGGCACGTCGGTGGCCGTGGCCCTGCTGCGTCAAGGCGCCCGCGAGATCATCGACGGCATCCCGCACTGAGCGCCGTCGTCCCCCGCTGAGTACCGCAAGGGCACCGCGTCGAGCGGTGCCCTTCTCCGTTCACCGCCTCAGGCGGTGCCCTCTTCCGCCTGGCCCCGCAGGAAGTTGCTCACCTGGTGGGCCAGGCCCTCGCGTCCGGCGCCCGTGTGCGCGCACGGGGATCCGTCGTCGAGGCCGATGCCGCCCGCCCACAGCCGGCGGTCGGTCCACTCCTCGTCGACCCGCAGCTGGATCTGCACGTCCACCTGACCGAGAGAGGCCTCGGGACCGGCCGCGTAGAGCACGGCGGTGGCACGGCGCAGCGGGTAGACGTCGAAGCCCTCGATGAACTGCGAGTTGCGCCAGTCGATGAACGCGGCCTCGCCGTCGGCCCCGATGCGTACGTCGATCTGGCCGTCCTCGAGGTGGATGCCGTAGTGCCGGCTGCCGCGGTTCTCGACGGTCACGCGGACGCTGAAGTACGTCAGCCCGGCGGCCGCGTCGTCCCGGCCGCGCGGCGGCTCGGCCGCTTCCAGTCGGTGGACGCGGACACGCAGACCGGCGTGCTCGTCGTACTCCTGCCAGTCACCGACCACGTTCGGCTCGTGCACGGTCCACCTCTCCACCTCAGAGAGCTGCTTCCTATCTGTGTGCTCAGCGCACTGTCAAATGAGCAGAATGCGCTGTGGCCAGCCTATTCACCCCCTTTGATCAGCGATCAAGCCGTGCGCAGGCAGAATCGGCACACGCGCCCCGGCGCACACATGCGGGCGCGTGCCGCACATCACGTCCTCGGCCATGATCAGCGGGCCAGCCGGCCGAGGAGCGAGGAGGCCGCGGCGATGCCCAGCGCGGCGGCCACGGCGAGCACTCCGAAGTCGAGCGCGAGATGGGCGGGCGTGCCGAGCAGCAGCCCGCGCAGGGCGTCGACTTCGTAGCTCAGCGGGTTGATCTTGCTGACCACCTGGAGCCAGCCGGGCATCACCGAGACGGGGTAGAGGGCGTTGGAGCCGAAGAACAGCGGCATGGTGATGGCCTGTCCGAAGCCCATCAGCCGGTCGCGGCTGAGGACGATGCCGGCGATGGTCATCGACAGGCAGGAGAAGAAGGCCGATCCGAGGATCACGACGGCCCCGACGCCGAGCAGTTTGAGCGGGTTCCAGGTGAGGGACACCCCGAGGATCGCGGCGATGACGATGACGACGACGGCCTGGATCAGCGACTTCACGCCGGCCGCGAAGGCCTTGCCGGTGATCAGCGCCGAGCGCGGAGTCGGGGTCACGAGCAGCTTGTTGAGGATGCCCGCGTCCCGCTCCCAGATGATCTGGATGCCGTAGAAGATGGCGATGAACATCGCGGACTGGGCGATGATGCCGGGCGCCAGGTAGTCGATGTAGGGGATGCCGGGGGTGGGGATCGCCTTGATGCGGGTGAAGGTCTGACCGAAGATCAGCAGCCACAGGGCGGGCTGGACCGCGCGGGTGTAGAGCTCGGTGCGGTCGTGGCTGAGCTTCTGCAGTTCGACGGCGCACATCGCCCACACGCGGGCGGGCAGCAGCCGCCAGCCGGAGCGCGGCTCGGGCGGGCGCAGCAGCAGGTTGATGCCGTCGGGGTCGAGGCGGTCAGCCGACACGGTTCGCGGTGCGGCGGGTGCTTCGGACATCGCGGAATCCTCCTGACTGGTCGTCGAGTCCGCTGCCCGCGACCTCGCGGAAGACGTCCTCCAGGGTGGGCAGCGGGGCGTCGGCCGGCGCGCCCTCGGCACGTCGGCGCTCACCCAGCCCTTCCCTGAGCTGGGTGGGCGTGCCGAGGGCCCGGATACGGCCGCGGTGCATGAGGCCGACCCGGTCGCAGTACTGGTCGGCCTCGTCCATGTAGTGGGTGGTCACCAGCACGGTCATGCCGGTGGCGGCGCGTACGGCGTTGATGTGCTCCCACACGCCGGTGCGGGCGATCGGGTCCAGGCCGATGGTCGGCTCGTCGAGGATCAGCAGCCGGGGCGCGCTGACCAGGGCCTGGGCGAGTTCGAGCCGGCGCACCATGCCGCCGGAGTAGGTACTGGCGAGCCGGCCGGCGGCCTCGGTGAGGTCGACGGCGGACAGCGCCTGTTCGACGCGCGCGGCGCGCTCCCTGCGGGGCACGTCGAAGACGCGGGCGAACAGCGAGACGTTCTCCCGGCCGGTGAGTCCGGCGTCGGCGGACAGCTGCTGCGGTACGTATCCCAGCAGTCGGCGTACGGCCATGCGGTCGCCGGACGCGTCGTTGCCGAACACGTGGACCATGCCGGCGGGGACCGGCAGCAGGGTGGTGATGCATCTGATCGCCGTGGTCTTTCCGGCGCCGTTGGGGCCGAGCAGTCCGAAGACCTCGCCCTCCCCCACCGACAGGTCGAGCCCGGCCACGGCCTTGGTCTCGCCGAAGGTGTAGGTCAGTCCGGTGCAGGTCACGGCGTCGTGCCGGGCGTCGGCAGCATTCGGTGTCATGACTCCTCGGCCTCCTCGTGCAGGTTGTCGGCCAGTGCGCGCAGGGCGGGAATCGCCGCGTGCAGCGCCTCCCGGTGCGCCTCGTCGAGGCCGGCCAGTCCGCCGCGTACGAGTTCGGCGCGCCGTTTGCGCCACGCGTCGAGCCGCGCGTGGGCGGCGGGGGTCGGCAGCAGGCGGGCGGCGCGCCGGTCGGCGGGGTCGGTCTCGCGGACCAGATAGCCCTGCCGGGACAGCTGGTTGACCAGAGTCGACACCGAGTTGCTGGCCAGGTACAGGTCTTTGGCGGCGTCGGAGATGCCGATGCCGGGCTGGTTGACGACCAGGCGCAGCAGTTCCACCTCGGCGCCGCGCAGTTGCGGGGCGATCTGCGAGCGCAGACGGCGACGGAGGAGCCGCTGGACACCGATGAGGGCGTCCATCAACTCGTCCGGGGAGTTCTCCGGTTCCAGGTCGGGCTTCGCGTCGGATTCCACATCCGGAGATTACCTCTGTAGCAGAGGTAATGAACCCAAGGGATGGTCAAGCACGCGGGTCGGCGGATCACCGCACCGATGTCCGAATTGTTTCGAACACCCGGAATACGGGAATCCGCATCTCAGTGCTTCGGACAGGAGGCACGTCCGTGGGAGCCCGCCGGTCGGGCCCCGGGTGTCCTCCTGGAGCCGCGAGTACGCGCCTCCCACGGTGTCCGTCCATCCGGCACCGGCTGAGGGAAGTGCGCGCCATGCGTAGCGCCACCGGCAGAACGAAACCCCACCCGCACGACGACGCCCCGGACACCGCCGCGGCCTTCGAACGACTCACGGGCATGCCCGAGGGACCCGACCGCAACGCGCTGCGGGACGAGCTGGTCCGGGCCTGGTTGCCCATGGCCGAGCGGATCGCCGTCCGGTTCAGGGGGCGCGGCGAGTCCATGGAGGACCTCCGCCAGGTCGCCGCGCTGGGCCTGGTCAAGGCCGTCGACCACTACGACCCGGCCCGCGGCCACGCTTTCGAGGCCTATGCGGTGCCCACGATCACCGGCGAGGTCAAGCGGCACTTCCGCGACCACACCTGGACGCTGCACGTGCCGCGCCGGGTCCAGGACCTGCGCAATCGGGTGCGGAAGGCCATGAAGGAACTGGCGCAGACCATCCCGGGCCGGTCCCCGACCGTCGCCGAGATCGCCGAGCGGGCGCGGCTGACCGAGGCCGAGGTGCGGACCGGGATGGAGGCCATCGACTGCTACTCCGCGCTGTCACTGGACGCGGAGATGCCCGGCAGCGACAGCTACACCCTGGGCGACGCGCTCGGCGGACCCGACTCGGCCTACGACACCGTCGTGGACCGCGTGACCGTGGAGCCGTGTCTGCGGGCGCTGCCCGAGCGCGAGCGGACCATCCTGTATCTGCGCTTCTTCCGGGGCATGACCCAGAAGCACATCGCACAGCAGCTGGGCATCTCGCAGATGCATGTCTCCCGCCTGCTGACCGGCTGCTGCGCGCAGGTCCGCGAGGAGGTGCTCACCCGGGCCGGCTGAAGCGGGCCGACCGCCCCCGGCCCCTCACCGCCCGGTCGGGGCGCCGGGGATCTGGGTCGGGCCGTACCGGTCCAGGGCGTCCTCCAGCTCGGCGCGGATCTCCGGGGGCATGGCTCCGCTGCGGCCCCAGACGAGAATCAGCTCGGCCACGCTGCGCAGTTTGATGTTGGTGTGCTGGGAGACCTCCTTGAGGATCTCCCACCCCTCGTCCGGAGTGACCCGGCCGAGGGCGACCACCATGCCGATCGCCTGGTCGACGACGGCGTGCGAGGAGACGGCCTCCTTGAGCTGGTGGACCTCCTCCTGCAGCGCGAAGATGCGGTCCGGGTCCCCGTCCGTGGACATCGTCGCCTCCCGATGGTCGCCTCGGGCACTGTTTCCGTTCCCCCTATCGTCGTCACTCGCCCGGCCGCGTGCCACCCGGCGGGCGCACGGCTCGACACGCTCGGCCGGGGTACTCGGCAGGCGCCCGGACCCCTTCCGGCCGGACACTGGTGAGCGGACCGGTGTGTGCCGGCCGACGAGACCAGGACGCGAGTGCCATGAACCACGACACGACCCGCCCCGACGCCGAACCGAGGACCACCTCCACCCAGTCCGTGTTCGGTGCCCCCTGCTGGGTGAGCCTGACCAGCCGCGATCTGGACGCCACCGAGAGGTTCTACGGAGCCGTCCTGGGCTGGCGATGGCGGACCGCGAGCCTCGGCGACCGCTTCCGGATCGCGCTGGCGGACGGCACGCCCGTCGCCGGGGTCGCCGCCGTCGCGACCATGTGGCAGATGGCGGTGGCCTGGACGCCGTACTTCGCCGCCCGGGACGCGGACGAGGCCGTGGCGAAGGTGAAGGAACGCGGCGGAACGGCCGCGGTCGGGCCGATCTCCTTCACGCCCGGGCGGGCGGCGCTGCTGGCCGACCGCGACGGCGCGACCTTCGGCATCTGGGAGGGACAGCTCGTCGCGCACTGGGAGAGATGGCGCCGGGCGGCCCCGACCTTCATCCGGCTGCACACGCGGGACGCCTTCGCCGCGGCGATCTTCTACGGCGAGGTCTTCGACTGGGCGTCCGGTCGGCCCGGCGGCGTCGAGGTCCAGTACGAGGGCGGCGAGGTCGTGCTGCGCAGCGAGGACACGATCGTGGCCCGCATCGACTCCGGCGCCCTGGGCGCGGCCCCCGACCCCACGCTCCGGCCCCACTGGCAGGTCCACTTCGTGGTCGCGGACGTCGGGGCGTGCGTCCGCGCGGCCGAACTCCACGGCGGCAGCGTGCTGTCCAAGGGGAGCGACGAGGCCGTGCTGCGTGACCCCGACGGCGCGCTGTTCACGGTGACCTCGCGCCGCGAGCGCTGACCCTCAGCCGGCCGTGCGGGAGGGCCGGGTCAGCAGCACCAGGCTGCGCGCCTCGACGGTCATCTCCGTGCCCGCCTTGTGCTCCGCCTCGTCGGGCTCGCCCTGGGCCTCGGCGGTGTCGACGAGGGTCGTCCAGCGCTCGCCGTAACTCACATCGGGCAGCAGGAACTCCACCGGCTCCCAGTGGCTGTTGAGCAGGAGCAGGAAGGAGTCGTCGACGACCGGCCGACCGGTCGGGTCGGGTTCGGCGATGGCGTCGCCGTTGAGGAAGACGCCGACGGAGTGCGCGTCGGGGCGCTGCCAGTCCTCCTCCGTCATCTCGCGCCCGTCCGGTGCCAGCCACACCAGGTCGGGCAGCGGCTGATCGGGATGCGTGGCGGTCTCGCCGCGGAAGAACCGGCGCCGGCGCAGTACGGGGTGGGCGGCGCGCAGGCCGATGACGTACCGCGTGAAGTCGGCGAGGTCGCGCTGCTCGTCGGTCAACCGCCAGTCGATCCAGGAGACTTCGCTGTCCTGGCAGTAGGCGTTGTTGTTGCCGCGCTGGGTGCGGCCCAGTTCGTCGCCGTGGCAGAGCATCGGGATGCCCTGCGAGAGCAGCAGGGTGGCCAGCAGGTTGCGCTGCTGGCGGGCGCGCAGGTCGAGGACGCCCGGGTCGTCGCTCTCGCCCTCGACACCGCAGTTCCAGGAGCGGTTGTCGCTCTCACCGTCCCGATTGCCCTCGCCGTTGGCCTCGTTGTGCTTGTCGTTGTACGAGACGAGGTCGCGCAGGGTGAAACCGTCGTGCGCGGTGACGAAGTTGACGCTGGCCCGCGGGCGGCGCCGGCTGTGCTGGTACAGGTCGGAGGAGCCGGTCAGCCGGGAGGCGAACTCGCCGAGCGTGTGCGGTTCGGCGCGCCAGAAGTCCCGCACGGTGTCCCGGTACTTGCCGTTCCACTCCGACCACAGCTGCGGGAAGTTGCCGACCTGGTAGCCGCCCTCCCCCACGTCCCAGGGCTCGGCGATCAGCTTGACGCGGCTGATCACGGGGTCCTGCTGGATGAGGTCGAAGAACGCGGAGAGCCGGTCCACCTCGTGGAACTGCCGGGCCAGCGTGGCCGCGAGGTCGAAACGGAAGCCGTCGACATGCATCTCGGTGACCCAGTAGCGCAGCGAGTCCATGATCAGCTGGAGCACGTACGGGTGCCGCATGAGCAGGCTGTTGCCGGTGCCGGTGGTGTCGTAGTAGTGGCCCCAGTCGCCGTCCACCAGGCGGTAGTACGAGGCGTTGTCGATGCCCCGGAAGGAGAGGGTGGGGCCCTTCTCGTTGCCCTCGGCGGTGTGGTTGTAGACGACGTCCAGGATCACTTCGAGGCCGGCCGCGTGCAGCGCCTTCACCATCGACTTGAACTCGGTGACCTGTCCGCCCCGACCGCCTTGTGCGGCATAGGCGTTGTGCGGGGCGAAGAAGCCGATGGTGTTGTAGCCCCAGTAGTTGGACAGGCCGCGGTCCTTGAGGACGCCGTCCTGCACGTACTGGTGGACCGGCATCAGCTCCACCGCGGTCACGCCGAGCGAGGTGAGGTGCTCGACGATCGCGGGGTGCGCCAATCCGGCGTAGGTGCCGCGCAGTTCGGCGGGGACCTCGGGGTGGGTGCGGGTGAGGCCGCGGACGTGGGCCTCGTAGATCACCGTCTCCGCGTAGGAACGGCCCGGCGGGCGGTCGTCGCCCCAGTCGAAGGCCGGGTCGGTGACCACGCCGAGCATGGTGTGCCCGGCGCTGTCGGCCGGCGAGGGGCCGTCCGCCGTGCGCTCGAAGAGAGAGGCGTGGCTGTCGATCTGGCCGTCCACCGCCCTGGTGTACGGGTCGAGGAGCAGCTTCGCCGGATTGCAGCGGTGGCCCGACTCCGGGTCCCAGGGGCCGTGGACGCGGTAGCCGTAGCGCTGGCCCGGGCCGACGCCGGGCAGGTAGCAGTGCCAGACGAAGCCGTCGGTCTCGGTGATCTCGACGCGGCGCTCGGTGCCGTCGTCTTCCACGAGGACCAGCTCGACGCGCTCGGCGACCTCGCTGAACAGCGCGAAGTTGGTGCCCTTGCCGTCGAACTCGGCGCCCAACGGGCAGGGGCGCCCGCTCCAGACGGGCGCCCCTGCCGTGCGACGGTTCCTCCGGGTCACCGGGCGGCTTCCAGAGGACCGCTCGACGGCGGGGCCAGGGCCTCGGCGGGCACCTCGCGCGGCAGTTGGCGCACCGCGCGCAGGCTCGGCGACGGGGCCGTCGGCACCAGGGGGACGCGCCCGCCGGCGCGGGCCCGCTGCGAGAACCAGATGACCCTGCTGCCGGCGTCCGTGGCGCAGCAGCCCCACCCGTCGCTCATCGCGGCGATGCGCCGCAGACAGGACCGCAGTTCCTGGTCCGGGCGCAGCTCACTGTCGTGGTCGCCGATGGCCGTGATCAGATGCTGGCCGTTCCACCACATCTCGATCGAGGTGTTCTTGTCGCTCGCGTGCTCGTCGATGGCCTTCAGCAACAGCTCGGCACCACGGCAGACGGGCTCCACCAACGTCTCCAGATCCCAGAGCCGCAAGTGCGCGGCCAGAATGCGCCGAACCTGTCCGACCCGCTCCGGGCCGACTTCCACATCGAGGTGGTAGTAGCAGGGGACTGCGGTCTTCATCGTCGTTAGCTCCTCACCGGCGAAGCTGCGGCTCCGCACCGTCCCCGCGGGACGGGCCCCGAACACGAAGGGTGAGCATTGATCGCTCCTGAGCCACCTCAAGAGTGGGAGAGCTACGCCATTCGTGCAACACGAGCGAACTCCTGAGAGCGCACATGGCCACATACGAGCCACATCTTCGTTAGTTGAAGGTCCAACAAGACGCTGAGTCGTCACGCGTGCACCATGTGTGAAGACCTCGATGCCCGCAACGGGCCCGCGCGTGTCCGCGCGCGGTCGCCGCCCGACGGTCGGGCTACGCGCGATCGAGCCGGGAAGGTGAACGGCGCCATGCTGCTACCGGCCAAAGCCGAAGTCGCCCGGCAACTGCGGCGGTACCGGATCTGGGAGCGCGCGATGCTCGCGTCCCCCGCCGACCGCACCGTACGGGCCACCTTCGAGGACGCGGGCTACACCCTGTGCGTGCTGCTGGGCAAGCGCTGCGCCCGCGAGGCCGCGGAGGCCGCGGAGCGCTATCTGCGCACGACACTGGTGGCCTACCTCCGTGACCAGGACCTGCGCGTGAGCATGGCCGCCCGACCCGGCCCCCCGGCCGCGGACCTGCCGTCCCCCGCGGGGCGGTAGCCGCCCACCGGCGCATCTTTCATCCCCGCCGGGCCTCGGGCCCGGCCCGAGCACGGCGGAGGTGACACCCATGAGCCCGATCCCGGCCATCGGCCGCATCCCGGTACGCGACGTCCGACCGGTCGTCGAGTACGGCAGGCGCCCGGCGAAGGCGGTGGCCGGCGAGTCGTTCCAGGTCTCGGCGACCGTGTTCCGCGAGGGTCACGACGCCGTGGCCGCCAACGTCGTCCTCACCGACCCGGACGGCCGTACCGGCCCGTGGACGCCGATGCGCGAACTGACCCCGGGCTCGGACCGCTGGGCCGCCGAGGTGACACCTGCCGCCGTCGGCCACTGGACCTATCAGGTCGAGGCGTGGAGCGACCCGGTCTCCACCTGGCGGCACCACGCCCGCATCAAGATCCCGGCCGGCATCGACACCCGCCTGGTCCTGGAGGAGGGCGCCGCCCTGTTCGAGCGGGCGGCCGCCGGAGTCCCCGAAGGAGCGGCGCGGACGACGGTGCTGGCGGCGGCGAAGACCTTGCTCGACGACTCGCTCCCGGTCGAGGCCCGGTTGGCGGCGGGGTTGACGCCGGAGGTGGACGCGGTCCTGGCCGGGCATCCGCTGCGGGAGTTCGTCACCGCCTCCGACCCGCTGCCGTTGCTGGTGGAGCGGGAGCGGGCCCTGTACGGCGCCTGGTACGAGTTCTTCCCGCGCTCCGAGGGCACGCCCGAGCAGCCCCACGGCACGTTCCGCACCGCGGCCCGCCGTCTGTCGGCGATCGCCGCGATGGGCTTCGACGTGCTCTACCTCCCGCCCATCCATCCGATCGGGACGACGTTCCGCAAGGGCCGCAACAACACCCTCTCCGCCGGTCCGGAGGACGTGGGGGTGCCGTGGGCGATCGGTTCGCCGGAGGGCGGGCACGACGCCGTCAACCCGCAGTTGGGCACGATCGAGGACTTCGCCTGGTTCGTGCAGGAAGCGAACCGCCTGGGCCTGGAGATCGCCCTGGACTTCGCCCTGCAGTGCTCCCCCGACCACCCCTGGGTGCAGAAACACCCCGAGTGGTTCCACCACCGGCCGGACGGGACGATCGCGTACGCGGAGAACCCGCCCAAGAAGTACCAGGACATCTACCCGATCGCCTTCGACGCCGACCTCGACGGCCTGGTCGCGGAGACCCTGCGCGTGCTCAGGCTGTGGATGAGCCATGGTGTGCGGATCTTCCGGGTGGACAATCCGCACACCAAGCCGGTGATGTTCTGGGAGCGGGTGATCGGTGAGATCAACGCCTCGGACCCGGATGTGATCTTCCTGGCGGAGGCGTTCACCCGGCCGGCGATGATGCGCACGCTCGCGCAGACCGGTTTCCAGCAGTCGTACACGTACTTCACCTGGCGCAACACGAAGGCAGAGCTGACGGAGTATCTGACCGAACTGTCCACGGAGACGGCCGCCTACATGCGGCCGAATTTCTTCGTCAACACCCCGGACATCCTGCACGAGTTCCTGCAAGAGGGCGGGCGTCCGGCGTTCGAATTGCGGGCGGTGCTGGCCGCGACGCTGGCCCCGGCGTGGGGGGTCTACAGCGGGTACGAGCTGTGTGAGCGGGTGCCGTTGCGGGCGGGCAGTGAGGAGTACCTCGACTCGGAGAAGTACCAGCTCAAGCCCCGCGACTGGACAGCCGCGGCCCGCGAGGGACGTACCCTCGCCCCTCTGATCACCCGACTCAACACGATCAGGCGGAGTCATCGGGCCCTGCGACAACTCAGGAATCTTCGGTTCCATCCCACGGACAACGAGGCGATCATCGCGTACAGCAAGACCACCGACGAGGACACGGTTGTGGTGGTCGTCAACCTCGACCCCCACCACACCCAGGAGGCCACGGTCTCGTTGGACATGCCACAACTCGGCCTGGACTGGAACGCATTCATGTCCGTGCGCGACGAACTGACGGGTGAGACCTATCACTGGGGCAGGACAAACTATGTGCGCCTCGAACCCGGAAGGGCCCCGGCGCACGTCCTCCACGTCCAGTCGTCGTCCACATGAGCCATCGATCGGAGGGTCAGAGCGTCATGACTGTCAACCAGCCTGTTCCGGATACCTTTGAGGACACGCCCGCCAAGGACCGGGACCCGGATTGGTTCAAGCGCGCGGTCTTCTACGAGGTCCTGGTGCGCTCCTTCCAGGACAGCAACGGCGACGGAGTCGGCGACCTCAAGGGACTCACCGCCAAACTGGACTACCTCCAGTGGCTGGGCATCGACTGCATCTGGCTGCCCCCGTTCTTCAAGTCCCCGCTGCGGGACGGCGGTTACGACGTCTCCGACTACACGGCTGTACTGCCGGAGTTCGGTGACCTCGCCGACTTCGTCGAGTTCGTAGACGCCTCCCACCAGCGCGGGATGCGCGTCATCATCGACTTCGTCATGAACCACACCAGCGACCAGCACCCGTGGTTCCAGGAATCCCGCGCCAACCCCGAAGGCCCTTACGGCGATTACTACATGTGGGCCGACGACGACAAGCAGTACGCCGACGCGCGGATCATCTTCGTCGACACCGAAGCCTCCAACTGGACCTTCGACCCGGTCCGCAAGCAGTACTTCTTCCACCGCTTCTTCTCCCACCAGCCGGACCTCAACTACGAGAACCCGGCCGTGCAGGAGGAGATCCTGGCCGCCCTCCGCTTCTGGCTCGACCTCGGCATCGACGGCTTCCGACTCGACGCCGTCCCCTACCTCTACGCGGCGGAGGGCACCAACTGCGAGAACCTGCCCGCCTCGCACGGATTCCTCAAGCGCGTACGCCGCGAGATCGACCTGATGTATCCGGACACGGTCCTGCTGGCCGAGGCGAACCAGTGGCCCGAGGACGTCGTCGACTACTTCGGGGACTACGACGGTGGCGGCGACGAGTGCCACATGGCCTTCCACTTCCCGGTCATGCCCCGCATCTTCATGGCCGTCCGCCGCGAATCCCGCTACCCCGTCTCCGAGATCCTCGCGAAAACCCCAGCCATTCCGTCCAATTGCCAATGGGGCATCTTCCTGCGCAACCACGACGAGCTGACCCTCGAAATGGTCACGGACGAAGAACGCGACTACATGTGGGCCGAATACGCGAAAGACCCCCGCATGCGCGCCAACATCGGCATCCGTCGGCGGCTCGCGCCTCTTCTCGACAACGACCGCAACCAGATCGAGCTGTTCACCGCTCTGCTGCTGTCCCTGCCCGGCTCGCCGATCCTCTACTACGGCGACGAGATCGGCATGGGCGACAACATCTGGCTCGGCGACCGTGACGCGGTCCGCACGCCGATGCAGTGGACACCCGACCGCAACGCGGGCTTCTCGTCCTGCGACCCCGGCCGACTGTCCCTGCCGACGATCATGGATCCCGTCTACGGCTACCAAGTGACCAACGTCGAGGCGTCGATGTCGTCGCCCTCCTCGCTCCTGCACTGGACCCGACGGATGATCGAGATCCGCAAGCAGAACCCCGCCTTCGGTCTGGGGACGTTCACCGAGCTGCCGTCCTCCAACCCCGCCGTCCTGGCCTTCCTGCGCGAGTACCAGGACGACCTGGTCCTGTGCGTGAACAACTTCTCCCGGTTCGCCCAGCCCACCGAACTCGATCTGCGCGTCTACGACGGACTCCATCCCGTCGAGCTGATCGGTGGGGTACGTTTCCCGGCCATCGGCGAGCTGCCGTATCTGCTGACGCTCGGCGGGCACGGCTTCTACTGGTTCCGGCTGTCCCGGGCGGCATCCCGCGTCGCCCGACGCCCCTGAACCCTGCCCCCCTGCGCCAAGGACCCCGTGCCGAGGAAAGGACGCGTCACCATGCAGAAGACCGCAACGCCCCGCCCGAGACGCACCGTCGTCACCGGGACCATGGCCTCGCTCGCCGGGCTGCTGCGGGAATGGCTGCCCAGGCAGCGCTGGTTCGCGGGCAAGGACAGGCCCGTCACGGACCTCGCCCTGCTGTCCATGACCGAGCTGTTCCCGGGGTGTCTGCACCTGCTGATCCACGCCGGCCACTCGGACGTGCCCGCGCCCGCCGGTGGCACGGCGGGCGGTGACTGCTACCAACTCCTGCTCGGCGTACGGGAACACCTCTCGCCCCGCCTCGGCCGGGCCCTGATCGGCCGTGCCGAGGTGGGTCCACTGGCGGGGCTGACGGTGTATGACGCCCTCCAGGACCCGCGCTCGGCGCAACTCCTCCTGGAGCGGCTGCGGCACCCCGGTACGGCGGGCCCGCTGCGGTTCGAGGCCGACCCGTCGGTGCGGGTGCCCGCCGGACTCGTGCCGCGTGTGCTGGAGGCCGAGCAGTCCAACTCCTCGCTGGTGTACGGCGATTCGTTCATCCTGAAGGTGTTCCGGCGGATCCAGCCGGGTGTCAATCCCGACCTGGAGGTGCCGGGCGCGCTGGCCGCGCAGGGCTGCGGGCGGGTGCCGGCGCCCGTGGCGTGGATCAGGACCACGCATCCGCGCGAGGCGACGCTCGGGGTGCTCCAGCCGTTCCTTCGGGACGCGTCCGACGGCTGGACGCTCGCGCTCCAGGCTCTCGCCTCGGGCGACGACTTCACCGCCCAGGCGCACGAGTTGGGGCAGGCCACGGCGGACGTCCATCTCGCGCTCGCGTCGGCGTTCCCGGCCGCCGAGCACGGGGAGGCCGAGCGGACCGCGACCGCGATGACCGAGCGCCTGGACTCGGCCGCGCACAGCGTGCCCGCGCTCCGGCCCTATGTGCCCGGTCTGCGGACCGCGTTCGGCGCGCTCGCCGCCTGCGATCCCGGACCACCGCCCCAACGCATCCACGGCGACCTGCATTTGGGCCAGGTGCTGCGGGCCGGCCGGGACTGGTTCGTCATCGACTTCGAGGGCGAACCGTCCCGTCCGCTCGCCGAGCGGCGCAGCCCCCACTCCCCCGTGCGGGACATCGCCGGCATGCTGCGCTCCTTCGACTACGCCGCCCGCCAGCGCCGCCCCTGGCGCCCGGAGTGGGCGCGCCGCTGCCGGGAGGCCTTCTGCGCGGGCTACGCGGCCCGGGCGGGCTGGGACCCGCGCAAGAAGCACGGGCTGCTGCGCGCCTACGAGACCGACCGGGCGGTGTACGAAGTCCTCTACGAGGCCCGGCACCGCCCCGACTGGCTCCCCGTACCCATGGCGGCGATCGAGCGTCTCGCCGTAAGAGGAGGCTGAAGCCGTGGCCCTGCGTGACACGTCACTCCCCGAGCCGTCCGGCCCGCTCACGCCGACGCCCGCACCGCCGCCGGCCCCCGGCGAGCGCGAACGCCTGCTCTCCGGCACCCATCACGACCCGCACGGCGTGCTCGGCGCACACCCGGTGCCGGGAGGCATCGCGTTCCGGGCGCTGCGTCCCTACGCCCGTGCCGTGAGCGTCGTCGTCGACGGGAAGCGCACGAAGCTGGCCTCGGAGGGCGACGGCCTCTTCTCCGGTGTACTGCCGCTCGACGCGATCCCCTCGTACACGCTGGTGGTGACGTACGCGGAGGGGGAGCACGAGACGGAGGATCCGTACCGTTTCCTGCCCGCGTTGGGCGAGTTGGACCTGCATCTGATCGCCGAGGGCCGGCACGAGGAGCTGTGGAAGGCGCTCGGTGCCGAGCCGATGAACCATGCGGGGGTGACCGGGACCCGGTTCACCGTATGGGCGCCGAACGCCCAAGGGGTGCGGGTCGCGGGGGACTTCACCTTCTGGGACGGGACGGCGCTGCCGATGCGGTCCCTCGGGTCGGCCGGGATCTGGGAGCTGTTCGTGCCCGGGATCGGCGAGGGCGCGCGCTACAAGTTCGAGATCACGTCCCGGCACGGCGACCGGTTCCTCAAGGCCGACCCGATGGCGCGCGCGACGGAGGTGCCGCCCGCGACGGCGTCCGTGGTCACGGCCGCGCACTACGAGTGGGACGACGCGGACTGGATGGCGCACCGGGCCGACATCCCCGTGCACGAGGCGCCGTTCTCGGTCTACGAGGTCCATCTCCCGTCCTGGCGACCGGGACTGACGTACCGTCAGCTAGCCGAGGAACTCCCCGCGTACGTCAAGGACCTCGGCTTCACGCACGTCGAGCTGATGCCCCTCGCCGAACACCCCTACGGCCCCTCCTGGGGCTACCAGGTCACCGGCTTCTACGCGCCGACCTCACGCCTTGGCACCCCCGACGATCTGCGCCACCTGATCGACTCCCTGCACCGGGCCGGCGTCGGCGTGATCATGGACTGGGTGCCGGCCCATTTCCCCAAGGACGACTGGGCGTTGGCGCGCTTCGACGGGGAGCCGCTGTACGAGCCCGGTGACTGGCGGCGGGCGGAGCACCCGGACTGGGGGACGTACGAATTCGACTTCGGACGCGTCGAGGTGCGCAACTTCCTGGTGGCGAACGCCGTGTACTGGTGCCAGGAGTTCCACATCGACGGGCTGCGGGTCGACGCGGTCGCCTCCATGCTCTACCTCGACTACTCGCGCGACTCGGGGCAGTGGGAGCCCAATGTGCACGGTGGGCGGGAGGACCTGGACGCGATGGCGTTCCTCCAGGAGATGAACGCGACCGTGTACCGGCGGGCGCCGGGCGTGGTGACCATCGCGGAGGAGTCGACCGCGTGGGGCGGGGTGACCCGGCCGACCGACACCGGTGGTCTGGGGTTCGGGCTGAAGTGGAACATGGGCTGGATGCACGACTCGCTGGACTACATGGCCCACGAACCGGTGCACCGCAAGTTCCACCACAACGAGATGACGTTCTCGATGGTGTACGCCTACAGCGAGAACTACGTCCTGCCCATCTCCCACGACGAAGTCGTGCACGGCAAGGGCTCGCTGGTCTCCAAGATGCCCGGCGACTGGTGGCAGCAGCGCGCCAACCTCCGCGCCTACCTCGCCTTCATGTGGGCCCACCCCGGCAAACAACTCCTCTTCATGGGCCAGGAGTTCGCCCAGGGCTCCGAATGGTCCGAGGCCTACGGACCCGACTGGTGGCTCCTGGACCCGGCGTACGGGGCGGTGGCCGACCATGCCGGGGTGAGGGACCTGGTCCGTGATCTCAACACCGCGTATCGCGACACGGCCGCACTCTGGCAGCGCGACACCGACCCCGAGGGCTTCCGATGGGTCGCCGGGGACGCGGCCGAGGACAATGTCTTCGCCTTCCTTCGCCACGACGCCGAGGGCGCTCCCCTCCTCGCCGTCTCCAACCTCTCCCCCGTCGTCCGCCACGACTACCGCTTCGCCGTCCCGGACGACATCCCCGTCTGGCAGGAGATCCTCAACACCGATCGGGCCCGGTACGGCGGCAGTGACGTCACCAACCCCGACCCGGTCAAGACGGACGACGGACACCTCCTGCTCACTCTGCCCCCGCTGGCCACGGTCTGGCTGGCGCCTCTGCCCAGGTGAAACCCCCGCCCAGGTGTCCGAACGTCCTTTCGGGGCAGTCGGGACGTACACCACAGAAGGGCGGGCACCCACGTGCGCACAGTCGGAGTGGAGGAGGAAATCCTCCTGGTCGACCCGGAAACGGGTGAGCCGAAGGCCTTGGCGGCCGCGGTGCTCGCGCGCGCGGACCTGGACAGCGAGGTCTTCGAGGAGGAACTGCACACCCAGATGGTCGAGTTCGCCACCCAGCCCCGGGCGGACATGGCGGAACTCGGCGCGGAGATCGTCCGCTGCCGCAAGGACGCGGCACAGCACGCCGGGGAGATCGGCTGCACCGTCGCCGCGCTCGCGACCTCGCCGCTGTCCGTGAGCCCTTCGGTCGGCGTCGGCCGGCGCTACCAGTGGATGGCGGAGCAGTACGGCATCGCCACCCAGGAGCAGCTCGTGTGCGGCTGCCATGTGCATGTGTCCGTGGAGTCCGACGAGGAGGGTGTGGCGGTCCTCGACCGGATCCGCCCCTGGCTGTCGGTGCTGTCCGCGCTGAGCGCCAACTCCCCGTTCTGGCAGGGCAAGGACACCAGTTACAGCAGCTACCGCAGCCGGGTGTGGCAGCGGTGGCCGTCCGCGGGGCCCACCGAGGTCTTCGGTTCGGCCGAGCGGTACCACCGGCGGGTCGCCGACATGGTCTCCACGGGCGTGATCCTGGACGACGGGATGATCTACTTCGACGCCCGGCTGTCCGCGACCTACCCGACGGTCGAGGTGCGGGTCGCGGACGTGTGCCTGCACGCCGACACGGCCGTCCTGATCGCGACGCTGATCCGCGGCCTGGTGGAGACGGCGGCGCGCGAGTGGCGGGCGGAGGGCGAGCCGCTCGTACAGAGTGTGAGCCTGCTCCGGCTGGCCGCCTGGCAGGCCGCACGGGCAGGTCTGGAGGGCGAGTTGCTGCACCCCGGGACCATGCGGCGGCTGCCCGCGCGGACCGTGCTCCAGGCCCTGCTGGACCATGTCTCGGACGCGCTCGCGGACACCGGTGACCTCGACCGCGCCCGGGCCGGCGTCGCGGAGTCGTTGGAGCGGGGAAACGGTGCCCGGGTGCAGCGCGACGTCATGGCGCGGACCGGGAGTCTGCGGGACGTGGTCGCCGAGTGCGTGCGCCGTACACAGGGACATTGAGGCCTGTACCGGACGACTGAGATCACGAACGCGTCTACTTGGCCGTTCCCGGCGACGAACGCTCCTACCTGGGCTAGATTCGAGCACCGCCGACACAGTTCATACTCGGCGGAGTCACACCCCGTACACGTCAGGAGCAGCGCAATGCGCGACTTCGCCCTCGCTCCCTCAACCGTCTCGTCCCACAGCGGCGGACTCGCCGACAGCATCTTCGACACCGCGGTCCACAACCCCACGCTTCCCCTGCTCGCCCGTCGCTCCAGCCCCTCCTCGACCGTGTGGGAGGAGGTGACAGCCGTGGAAGTGCGGGACGAGGTGGTCGACTTGGCGAAGGGTCTCATCGCGTCCGGCATCTCGCCCGGTCATCGCGTGGCGATCATGGCGCGCACCCGGTACGAGTGGACGGTGCTCAGCTACGCGCTGTGGGCCGTCGGTGCCGAGGTGGTCCCGATCTATCCGACCTCCTCGCGCGACCAGGTGGAGTGGATCCTGCGGGACGCCGGCTGCGTGGCCGTGCTCGTGGAGGACGAGCAGGCGGTGATGACGGTCGGCTCGGTGTGCGGGTCGCTCGGACAGCTGCGCCACGTCTGGCAGTTGGACGCGGGGGCGCTGGACGAGCTGGTCCAGCGGGGCGAGTTCATCCCGATCGCCACGGTCGACTCGCTGCGCCGCATCGTGCTGCCGGACTCGACCGCGGTCGTCGCCTACACCTCCGGCACCAGCGGGCACCCCATGGGCTGCGCGCTCAGTCACCGCAATCTGGCGAGCCCGTGCGACACGCTGCTGGCCGGCTGGGGGCACACGGCGGCGGCGCCCGGCGAACAGGGCTCCGTGCTGGCCTTCCTGCCGTTCTCCCATGTCTACGGCCTCATGATCCAGAGCCTGTGCATCCGCGGCGGCCTGCTCATGGGCCACGAGCCGGAGCTGAGCGGCGAGGCGCTGGTGTCGGCGCTGCGCTCGTTCCGGCCGACGTACTTCTACGCCGTACCGTCGGTCTTCGAGAAGATCTACAAGAACTTCCTGCGCACGTCCCAACAGGCGGGCCGCGGTGTCCTGTTCGAGCGGGCGGCCGACACGGCGCGGGACTACGCCGCGGCGCTGGAGCGCCAGCGGCTCAGCGGCGGTTCGGGTCCCGGCCTCGACCTGCGGCTGCAACACGCGCTGTACGAACGGACGGTGTACCGCAGACTCCGGGCCGTGCTGGGCGGCAGAGTGGGGCGGGCGACGTCCGGCGGTTCGCCCTTGAACCGCGAACTCTCCCTGTTCTACGAGGGCATCGGCATCTATGTGCACGACGGGTACGGGCTGACCGAGACCAGTGGCGCGGTGTCCATGCAGCCGCTGGGCCGGGAGAAGTCCGGGACGGTCGGGCAGGCGCTGCCGGGCATGGACGTCATGCTGGCCGAGGACGGCGAGATCCTGGTGCGCGGTCCGTCGGTGTTCCAGGGCTACATCAACGACGAGCCGACCACGCGGGCCGCGCTGCGGGGCGGCTGGCTGGCCACCGGGGACCTCGGCTGGCTGGACACCGACGGGTATCTGACGATCACCGGTCGCAAGAAGGACATCATCATCACCAGCAGCGGCAAGAGCGTCGCCCCGGCGGCTCTCGAACAGCGGCTGAGGGTGCATCCGCTGGTCCATCAGGCGGTGGTGGTCGGCGACAACCGGCCGTGCGTCGGCGCCCTGATCACCCTGGACCCGGAGTTCCTGGCGTACTGGCGCGGTTCACTGTCGTTGCAGAGCGACACGCCTAGCCGGGAGGCCCGCGAGGAGAACGCGCTGCGGGAGGAGATCGGACGGGCGGTGGCCGCCGCCAACAGCAGCGTGTCGCGCTCGGAGTCGATCCGGGTCTTCCGGGTGCTGCCGGTGCAGTTCGACCACGCCAACGGGCTGCTGACGCCGTCCATGAAGCTGCGCAGGGACGCGATCGTGGAGCGGTACGCGTTCGAGATCGACGCCATGTACCAGGCACGCTCGCGTGCCCCGCGGCAGAACGTGCCGGACGAACTGTCGGGCTGGGACGACGCGGACAACGTCTTCCGCTGAGCAGGGGTCGAGCACCGGTCGGGCGAGCGCTACTCCCCCGTGGTCAGGTGGACGACGTTGGACCGCTCGCCGTAGGCGAAGGCGCGGATCCGGTAGGAGGCGTGCTTCTCCTCGGGCAGGGTGACCAGGCCGGTGGAGTTGATGTCCGGGTCGAGCACGGCGACGGGCGCGTACGCCTTGCTGCCCTGTCTGCGGATCTCCAGCAGGAAGCCGTCCTCGTCGGCGGAGTTGTCGGTCCAGGTGAACAGGATGCCGTTGGCCTCCTTGACGACGGCGCGCAGGTCCGTCGGCGCCCCGGCGGGCAGGGCGCGCCCTGCGCCCTGGTGCCCGGGCCGGGTGCGGGCCGGCAGCCAGTCGTGGTCGGCGTTCTCCTCGTCGGCCGTCCAGTCGCCGGCGGGGAGGTCGACGGCCACCGGGGTGGACGCGGGTCCGCGGTAGGTCCGCAGCCGGTAGTAGAAGGTCGTGTCGGGCATCAGGTCGGGGTGCCGATAGGTCGTCACCCCGTGGTCCAGGTACTGGAGCACGGTGTAGGGGCCCTGCGGGGCGGTGGCGTACTCCAGCGCATGGCCCGCGACCGCGGCGCGCTCGTCCCGCCACGTGAGGTCGACGTCGGTGGGTGTGGTCAGGGCCGCCCGCAACGGCCGCTCCGGCTTTGCCTGCTGGGATGCCGAGCAGGCCGACAGTGCCAGGAGCAGCACTGTCGGCACTGCAAGGCGTGTCAGGACACGCATCCGGCGTCGGCTACTTCCGCCAGAAGTGGACGTTGCTCCACACCACGGTGGCCGGTCCGTTGCCGCTGTCGGTGCGGTAGGCACCGAACTTGTCGTAGAAGCTGCCGCCGGGGCTGGCGTAGGTGTGCGCGAGGGAGCCGTTGATGTAGGTGCGGTGCTGGCTTCCGACCTGGTGGACGGTGTTGACCCGGACGGTGGCGCCGACGGTGCCGGCGTTGGAGAGCGTGGCGCCGCCGTGCACCGCGTAGAGCCGGCCGCCACGTTCGACGGCGAGCATGAAGTAGGGCCCGGCGGCGGATTCGTTGAAGGTCTGCTTGAGGCTGATCCGGGTACCGCTGAGGCTGGTGATGCGGAACGAGCCCTCGAACTGACGCGTGCCACCGGTGTAGGTGGCGTAGCGTCGTTCAGCCCGCTGGTCGCCGCTGGCCGTGGAGCAGGTGAGCTGGAACGTCAGGCCGCTGATCTGTCCGCAGCCGCGTTCCTGCTCGGTGTAGCTGGGCGAGACGGACACCCAGCCGCCCGGCTCCACTTCGGCCAGGGCGTGTGGGGCGGCGAGCAGTGACGTGGCGCCCACGATCGTGGTGACGACGAGTGCGCGCAGGCGTGTGAGCATCCTGCCTCCCGAGGAGTGTGGGGGGTGACCGCCATTCACGTGCAATTCATGTACATGAACATTGGTCCCTGATTTGAACAAGTGAGGGGGACGGTAGGACCAGACCAACAGACCGTCAAGAGATCGCGCGGCCCTGATCTTTCACCTCCCATCCGGTGCGTTTCGGCGGCCGGGCGGGCATGGTTGTGCTCGACGCGTTCGTCTGCCTGCCGCGCCCAACTGGCGGAACGGCTGGGGACACGGTGGGATCGATGTGGTGCGAAGCAGCGATCCACGGGCATGCGAAGGGCGTCCGATGCAGACCGCCTGGAGCCGCAGAAAGGGATGAACACCGTGACACGACCCAGGATCCTGGTGGTCGGCGCAGGCTTCGCCGGCGTGGAGTGCGTACGCCGACTTGAGCGGAAGCTCGCGCCCGACGAGGCCGACGTCACCCTGGTGACGCCGTTCTCCTACCAGCTCTACCTGCCCCTGCTGCCCCAGGTCGCCTCCGGGGTGCTGACGCCCCAGTCGATCGCCGTCTCGTTGCGGCGCAGCAAGAAGTACCGCACCCGGATCATTCCGGGCGGAGCGATCGGCGTGGACCTCAAGTCCAAGGTCTGCGTCATCCGCACCATCACCGACGAGATCGTCAACGAGCCCTACGACTACATCGTGCTGACACCCGGCAGCATCACCCGCACCTTCGACATCCCCGGACTCACCGAGCACGCGTACGGGATGAAGACCCTCGCGGAAGCCGCCTACGTCCGCGACCACGTCATCTCCCAGCTCGACCTGGCCGACGCGAGCGACGACCCGGCCGAGCGGGCCTCGCGGCTGCAGTTCGTGGTCGTGGGCGGCGGATACGCCGGCACGGAGACGGCGGCCTGTCTGCAGAAGCTCACCCACGCCGCGGTCAAGCGCTACCCGCGCATCGACCCGGCGCTCATCAAGTGGCACCTGATCGACATCGCCCCGAAGCTGATGCCCGAACTGGGCGACAAGCTCGGCACCAGCGCCCAGACGATCCTGCGCAAGCGCGGCATCGACATCTCGCTGGGTGTCTCCATCGCGAAGGCGGGTCCCGAGGAGGTCACCTTCACCGACGGCCGGGTGGTGCCCACCCGCACCCTGATCTGGACCGCCGGTGTCGTCGCGAGCCCGCTCATCGCCACCCTCGGCGCCGAGACGGTCCGCGGCCGCCTCGCGGTCGCCGCGGAGATGAACCTGCCGGGCCAGGACGGCGTCTTCGCGCTCGGCGACTCCGCCGCGGTGCCCGACAAGGCCAAGGACGACGACAGCGCGATCTGCCCGCCCACCGCCCAGCACGCCATGCGGCAGGGCAGGCACGTCGCCGACAACGTCATGGCGACCCTGCGCAACAAACCGCTGACCCCGTACGTCCACCGGGACCTCGGCCTGGTCGTCGACCTCGGCGGCAAGGACGCCGTCTCGAAGCCGCTCGGCATCGAACTGCGCGGTCTGCCCGCCCAGGCCGTGGCCCGCGGTTACCACTGGTCGGCGCTGCGCACGGGCGTCGCCAAGACCCGGGTGATGACGAACTGGGTGCTCAACGCGGTCGCGGGCGACGATTTCGTCCGCACCGGTTTCCAGTCCCGCAAGCCCGCCACGCTGAAGGACTTCGAGTACACCAACTCCTATCTGACGCCCGAGCAGGTGCGGGAGCAGGTCGAGGGGACGGATCCCGACAAGGCCTGACGCGGTGCGGACGCTCCCGTCCCGGCGTGCCATGCTGGGACGGGATCTTGACGTGAGACGGGGACGGGAGTGAGTACGGCGGCGTGAGGGCAGTGGCAGCAACGCTCCGGGCGCGGTCGCGCGATCTCGCCGCGGCATCCGATCCCGGACTGCTGCGACTGACCGCGGGTCTGCGGACCGTGGCTGCCATCGCCCTCACCCTCGCCGTACTGGGGCTCCTGCGC
The DNA here is from genome assembly GCF_053595415.1 of Streptomyces sp. NPDC002499. NCBI lineage: Bacteria > Bacillati > Actinomycetota > Actinomycetes > Kitasatosporales > Streptomycetaceae > Streptomyces > Streptomyces sp. NPDC002499. The sequence goes on from NZ_JBSFXO010000001.1 coordinate 535,780, forward strand.
GCCGACGTGTCGCACCTGGTGGGCGGCGCCATCGCGGCGATGGTCGCCACCTTCGCCATCCGCGAGAAGGAGCGCGCCCAGCAGGCGGTGACCCTCGCCCTGGGTCTGCCGGTGGCATTCGCCTCGCTGACCCTGGCCGCGGTGCTGCACTCACGCGTGGTCGGCGGTGACGTCTTCTTCGTGGTGCTCATCTTCTGCGCCGTCTACGGCCGCCGGTACGGGGACCGGGGCACCGCGCTGGGTCTGATCGGCTTTCAGACCTACTTCCTGTCCCTGTTCGTCGGCGCCACCCTCTCGACCCTGCCCCAGCTGTACGGGGTGGTCGGGATCGCCTTCGCCGCCAGCGCCCTGGTGCGTTTCGTGCTCGTACCGGAGACGCCCGAGGGCATCCTGGGGCGGCTGCGGGACGCCTTCCGCGCCCGGCTCGCCCAGCTCGTGTCCGCGCAGCTGGAGCTCCTCGACGCCGGTCCCGACGACGCCGAGACGGCCCTGGAGCACCTGCGTGAGGGCACGGCGCGGCTGCACGAGACGGCGATGATGATCCAGGGCCGGCTGGAGCAGGGCACCGCCGACGAAGCCGTCGCGCGGCTCGTGCAGCGGCGTATCGCGGACGCGGAGATCGCCGCCGAGCGTCTGGGTCTGCTGCTGCTCACCGCGCGCAGTGCCGAGCGCGCGGACACGCTGACCCTGCATCTGCCGGGCGCCCCGGTGCCGCCGCCGGGCGGCCGGTTGCCGGTGGGCGACGAGGCGACCGCCGTCCTGCGCCGGGATCTGGAGGCGCTGCGCCTGTTGGTCCTGCGACCGGTGTCCGGGGGTTCGGGGACGGGCCTGGCGCATGTGCGCAACCGGCTGCTCGGCTACCGCGACGAGGAGAACCTGCCCAAGGCGCCGACCGCCGTCCAGGACGTGTTCCGGGGCATCGGCGAGGCCGCCCGCGCGGTGCTGGGGCTGCGGATCGCGCTGGACGGGCCGCAGGACGAGTCGGACGACACCCCGTCGACGACGCGTTCGCGCGAGGAGCTGGACGCCGAGGACCTGGCGATCGACGCGGGTGAGGAAGAGCCCGAGGACGAGCCGACGGGGCTGCGGCGGCCCACCACGCGGGCGGCCGTGCAGGTGGCGGTCGGGTCGTCGCTGGCGATCGTGGGCGGCGAGTTCCTCTCCAGCCAGCGCTGGTACTGGGCGGTGCTGACCTGCTGGATCGTGTTCATCAACACCGCGTCCACCGGCGAGATCCTGGTCAAGGGCTACCGGCGGCTGCTGGGCACCGTGCTCGGCGTCGTGGCGGGACTGCTCCTGGCGGGCCTGGTCGGCCATCACACCTGGACGGCGTTCGCGCTGGTGCTGCTGTTCGTGTTCGCGATGTTCTACACCGCGCCGCTGTCGTACACGCTGATGTCGTTCTTCGTCACCGCGGCCCTGGGGCTGCTGTACACCCTGCTGCACACCTACAGCCTGTCGGTGCTGATCCTGCGCGTGGAGGAGACGGCGCTGGGCGCGGCCTGCGGGATCATCGCGGCCGCGTTCGTCCTGCCGGTGCACACGGACCGCCGTACCAACGACCTGCTCGGTACCGTCCTCGACCGGCTCTCCGATGTCACCGAGGCCGCCGTCGACCAGCTCAGCGGCGGGCCCGCGATCGATCTGCTCGACATGGCCCGCGATCTGGACCAGGCGCTGGCGGATCTGCGCGCCGCGACCCAGCCGCTCACCCATCCGGTGACGCCGCTGCGGGCCCGGCGCGACACCGCGCGCTATGTCGTCGCGCTGCTGGAGACCTGCGCGTACCACGCGCGTTCGCTCGCCGCCACGGCCGAGCTCCTGCCCGGCAACCCGTCCATCGCCGCGGATCCCCGGCTGCGGCGGGCGGGTGACCGCATCCTGCGCAACATCGGGGCGATCGCCGCGCACGTGGCGGACGAGCACGCCGAGGCCGAGGTCGAGACCGGTCCGAGCATCGCCGCGCTGCTGGAGTCCGACCGGCCGGGCGTCTCGCGCTACGGGCGGGTCACCGACCGCGTGCTGAGGCATCTGCAACGCCTCGACGAGGCCGTGACGGGACTGGCCCGGCCGCTGAAGGTGCCGGTGGCGGCACAGGTGAAGAAGGCCACGAAGTGAAGCGGGATCTCGGAGGTCGGGATCTCAGAAGCCAGAGCCTCAAAAAGCACGGCCTCAAAAATCACTGCCTCAGAAGTCGGGGGCTCAGAAGTCGGTGGGCAGGCCGCTGACCTCGGCGATGCCGCGCAGTTCCTCGTTCTCCCGGTGCCGGTCGCGGATGTAGTCGGCGATCTCGCCCAGCCGTACCGGGTCCGCGGCGGTGTCCGCGTCGGTGACCACCCGGATCGGGCCGGTCTCGTCGAGGTCGATCTCGACGACCTCGTTGTCCATCCTGCCGGTGACCGCGGCGGCGACGACCAGGGCCGCCTCGTCCCGGATCTCCTGGGACACGCCGTGTGCGCCCTCCTCGCCGATCGCGAAGTCCAGGGCGGGCAGGCGCCGCTCGTCGATCGCCTTGAGGACCGGTTCGACGACATCCAGCAACAGCCGGTAGTCATCCGTGTCCATCCGGGTGCGCAGAATGCCGAGGTACATGTCGACGGCCCGGTCTTCCGGTGGAAACTCGGATTCGCTCATGGGCCTCGGGTGCCCGGTCCCCGGAGTGTCATGCGTACGGTCCGGCCCGCGTCACGACCGCCGGATCCGGGTGCCGCGCCCCCTGCGGCCGAGGGCATGCAGATACTCCAGGGCGTCCAGGACCACCGTCCGGTCGTGCCAGGAGAGCCACCGGCCGGCCTCGGCACCCATCACCTCCAGCGTCTTGAGCTGCGTCTGCGTCAGTCGGCGCAGGGTGTGGTCGGTGTGCGCGGAGACCATACCGAGGCACAGGCCCGACATGGTCGTCAGCGGCACGCTGTGGCAGCCCAGGCTGCCCGCCGCGAGGATCTGCTCCCGGGCCGCCTCGGTGAACACGGGGTCCGTCGACACGTCCTCGACGGTGACCTGGACGAGGTCGCGCGCGGCGGCCGCGCAGGAGGTGCCCTCGTCACCGACGTACGCGAAGAAGTCGACGAAGTCGTCGGTGAGCCCGGTGTGCTTCTCCAACCGCAGTCCGCCCCTGACCCGGTCGGCGACCTGGACGTTGCCCATGGAGGTGTCGACCACGGCGAGCGTCTGGCTCAGCACAGCGCTCAGGACGGCGCCACGGTTGCCGGGCTCGGGGCGGTACGACGCCGGGAAGTTCAGCACGGGCTCCGAGGACCGGACGCGCCGCGGGAACCACAGGGTGTCCAGGTCGTCCGGTCGCGGGGCGGTGAGCACCACGTCGGCCAGGGACCGGAGTTTGACGTTGAAGCGCTGCGAGGCCCGCTGCAGGAGCCCGAACGCGCTGTCGCCGTCGGGCAGTCGGTAGCGCTCCTGGAGAATGCCCTGCGCCTGGGATATCAGCGGGTGGGCGCGGGCCCGGGCCCGCAGCTCACGGGCCTCCGCCCGCAGCCGCTCCACCTCCGCGCGTTCCCGCTCCTCGTCCGCCCCCCGGCGATCCGCCTCTGCCATGACTCCCTCGCCTCCCGTCGCCCTCACACACAAGTGCCCGTGTGCGTGTTCGGACCGCATACGGGCACCTGCCGCTTGCCAGCGTCTTCCCCCGTCGAACGGGCGTACACAGGGCGACGGTTACCTTCAGGTGAGAGCCACCACCGCGGTGATGCACTTGCCGCCCGCGGGCAGTTCGGACACCCGCACGTCACGGGCCAGCCTGCACACGATCGGCCAGCCACGGCCGCCGACCCGTCGGCGTCCGGCCGGGTCGAACGGGTCGCCGGCGACGGGCAGTTCGTCACTGCGGTCGCACACCGAGACGCGTACGCCGGGTTCGACGACGTCGACGCGGAAGCCCGTGACACCGCCGCCGTGCCGGATCGCGTTGGTCGTCAACTCCGAGACGACGAGCAGGGCGTCGCCCAGGGCGTCCTTGTCGCAGCGCGTCCGGGTAGCCCGGCACCGCGCCGCGACCGCCCGCTCGACCGCCCTGCGGGCCTGCGCGGGCCGGACCACCGGATCGACCGGCATCCACGCCACCGTCGCCTCAGACCCTGAGGCGACGGCTCGGCCCACTGTTACTGGCGTCGCGCGCCCACCGGCCGCTGGATTCGGCCATGGCTCCATCTCCCGCCACTCCTGGGCGAATTGGGGGAATTCGATGCTGTGCTCCTCGCACATCGCCTGGCTCCCTGATCGGTGAAGAACCGGCCTTGCGCTTCCTCGGCGACAAGGCCGGACCTGCCGCACCCGCGGTTCCCGCCGCTCGAGCACCGCGGGTACTCATCTATGCGGCTGACCTGTAAGGGGGGCGCCAAACCTGTCTGCGGAATGCGCGAGTTCCGGTCATGCCCCCACGAAAGCCGGGTAGGCGCACCCCATGACTGATGTCGTGGATTCGGGCGAGCTGTTGCGGCGCCTGCAGCGGGCTCGGGCCTGCGCGGAACAGGAGCGGTCGACGTGGTGGGTGCGGAGCGAGGAGCTACGGGCGACCGATCCGGACGCGGCGCGCGAGGCGGCCGTACGAACGGTGGCTTTCGAGGCGGTGCTGCGGGTGCTGGACGAAGTTCTGACTCCGGGGCGACAAGCCGGGATCGGCGTGGCAGAGTGAAACCGGTCACGTGACCGGGTTTTTGCTACGCGAAAGCCTCGCATATGGTTTACCGTTCATTCATACGTGGTGACGGGGTGGACCGTACCGTCCTCCGCACCACTGCTTGACGGCCCTGGCTGGCCTCCCCCGTCCAGCCAGGGCTTTTTCATGCCCTCCCGCGGACCGCCCATCGGAACTCCCGTCCGCCGAGGTGCCCCGGACGGCCGTAGCGGCTGAAATGGGCATAGGGAAAGCACCGGAATCCGATGGCCGGCGAGGAGCTCCGCGTCATGACCAAAGCGACGAAACTGCTGACCGCCCTTCCCCCGCCCCAGCGCCACCGCCTCATGACCCTCGCGCGGGAGGTCTCCTTCCCGGAGGACCACCGCATCTTCGAGGCGGGCGGCCGGGCCGACCGTTTCTGGGTGATCCGCTCCGGCGCGGTCTCGCTCGACCAGCGGGTCAACTCGCTGCAAACGGTCACCGTGGCGAGCCTCGGTGCCGGCGATCTGCTCGGCTGGTCCTGGCTGTTCCCACCCCACGAGTGGGACTTCGGCGCGGTCGCGTTCAGCCCCGTACGCGCCCACGAGTTCGACGCGGACGCGGTGCTGCGCCTGTGCGCCGAGGATCCCGCACTCGGGATGGCGCTGGTACGCGGAGTCGCCGAGATCCTCGCGCACCGGCTGGAGACGACACGGGGGAAGCTGATGGAGTACGCGAACCATCGGCGGGCCCTGTAGGGACCTCGGTCAGATCCGGTACCGGCGCAGGGCCGGCACCGCCGCGGCCAGGCCCAGCATCACCACCACGACCAGGAGTCCGCCGCCCACGACCGCCGTGCGGGCGCCGAAGGCCGAGCCCGCGGTGCCGTGCAGGACGTCGGCGAGGCGCGGGCCGCCCGCGACGACCACCGTGAAGACGCCCTGCATACGGCCGCGCATCTCGTCGGTGGCCGCCGACAGCAGGATCGCTCCGCGGAAGACCATCGAGACCATGTCGGCGAGCCCGGCCACGGCCAGGAAGGCCGCGCCGACCCACAGGTTGGCGCTGAGTCCGAATCCGGCGATCGCGACGCCCCAGGCGACGACCGCGCCGATCACCATCCAGCCGTGCCGGCGGGCCCGCGAGAACGTGCCCGAGAAGAGGCCGCCGAGCACCGCGCCGATGGGGATCGCGGCGAACAGCAGGCCGAGGGCGAGCCCTTCGCCGTAGGAGCCGTAGGTCTGGGCGGCGAGCTGGGGGAACAGGGCGCGGGGCATGCCGAAGACCATGGCGATGATGTCGGCCAGGAAGGAGAGCAGCAGCACCTTGTGCAGGGAGAGGTAGCGGAAGCCTTCGACGATCTCGCGCACTCCCGCGCGCCGCGTCGCCGAGCCCACCAGCGGCGGCAGCTTGGGCAGTTGGTAGACCGCCCACACCGTCACGCACAGCGCGAGCGCGTCGATCAGATACAGCTCGGCCAGGCCGATGACGGGGATCAGGACACCGGCGAGCAGCGGGCCGACCACCTGGCCGGTCTGCATGACGGTCGAGCCGAGGGCGTTGGCGGCGGGGAGCTGTTCCTCGGGGACGAGCCGGGCGATGGAGGCGTTGCGGGCGGGCGCGTTCAGGCCCCAGAACGCCTGCTGCATCGCGAGCAGCAGCATCAGGACGACCACGGAGTCGAGCCCGGTGACGGCCTGGAGCCAGAACAGCAGCGAGGTGACGGCGATACCGATGTTGGTGATCAGGAGCAGCTTGCGGCGGTCCATGGTGTCGGCCACCGCACCGCCCCACAGCGCGAACACGATCAGCGGCAGCAGTCCGGCCAGGCTCGCGGCGCCGACCCACGCCGAGGAACCGGTGATGTCGTAGACCTGCTTGGGCACCGCGACCGCGGTGAGCTGGCTGCCGACCGCCGTGACGATCGTCGAGGACCACAGCCGGCGGTAGGCCGGGATGCGCAGCGGCCGGGTGTCCATCGCCCACCGCCGCCAGCCGACCCGCGGCGGGCTCGCCTCGACGGGTGCGGATGACTGCGGCTGGGCGGATGGCTGCGGCTCGGTGCTGCTCTCGCTGGTGTCCACGGAGTTCCTGGTTGCTCGATACATCTTTCGGGGCCGGGATCACTATCGCAGCACGGGAGGGGCTCCGGAACGTGTGGTCTCGCATTGCGGAATTCGGGATCCGGAGCCGTGCGTCAGCGCAGTGACTCCAACCGCGCCGCCGCGCTGTCCAACAACATCTCCAGTGCCGTCGGATACGCGCTGGTCACCATCCGCCGGGCCAGCAAGGGGGCCGCCTCGGCGATGCGGGGGTGGGTGGTGCGGGGCAGGTGGGCGTAGGTGGAGCGCCACATGTCCTCGTCGGCGCGCAGGGCCGCGCTCGGGAGGGTGAGGGAGGCCGCGTCGAGGGCGGCGAAGGCCAGGGTCTGGTCGATGAAGGCGTGGTAGATGCGCACGGTGTCGGGGAGCGGGAATCCGGCGGTGCGCAGGACGTCCAGGACCGCCTCGTCGGCGGCGAGTTCGTGGGCGCGGCCGGTGACGCGGTTGGTGGTGAGCAGGGCCGCCTGCGGGTGGGCGAGGTAGGCGGCGTGGATGCGCAGGCCGACGGCGCGCAGGTCCGCCCGCCACTCCCCCGTCGGGCGCCAGCCGTCGAGGGCCTGGCCGAGCAGCGCGTCGCCGATGGCCAGGGTCAGGTCGTCCATGCCCCGGAAGTACCGGTAGAGCGTGCTCGGGTCGGCGTCGAGGGCGAGGCCGAGGCGGCGGGCGGTGAGCCCCGCGCTGCCGTGCTCGCGCAGCATCCGCAGCGCCGTCTCCACGATCAGCGCCTCCGACAGCACGGTGCCGCTCTTGGTGGGCCGGCGTCTGCGCCGCCGCTCCTCGGGGACCACGGGCTTGGGCATCGCGCACCGCACTTCCTTATGCCAACGCCATTGACCTTAAGCGAGCCGGAGGAGTTGTATCCGCGGCAGGGCCCCGGTTCATCGACCCCCATCACAGGGAGATCTGTCATGCGTGTACTGCTCGTCGGCGCCGGAGGCGTCGGCACCGCCGTCACCCGGATCGCGGCCCGGCGTCCGTTCTTCGAGGCGATGGTCGTCGCCGACTACGAACTGGCCCGTGCCGAGGCGGCGGTCGCGGCCCTCGGCGACGGTGAGACCCGGTTCCTGGCCGAGCGCGTCGACGCGAACGACGAGGCGGCGGTCACGGAGCTGCTGCGCCGGCACGCGTGCGACGTGCTCCTCAATGCGACCGACCCGCGCTTCGTGCTGCCCCTGTTCCGGGCGGCCCGCGCCGCCGACGCCACCTACCTCGACATGGCGATGTCCCTGTCCCACCCGCACCCCGAGCGCCCCTACGAGGAGTGCGGGGAGAAGCTCGGCGACGCACAGTTCGCGCAGGCCCAGGAGTGGGAGAAGGCGGGCGCGCTGGCGCTGGTCGGCATCGGGGTGGAGCCGGGTCTGTCGGACGTCTTCGCCCGCTACGCGGCCGACGAACTCTTCGACGAGATCGAGGAGATCGGCGTCCGCGACGGCGCGAACCTCACCGTGGACGGCTACGACTTCGCCCCCTCCTTCAGCATCTGGACGACGATCGAGGAGTGCCTCAACCCGCCCGTGGTCTACGAGTCCGACCGCGGCTGGTACACCACGGAGCCGTTCAGCGAGCCCGAGGTCTTCGACTTCCCCGAGGGCATCGGCCCGGTCGAGTGCGTGAACGTGGAGCACGAGGAGGTGCTGCTCGTGCCGCGCTGGGTCGACGCGAAGCGGGTCACCTTCAAGTACGGCCTGGGCGAGGAGTTCATCGAGACGCTCAAGACCCTGCACCTGCTGGGCCTCGACCGCACCGACCCGGTCACCGTGCCGAGTGCCGCCGGGCCGGTCGCCGTGTCGCCCCGTGACGTCGTGGCCGCCTGTCTGCCCGACCCCGCGACGCTGGGCGACCGTATGCGCGGCAAGACGTGCGCGGGCACCTGGGTGCGCGGCACGAAGGACGGCCGACCGCGCGAGGTGTACCTCTACCACGTGGTCGACAACCAGTGGTCCATGGCGGAGTACGGCAGCCAGGCCGTGGTGTGGCAGACCGCCGTCAATCCGGTGGTCGCACTCGAACTCCTCGCCACCGGCGCCTGGTCCGGCACCGGCGTGCTCGGCCCGGAGGCGTTCCCGGCCCGCCCCTACCTCGATCTGCTGACCGCGTACGGCTCTCCCTGGGGCATCCGCGAGCAGTGATCCGCGTCACCCCGAAGTCCTTGGTTTCACTTGCGCATCGACAGGTCACCCGGAAGCGAGTAAGCCATCCGCGAGGGCACGGACGACTTCGATCGCAGGTGACTTTGATGGACTTGACGGACGACTGGCGAGACCAGGCCGCATGCCGATACGAGGACCCCGACCTCTTCTTCCCGATCGGCACCTCCGGCCCGGCCCTCTTGCAGACGGAACAGGCGAAGGAGGTCTGCGGACGCTGTCCGGTGCGGGCGCGGTGTCTGCGCTGGGCCCTGGACACCGGGGAGTGCCTCGGCGTCTGGGGCGGCACCGACGAGACGGAGCGGCGCGCGCTGCAACTGCGCCGACGGCGTGAAGAGGCACGGCTGAAGCGCGGGTAGCCCCGGCTCAGCTGTCCGGTGCGGGCGCGGACGCGATCGGCACCCGCAGGGTGAACTCCGCGCCCGCGCCGGGTTCGCTCGCCGCCTCGACCGTGCCGTCGTGCGCGGCGACCAGGTGGCGGACGATCGCGAGGCCCAGGCCGCTGCCGCCGGTGCGGCGGCTGCGGGACTTCTCGGCGCGCCAGAACCGGTCGAAGACGTGCGGGAGATCGTCCGCCGCGATGCCCGAGCCGGTGTCCCGGACGGTGAACACGACCTGGTCGCCCACGCGCCGGGCGGCCAGCGTGACGGTGCCGTCCGGCGGTGTGTGCCGTACGGCGTTGGAGACCAGGTTGCCGAGCGCCTGCCGCATCCGCACCGGGTCGGCGTCGAGCCAGGGCTCGCCGTCGGTCTCGGTGCGCAGGGTGACCTTGGCCGCGTCGGCTCCGATGCGGTGGGCGGCGGCGACCTGGTCGAGCAGTTCGTCGGCGCGCACCGGCTCGCGGTGCAGCCGCAGGGTGCCGGCGTCGGCGGCCGCCAGGTCCTGGAGGTCGTCGATGATCCGCTGGAGGACCATCGCCTCGTCGTGCAGGGAGGAGAGCAGGGCGGGGTCCGGGGCGACGACGCCGTCGCGGGTGACCTCCAGCCAGCCGCGGATGTTGGTGAGCGGGCTGCGCAGTTCGTGGGCGATGTCGCTGACCATCGCCTTGCGCTGCACCTCTATCCGCTCCCGCCGTTCGGTCAGGTCGTTGAACGCCTCGGCCAGGATGCCGGTCTCGTCGCGGGTGGTCACCGGGACACGGACGTGCTGCTCCGGCGGCTGCTGGGCCGCTGTCGTGAGCGCGCGCAGGGGGCGGACCAGCCGGGTGGCGACCAGCGCCGTCATGGCGACGGTGACGGCGAGGACGAGACCGGCCACGCCGACGATCTTCGCCTTGTTGGCCGGGGACATGTCGAAGCGGGGCACGGTCTGGTCGCCGATGCCGAGGAACAGGTCGGCCACGGGGGCGACGTAGGGGTCGAGCTGGGCACGTCGTGCGCTGTCGATGCAGTTCTGCACGATGCGGTCGGTGTCCGCTCCGGCGCCGGCGGGCCGGGCGTACTTGGAGGTGACGAAGTGGCCCGGGACGGTGTCGCGGGTGGGGTCCAGGTAGAGGAACAGGGGTTCGACGCCGCCGACTCCCTTGTCCTTCACGCAGGACCCGGCGCGCTGCTGGAGCGCGGACAGGGCCCTGCTCTCCGTCTTGGTCGGTTCGTCGTACCCGTAACCGCAATCGGTCTGATAGGGGATCCCGGCACTCGTTCCGTCCTCGTTGAGAAGGACGGAACGCCCGCTCGGGGCCCGCACGATCTTCACCTGGCCGAGGCCGAACCGCTGGTAGCAGCCCCGCAGTTTCTGCATCATCAGGTCCACCTCCTTGCGTTCGCCCGCCGTCAGCCGGTACGGGCCCACCGCGCGGGGATCGATCCCGCTGAGCTGGGCCCCGGACTCGCTGTAGGTGTCGGTGTGCAGGGGGTCGATGGTGGCGGCGGGCCGGGGCGGCAGGGAGGTGCGGCGGGGCGCGGAGTCGGCGACCAGCGTGCGGTCCGTGGTGGTCACCGCGATGCGCCGGCCGGTCCTGGCGGCCAGGGCGGTGACGGTCTTCTGGACTCCGGACCAGTCGCGGTGGGTCGCGGCGTAGCCGCTGAGCTGCGCGAGGATCTTGGTGTCGGCGGCGAGATCCTGCCCCTGTTCCTCCTTGAGCGCGCTGGTGGTGGTCGTCACCGCGAGCCAGGCGGTCGCGGCCACCGAGCACACGGCGATCAGGGCCGAGGTGAGCAACAGCCGTACCAGCAGCCGCTTGCGCAGCGGTATCCGGCGCTTCACGCCCGGCCGCCGCTGAGCTTGTAGCCCACCCCGAACACGGTCAGCAGCCGTACGGGCCGCCGCGGATCGGCCTCGATCTTCTTGCGCAGGTTCATGATGTGGACGTCGACGGCCCGTTCCGTGGACGCCCGGTCGAGCCCGCGGGTGACCTGGAGCAACTGCCGTCGGGAGAAGACCCGGTCCGGCTCCCCCGCCATGGCCAGCAGCACCTGGAACTCGGCCGGGGTGCACTCCACCGGCACCCCGTCACAGCGCACCTCGTGCCGCACCGGATCCACCGTCAGCCCGGCGGCGCGGACGACGGGCTCCTCCCGTACGCCGTCGGCGCGCCCGCTGCGCCGCAGCACCGTACGGATCCGGGCCATCAGCTCGCGCGGGCTGTACGGCTTGGTCATGTAGTCGTCGGCGCCCAGCTCCAGGCCGAGCAGGACGTCGTCCTCCTCGGAGCGCGCGGTGAGCATCAGCACCGGTATCTCGGCGTCGCCGCCGCGCAGCACCCGGCACACGCCGAAGCCGTCGATCACCGGGAGCATCAGGTCCAGGACGACGAGGTCGGGCTTCAGCCTGCGGGCGGCGTCCAGCGCCGCCGCGCCGTCGTGCACGACGGTGGCGGTGTGGCCCTCCGCCAGCAGGGAGCGGCGGATGAGCTCGGCCTGCATCTCGTCGTCCTCGGCGACCAGCACATGTGCGCACACCCGGCGGATCCTAAGCGCTTCAGCGGGCGAGGGACGCGGCGTCCCCCATGACGACGACGGGGTGGAGGCGCGGGTCGAGCGTCCGGAGCAGCTGCTCCATGTGCTTCTCGGCGATGCTCACGCACCCGTGCGTGGGGCCCCCGTGGTCGACGTGGAGCCATATCCCGCCACCACGGCCCGCGCCGAGCGGCCGGGTCCAGTCCAAGGGTGAAGTACCGGGCTGCCGGTTGTAGTTGATGGCGATCACATAGTCGAAGGAGCCCTCCAGCGGCTCGCCCTCGAAGCCCGTACCGGGCGACTGGAAGCCGTAGCCCTGGTCGTACGTCAGCTTGGTGCCGGGGTCGCGGAGCAGGCCGCCGGCGTCTGTGAGTCCGAACACACCGATCGGTGAGCGCAGGTCGCCGCCCATGTGGTGGTCGCTCCAGCCCTTGAGCGCGTTGTGCGCGGGCCAGCTCTCGCCGGGCTGCCAGCCGGTGGAGGTGCGCTCGTACAGGACGACCTCGGACGTCGACGAGTTCTTGCCCCGGCCGGTGACCACGACGGCCTGTCGGGCACTGGAGGGGACCTGGGCCAGTGTCTTGGGCCCGAGGCCCGGCAGTTCGAGCCGGGCGGCCTCGGCGGACATGGCCGGCGAGGGCGAGGTGGGGGTCGTCGTCGTGGAGGCGGGCGCTCCGCGCTCCGCCGCGGCGCCGGCCGGTTGGCCCGGCGACGCCACGGCACCGCTGCCGCATCCCGTCAGAAGCAGGGACGCGGCCAGCAGGGCGACGTGAGGTCTGCGCGTGATCATGACTCGACCTTGACCCAGACTTATCAGGAACTCGTCAGGTTCTAGGGCTTGTTCGGCTTGCCCGCCGTGTAGAGCCAGGTGTGGAACAGCCCGTTCAGGTCCTTTCCGGACACCCGCTCCGCGAGTCGAACGAACTGCGCGGTCGTTCCGTTCCCGTCGTGGTGCTCGGCCGCCCAGGCCCGCAGGATCCGGAAGAACGCCGGGTCGCCGACGGCCGTGCGCAGTTCGTGCAGGGTCATCGCGCCACGGGCGTAGACCGGCGTGCCGAAGATGTTGGCGCCGCTGCCCGGGTTGCCGGGCGGGAACTCCCACAAGCCGTCGCTCGCCGGGCGCGCGTAGAGCTTGTCGAAGGACTTCTGCGCGCTGTCGCCGCCGTGCTGCTCGCTGTAGAGCCACTCCGCGTAGGTCGCGAAGCCCTCGTTGAGCCAGATGTCCTTCCAGGTGGTCAGCGAGACGGAGTCGCCGAACCACTGGTGGGCGTTCTCGTGCACGAGGGTGCTCAGGTCGGGCGCCGAGTCGTACACGGGACGCGACTGCGTCTCCAGGGCGTACCCGACGTCGGGCGCGTGGTCGACGATCGATCCGGCCGCGCGGTAGGGGTAGGGCCCGAACAGCTTGCTCTCCCACTCCAGCACGGACGGCAGCTTCTTGAGCACGGGGGCCGCGGCGGCGGCCTCGCGCGCGTCGACCGCGTTGTAGACCTGGATGCCGTCCCGGGTCCGGTACTGCTCGACCTGGAACTTCCCGACGGTGGCCGTCGCGAGATAGGCGGCCATGGGTTCGCGCTGCCGCCAGCGGAACGTCGTCTTCCCGTGCGCGGTGTGCTGCCCGAGGAGCACGCCGTTGGAGACCGCGGTGCGCCCCTTGGGGACCGTGATCGTGATGTCGTACGAGGACTTGTCCTTGGGGTGGTTGTTCGCCGGGAACCAGGTCATCGCGCCCTGGGGTTCGCCCGCGACGAAGGCGCCGTCGTCAGTGGGGATCCAGCCGTCGGGCGAGCCGTCGGGGTCGGTGACCGGCTTCGGGGTGCCCTTGTAGGCGACGGTGACGCGGAACTTCTGGCCCTTGTGCAGGGCGTGGCGCGGGGTGACGACGAGTTCCTGCCCACTGCGCCGGAAGCCGGCCTTGACATGGTCGACGCTGAGGGCGGTGATCTTGAGGCCCGTGAAGTCGAGGTCGAAGCGGGTGAGCTTCTGAGTGGCCCGGGCGGTGAGGACCGCGGTGCCGGTCAGGTGTCGGCTCGTGGTGTCGTAACCGAGGGTGAGTCCGTAGTGCTCGACGTGGTAGCCGCCGTTCCCGGCGAGCGGGAAGTACGGGTCGCCGACGCCGGATCCGCCGGTGGTGCCGGCTGCCGCGGGTCCGGCGGCGGCGAGCAGGGCCGCGACGGCGACGGGGACGGTCACGACGACGGCCTCACGGCGGAGGACGGCGGTACGTCTGGTGCCTTTCCGGCGGGGTTCCACATGCGCTCCTTGAAGGGGGGTGGCTGGTGATCAAACGGCCCCAGGCTAGAGGGGCACCTCGTACGGTTTCCCCCTCCTTCAGGTCAAGTCACGAAGCGTCACCCGGCCTCCCCGAACTACCGTGGGCAGCAACCCGTCCCCGGAGAGAGGCCCGGCCGTGAGCGTTCGTGTGCGTCGCGTCTACGAATCGCCCGAGCCGCAGGACGGCGTCCGCGTCCTGGTCGACCGGCTGTGGCCGCGCGGCCTGTCCAAGGAGGCGGCGGCCGTCGACGAGTGGCCCAAGGCCCTCACCCCGTCGACCGAACTGCGCCGCTGGTACCACGCGGGCGAGGGGTCCTACGAGGAGTTCGCGCGCCGGTACGAGGCGGAGCTGGCGGCCTCCGAGGCGGCCGAACTCCTCGACCGCGTGCGGGAGTCGGCGGCCAAGGGACCCGTCACGCTGCTCACCTCCGCGAAGGCACCCGAGCAGAGCCACGCGGCCGTGTTGGCCCGCCTCCTCCAGGACTGAGCGGCCTGGCGCGAGGAGACGGGCCGGACGCCGCCGTCAGCCGGTCTGCTGTGCCGCGGCACGCCCCGCCGCGCGGCCCGAGAAGAGGCAGCCGCCGAGGAAGGTGCCCTCAAGGGCGTTGTAGCCGTGCACGCCGCCACCACCGAAGCCGGCCACCTCACCGGCCGCGTACAGGCCCTCGATCGGTGTGCCGTCGGCGCCCAGCGCGCGGGAGTCGAGGTCGGTCTGGATGCCGCCGAGGGTCTTGCGGGTCAGGACGTGGAGCTTGACGCCGATGAGCGGGCCGGCCGCGGGGTCGAGGATGCGGTGCGGGGTGGCGACGCGGCCGAGGCGATCGCCGATGTAGCGGCGGGCGTTGCGGATGCCCTGGACCTGGGAGTCCTTGCTGTAGGGGTTGGCCAGCTGGAGGTCGCGGGCCTCGATCTGGCGGCGCAGCCGGTCCGCGTCGAGCAGCGGCTTGTCCGTGAGGTCGTTCATCTTCCCGACGAGCTGCTCGAGGGTCGGGGCGGTCACGAAGTCGGCACCCTTGCGCAGGAACGCGTCCACCGGACCCGGGGCGCCCTTGCCGAGCAGCCGGTCGCGCAGGACGGCGCCCTTGTCCTTGGCGGTGATGTCGGGGTTCTGCTCGGAGCCGGAGAGCGCGAACTCCTTCTCGATGATCTTCTGTGTGAGGACGAACCAGGAGTGGTCGTAGCCCGCGATGTCCTCGGTGGTGCGCAGGTACTTGAGCGTGTTGAGGGTGTCGTAGCCGGGCAGGCAGGGGTCGGGCAGCCGGCGACCGAGTGCGTCGAACCACATGGACGACGGGCCCGGCAGGATACGGATGCCGTGGCCCGGCCAGATCGGGTCCCAGTTCTGGATGCCCTCGGTGTAGTGCCACATGCGGTCGCGGTTGACCAGGCGTACGCCCGCCTCGGCGCTGATGTCGAGCATCCGGCCGTCGACGTAGGCGGGCACGCCGGTGACCATCTCGGCGGGCGGGGTGCCCAGGCGCTCGGGCCAGTAGCGGCGGACGATGTCGTGGTCGGCGCCGATGCCGCCGGAGGTGACGACGACGGCCTGGGCGGTGAGTTCGAAGTCGCCGACGCGGTCGCGGTTGGAAGGCACGCCACGAGGTGAGTCGTCGTCGGCGAGGACCGTGCCGCGCACGCCGCGTGCTGTGCCGTCCTCGACGATCAGGGCGTCGACGCGGTGCCGGTGGTGGAAGGTCAGCAGGCCGTCGCGCCTGGCCTGCTTGGCGTACTCGACGAACGGCTCCACGACGCCCGTGCCGGTCCCCCAGGCGATGTGGAAGCGGGGTACGGAGTTGCCGTGTCCGTCGGCGCGCAGATCGCCGCGCTCGGCCCAGCCGACGGTCGGCAGCAGCTTGATGCCGTGCCCCTCCAGCCAGGTCCGCTTCTCCCCCGCCGCGAACTCGACGTACGCGCGCGCCCAGCGCACCGCCCAGGAGTCCTCGTCGTCCTGCCGGTCGAACCCGGCGCTGCCCTGCCAGTCGTTCCAGGCCAGTTCGAAGGAGTCCTTGATGCCGAGGCGGCGCTGCTGCGGGGAGTCGACGAGGAAGAGTCCGCCGAACGACCAGAAGGCCTGACCGCCGAGGTTGGCGGCGTTCTCCTGGTCGACCAGCGCCACCCGCCGCCCCCGGCTGGTGAGTTCGTGCGCGGCGACCAGGCCCGCGAGGCCCGCTCCGACGACGATGACGTCGGCATCCATGGCGACCGTCCCTTCTTCTTGCGGTGATGTGCACGGCGGTGATGTGTACGGCATTGATGTCTGCGGCGGTGCTGTCTACTGCGGATTCATACGGCGGTGTCGCCGCTGTCGGTCAGCAGCGCGGTGAGCAGTTGGCCGAGCCAGGCGCGCGCACGCTCGATGTCCTTGTCCAGCAGCAGTTGGGTGGTGACTCCGTCGTACGCGGCGACCACGGCGTGCGCGGCGCTGTCCAGGTCGCCGAGCACGGCGGGCAGTCGGGCGTGGCCGCGGGCCCGGGCGAGCCGGTCGCGGATCGCCCCGCGCAGTCTCGCGCGGTGTTCCAGCAGGGTCCTCGCGACGTCCGGGTCGCGCGCGGCGTGCACGAGGAAGTCCGTCTTCACGAGCAGCCAGTCACGGTCAAGCAGCAGCACCTCGGTGACCCGGTCGACAGCGGCCGGCACGTCGAGGTCGGGACCATCCAGGGCGAGCGCCCCGGACACCTGGTCCGCGATGAGGTCGGCGCGCTCCTGATAGAGCGCGAAGAACAGCTCGTCCAGGGTGGCGAAGTTCGAGTAGAAGGCGCCTCTGCTGTAGCCCGCGGCCTCGCAGACCTCCTCGATGGAGACGCGCCCGAACCCCTTGGCGGCGAAGACGGCGAACGCGGCGTCGAGGAGATTGGCGCGCGTGCGGATCCGGCGCCTGGTGACGCGCGGGGCCGTGTCCTCGGTTGTCATGTCCGGACCTCCGTTCGATACGCGAATGTATCCGATACATGAATGCATCGAAAGGCCTGGACGACAGTGGGCCCGAGTCGCGAACCCGATTCGCGGCCCCGCATCAGGGACAGCCGAGAAGCGGACGGAAACGCATGGGAACACATTTTCGATTAGGAGGTACGCTGGATCCATGACCACGCACCTCCAGGGCTCCCTCTTCGACCAGGCGGACCGGTTGCGGCTCGGCTCCCTCGACGGGATCCGTCGGACGCGGCTGGGTCTGGGCGCCTGGATCGACGTGCTGCCCGGCTGGCTGAGCGGATCGGACACGCTGTTCGAACAGCTGGCCGCCGAGGTGCCCTGGCGCGCGGAGCGCCGCACGATGTACGACCAGGTCGTCGACGTACCGAGACTGCTGGCGTTCTACGGCCGGGACGACGCCCTCCCGCACCCTGTGCTGGACGAGGCACGCGACACCCTGAGCGCGCACTACGCCGACGAGCTGCGGGAGCCGTTCACCACGGCCGGGCTGTGCCACTACCGCGACGGGCGGGACAGCGTGGCCTGGCACGGGGACCGGATCGGGCGGGGTGCGCGCGAGGACACCATGGTCGCGATCCTCTCCGTGGGCGCGCCCCGCGATCTCCTGCTGCGTCCGGTGCGCGGGGGCGAGTCGGTGCGCCGGCCGCTGGGACACGGGGACCTGATCGTGATGGGCGGCTCCTGCCAGCGCACGTGGGAGCACTGCGTACCGAAGAGCACCCGGGCCGCGGGACCGCGCATCAGCGTGCAGTTCCGCCCGCACGGCGTGCGCTGAGGCGGAGAGGCGGCCGCTTCGGACGCACGGCCGGGGCTGCCTCCGGCGGACGGTGCCGGAGGCAGCTCGCGTCCCGCGCGCGGGATGGCGTGGACCCGACGGTTCCGCGACCGCTCCGGTCTGCTTTGCTGGTGGTGACCGGCAGAAACGGCTATCGGGACGCGGGGCGATCATGCGGGCGGACGTGCGACAAGTCGCCGAGGGCGTGCATCTCGTGCACGGCTCCAACACGAACTGGGTGATCCTCACCGAGGGGGACCAGGTCACCCTCGTCGACACCGGCTACCCCGGGGACCGGGAGCAGCTTCTGGCCTCCCTCACGGCGGTGGGCGCCGCGCCGGAGGCGGTCACGGCGGTGCTGATCACGCACGCGCACAACGACCACATCGGGTCGGCCGAGTACCTGCGCGCCGCCTACGACATCCCGGTGTACCTGCACGAGGCCGAAGTCCCGCACGCCCGGCGGGAGTTCCTGCACCAGGTGGGCGTCGGACAGGTGCTGAAGAACAGCTGGCGGCCCGGAGTCGTGCCGTGGGCGCTGCACGCGATGCGGTCCGGCGGCACGGCCCATGTACCCGTCGCCGAACCGGAGGCGTTCCCCACCGCGGGCCCTCTGGACCTGCCGGGCCGGCCCGTGCCGGTGTACACGCCCGGCCACACAGACGGCCACGCGGCCTTCCACCTCCCGGAAGCGGGGGTGGTGATCTCCGGCGACGCCCTGGTCACCGGCCACCCCACCTCGCGCGTCCAGGGTCCGCAACTCCTGCCCGACATGTTCCACCACGAGCGTGCCCGGGCCGTCGCCTCGCTGGACGTCCTGGCCGGCCTCGACGGTGACCTCCTGCTGCCCGGGCACGGTCCCGAGCACCGCGGACCGGTGGGCGAAACGGCACTTCAGGCCCGGGAGCGCGCGCTCTAAGGTGAGGTGACGATCACCCGCGAGGCAAGGACACACGCGCCATGGCACTGCAGATCAGCGCGACCAACCCGGAGCATCCCGCGCTCCTGCTGGCCCTGCCGTGGCAGCTGCCCCTGGAGCAGTGGCCCGACGAGTACCTGGTCCCGCTCCCCCGCGGCATCTCCCGCCACGTCGTGCGCTACGCGCGCGCAGGTGACGAGGTCGTCGCCGTCAAGGAGCTCGCCGAACGCCCTGCCCTGCGCGAGTACGAGCTGCTGCGCGACCTGGACCGCCTCGCCATCCCCGCCGTCGACCCGCTGGCCGTGGTCACCGGCCGCACCGACGGCGAGGGCGCCCCGTTGGAGTCGGTGCTGGTCACCCGTCACCTTCGCGGCTCCCAGCCGTACCGCTCGATGTTCGAGACGACCATGCGTCCGGCCACGATGCACCGCCTCATGGACGCCCTCGCCGTGCTGCTGGTCCGCCTGCACCTCGCCGGGTTCGCCTGGGGCGACTGCTCGCTGTCCAACACGCTCTTCCGTCGCGACGCGGGCGCCTACGCCGCCTACCTCGTGGACGCCGAGACCGGCGACCTGCACACCCAACTGAGCGACGGGCAGCGGGAGTACGACCTCGACCTCGCGCGCGTGAACATCAGCGGCGAGCTGCTCGACCTGGAGGCCTCCGGGGCGCTGCACCCCTCCGTCGACCCGATCGAGTTCGGCATGGAGATCTGCGCCCGCTACCAGGGGCTGTGGGAGGAGCTGACCCGCACCTCCGTGTATCCGGCGGGCAAGTACCACTTCATAGAACGCCGGATACGCCGGCTCAACGAGCTCGGTTTCGACGTGGCCGAGATGCAGATCCAGCACTCCTCGAACGGCGACACCGTCACCTTCGTGCCCAAGGTCGTCGACGCCGGTCACCACCAGCGGCAGCTGCTGCGGCTGACCGGCCTGGACACCGAGGAGAACCAGGCCCGCCGGCTGCTGAGCGACCTGGAGAGCTGGATGGCCTCCCAGGACGACTTCGACCCGGGCGACCCCCTCGCCGCGCGCCCCGAGGTCCTCGCCCACCGGTGGGTCCGGGACGTGTTCCGGCCCACCGTGCGGGAGGTGCCGCCGGAGCTGCGCGGCTCCATGGACGCGGCGGAGATCTACCACGAGCTGCTCGAACACCGCTGGTACCTGTCCGAGCGGGCGCAGCACGACATAGGGCTGGACACGGCGGTCGAGGACTACATCAAGAACGTGCTGCCCAAGGCCCGCGAGACCCTGGTGCCGGTCACCCCTGAGTGACCGGGACCCTGGGTGCCGGTCGCCCCGGCCCGGCTCAGGCGTGCGGGACGACGGCCACCGGGCAGTCCGCGTGGTGCAGGACGCCGTGCGCCACCGATCCGATGCGCGCGCCGACGGCCGTACGGCGGGCACGGCGGCCCACCACCATCAGCTGGGCCCGCGCCGCGACCGACAGCAGCACCTGCCCCGCGCTGCCCATCTCGATGTGCTCGACCACAGGCACGTCCGGGAACCGCTCCCGCCAGGGCTCCAGCGCCGCGGCGAGGGCCTTCTTCTCGTACGGCTCCAGACCGCCGGCCTCGTCGAGGAGCTTCATCGAGCCGGGGCTGTAGGCGAACACCGGCGGCAGCGTCCAGGCCCGTACGGCGCGTACCGCGGCCCCGCGCGCGGCGGCGGTCTCGAACGCGAACCGCAGGGTCCCGGCGCTGTCCTCCGGGTCGCCCTGCTGGCCGACGACGATCTCGCGCCCCGCGGCCTCGCCGGTCGCCTCGTCCCCGGCCCGCACCAGGACGACGGGGCGGGTGGCCTCGGCGATCACCTGCTGGCCCACCGAGCCGAGCAGGAAGCCGACGACCGGGCCGTGTCCGCGTGAGCCCAGCACCAGCAGCTCGGCCTCCGCCGCCACGGCCACCAGCGTGTCGACCGGGTCCCCCTCCAGGACGTCGGTGCTCACCACCAGATCGGCGTGGCGCGAGGTGACGGTCCGCACGGCCTCGGCCAGCCCGTCCCGCACCCAGCCGGCCTGCGTGTCCTGGTCCGCCGCGTCGATCGCCTCGTACGGCTGGAACCGCCAGGCCTGCACCACTCGCAGCGGCAGCCCCCGGCGGACCGCCTCCCGGGCCGCCCAGGCCAGCGCCGCGAGGCTCTCCTCGGTTCCGTCGACGCCTGCGGTGATCGGGCGCGTCATGGGGATGCCTCCTGTGTCGTGGCCAAGTCGGTCGGGGCCAGTCTTCACTACGCTGGCCATATGGCTCTGGAATGGGAACAAGTGATCGTGGACTCGGTCGACCCCGTGGCCCTGGGCCGCTGGTGGGCCGAGGCGCTGGGCTGGGTCGTGGTGGGCGAGGAGCCCGGCGAGTACGAGATCCGGCCCGAGAAGGACCGGCTGCCCGGACTGCTCTTCGGCACCGTGCCGGAGCGCAAGACGATCAAGAACCGCCTCCATCTGGACTTCCGCCCCGACGACCAGGACGCCGAGGTCGCCCGTCTCCTGGCGCTCGGCGCGCGGCACGCGGACGTCGGCCAGGGCGAGGAGTCGTGGGTGGTGCTGGCGGATCCGGAGGGCAACGAGTTCTGCGTGCTCTCCTCGCGCAGGGGCTGAGTACGTCCCGCCTGTCGGTATACCGGAGCGAAGCGGGACGATCGAACTTACGATGGGCGGGAGCCGGTGCGGTGACTGTTCCTACGACGGGGCTCGCCGTGCCGCAGATCCGACCACTCGGGGTGGAGACGTATGGCACAGGCGTCCGACGCAGCGCGGACCGTCATCATGACCGTGGACGACGACCCGGGGGTCTCCCGAGCCGTCGCCAGGGATCTGCGGCGGCGCTACGGCGAGTCGTACCGGATCGTGCGCGCGGAGTCCGGCGAGTCCGCGCTGGACGCCCTGCGCGAGCTGAAGCTGCGCGGGGATCTCGTCGCCGTGATCCTGGCCGACTACCGCATGCCGCAGATGAACGGCATCGAGTTCCTGGAACAGGCCCTGGACGTGTATCCGGGGGCGCGCCGGGTGCTGCTGACCGCGTACGCGGACACGAGCGCGGCGATCGACGCGATCAACGTCGTCGATCTCGACCACTATCTGCTCAAGCCGTGGGACCCGCCGGAGGAGAAGCTCTATCCGGTCCTGGACGACCTGCTGGAGTCGTGGCGGTGCAGTGACTTCCGGCCGGTGCCCAGCACCAAGGTGGTCGGCCACCGCTGGTCGGCGCGCTCCTCGGACGTGCGGGAGTTCCTGGCCCGCAACCAGGTGCCCTACCGCTGGTACTCCGCCGACGAGCCCGAGGGGCAGCGGCTGCTGAAGGCGGCCGGGCAGGACGGGCAGCGGCTGCCGCTGGTCATCACTCCGGACGGCACGCCCCTGATCGAGCCGGAGGCGCCCGAACTGGCCGCGCAGGTGGGTCTGGCGACGACTCCGGCGGCCGACTTCTACGACCTCGTCGTCATCGGCGGCGGGCCCGCCGGGCTCGGCGCGGCGGTGTACGGGGCCTCGGAGGGGCTGCGGACCGTGCTGGTGGAGCGGTCAGCGACCGGCGGACAGGCCGGGCAGAGCTCCCGGATCGAGAACTATCTGGGCTTCCCGGACGGCGTGTCGGGGGCGCAGCTCACCGACCGGGCCCGTCGGCAGGCGGGCAAGTTCGGCGCGGAGATCCTCACCGCGCGCGAGGTCTCGGGTCTGGAGGCCAACGGCGCCGCGCGGACGGTCCGGTTCTCCGACGGCTCGGCGGTCGCCGCGCACAGCGTGATCCTGGCGACCGGGGTGTCCTACCGGCAGTTGCAGGCTCCGGGCTGCCACGACCTGACCGGGTGCGGGGTGTTCTACGGCTCGGCGCTGACCGAGGCGGCCTCCTGCCAGGGCCACGACGTGTACATCGTCGGCGGCGCCAACTCGGCCGGGCAGGCGGCGATGTACCTCGCCAAGGGCGCCAAGTCGGTCACCCTGCTGGTGCGCGGGCAGGACCTGTCCGCGTCGATGTCGTACTACCTGATCCAGCAGATCAACGAGGCACCGAACATCTCGGTACGCGCGCGTACCGTCGTCGAGTCGGCGCACGGCACCGACCACCTGGAGCAGCTCACGCTGCGCGACGTCGACACCGGGCACACGGAACTCGTCGACGCGCAGTGGATGTTCGTGTTCATCGGCGCTGCTCCGCTGACCGACTGGCTGGACGGCACGGTGCTGCGCGACGAGCACGGGTTCATCCTGTCCGGCCCCGACCTCACCGCCGACGGCCGTCCGCCGGCCGACTGGGAGCTGGACCGGCCGCCGTACCACCTGGAGACCAACGTTCCCGGCGTGTTCGTGGCGGGCGACGCCCGCGCCGAGTCCGCCAAGCGTGTCGCGTCCGCCGTCGGAGAGGGAGCCATGGCAGTCATGCTCGTCCACCGGTATCTGGAGCAGTCGTGAGCGGCAAACTGGTGCCCTGCAGTCCGCAGGAGATAGGGACCCTGTTCCTGTTCGAGAAGCTCAGCCCGGAACAGCTCGGACGGCTGTGCAGCGAGGGGCGGGTGGAGCTGTTCGAGCCGGGGCCCGTGTACGTCCAGGGCGACCCGGCCACCTGCTTCTACGTGATGGTCGAGGGCACGGTGGTGCTCTACAGCCGGGTCGGCGGCGACGACGTGGAGGTCAGCCGCACCTCGCAGCGCGGGGTGTACGCCGGCGCCATGCAGGCCTACCTCGGCGACCGGGTGCAGCACGTGTACCAGAACTCCATGCACGTCACGGAACCGACCCGGTTCTTCGTGCTGCCCGCGGAGACGTTCTCGAACATCATGCAGGAATGGTTCCCGATGGCGGTGCATCTGCTGGAGGGACTGTTCTTCGGTTCGAAGAGCGCGCAGCGGGCCATCGGGCAACGTGAACGGCTGCTGGCGCTGGGCTCGTTGTCGGCGGGGCTCACGCACGAGCTGAACAACCCCGCGGCGGCGGCCGTCCGCGCCACCGCGACCCTGCGGGAGCGGGTCGCGAAGATGCGGCACAAGCTCGGCGTCATCTCGGCGGGCCCGTATCCGCGCGAGGACCTGGCCGGACTCATCGAAGTCCAGGAGCGCACCGCCGAGTTGGTCGCCAAGGCGCCCACGCTCAGCCCGCTGGAGGCCTCGGACCGCGAGGACACCGTCAGCGACTGGCTGGACGACCACGGCATCCCGGACGGCTGGCGGCTCGCGCCGACCTTCGTGCAGGCCGGTCTGGACGTCGACTGGCTGGACCAGGTCGCCTCGGAGGTCGACGAGCAGATCCTGCCCGCGGCGATCGGCTGGCTCAACTACACGGTCGAGACCGAGCTGTTGATGGACGAGATCGAGGACTCCACGACCCGTGTCTCGAACCTGGTGAACGCGGCCAAGCAGTACTCGCAGCTCGACCGCGCCCCCTACCAGGACGCGGACGTGCACGAACTCCTGGACAGCACGCTGCTGATGCTGTCCGGCAAGATCGGCCCGCAGATCAAGGTCGTCAAGGACTACGACCGTTCGCTGCCGAAGATCCCGTCGTACCCGGCGGAGCTCAACCAGGTGTGGACCAACCTGATCGACAACGCGGTCCAGGCCATCAACGGCGCCGGCGGGGAAGGCACGTTGACGGTGCGCACGGCGCGGGTTAACGACCGGGCGCTGGTGGAGTTCCGCGACACGGGACCCGGTGTGCCGCAGGAGATCAAGGGCCGTATCTTCGACCCGTTCTTCACCACCAAGCCGGTGGGCGAGGGCACGGGGCTCGGCCTGGACATCTCCTGGCGGATCGTCGTGAACAAGCACCACGGCACCCTTCAGGTCGAGTCCGAGCCCGGCGACACCCGCTTCCAGGTCTTCCTGCCGCTCACCGCGGCGGACGACGAGACGCCCGAGGAGCCCGCATGAGCAGCGACAACAGAATCGACCCCAGCGTCCCGCCGAGCGGCAACGGCTGTGTCGAGTGCGACGCGGCCGGCGGCTGGTGGTTCCATCTGCGGCGCTGCGCACAGTGCGGCCACATCGGCTGCTGCGACGACTCCCCCGCCAAGCACGCCACCGCGCACTACCGGGAGACCGGTCATCCGGTGATCCGCAGCTTCGAGCCGGGCGAGGTCTGGTTCTGGGACTTCGAGAGTTCCGAACTGTACGAGTCCGGGCCCGAACTGGCGCCCCCGGTCAGCCATCCGATCGACCAGCCGACGCCGGGTCCGGCGGGCCGGGTGCCGGAGAACTGGGCGCAGACGCTGCGTTGACCCAACGGGCCCCGCACCCTCGTCGTCCCTGCTCACCGGCCGCGTTGTCAGTGGCGCGTGCCAGGATGGATCCGTGCCGCAGACCGTATTCACCACACCCCTGATCGGCCGGGACGACGAGGTCGCCCGACTCGCCGGCGTACTCGAGCGAGCCCGCGGCGGCCAGGCCCAGGCCGTGCTGCTCGCCGGGGACGCCGGTGTGGGCAAGACGCGCGTGCTGGACGAGCTCGCCGTACGGGCCGCCGGGGCCGGGATGACGGTGCTGACCGGGCACTGCGTCGATCTCGGTGACGTCGGTCTGCCCTATCTGCCGTTCACCGAGGTGCTCGGGGTGCTCGCGGCCGACGAGCGGTTCGCGGGCGTCCTGACCGCGCATCCGGTGGTCGACCGGCTGCTGGGCGCGGGGACGGACGCGGCGCGCGACGTGGGAAGCCGGCTCCAGCTCTTCGAGGGCATGGCGGGGCTCCTCGCCGACCTCTCGGACGTCGCTCCGCTGCTGCTGGTCCTGGAGGACCTGCACTGGGCCGACCAGTCCTCCCGTGACCTGCTGCGGTTCCTGCTCAGCCGCGGGATCCTGCAACGCTCGGCGGGCGGTACGCCCACGCATCGGCTCGCGGTGTTCGCGTCGTACCGCGCGGACGACCTGCACCGCCGTCATCCCCTGCGCCCGCTCCTGGCCGAGTTGGTGCGGCTGCCCGCGGTCGAGCGCCTCGAACTGCGGCCCATGGCCGACGCGGAGGTGGCCCGGCTGGTGCACGCGCTGGAGGACCGCCCGCTGCCGGAGGCCACGGTCCGCGGGATCGTCGAGCGCGCCGAGGGCAACGCCTTCTACGCGGAGGAGCTGGTCGCGGCCACGGACACGGCGGCGGACGGAGTGCCCAGCGGCCTGGCCGACGTCCTCCTCATCCGCTTCGAGCAGCTCTCCGACACCGCCCAGCAGGTGCTGCGCACCGCCGCCGTCGCCGGTCGGCGCGTCGAGCACGACCTGCTGCGCGACGCGGTCGGGCTCCCGGAGGACGAGCTGGAGTCGGCGCTGCGCGAGGCGATCGGCCGTCAGCTCCTGGTCTCCGGCGCCGAGGACACGTACGCCTTCCGGCACGCGCTCGCCCGGGAGGCGGTCTACGCCGATCTGCTGCCGGGCGAACGGTCGCGGCTGCACGGCGCGTTCGCCCGGCTGCTGGCCGGCCGGGGCCACCCCGCCGAGAGCGCGGCGGAGCGCGCCCACCACTACCGCGAGAGCCACGACCTGGCGGAGGCGCTGGCCGCCTCGCTGGAGGCCGCCGACCACGCCCAGCGGGTGGGCGCGCCCGCGGAGGTGCTACGGCATCTCGAAACCGCCCTCGACCTGTGGGCGGTGGTGGATCCCACGGCCCGGCCCGCGGGCGACGGCGTCGACCGGGTCACGCTCACGCTGCGTGCCTCGGCGGCGGCCGCGCACGCCGGGCAGGCGCACCGCGCGGTGTCCCTCACCCGGTCCGCGCTCGCGGGCATCGGCCAGGACGCGGAAGCCGAACTCGCCGCCCGGGTGCGGTACACGCTGGCCGGCAATCTGCTGGGCGTCGACAGCCTGACGGCCGCGTTCGGCTACAGCAGCGAGGCGCTCGCCATGATCCCCGCCGATCCGCCGACCCGGACCTGGGTGTGGGCGGCGGCCACGCATGTGATGACGGCCCGGCAGGTCGGGGAGAACGAGACGGCGCTGAAGGTGGCCCGCCAAGCCCTGAGCGTGGCCGAGGAGTTGCAGGTGCCGGACGCGCAGGCCGACCTCCTCGTCTCGCTGGCCGTTCTTGAGGCCGGTGGCCGGCGTACCCCGGAGGGCCGGGCGCGGCTCAAGGAGGCCCGGGAGCTGGCGCGGCGCGCGGGGAACATGCCGGTGGAGATGCGCGCCCTGTTCAATCTCGCCGTGGGCGCCTTCGAGTCCGGTGATCTGGAGGGCTCGCTGCCTTGGGTGACCGAGGGCCTGGACCGGGCCCGGCGGGCAGGGTTGCTGTCGTCGCCGTATCCGCTGGAGATGCGGTATCTGCATCTGCTCGTGCTGTACACGCTGGGGCACTGGGACGAGTGCGCCCGGGCCGCGAAGGCGGACGCCGAGGTGCTGCCGATGGCCGGCGGGTACGCGGGCGGACCCGCGCTGTACGTGGCGCTGGCCCGGGGTGACCTGAGCGCCGCCGATCGTGCCCAGGCGCTGTTGGAGGGGCACTTCGACTGGATGGCCACGCTGGTCGCGGGCGTCGCGCTGACCGAGGCCGCCGTGCTGCGCGGCGATGCGGAGGGGGCCGTGGAGCGGATGCGGGTGACGGTCGCCGCGCTCAGCGACGGCGCGGGCAACCTGCCCGACGCCACGGTCCGGTTCGCCACCCTCGCGCTGACCGCGGTCGCCGACGCGGCGGTGGAGCTGCGGTCGTCCGGTGACGCCTCGCAGCGGTGGAAGGAGACCGCGGACGAACTGGTCGAGCTGGCCCGCACGATGGCCCTGCGCAGCGAGGACGGCTCCCCGCAGGGTCCCGAGGGCCTGGCGTGGCTGGCCCGTGCCGAGGCTGAGTGGACGCGTGCGGTGTCCGGGCCCGACGCGGCCGCGTGGGAGAAGGCGGTCACCGCGTTCGACTTCGGTGACGTGTACGAACGGGCGCGCTGTCAGGCGCGGTTCGCCGAGGCGCTGCTCGCGGCGGACCGGCGGGACGAGGCGGCCGTGCAGGCCCGCGAGGCGAGAGTGGTGGCCGAACGGCTGGGCGCGCGGCCCCTGTTGGAGCGGATCGACGCCCTGGTCCGGCGCGGCCGGCTCGGGGAGACCCCGGCCGACCGCGGCCGCACCTCACCGCTGACCGCCCGTGAGCAGGACGTCCTGCGGCTCCTCGCTCGCGGCCGCAGCAACCGCCAGATCGGCGAGGAGTTGTTCATCACCGGCAAGACCGCCAGCGTGCACGTGTCCAACATCCTCGCCAAACTGAGCGCCGCGAGCCGCACGGAGGCGGTGGCGATCGCCTATCGCGAAGGCCTCATCAACAGCCCAGCGCCTTGAGGTCGACCGCGTCGGCCATCGCCGCCATCCCCTTGTCGTTGGGGTGGATGTGGTCGCCGCCGTCGAGGAACGGCAGCATCCGCTCCTGGTCGTAGGGACTGCGCAGGATGTGGTCGAAGTCGACGTAACTGTCGAAGTCGGAGTTGTCGCGGATGTAGGCGTTGACCTCCTGACGGACCGCCTCCGCAGCCTGGTCCCATTCCGGCCAGCCCTTGAAGGGGGCGACCGTCGCGCCGACGACGCACTTCCCGGCGGCGTGCGCGCGCCGTGCGATCTCCTGGTAGCCGGCGATCATGTCCTGGGCGGTGACGCCCGAGTGGGACTTGATGTCGTTGACGCCCTCGAAGAGGAACACCGTGCGGACGCCCGGCTGGGACAGGACATCGCGCTCCAGCCGGTTCAGGGCGCTCTGCCCGGCGCCGTCCGCGATCACCTTGTTGCCGGAGATGCCCTCGTTGGCGACCCCCTGGATCCTGCTGCCCGCCTTCTGCAGGCGCCGGGCCAGATAGTCCGGCCACCGGCGGTTGAGGTCGGTGGTGGACTGCCAGCCGTCGGTGATGGAGTCGCCGAGCGTGACGACGGCCGAGGTGCCCCAGGACGGTCGTACGGAGACGGAGTCGAGGTAGTACCAGGAGCCGGTCGTCACGGTCCAGTTGGCGGCGCCCGTCTCCGCCGTGTGGTCGCCGGTGGTGACGTAGGAGTTCTGCATGGCCATCCCGTGCCCGGTCGCGGGCCCCGCCGCGTCCGGGCTGTGGATGCTGACGACGAGGTTCGTCGCGGCGGGGAGCCGGCCGGACAGCGGGTCGCTGAGGACGACGGCCCCGGCCGGGACCGTCACCGAGCGCGCGCCCTCGAAGGTCACCGGCCGGTTGCTGCCGGCGACCAGTTCGGCGCCGGTCTTCTGGGTGCCGGCGTAGACGCTGTCGAAGGTGAGCGGCCGGTCCCCGAAGGCGTTGGAGAGCCGGATCCGCGCGCCGTTGCCCCCGACGCTGGTGTGCACGACGAGCCGGTAGGCCCGGTCGGCGACACCGTCGCCCAGCCGGTCGGCGCTGGCGCCCCAGGTGACGACGTCCCGCCGGTCGGCGGGAGCGCCCACGGCGGAGAACGCGGGCTGGTCGGCGGACGCCTGCTGCACCGGCACCGCCTGGACGGCGCCGGCCAGCAGCAGGAGCGCGGCGAGCCGGCCGGCTCTCGCGGTGCGGGCGATCACCGCGCGAAGTCCTTCAGTGTCACGGATCCTCCCGGCTTGACGGTCACCGTGCGGGTCTTGCCGCCGTAGGCGACGGTCGTCGTGCGGCCGCCGACACTGCGGATCTTCGCCTCGGTGGGCTTGCCGTTCTTCCAGCGCAGGTCCACGACGAAGCCGCCGCGGGCGCCGGCTCCGGTGATCGAGCCTGACTCGGCCCACGCGTCCGGCAGGGCCGGCAGCAGCTCCAGATGGCCCGGCCGGGAGTACAGGAGCATCTCGGTCACGGCCGACGGGGTACCGAAGTTGGCCTCGATCTGGAAGATGCCGCGGCCCTGTTCCACCTCGTAGATGTCGAAGAGGTTGAACGCTGTTCCGTTGGTGCCGTTCTCCGACGGGCGGAGGTTGTTGACGACCAGCTGGTAGGCCTTGTCGGCGTTCTTCAGGCGGGCCCAGCACAGGCTGCGCCAGGCGTTGGCCCAGCCGAAGCTGTTCATGCCGCGCGCGGTGAGCAGGGCGGTGGCGCCGTCGACGATGTCCTTGGGGGTGGAGCCGTCGGGGCGGATGCGGTCGCCGGGGAAGAGGCCGACGAGCGGGGAGAGGTGGCGGTGGGTGGTCTCACCGAGGTTGTCCGGGGACATCCACTCCTCCAGCCAGCCCGTCTTCGGGCTCACCACGGGCAGGTACAGCTTCCTGCGCAGGGCCGAGATCTTACCCGCGTAACCGCTGTCCCGCTTCAACTCCGCCGACGCGGCGGCGTAGTTGCCGAACAGCGCCCACACCAGCTCCTGGGCGTAGGTGATCCCCTTGGCGTCGAGCGGACCCTGCTCGGGGGACCAGTCGCTGTCGGCGATCAGCACCTCCTTCGAGCTGCCCGGCAGGGTCGTGGTCAGCAGCCGCGCCTCCCAGAACTCGCAGGCGCCCTTGAGGAGCGGGTAGATCTTCTCCAGGTGGGAGCGCGAGCCGGTGAACTCGTAGTGCTCGTAGAGGGTGGTGCACAGCCAGGCGTTGCCCGCCGGGTGCCACCACCAACCGCCTCCGCCGTAGGGGTTGGTGGAGATGGCCACGGTCCAACCGGCGTTCTTGCCGCTGGAGTTGCGGTAGCGGTTGCGCGGGTCGTTGAAGAGCCGGCGGGTCAGGTCGGTCCAGTCGGGCAGCTGGGCGACGCAATAGTCGGTGAACGCGTCGAAGCACGAGGACAGGCCCGCGCGGTCGGCCATCCAGTAGTTCATCTGGATGTTGATGTCGGTGTGGTAGTCGCCCATCCAGTCCGGGTCGTTGCCGTCCAGCCACAAGCCCTGGAGACCCATCGGCAGACTGCCGCGCGAACCGGCGACCATGAGGTAGCGGCCGAACTGCACGTAGGCGGCTTCGAGTTCGGGGTCGGGCTCGTCGCTCGTGAAGCGCTGCTGGATCCGCTCCCAGGTGTCGAGCGCGCGCTGGTCGGCGGTCGAGGTGCCCAGCGAGATGGCGAACTTCCCGAACACCGCGCGGTAGTCGGCGACATGGGTGCGCAGCAGGGTGTCGGCCGAGTGCTTGGCGGCGGCGTTGACCTTGGTGCGGGCGAGCTTCTGCGGGTCGACCTTGGGGTCGCGGTAGCCGTGCGCGGAGTCCGGCGCGTAGTTGCTGCCGCCGCTGACCACGACGGTCAGGTCCTTGCACCCGGAGAACTCGACGTGCGACCCGGTCACGGTGACCCGGCCGCCGCTGCCGTAGGCGGTGACGGCGGCGCCGTACTTCAGGCCGTTGGCGAACTTGCCGCCGAAGGAGGTCGCCGCGGCCTCACCGTGCGTCCCCTCCAGCGTGACCGTGCCGGTGTAGCGACCGCCGCCGTTCTGGCTGAAGTGGAGGACGATCGCGTCGTCGGGACGGCTGGAGAAGATCTCCCGCTTGTACGTCACGCCAGAGCGGACGTAGGAGGCGCCCACCACGCCCCGGTCGAGGTCGAGGGTGCGGCGGTAGCCGGAGACGGCGCCCAGGTCGTGGTCGGGGATGTCGACGGTGAGCCGGGCGAGCAGGGTCAGGGACCCGAAGTCCGCACGGCCGTAAGGGAACTGGCCGTCGGAGTCGAGGGTGTCGTTCAGGCCGCCGGTCCACATCGTGGCGTCGGTGACGAGAAGGAGTTCACGGCCCGGGTCGTTGCTCGCGAGGGCGCCGAGGCGGCCGTTGCCGACCGGCAGACCCTGCTCGATCATCGAGGTGTCGCCGGCCGGGGCCTGCCACCACAGCGTGTTGAGCGAACCGCTCGCGCCGTAGGCCGAGTTGTCGTCGGCCGAGGCCTCGGGCCGCTGCGGCGCGGCCGAGGCGGTGAAGGTGGGGAGGGCGGCCAGGGCGCCGGTCGCGGCGGCGATGGCGAGCAGGTCGCGTCTGGGCAGCAGGTGGGAGGGTTCGGGGTTCATTGCGGCTCCTGGTGGCTCGGTCAGGACGACTTGGGGACGTCGATGCGGTCGATGTCCGGCGCGTAGCTGTCGCCGCTGTCGAAGACGATCGTGTTGGAGCCGGCCTTGAGGGTCACCGGCACGTAGACCGTCCCGACGGTTCCCCAGTCACCGGTCGACGGGAACTTGTGGCTGACGGCACCGCCGGTGTTGGCGGAGACCTTGACCGAGCGGGCGTCACCGCTGACGTAGGCGACCTTCACCTGGTAGGTGCCGGCCTTGGCGACGACGACGTTGTTGACCGTGAGCTTGCCGCCGACGTAGAGGTTGCCGACCTTCTTGCCACCGGAGCAGGCGGAGCAGTCGGCGACGACCGCGTTGCCGGACAGGGTGTTCGCCGCGGCCTCGGCCTCGTAGCCGGTGTAGGCGAGCGTGCTGCCGTTCGGGGTGACGGTGAACAGGCGGGAACCGTGGGCGGGCAGGGCCTGGGTGACCTTGTCCTTGTAGCTGCCGAGGTTCTCGTGGTTCCACAGGTCACGGACGGCGGCCTTGCCGGTGAAGCCGAGGGAGGCCCAGTTCACGGAGACGGACGCGGGCTTGTCGGCGAGGTTGAACAGCGCGACGGTGTAGCTGCCGTCGGCGTTCTTCGCGGCCCACACCTGCTGCGGGTCGGACGGGGTGATCGGGCGGGCCGGCGGGGTGCTGCCCTGGTTGAGGGCGATGACTTCCTTGTTGGTCAGCAGGGACAGACCGTAGGAGTCGAGCTTGGTGAGGTCGTCGCCGGTGTAGATCGGGGACTTGGCGATGGTCCACAGGGTGGCGTAGCTCTGTCGCTCGGCCTTGGTCAGGCCGTCCATCTCGCCGTTGCCGACGTCCAGGGCGTCGAGGTCGTTCCAGCCGCCGGGGCCCGCCTTGTCGGTCCAGCCGGGAGCGTCGTCCCAGCGGTCGTCGACGGAGTTCTCCCAGGTGACGAGCGTGTTGCAGTAGCACTCGACGTCCGTGTCGATGCGCCAGCCCTGGGAGTTCTTCTTCCAGTCGGCGGCGTGCCCGATGTCCAGGGACCAGGACAGTTCGAGGTGGATGGGACGGCCGGTGTCGGCGATCGCCTTGTTCCAGGCGGCCACGTCGGCGACGTTGTTGTACTGGTCACCGCTCTTGCCGGAGCCGGGGCCCACGCCGTCGAGCTTGAGGAAGTCGTAGCCCCAGCCGGCGATCAACTGCGCCTGGGAGTCTATGTACTTCTGGGCGCAGGGCTTGGAGAAGTCAATCTTGTACGCGCTGTCCCAGCCGTTGGTGGTGCGCAGGTCGCTGTAGACGATGTCGCCGGTGGTGCAGCCGTCGGCGTTCCAGATCGGCGTCTTTCCGTCGCCGTAGGCGCCCTTCTCCAGGCCGGCGGGCAGGTAGATGCCGGCCTTGAGGCCCTTGGAGTGGATGCGGTCGGCGACGGCCTTCATGCCGCTGGGGAAGCGGACCGGGTCGGCCTTCTGGCGTCCGTACTGGTCGTATCCGGACTTCCAGGTCTTGTCCATCCACCAGCCGGCGTCGATGTTGATGTACTCGTAGCCGAACTTCTTCAGCTTGCTCGCCATGGCGTCGGTCTGCTTGGTGACGTTCGCCTCGGTGAGGTAGCTGTAGTCGCCGTCCGGGTTGAGACCCGGGTACTTCGACGACTGCATGCTCCAACTCGTCCAGCCCATGTAGGGCTTGGCGGCGAGGGACGTCGCGGTGGTCGCGGCCGGAGCCGCGGGCGCGGTGGTCCCGGCACTGACCGAGGGCGCGGCGGAGACGGCTCCTGCGGCCACGGCCAGGACCACCGCGGCTCTCAGGACGCGTGCGGGCAGGAAGGAGTACGAGGATGACCGCATGGGTCGTACCTCCAGGGTGATGGTGGATCAGCGGCTCTGTCGGGGGTCGTGCGGGGTGATGAAGGACTGGATCGCGGTGGCGGCTGCCCCTCGTGCCCACTCCTCGAACGGGAGCGGGCGGGTCTGTACGTCGCACTGTGCGGCGGAGCCGAACGCTGCGGCGGTGAACGCCTCGCGGATCTGCGCGGCGAACAGGTCGTAGGCGGCGAGTCCCTCGCCGGAGATGATCACGCGTTCGGGGCCGAGGAGGTTGGCCACGGTGGCGATGCCCCGGCCGATCGCCTCCCCCGCCCTGGCGAACGCCTCACGGGCCCCCTCGTCGCCCTGGTGGGCCAGCGCCGCGGCCGCGGCGGTGTCGGCGACATCGAGGCCCGTGGTCTCGCGGATCCGCCGGATGATCGCGGCGTCCCCCGCGATCGCCTCGACGCAGCCGCGGTTGCCGCAGTGGCAGGGCGGTCCGGCCGGGTCGACGGTCACATGGCCGATCTCGCCGGCCACGCCGTACGCGCCGGAGATCACCCGGCCGTGCACCACGATCCCGCAGCCGATGCCCGCGCCCACGGTCACCAGGGCGAAGTCGGACAGTCCGGCCCCGGCGCCGAACCACTGCTCGGCGACGGTCAGGGCACGGACATCGTTGTCCACGGTGACCGGCAATCCGGTGGTCAGGGCGGCCAGTTCGGCGAGGGGGACGTCCCGCCAGTCGAGGAAGGGCGAGTAGCGGACCACACCCTGGGCGCGGTCCACGTCGCCGGAGATCGCGACCCCGAGGCCGAGGACGGGGGCGCCCGACTCGTCCGCCTCGACGAGCAGTTCGCGCACCATTTCGGCCAGCGAGGTGAGCACGGCCTCGGTCGCCGGGTCCTGGACCGGGACGTGCCGGGCGACGCGGATGCGGCAGCGCAGGTCGGTCAGCACACCGATCAGCTCACCCGCGGTGATCTTGACTCCGATGAACAGGGCCCGTCCGCCGTCCACCCGCACCAGGCTCGCAGGCCGCCCGAGCGCCGGCCGCGCCTCCTGGTCCGGGGTCTCCACCAGGTAGCCGGCCTCCAGCAGCGGACGCACCGCTTTGGTCACGGCCGCTGCCGAAAGCCCCGCCCGGCGCGCGGCATCGAGCCGGGTCAGGGGGCCGTGGGACAGGACCGTGGTGAAGATCTGCGAAGCGGCCGGCGTGTGGGCCGGAAACGTTTCGGCTGGCGGGGCGGAGCGCATGGCCGGAACCTAAGGCTCTTAATTTCCGCTGTCAATAAAAGAAACAGGAATCACCTGAAGGTTGACTGTGAGGCTCAAGTGGCCTTCAAATGACGGGTGGCACGCCACTGTCGGCGACAGATCCCGCCGATGTCAGTGCCCCCTTGCACAATCGCTTTCATGACGATGATCGACTGGCACGAGCTGACCCACGCCTACGGCTCGGCCGAGGACATACCCGGCCTCTTCGCGCGCCTCGGCGGCACGGAGGACGACGACGTGTGGACCGCGTTGTGGTCCTCGCTGTGCCATCAGGGCTCCGTCTACGACGCCAGCTGGGCCGCGTTGCCGCAGCTCACGGAGATCGCGCGGGGCGACGCGCCGGGCGGCCCGCTCCAGGCGGTGGTCATGGCCGGGGTGATCGCCGACGACATGGACGACCCGCGCCGCGAGCTGTACGCGCGGGAGATCGACGAACTCCTCGGCACCGCCCGCGCGTTGCTGGCCGAGCCGGATCAGACCACGCCGCTCTTCGTGAACCTCCTCCAGTCCGTCCTGTCCTTCGAGGGCGCCGGCATCTGGTCCGAGGCCCTGGCGGGGGTGAACAGCGAGGAGTACGAGTTCGAGTGCCCGGAGTGCGAGGAGAGCCTGTACATCGCCTTCGGCGGCTTCGGGACGTTCGTGTCCGTCGGGGACTACGTGTCCGGGGCGAGCGGTGAGGACACCGCATCACGCGGGGAGTTGACACCGGCGGTACCGGAGCGGCTGTCGGGCATCGGGGCGCGACTGCACGGCGAGGCGGTCGCCCATGGTCAGGCGGAGGTGGCCCGGGCCCTGACCTATGTCTTCGGGGAGGCGCGCTGCCCCTCCTGCGACACCGTGCTGTCGGTGTCGCAGGAGGTCGAGAACCAGTGGTTCTGAACTCTGGACTCTCGGGTCAGCGGTTGATGGCCGGCGTGTTGGCGACGGTCACGTTGACCCCTGCCCAGGCCTTGTTGACCGTCTTGTACTCGGTGCTGTTCAGCCCGTACAGGTCCTTCGCCGCCTTCAGCGTCGCCGAGCGGGCGTCGTGGAAGTCGGTCGTGGAGACCATGTAGCGGGTCAGGGCGCGGTAGAAGATCGCCGTGGCCTTGGTGCGGCCGATGCCCTTGACCGTGGAGCCGTCGTAGGTCGGCGAGTCGTAGGCGACCCCGTTGATCGTCTTGCGGCCGCTGCCCTCGGCGAGCAGGTAGTACGCGTGCGAGGAGACGCCGGAACCGGCGTGCACCTCGGTGTCGTAGACCTCGGGCGACCAGTAGTCGATCGCGCCTTCGAGCACGTCGAGCGACGGCTTGTCCAGGCGGCGCAGGAACTTCTGGGCGAGGCCCAGCTTCTCGCCGATGAGGTAGTCGGGCTTGTCCTTCGCGTTGTTGGTGAAGAACTCGACGTTCGAGCCGAAGATGTCCGCGAGGGACTCGTTCAGGGAGCCCGGCTCGCCGTACTGGTTGCCGTCGGAATCGACGTACGTGGGCTCCAGCTTGGCGGTGGCGTCCACCACGCCGTGGGTCAGCTCGTGGCCGGTGACGTCGAGGACGACGAGCGGCTTCTTGAACATGACGCCGTCACCGTCGCCGTACAGCATGCAGCCGCAGGTGGGGTCCCAGAAGGCGTTGGCCACCTCGGTGCCCCAGTGGACCATCGCCTTCGCGGCCTTGCTGTTGTTGGCGATGCCCTTGCGGGCGAAGGTCTTCTTGTAGAAGTCCAGGGTCTTGGTGACGCCGTACTGGGCGTCGACGGCCGCGCTGTTGCGGCTGGAGAGGGCGCCGTTGCCGAACGTGGACGTGGAGTTGACGATCGCCTTGCCGCGGGCGAAGTTCTCCGTGAACGTGCCCTTGGCGTCCCGGGTCTCGGAGTTGTACCGCTTCGGGTCCTTGAGCTGGTACTTCTTCGCGGCGGTCCGGGTGACGGTCAGCGAGACCTTGCCGACGAAGAGCGACTTGCCGGTGCCCGTGACCGTCTGGGGGTAGTGCACGGCGGCCGCACCCGACGAGGCGGCGGTGAGCCCCGCGGCCTGCGAGCCGATGCCGGTCTGCGGGTCGAGCTTCTCGCCCCGCTTGCGCAGGGTCTCGAGCAGCTCGGGCGAGAGGAACTCGTCGCTGTCGGGCGTGTTGCTGCGCACCTTGCCGGTCACGGCGTCGATGACGACGGTGCTGGAACCGCCGCCCTCAGTGGTGCCGCTGTCGCTGACCCGCACCTGGTAGGCGAGGGCGGAGCCGCCGTCGCGCGCGTCGACCACGAGGACGGCCGGACCGGCGTCGCCCTTGGCCGCCGACGCGGCCTTCTGTTCGGCCTGCGCGGCGCTGAGCTTGGCGTCGCTGGTGGCCGGCTTGACCGTGTGGTCGGCGGCGCGGGTGACGCCCGCGTACTTCAACTGCCGGGTGAGGTGCACGACGAGGTCGCCGCCGAGGACCTGCATGCCCTCGTGGGCCCGGGCGAAGCGGACGTGCCGCGCGCCCTCCGGGTCGATCAGGACGTCCGTGGCCTGAAGTTCGTCGCCGGTCAGGACACCGGTCGCCGAGGAGTGGGCGAACGCGGCGGCGCGCGCGGCGGCCACCACGGACGCGGCCGAGCTTTCGGCGGCGGCCTTCGAGGACCCCGCCCCCGCGGCGGGGTCGGCGAACGCGGTACCCGCGAGGCCCGTGGCAGCCGTCGTCACGGCGACGGCGACCGCCACGCTGCGTATGTGCGGTCTACGCACTGGTGAGGGTTTCCTTCCTGGCAGAGCGGCCGGAAATCCAACCGCCCCGAGGCGTGGCGCCGTTGAGCACCACGAGGGCTGGTCGGGCCCTGAGGCGAAACCCTTATGGATAAGTCATGGACATGTAAAGCCCAAATCATCGCTTTCAGCGTGATCCATGGCAATACTTTGCAAATCCACGGCGCGCGGTGATCAACGAGTGACCAACTGTGCGTCCCCTGTGGAGATGTGACTCGACGGAAGAAGGTTGCACCGCGTGAATGTGACAGATATCGCATCCCTGGCCAAGGGTGCGGTCCTGGGGACCCTCACCCTGTCCCTCCTCGCGGTACCGGCGCAGGCCGCACCGGCGGAATCCCGCCCGAAACCGGACATCACCGGCCTGAGAAGCGTCCTGCGTACGGCAGTTCAGCAAGGCGCGCCCGGCGCCATGGCCCGCGTCGTCGACCACGGCAAAGTACGGACGGCGGCCGTCGGTGTCGCCGACCGCACGACCGGCCGGGCCCTGTCCACCGTCGACCGCTTCCGTATCGGCAGCGTCACCAAGACCTTCTCGGCGGTGGTGCTGCTCCAACTGGCCGACGAGAAGAAGCTCGACCTCGACGCCTCCGTCGACCGCTACCTGCCGGGCCTGCTCCCGGACCGGCGCATCACGGTCCGGCACGTGCTGGCCCACCGCAGCGGTCTGTACGACTACACGAACGACATGTTCGCCAAGACCGTGCCCGGCTTCGAGGCGGTCCGCACCAAGGTCTTCACCTACCGCCAACTCGTGGACCGTTCACTTCGGCACGCCCGCACCAACGAGCCCGGCGCCGCCTACGCGTACTCCAACACCAACTTCGTGGTCGCGGGCCTGCTCATCGAGAAGCTCACCGGCCACTCGGTACGGACGGCGTACGAGAACCGCGTCTTCAAGCCGCTGAAGCTGCGCGACACCTTCTACCTCCACCCAGGCACGAAGATCCCCGGCCGCCACACCAAGGGCTACCTCACACCCGACCAGGCCGGCGCGAAACTGGTCGACGCGACCGACCAGACCGCCTCCTGGGCGCAGAGCGCGGGCGCGATCATCTCCAGCACCCGGGATCTCAACACCTTCCTGACCGCCCTGCTCGGCGGCCGCCTCACCTCGGCCGCGAGCCTGAAGCAGATGGAGCGCATGATCCCGGTCAACAGCACCCAGGCGTACGGTCTCGGCCTGCGCCGCCGCGACCTGACGTGCGGAGTCTCGGTCTACGGTCACACCGGTGCCGTCCAGGGCTACTACACGTACGCCTTCGCCTCCAAGGACGGCAGGCGCAGCCTCGCGGCGCTCGCCACCACCTCCAACAACGGCGAGGTCCTCAACACCATGCTGGGCACGCTGGAGTCCGCGTTCTGCGGAAAGCCCGCGAAGTCGCCACGCGCCGTCACACCCGTCGAGCGGTACGAGGACATCGCGCCCGGCGTGGTCAGGAACTGATCGCCGCGGGAACCCGGACCGCCCTGACGGACGTTGATCCGGCAAGCCCACCGGGGGTTCTGGCACCCCCACCGGGCCGCGGACGACGACACATCAGGGCGGTGCGATGACCGAGTTGGTCCCCGGCGGCAACATGCCCCTGCCCGCCGGCGCCTTGACCGTCCGGGTGCCGGGCCCCTTCGACGTCTCCGCGCTCATCACGGACGACGGCGGCAAGGTCCGGGGCGACGGCGACTTCGTGTTCTACAACCAGCCGTCCGCCCCGGGCGCCCGCCTCGACGGCGACACCCTGACCGTCGACCCGCCGCGGCTGCGACCCGGAGCGACCCGGATCACGGTGGTCGTCAGCCCCGCCGACCCCGGCACCCCGCTCGGCCGCCTGCCTGCACCCGCCCTCCATCTCAGCGCCCCCGGTGGCCGCCAACTCGCCCGTTTCGCCCCGCCGCGCCCGCAGCAGGAGACCGTGCTGCTGCTCGCCGAGATCTACCGGCGGGGCGGCACCTGGAAGCTGCGCGCCCTGGGCCAGGGGTATGCCGACGGACTGGCGGGCATCGCCCGCGACTTCGGCGTGGACGTCACCGACGACCCGGCGCAGCCGGCGGCACCCGCGCCGCCGACGGGTCGCCGCTGGTCCCTGCCGAACCTGTCCCGCGGCCGGGCCAACTCGCCCGTCTCCCACGGCCACTCCGCACCACCCGCCCCCAGCAGCCGATCCACGCCCTCCGCCTCCTCCGGACACCCCTCCCCCGCCGCCGACCCCGACGGCTTCCTCCGGCTGATCAACCCCGCCCGCGCCAGGGCCGGTTCGCCACCCGTCGCCCTGGACTCCCGCCTGACGTCCGCCGCGCGCGCCCACGCCTCCGCGATGGCGGCGGCCGGGCAACTCGGTGTCGAGGGCCGCGACGGCGTCTCCGTGTACCAGCGCGTCACGGCCACGGGATACACGTATCTGACGATCGGCGAGCACCTCGTCTCCGGTCCGCGCACCCCTTCCGAGTTCGTCGACTACTGCCTGCGCGGGGAGCAGACCCGGCGCACCCTGTCCGATCCGGCGTTCACGCACGCGGGGCTGGCGCACGTCGCCGACGGGCGCTCCGGCGACATCTTCTGGACTGCCCTGTGGGCGCGGCCCCTCACCCCCGGCGACCTGGACCGCACGGCCGCCGAGGTCGTCGATCTCACCAACAGGGAGCGCGCCCGGGCGGGTCTACCTCCGCTGGGCACCGACCCCCTCCTCACGCGGGCCGCGCAGGCGCACAGCGCGGACATGGTGGCCCGCGCCTTCTACTCGCACACGGACCCGGAGGGCGGCCAGCCCTGGGACCGGGCCGCCCGGGCGGGCT
Source organism: Streptomyces sp. NPDC002499 (assembly GCF_053595415.1). Classification (NCBI taxonomy): domain Bacteria; kingdom Bacillati; phylum Actinomycetota; class Actinomycetes; order Kitasatosporales; family Streptomycetaceae; genus Streptomyces; species Streptomyces sp. NPDC002499. The sequence goes on from NZ_JBSFXO010000001.1 coordinate 575,835, forward strand.
CCCGACGCCGGACGATCGGCGAGAACATAGCCTGCGGGCAGCGCTCCGCCGCCGAGGTCGTGGAGGGCTGGATGAACAGTCCCGGTCACCGCGCCAACATCCTCAAGCCCGACTTCACCCACATCGGGATCGGCTTCGCGGGCGGCGGCCCGTCGGGCACGTACTGGACCCAGCTCTTCGGCGCCTGATCCGCGCAACGTCCCGGTTCTGTCAGGTTCTCGTCGACGATCTTGGCGGAATCAACCCGTCCGGGCCAGGATGCCCGCATGAAGGGTGACCTGTTTTCCAGTGAGCGCATGGTCCAGCCGGCCGTCGAGCCGGGAATGACCGTCGAGAACGCCAAGTGCATCAAGTACGCGGTGAACGGCGAGATGCACGCCCGCCAGGGCGCGATGATCGCCTACCGCGGCAATCTGCAGTTCGAACGCAAGGGCCAGGGCGTGGGCGGCATGCTCAAGCGCGCGGTCACCGGCGAGGGCCTGCCGCTCATGGCGGTGCGCGGACAGGGCGAGGCGTGGTTCGCGCACGAGGCGCAGAACTGTTTCGTCGTCGACATTGACCCGGGCGACGAGTTCACGGTCAACGGCCGCAACGTCCTGTGTTTCGACTCCTCGTTGTCGTACCGGATCTCGACTGTGAAGGGCGCGGGCATGGCCGGTGGCGGCCTGTTCAACAGCGTCTTCACCGGACAGGGCAGGCTGGGTCTGGTCTGCGACGGCAATCCGCTGGTCATCCCGGTCTCGCCGCAGTACCCGGTGTACGTCGACACGGACGCGGTCGTCGGCTGGACGGCGGGACTTGGAACCTCGCTGCACCGCTCGCAGTCCATCGGCTCGATGCTGCGCGGCGGCTCCGGCGAGGCCGTACAGCTGATGCTCCAGGGCCAGGGATACGTCGTCGTGCGGCCCAGCGAGGTCACCCCGCAGAAGGCCCAGCAGCACTGACCTCCCCTCGCGTGATCCGCGTCGAGTGATCTGCGTCGCACAAGCAACCCCGGCGGCGGAAGTGGCGTCTTGATCGACAACAAGTGATGCCCTGGCCTTCCCGGCCAGGGCCCATTTTCGACGCACTATACACACTATGTATACACAGAGCGTAGAGCAGACATGTATACGCTCAATGTATACGCATCGTGTATATGGACCGAAAGGCATCCATGTACGGCAAGGCACACGCCCCGGAGTACCAGGGCGCCCTCACCACCCTGTCCGTGAACTCCTCGCTGACCGACGTACTGGCCGCCGGCACCCGGCAGTTGAAGGAGGCGGAACAGGCTGGTCAGCACGGGGAGGCGGCGCGTTCGGGGCTCGCGGTGGCCGAGGCGCACCGGCGGCTGGGGCAGGTCGGGGACGCAGATCGCGCGTGGAAGGCCAGTTACCGCTCGGCCCGGGAGGCCGGGGACATGGCGGCGATGGCCTGGGCACTGTGGAGCGGCGGCACCCTCGCCCGACAGCGCGGCGCCTTCCCGCTGGCCCGTCGGCTGCTGCAACTCGCCGCCGACATGGGCAAGTCCGGCGGGGATGTCGTCGTCCGCGGCTACTCCCTCGCGGGGCTGGCCGAGACGGGCCGCATCCAGGGTGACTACGAGGCGGTCGCCCGGTTGCATGAGCAACTCCTGGCCGAGGCCCGGCGGCGCGGCGAGGCACGGCACACGGTGTGGGCCCTGGAGGGCATCGCGCAGATCCACCGCAACACCGGTTCCTACGACACCGCGTACGCCCTGTTCGAGGAGGCCGCCGAGATCGCCGCGGGTGCGGAGGACCGGCGTGGGCACGCCTGGGCGCTGCGGGGGCTCGCCGACATCGTCTCCGTACGCGACGGGGACACCGAGCGGGCGCTCGCGCTGCTGTCGGAGGCGGAGACGGCGTGCCGGGCGATGAAGCTGTCCAGCGCGCTGGCCTACAACCACAAGATGCGCGGCAACGTCCTGTACCGGGCGGGGCGTTACGCGGAGGCCCGGGATCTGTACGAGCAGGCGCTCGCGGAGTTCCGGGCGATGAGCGAGCCGCGCGGTACGGCGCTGGCGCGGCTCGGGCTGGCCAAGTCGCTGGCCCGGCTGGGCCGGGACCGTGCCGAGACGGCCGACGAACTGGCGCGACTCGCCGGCGAGTTGGACCGGATCGGACTGCGACACGCCAGGGAGATGGTGGCGCGGGCCGAGGTGGAGCTCGGTCTCCGGACGGAGGTCGCCCGATGAGCGCGCCGGGTCGCCCGACGACCACGCTGGAGGCGCCCGTGACCAGGCTGGAGGCGCCGGCGGATGCCCGTCGGGTCCTCGACCGCTGCCGCGGCCTGGTGCGACCCGCTCTCGGGGAGGCCGTCGGGCGGATGCACCCCTGGGTGGGCGAGATGGCCGCGTACTCCTTCGGCTGGTGCGAGGTGGGTGGGGCACCGGCCGACGCCTCCGGCGGGAAGGGGGTGCGGCAGGCGCTCGCCGTGCTGGCGGCCGAGGGCGCGGGTGCGCCAGGCGCGGACGGGGTGCCGGCGGCGGTCGCGGTGGAACTGGTGCACGCCTTCTCCCTGTTGCACGACGACATCATGGACGGCGACCAGTCCCGGCGCCGCCGCCCCACCGTGTGGAAGGCGTACGGCACCGGTCCCGCGGTCCTCGCCGGGGACGCGCTGTTCGCGCTCGCCGTCGAGACGCTCGCCGCCACTCCGGCGGGGCCGCGGGCGCTGCGGTTACTGTCCGCCGCGCTGGGCGACCTGGTGCACGGGCAGGCGGACGACCTGCTGTTCACCGACCGCCCGTGGACGGGTCCCGGGCGGGTGCGGCCCGACGAGTACCGCACGATGGCCGAGCACAAGACGGGCGCCCTGCTGGGCTGCGCGGCGGCCCTCGGCGCCCTGCTCGGCGGCGCGCCGCCCCCGGTCGCCGCCGCCCTCGACCGGGCCGGCCGGCACCTCGGGGTCGCCTTCCAGATCGTGGACGACGTGCTGGGCATCTGGGGCGATCCGGCGGTCACGGGCAAGCCCGTCCACGGCGACCTCCGGGAGCGGAAGAAGACCTACCCGGTGCTGGCCGCGCTCGACTCGTCGAATCCCGGATCCCGTCGGCTCGCCGGACTGCTGGACCGCGGCGACGCGCCGGCGGAGGCGGCCGCCCTGATCGAGGCGGGCGGCGGGCGGTCGGCGGCGCTGACGGAGGCGCGGCGGCACATCGCCGCCGTGGAGACGGTGCTCGCCGCGCCCCCGCTGACGGATCAGGCCGTGACCGAACTGCGGTCGCTGCTGGACTTTCTCATCCGGCGCGACCTCTGATGCTCTCCCCTACAGGGCTCGGCACAAGCAGAAACGGGCACCCCTCCCCGCCGTAGGAAAATCCGTGTTGACCTGCGACCGCTCGCCGGGTCAGGGTGCAAGCGGCGCGGACCTTCACCCCCGTGCCGGGAGGGTGAGTGCCTTGATCGGGATCTCGGACATCGAAGCCGCAGGCGAGCGGATCGCCGGCCATGTCGTACGCACGCCCACGGTGCCGAGCCCGGGCCTGTCCGACCTGCTCGGCGTTCCGGTCACCACGAAGCTCGAACTGCTCCAGCGCACCGGGTCCTTCAAGGCGCGCGGTGCCACGGCGAAGTTGCTCTCGCTGAGCGAGGCGGAGCGGGCGGCCGGGGTCGTGGCGGTCAGCGGCGGCAACCACGGGATCGCCCTCGCGGTGATGGCCGCGGCGCTCGACGTGAAGGCCACGGTGATCATGCCGCGCACGGCTCCCGCGCGCTCGATCGAGATCGCGGAGGCCGCCGGGGCGTCGGTGCGGCTGACGGAGGGCATGGCCGAGGCGTTCGCGCTCATGGAGCGACTGCCCGCGGAGGGGCTGACGCCGGTCCACCCCTTCGACGACGCCGTCGTCATCGCCGGACAGGGCACGGTCGGGCTGGAGTTCGCCGCCGACGCCGGCGACCTCACGGACGTCGTCGTCAGCATCGGGGGCGGCGGGCTGATCGCCGGTGTGGCGGCGGCTTTCCGGGCGCTACGGCCGGGTGTACGGGTCTGGGGCGTGGAGACCGAGGGCGCGGAGGCCATGTCGCGGGCGCTGGCGACGGGCGGTCCGGTCCCGGTGGACCCGTCCTCGATCGTGACGACCCTCTGCGCGCCGACCGTGTCCCAACTGACCTACGACCATGTGTCCGCGCTGGTCGAGGAGGTGTTCGTGGTGTCCGACCGGGAGGCCGTGCGGGGCGTCCTGGATCTCGCCGAGCACGCCAAGGTGTGGACCGAACCGGCGGCCGGATGTCTGTTGCCGGCGGCCCGGCAGGTGGTCGAGCGGGTCGGCGACAGTGCGCGGATCGGACTGGTCGTGTGCGGGGGCAACGCGACGGCGGGTGATGTGGTGGCATGGGCGGAGCGCTTCGGTCTGCGCTGAATTCCCGTGAGCTACCGACGAGTTGAGCCGGGTTGAATATCCGTCAGGTTCAATCCGGCCCTATGGAAATACCCAACTCCGTATGAACAAAAGGCGGCCGCCGCCCTTTGGTCGCGGAATGTTTGAACATACCGAGGCCCACTCGCCGTACTTCTGGGAAAGGGGAACACCCGGGTTCAGCGAGGGATGACCATGGTCAAGGCGCACATCTTCACGCACGAGCTGGTCGCCGGAAGGTACCGGCTCGTCGATGTCGTCCAGCGCGAGACAAATCGCCTCTGCTGGTACGGCAACGATGTCGAGGCCCAACGCCCATTTCTCCTCGCCCAGATCGGGCTCCCGGACGATCCGGGCCCGGAGGCCGTGCCGCGCGCCGCCCGCATCATCCGGATGTCCGAGACGATGGGACGGCTGTGCCCCGGCCGGGTCGCGACCGTCGTCGACGCCGTGGAGGAGAACGGCGCCCTGTGGACCGTCACGGAATGGATCGACGGCACCCCACTGGGCGAACTCCTCGAACAGCAGGGCCCGTTCGACTACGTGCGGGCCGCGCGCATCGCGCTGGAGCTGCTCGACGTGCTGGAGGTCGCGCACGCCGAGGGCATCACGCACGGCGAGCTGAGCCCGGGCCAGCTGTACATCCAGGACCGGGGCCCGATCGTGATCACCGGCTTCGGCCTGGCGGGGGCCACCCTCGCGCCCCGGCTCACCGCACCCTCGTACGCCTCTCCCGAGCAGGCCCGCGACCAGCGGATCGGCCCGGCGGCCGACATGTGGGCCCTGGGCGCGATGCTCTACACGATGATCGAGGGGCGCCCGCCGTTCCGCGAACGCGACCGGCCCGAGGCCACGCTCAAGGGTGTGGACAAGCTTCCGCTGCGCTCCCCCGTGCGGGCGGGCCCCCTCACCCAGACCGTGCAGGGGCTGCTCCGCAAGAACTCCAGGGAACGGCTGACCCGGCCGGTGGTCCGGGAGGCCCTCAGCCGTGTGCTCACCGAGGAACCGGAAGCGACCCTGCGCAGCGGCTCGGGGCACGGCCTGCGGGATGTCTACGTCGCCGCGGTGCACGCCGTCCCGAACTGGCGCCGGCCCTCCATCGCCGTCGGCACCGCCCTGGCCGTGGGCACGGTCGCCGTCGCCGTACTCGCCGCGACCCACCAACTGCCGGGCCTCAACGACTCCGAGGCCGGTTCGGCGGCCCGGCCGTCCGCCTCGGCCGACGTCTCCGCGGCCGGTCAGCGCACCGACGGCAGAGCCTCGGCACCACCCGCATCCGTACCACCGAAGACCACACCGCCGGCCTCCCCGTCGACATCTCCGTCGACTTCCCCGTCCCCCACGGCCTCCGCCTCGGCCACCGGTCTGCCGGCCGGATTCCGCCGCTACACCGCGCCGGAAGGCTTCTCCGTCGCCCTCCCCGCCGGCTGGAAGCGGCTGGAGACCCAGAAGGGCGGCACCGAGTCGGTCCGCGTGACCTTCGGCGCGGACGACGATCCCCGCACGCTCGCCGTGACCTACAGCGAGGTCGCCGGCCCCGATCCCGTCGCCGTGTGGCGGGACGACGTGGAGCCGGTGCTGAAGCAGACCGCCGGGTTCAAGCGGATCGGCGACATCGAGGCGACGACGTACCAGGGATACAAGGCCGCCGACATGGAGTGGCTCTCCGATGTCGACGGCACGCAGGTGCAGACCTTCGGCCGCGGCTTCCTCATCGGCGGTGGCCGCAGCTTCTCGATGCGCTGGACGACACCGGCGGCCGACTGGGACGACGCCGCCAACCGCCAGGCGCTGAACACCTTCCTGAAGACGTTCCGGGTGACTCTGGACTGACGGCCGGGGCGCTCGCGTCAGACCGACGGCCGGGGCGCCCGCATCGCGCGCAGCGGGAGGGGGTGCAGCGGGGTCGTACGCCACTTCGCCGTGAACGTCCGCTCGGGCAGCGAGCACGTCACCGCCAGCCGGTGGGGCGTCTCCAGGAACAGCACGTCGATCGCGAGGGTGTCGGCGTCGGTCCATCCCCCGCTCACCGCGGTGGGCGGCGCCCCCTCGGCGACGGCCCAACCGGCCTCCCCGAACCGCAGATCGAGCCGATGCCCTGCCTCCGTGAGAACCAGCCCCCAGCCGTCCGCGTCGGCCGTCACCTCGACCGCGGTCAGCTTCGGCCGGTCGGCGCAGACACCGCCTTCGGGGGTGAACTCGGCGCCTGACCAGTCCCGGTCGCCCTCCGGCGGGGCGGACTTCCCCGCGGCCGGCGGCAGTTCGAGCCGCGCCAACCGCTCCGCCAGAGACACGTCCGCCACCTCCCGGCCGGGGAGCGGCTCGGGTCCGAAGGCCGGCAGCAGGTGCTCCCAGGCCAGGTCGAGCACCCGTTGCATCTCCTCGGTGGCCGCGGTCGTCGCGATCACGGCGTCGTGCTCGGGCAGCACCACACAGAACTGCCCGTACGCCCCGTCGCCCCGGTATCCGTGCCGCGCCCTCCAGAACTGGTAGCCGTAGCCCTGCTGCCAGTCCGACAGTGCCGCCTCGGGCGTACCGGAGCTGTTGTCGACGTGCACGTGTGTGGCCTCGGCGACCCATCCTTCGGGCAGCAGCCGCTCGCCCTCCCAGACGCCGTCCGCCAGATACAACTGGCCGAGCCGGGCGATCGCGTCGGTCGTGGCGTGCAGCCCGCTGAAGCCGAATTCGCGGCCGGCCCCGTCGCGCAGCCACGCCAGTTCGCCGACGCCGATCCGGTCGAGCAGCCGGGAGCGCAGGTACTCCGTCAGGGACTGGCCGGTCACCTTCTGGACGATCGCGGCGAGTGTGTAGGTGGCGGGCTGGTTGTAGGCGAAGACGGTGCCCGGCTCGCGCTCGGGCGGCACCAGCAGGAAGCCGCGCACCATTTCCTCGGGGTCGGCCGCGCGCGCCCGGTCCAGGGTCTCGGCCTCGTGCCCGCTGGCCATGGACGCCACGTGCCGCACGAGCATCGCGCGGCTGCGCGGGTCGGTGATGTCGGCCTCGAACTCCGGGAAGTACGAGATCACCGGGTCGTCGAAGCGGAGCAGCCCTTCGCCGGCGGCGAGGCCCGCGGCCGTCGACGTGAAGCTCTTGCTGAGCGAGTAGAGGAGATGCAGACGTTCGGGCGCGTAGGGCGCCCACCAGCCGGAGGCCACCAGGTGACCGCGCCTCATGATCATCAGGCTGTGCGGCTCGATGGCGGGGTCGGCTTCGAGGGCGTCGAGGAAGGCGTGGACGCCGGAGGCGTCGACGCCCTGGGCGGCGGGGGTGGCGGTGGGCAGCGAACGATCACTCATGACGGCATCTTCGCCGAGGAGCGCGCCGATGCCCAGGCCTGCCCGACCATCGCCATACGTGCGGCTAGGCTTCCGGTCTGCAGCTTCACCCCCCGTCCGCCGTGCACAGGAGAGTCATCCGTGACCCTAGCGATCGACCCGTCCGAGACGTCCGCCGCGCCCCTGTCCGACCTCGTGGCGCGGGACGCGCGCGAGTTCGGCGTCTACGCCAGGACCGGCGGCTGGGCCTTCGGCCTGATGGTGGCGCGCAGCGTACGGCCCGGCGGCCAGGGCGCGGAGGAGACGCCGAAGGTGTCCGCGAAGGAGTTCGCCGAGCTGGCCGGCTGCTCCGCCGACCGCGTCATGCGCTACTACAAGGCCTGGGACCGGGCCGCCGACGACGGTGTCGTCCCGCACTTCGAGGCGCTCGCGCCGGGCCAGGACGTCGAGTTGCCGGACGCCGACCTGTGGCTCACCTACTACACCTCCCGCAACAGCGCGACGTCCGAGCGGGGCACCGCCATCTCCGAGGCCGCCGAGGCCGAGGGCATCCGCCCGACGAAGGCGCTGGAGGTCGCCGAGAACCCGACCGCGCTGCGCGCCGCGATCCTCGCCGACCCCTCCACGGCCCGCGCCGCCCGCCAGGCCCTGCTCGACCGGGTGCGCGAGGACCCGGAGCTCCAGGCCGAGCTGGCCCGGGACGTCGTCCGCACCGACGACCTCAAGAAGGCCGTCGCCACCGAGTCCCGGTCGGCCGACCGGATCGGGTACGTGCGTCAGATCGCCGAGTCGGGCCAGGTCAAGACGCCCGCCGGGCAGACCATCGACGCGCCCGTCGACCTGCGCCAGGAGGCCGAGCGCCACCTGTCCCTGCTCGACGAGCTGGAGGAGGACGAGGACACCGGCGAGTGGGCCACCGAGGCCTACGACACCATGAAGTCGCTCGTCGTCGAGGCCGTGGAGGCCGATCCCGAACTGCGTGTCCAGGAACGGCGGACGAAGTTCTACAGCAGCCTGCAGAAGGCCACGAAGGTCTTCGAGGAGCTGACCTTCGACGATGTGCAGGAGTTCGTCGAGGACGACATGGTCCAGCGCCTGGAGGAACTCCAGCAGGCCATCACCACGTGCATCACCGCCCTGCGCAGCGCGCAGAACTGAGGTACTGCTACCCGGGCGCGGCTGAGTAGTCGTACTCATGCCGACGCCCGGCCGTCCCGCCACGATGGGGGCTCCCACCAGGAGGAGCCCCCATGACCACGCTCGCGCACCCCACCGTCCCCCGGCAGCATCTGCCCGTCGTGCTCGCCGGCATCGTGGCCGTGGGCCTCGCCGTGTCGGCCTGGGGCGCGAAGGACCCCACGACGTGGTTCCTGGAGACGATGTGGGTGCTGGTCGGGCTGCCGATCGTCGCCCTCACCTGGCGGCGCTTCCCGCTCACGAACCTGCTGTGCTGCCTGCTCGCCGCGCACGCGCTCGTGCTGGCCGTGGGCGGCCACTACACGTACGCGGAAGTGCCGTTGGGCGACTGGGTGCGGGACACCTTCGGCCTCGACCGCAATCCGTACGACCGCTTCGGGCACCTCATGCAGGGCTTCGTACCGGCCGTCCTGGTACGGGAGTTGCTCAGCCGGACGTCACCGCTGCGCGGCAGCCGCTGGCTGGCCCCGCTGACCGTGTGCGCGTGCCTGGCCTTCAGTGCCGTCTTCGAGATGCTGGAGTGGCTGTCGGCCGTGGTGGGCGGGCAGGCGGCGGACGCCTTCCTGGCCACGCAGGGCGATGTGTGGGACACGCAGTGGGACATGTTCTGCGCGCTGATCGGCGCCACGGTGTCGGTGCTGGTGCTGAGCCGGGTGCACGACCGGCAGCTGGCCGCGCTGCCCGAGCACGGCCGGCAGGTCCGGTAGCGGGCGGCGGGGGGGTCAACAGGCTTTCGCCGGCGGTCACTTGACCGTGTAGCGGTGCCGGGTCCAGAGGGGCAGGATCAGCCAGCACAGCACGTACCAGGCCGCCACGCCCGCGACCAGATAGGGCACGTAGTGGTCGTGCGTCGCCACCCGCAGGACCAGCAGCAGGGCGGCGATCATGGTGGCGAACAGCAGGGACAGCCCGACGATCGTCAGCCGGGACGCCCATCGCACCGCCTGCGTCTTGACCCGCCGACCGGAGACCAGGCGGTGCAGGGAGACCGGTCCGATCAGGGCGCCCGTGGCGCAGGCGCCGAGGACGACCGTCACGATGTAGATCGTCTCGTTCGTCTGGCTCAGGTCCACGAAGCGCGGTGTGAACACGACGGTGAGCAGGAAACCGAAGAGGATCTGCACGCCCGTCTGGGCGACACGGATCTCCTGGATCAGCTCGCCCCACATCCGGTCGGCGCGCTCCGCCTCGGTCTCGTCGCGCCCGTCGCCCCGCTCGGTGTCGGCCTGCGGATCGGTCACTTGTCCTCCCGGTCGGCTTCGGTCAGCGTTTCTCCCCGCCCGACTACCCCGAGAACAGCGACCCTCCCAGGTCCGGCTACCAGCGGCCCTCGACCTGCTCCTTGATCCGCCGGTCGTAGAGATCGGCGATCGCCGCGAGCGTCTGATCGGTCAGCTCCGGGAGCTCGGCGGCCAGAGCGTTGGCGCGGGCCTGCTCGAGGGTGCGGGCGCCGGGGATCACCGAGGTCACGCCCGGCTGCTGGACGATCCAGCGCAGGGCGAGCTGGGCGGGTGTGTACCCCTCGGGGGCCAGGGCGGAGAACTCCGCGGCGGCCTCGACCCCGGTCGCGTAGTCGACGCCGGAGAAGGTCTCGCCGACGTCGAAGGACTCGCCGTGCCGGTTGTAGGTGCGGTGGTCGTTCTCCGCGAAGACGGTGTCCTTGGTGTACTTGCCCGACAGCAGCCCGGAGGCGAGCGGCACGCGCGCGATGACGCCGACGCCGGCCGCGTGGGCCGCGGGGAGCACCTCGCGCAGGGGCTTCATGCGGAACGGGTTCAGGATGATCTGCACGCTGGCCACACCGGGCCGCGCGATAGCGGTCAGCGCCTCGGCGCAGGTCTCCACGCTGACGCCGTACTGGGCGATGCGCTCCTCGGCGACCAGGGTGTCGAGGGCGTCGAACACCTCGTCCGAGGAGTAGACGGCGGTCGGCGGGCAGTGCAGCTGGACCAGGTCGATGCGGTCCACGCCGAGGTTGCGCCGCGAACGGTCGTTCCACGCGCGGAAGTTGTCGAGCACATAGTTCTCGGGGAGCTGGTCGACCCGGCGGCCCATCTTGGTGGCCACCAGGACGTGCAGGTCGGGTCGGCCGCGCAGGAAGCCGGCGATGGTCTCCTCGCTGCGTCCGTCGCCGTACACGTCGGCCGTGTCGAAGAAGGTCACCCCCGACTCGGCCGCCGCCTCCAGCACCGCGAGGGCTTCCTTGTCGTCCACGTCTCCCCAGTCGGCACCCAGCTGCCACGTGCCGAGACCGACGACGGATGCCTGCTGACCCGACCTACCGAAAGTGCGCTCGTCCATGGCGTCAGTCTGTCATCCGCCACCGACATCCGCGGAACCGGTTGCTCCGGTGCACGGACCCGACCGCTCCGGTGTCACGTCTGTGAATCTGTCACTCACACGGGTGATGGGATTCGACGAATGGACGGCACGTGTCAACGGCGCCCTAGCGTGTGGCCGTGACTGACCGTTCAATGAACAACTTAGTGTTCGACGCCCCGGACGACCCGTCCCGCGCCGCGTCCTCAGCCCCGCCCTGCGACCCCTCCTGGTCCCGTCGCGGCTTCCTGTTCGGTGCCGCCGCGCTGGCCACCGTGCCCGTCCTGATCGCCGCGGATCCGGCGACGGCGGCACAGGAGCTGCCGGACTTCCCCACCGACGTCGACCTGTACCGCTCGGCGTACCGGAACTGGGTCGGCGAGATCACCGCCGACGGACTGTGGGCCTGCGCCCCGAGCGGCCCCGACCAGGTGGTCGACGTCGTCAACTGGGCCTGGCGACACGGCTGGACGGTACGCGCGCGTGGTGCCGCGCACGGCTGGTCGCCCCTGACGATCACCGAGGGCACACCGTCGGACGCGCCCGTCCTCCTCGTCGACACGGCCCCGCACCTCACCGGCCTCGCCCTCGACGGGCCGACCGCCGTCCGCGCCGGCGCCGGGGTCACCCTGGAGGCGCTGCTCACCTACCTGGAGGGGCACGGGCTCGGAGTCACCGCCGCGCCGGCTCCCGGCGACCTCACCCTCGGCGGCGCCCTGGCGATCGACGCGCACGGCACCGCCGTACCGGCCCGGGACGAGCGGCGGACGCCCGGCCACACCTACGGCTCGCTCAGCAATCTCGTGCTGTCGCTGACCGCCGTGGTGTGGGACGAGGACACAGGCGCGTACGTGCTGCGGACGTACGACCGCGACGAGGCGGACTGTGCCGCGCTGCTCACCCACCTCGGCCGCTCCCTGGTGACCGAGGTCGTGCTGCGCGTGGGCGCGAACGCGCAGCTGCGGTGTCTGAGCCGTACGGACATCCCGGCCGCCGAACTCTTCGCCGCGCCGGGCTCCGACGGGCGCACCCTCGCGAGCTTCCTCGACGAGTCGGGGCGCGTGGAGGCGATCTGGTTCGCCTTCACCGAGGTGCCGTGGCTGAAGGTGTGGAGCGTGTCGCCGACCCGGCCGCTGACCTCGCGGCACGTGACCTCGCCGTACAACTACCCCTTCTCCGACAACGTGCCGACCCTGGTGGCGGACCTGGTGGGGCGGATGGTGTCGGGCGCGGCCTGGTACCTGGCGCCGGTGCTCGGCAACGCGCAGTTCGACGTGGCCGCGCTCGGCCTGGTGACGACGCTGTCCGCCGACATCTGGGGGCCGTCGAAGAACACGCTGCTCTACATCAGACCGACCACCCTGAGGGTCGCCGCGAACGGCTACGCGGTGCTCACCGGCAGGGCCCAAGTGCAGCGCGTCATCGCGGAGTTCACGTCCTTCTACCGGGAGCGTCTCGCCGCGTACGCGGCTCAGGGACGCTTCCCGGTCAACGGCTCGGTCGAGATCCGCGTGACCGGCCTAGACGACCCCGCCGACGTCGAACTCGACGGCGCCCGGGCCCCGTTGCTGTCCGCGCTCCGGCCTAGCGAGGCGCACCCCGAGTGGGACACGGCCGTCTGGCTGGACGTCCTGACGCTGCCCGGCACACCCCATGCGGAGGCATTTCTCCGGGAGTTGGAGCAGTTCCTCCTCACCACCTACGACGGGGAGCACGCGCTCACCCGGGTCGAGTGGTCGAAGGGCTGGGCCTATACGGACGACGCGGTCTGGAGCGACGACGAGGTGCTGAGCACGGTCGTGCCGGCCTCGTTCGGCGAGAGCACGTGGGGGCAGGCGGCCGGGGTGCTGGACCGGCTGGATCCGCACGGCGTCTTCGGGAACGCGTTCCTCGACCGCTTGCTGCGCTGATCGGCCTGCTGCTCTCATCGACCGGCGCGGCGAGCCGTGGCCGTCACGATAAGCAGTTGCGGTCGTCCGAAGGGCGCTGAGAAGGTCATGATCATGCCTGCCTTCTCCGCGCCCGACGGAACCGAACTGGCCTACCACCTGACCGGCGAGGGCCCGCCCCTGGTCTGCGTCCCCGGTGGCCCCATGCAGGCCTCCGCCTACCTCGGCGACCTCGGTGGCCTGTCGGCACACCGGCAGCTCGTCCTGCTCGACCTCCGCGGGACCGGCGAGTCCGCGACGCCGGACGACCCGTCCTCGTATCGCTGCGACCGTCAGGTCGACGACGTGGAGGCCCTGCGCGAGCACCTCGGCCTCGACCGGCTCGACCTGCTCGGGCACTCCGGCGGCACGAACCTCGCGCTGCTGTACGCCGCCCGCCATCCGGAGCGACTCCGCAGCCTGATGCTGATCAGTCCGAGTGTGTACGCCGTCGGGGTCCCGGTCTCCGGGGAGGTCCGGCGGGAGACCGCGCTGCTGCGCCGGGACGAGCCGTGGTTCGCCACGGGCTTCGAAGCGCTCGGGGAGATCGGTGCCGGCCGGGCCGCCGCCGGGCACTGGGCGGCCGTATCGCCGTTCTTCTACGGCCGTTGGGACGCGACCGCGCAGGCGCATCACGCCGCCGGAGAGGACCAGAGGAACCAGGAGGCCGCGGGGGCCTACGGCGCCGAAGGGGCCTTCGATCCGGAGGTCACCCGGGCCGGGCTGGGCCGCCTCGACGCGCCCGTTCTCCTGCTCGCCGGCGAGGTCGATCTCAACTCCCCGCCGCCCGTGGTGCGGGAACTCGCCGGGCTCTTCCCGAAGGCCGAGGTCGTGGTGCAGGCGGGCGCGAGTCACTTCCCGTGGCTCGACGATCCCGCGCGGTTCATGGCTACGACCGCCGGGTTCCCGTACTCGGCGTGAGGTGCGTCTGCACCGCGGGGGCGTAGCGGTCCACCACGTCCTCCAGGGGCGCCCGGCGCAGTTCGGTGCCGCGGGCGATGCCGTAGATCACGCCGAGTCCGAGCAGGGCGGCGACGGCCAGCTCGGCGCGCAGGCCTGCGTCGGGGCCGTCGAGGCGGGCGGTGAGGCGGGCGGTCACCTGGGTGCGGAAGTTGGCGCGCAGGATGTCGCCCTGTTCGCCCTGAAGAGGGGCGAACACGATCCGCAGCAGGGGGTCGGCGCCCTGCTGGGACTGGCTGAAGAGCACGTGGCGGACCATGTGCCGGCCGAGTTCGTCCAGCGGGGCGTCCAGCAGCACGTCCGCGTCGGCCTCGAAGGACATGACGCGGGCGAAGAGGGCGTCCTTGTTGCCGAAGTACTTGAGGATCAGCGGGGCGCTGACGCCGGCCCGCTCGGCGACCGCCTTGAGCGTGATGTCGCCGTGGGCGTGCCGGGCCAGCAGATGCCGGGCGGCCTTGAGGATGGCCGCCTTGGTCGCCTCGGCGTCGCGGCGGGCGGGCGCGGTGGGAGGAGTGCTCACGACACTCATGCTCCCTCCAACGCCTCGTCCCGGCTGCTCCGGGTGCGGTCCTGGGCGCGTTTCGTCTTCTTGGGCGCCGATTCGTCGCCGGGAATGGTCAGGGCCGCGGCACAGGCCGCCAGGGCGACGGCGCCGGCCATCCCGAAGGCGAGCAGATAGCCGTGCAGGGTGGGCACGGGGGCGCCGCCGACCAGGCTGGTGTGGTGGACCAGTACGGCGGCGACGGCCGCGCTGGAGACCGCCTGGCCGATGGTGCGCATCAGGACGTTGACGCCGTTGGCGGAGGCGGTCTGCTCGGCCGGGACCGCGCGCAGGATCAGGGTGGGGAGCGCCGAGTAGGCGAGGGTGGTGCCGGTGGCGACGACCGTCGCGCCCAGGATGATCATCCAGAGGTCACGGCTGTCGGCGATGCGCACCGCGTAGCCGCAGGCGATGACGGCGGCCCCGAGGGCGAGCGTGATCCGTGGGCCGCGGGACGCGGAGATGCGGGCGGAGACGGGTGAGAACACCAGCATGGTGATGCCGCCGGGCAGCAGGCACAGGCCCGTGGCCACGATCGACAGGCCGAGTCCGTATCCGGTGGCCTTCGGCGCCTGCACCAGTTGGGCGGTCACCAGGGAGTTGGCGTAGAACGCGAACCCGGTCAGCAGGGCCGCCACGTGCGACAGACCCACGCGCGGCCGGGAGACCAACCGCAGGTCCACCAGCGGGAGTTCGGTACGCAGTTGCTGCCACCACCACAGACCGAGGACGGCCACGGCGGCGAGGAACAGGGCCAGCACCGAAGGACTCCCCCACCCCCACTGCCCGCCCTGGGACACCCCGAGCAGGAGGCACACCAGTCCGGCGGCGAGCCCGAGGGCACCAACCGTGTCGAAGCGGCCCGGTTGCCGTACGGGCGACTCCTTGACCGCCCACCACACGCCCGCCACGCCCAGCGCGCCCAGGGCGCTGGTCAGCCAGAACATGGTGTGCCAGTCGGCGTACTGCACGACGAGCGCGGCCAGCGGCAGGCCGAGTGCGGCGCCGATGCCGACGGTCGAGCTCATCAGGGCCACCGCGGAGCCCCGGCGCTCGGGCGGCAGTTCGTCGCGCAGGATGCTGATCGACAGCGGCACCACGGAGGCGGCGGCGCCCTGGAGAGCGCGGGCCGCGATCAGCACGACGATGTCGGACGACAGGGAGCACATCACCGAGCCGACGGTCATCAGGGCGAGGGCCCCGGTCAGCACCCGGCGTTTGCCGTACATGTCACCGGCCCGGCCGAGGACGGGGGTGAGGACCGCGCCGGACAGCAGGGTCGCCGTGACCAGCCAGGAGACCGCGCCCGCCGAGGAGTTGGTGAGCCGGGGCAGGTCGGGCAGCAGGGGGACGACGACCGTCTGCATGACGGCCATGAGGATGCCGCCGAACGCCAGCACCGGGATCGTGAGCCGGTCCCGCAGGGCCCTCCGCGCGGAGGGCTCGGCTATCGGTGCGGGCTGGTCCATCGGCGCTCCATGCGAAAAAGAAAGGGTGAATGGCAATTCACCATAGCTGGTGAATTGCCATTCACCCAAGGTGGGGCCGGTGCGGGGCCCACCGTGGAACAGGCGCCGGGCCTACTTGCGGGAGGCCAGCGCCCGCGCGTGCACCGTGCGGGCGAGCTTCGGTCCGAGCCAGCGCTTGAACCTGCGCAGCGCCTCCAGTCGCCCGGCCGCCCGGTCCATCCGGTAGTAGAGCTGGGGCGGGACATAGGGCAGCAGCGGCGAGTGGCGCTGGCCGAGCAGGGCGAACATCCGCTCCGGCGGCAGATGCATGTAGCGCGGCAGGTTCTCGTACCACTGGGCGCTGTAGCGGGCCGCGCTCTGGATGGACAGGAGGGCCGCCTTGCGTTCCCGCTCGTAGTGGGCGAGGGCGTCGGGCAGTTCGGGGTGCTCGCGCAGTGCGTCCGCCAGCGCGATGGCGTCCTCCAGGGCGAGCGTGGTGCCGGCGCCGATCGAGTAGTGCGTGGTGTGGGCGGCGTCGCCGACGAGGACGAGGTTGTCGCGGTGCCAGGTGTGGTTGGTGAGGGTGCGGAAGTTGAGCCATTGGGCGCTGCCGTCGCCGGTGGAGCGGCCGATCAGGGCGTGGCCGTCCAGGACGTCGGAGAAGAGCTTCTCCAGGAGGGCGAGGCCGTCGGCCTCGTTCGCGGTGTCGAGGCCGAGCCCGGTCCAGGTCTCGGGGGCGCATTCGACGACGCAGGTGCTGCGCTCGGGGCTGAAGGCGTAGCCGTAGCACCAGATCCAGCCGTGGTCGGTCTCCACGAAGGCGAAGGTGAAGGAGTCGAAGACCTTGCTGGTGCCGAGCCAGATGTAGTGGTTGCGGCCGGGTCGCAGCTCGGCGCCGAAGTGGTCGGCGTGCCGGGTGCGCAGTGCGCTGTTGACGCCGTCGCCCGCGACGACCAGGTCGGCGGCGGGCAGGTTCCCCTCGGTGATCTCGTGCTCGAACTCCAGCCGTACGCCCAGCGAGCGGGCCCTGGCGGCGAGGATCTCCAGCAGCCGGTGCCGGCCGATGCCGAAGCCGTCGTCGCCGGGTTGCCGGGTCGTCAGGTCGCGGACGCGGGCGGTGCCTTCGTTCCAGGTGACGGAGTGCTCGGAGAGCGCGCGCGCCGACTCGGGGTCGAGCTCGTGCAGCTTGTCGAACAGTCCGCGCCAGTAGGTGACGCCCCAGCCGTAGGTCGAGCCCTCAGGATCGCGCTCGTACACGGTGATGTCGTGGGACGGGTCCTGCTTCTTCAGCAGGATCGAGAGATACAGGCCGGCGGGCCCGCCGCCGACACAGGCGACCTTCACACGCACCCCTATGAGCTACCCAATGCGGTCAATTGGCAACGCAGAGTAGCAGGAGGTGGGTACGGGTCATGGACGCTCGGGGACGCGTCAGCCCGTCGGGGTGGTTCGGCTCAGACGTTGACCTGTCAGGCCTCGGCCGTGGCGCACTCCGGGTGGCCCCAGCTCTGCCCGTTCTTGCTGATGGGCTCGCCGGCGGCGTAGGCGCGGCCACAGGCGCAGCGGCCGGGGAACTTGGCCTTGATGGTGCGCGAGGCGCCCCCGCGCGACCCCGCCGCGGCGGACTTGCGGCGCGGCGCACCCTTCGACTTGGGGGTGTCCGGGGAGGGCGGCGGTGCGGGCGAGCCGAGGTCGCTGCTCGCGGGTTCCTGGACGACGGCGGCCTGGCTGGCGGCGCGGTCGGCGAAGTCGTTGAGCGGGTCGCCGTCGACCTGGTGGGCGGGGACGTAGCGGAAGTCGACCGTACGGCCGTTGAGGAGTTCGTCGATGCGGACGACCAGCTCCTGGTTGGCCACGGGCTTGCCGCCCGAGGTCTTCCAGCCGTTGCGCTTCCAGCCGGGCAGCCAGGTGGTGACCGCCTTCATGGCGTACTGCGAGTCCATCCGCACCTCAAGGGGTACGTCCGGGTCGGTCGACGTCAACAGGCGTTCCAGCGCGGTGAGTTCCGCGACGTTGTTGGTGGCCCTGCCGAGCGGTCCCGCCTCCCAGCGGGTCACGGTCTCCGTCTCGTCCGCGACGACCCAGGCCCAGGCCGCAGGACCCGGATTTCCCTTCGAAGCGCCGTCGCACGCGGCCACCACACGTTCACCCATGCGCCCGATCATGCCATGACCGCGAGGGGCGTTCCGCCGGGCCTACGAGACGTCCACGCTCCGCGGCATCTCCCCCGCCGTGGTCGTCACGTCGATCACCGAGAAGTTCGCGCCCTGCGGGTCGCTGAGCGCGGCGAACCGGCCGAACGGGCTGTCCATGGGCCCGAATCGGAGAATGCCACCGAGCTTGGCGGCCTTGGCGACGGCGTCGTCGCAGTTGTCCACGCTGAAGTAGACGTTGATGTACGGCTGTACCTCGGGCGGGAATTCGTCCGTCATCCGCATCCGGCCCAGGACCGTGTTCTCACCGAGGTCGAACATGCGGAAGTCGACGTTGTCGTCCTGCACCTGCTTGGCCGTGTAACCGAAGACGGCGGGGAAGAACGCGTCGGACTTCTCGGGCTCGCGGGTGAAGACCTCGGCCCAGCAGTACGCGCCGGTCTGTTCGGGCGGCGCCTCGAAGCCCTCGTGGATGCCGGCCTGCCAGATACCGAAGACGACACCGCTGGGGTCGCGGGCCAGGCACATGGTGCCGAACTCGCCGACCTGCATGGGCTCCATCAGGATCTCGCCGCCGTTCTCCCGGATCCGGCCGGCGGTCGCGGACGCGTCAGGGGAGGCGAGGTAGAGACACCACTGCGACTGGCCCTCCTGGCCGGGCATCGGCGGGACGACCGCGGCGACCGCGTTGCCGTTCGCGTAGGCCTGCGTGTAGTTGCCGTACTCCGACGAGGACTCGCCGAAGGTCCAGCCGAGCACATCGCCGTAGAAGCTCTTGGCGCCCTCGACGTCACCGAACATCGCATCGGTCCAACAGGGGGTTCCCTCAGGTTGTACGGCCATGATCGCGGCCCTCTCCCGAATCGGTGGTTGGTCCGTTTCCTCACGCTAGTCATCCGTCCGGCCGAGCGCGCGCCGAACCGGGCGGTCCGTCCCAGACTGGACAGGTGGCCCTTCGACGCGACGGACGGGGTGCGGGATGGCGGACGGGACGATGCGCGCGTGGGCGGTGGTCGAGCCGGGGCCGGTCGAGGAGGGGGCGCTCCGGCTCGTCGAGAAGCCGGTTCCGGTGCCCGGTGACGACGAGTTGCTGGTGCACGTGCGCGCGTGCGGGGTGTGCCGGACCGATCTGCACGTCACCGAGGGTGATCTGCCGGTGCACCGGCCGGGGGTGACGCCCGGGCACGAGGCGGTCGGCGTGGTCGCCGGGCTCGGGTCCGGGGTCGACGGTTTCGCCGTGGGCGACCGGGTGGGCGTGGCCTGGCTGCGCCACACCGACGGGACCTGCGGGTACTGCGCGCGCGGTGCCGAGAACCTGTGCCCTGCCTCGCGGTACACCGGCTGGGACGCGGACGGGGGTTACGCCCAGTACACGACCGTGCCCGCCGCCTTCGCCCACCGACTCCCCGACGGGGTCGACGACGTGGCCCTCGCCCCACTCCTGTGCGCCGGCATCATCGGCTACCGCGCGCTGCGGCGAGCGGCCCTGCCACCGGGCGGGCGCCTGGGCCTGTACGGCTTCGGGGGCAGCGCCCATCTGTGTGCGCAGGTGGCACTGGCCGAGGGCGCCCGCGTGCACGTCATGACCCGGGGCGCCGCCGCCCGGCAACTGGCGCTCGACCTGGGCGCCGCCTCCGCGCAGGACGCGTACGCGAGCCCGCCGGAGCCGCTGGACAGCGCGATCCTGTTCGCCCCGGTCGGCGACCTCGTCCCGGTCGCCCTGCGCGCCCTCGACCGCGGCGGGGTCCTGGCCGTCGCCGGCATCCACCTCAGCGACACACCGCCACTGCGCTACGAGACCGAGCTGTTCTACGAGAAGCAGGTGCGCAGCGTCACCGCCAACACCCGTGCCGACGCGAGGGAGTTCCTGGAGATCGCGGCCCGGCACGGCGTACGCGCCACCACGCACACGTACCCGCTCTCGCGGGCCGACGAGGCGCTGAAAGACCTCAAAGCGGGCCGTTTCGACGGTGCCGCCGTACTGGTGAACGACCTGTTCTGAGCGCCCGGGTGGCACGTCACCGGCGCGCGAGCGCGGCACCTCCAACCGCCTGCCCTGATCCCGGAGTTTGCGCCTCGGGGAGGCGAAACCGCCCCCTTCGCGCTGTACCGGGCCCACCGCCGCCCCTGTTGCCTTGTACAGGCGGTGCGTACCTGTCAGCCACCGCTTCGCCGCCTTCACCTCCGACCACTCCGCTCACCCCTGTACACCTTCAGGGAGGGAATGTGTCCGCCCCCGAAAGCGTCACCGACCCCGCCACCGACGAACCCGCCCCCGCAGACGCGGCGGCCGAACTCACCAGTCTCAGTACGCGGGCGGCGCGCCAGCTCGCCACGACCACCAAGTCCGAACCGCAGATGCAGGCCATCAGTTCGCGATGGCTGCTCAAGTCCCTGCCGTGGGTGGACATCAAGGGCGGCACCTACCGGGTCAACCGGCGCCTCCAGCTGCGGATCGGGCGCGGCCGGGTGCATTTCGAGCAGAACGGCGCCGACGACATCAAGGTCATCCCCGAGACGCTCACCGAACTGCCCGTGCTGCGCGGGTACCAGGACATCGATGTCCTGCGGGAGATCTCCACCCGCTTCCGGGTGCGCGAAGTACGGGCCGGGCAGGTCGTGTTCGAGGCCGGGCAGCCGGTCACGGAGACCTATCTGATCGTGCACGGCCGCTTCACCCGCTACACGGCGGGCAAGTACGGCGAGGAGGAGATCCTCGGGGTGGTCTCCGACGGCGACCAGATGGGCGACGAGGCCATCGGGCAGTCCGATCCACTGTGGCTCAGCTCGGTACGGGCGGAGACCTCTGGCGTGCTGCTGGTGCTCCCCTGGGACGTGGTCCGGGAGTTCACCGACCGGGTGTCATCGCTCGCCGAGCATCTGGAGGCGTACGCCGAGTCGCAGCGGCTGCCGATGAACCGCAAGGGCGAGGCCGATGTGCCGGTACAGGCCGGCCATGTGGGCGAGCCGACGATCACCGGCGGCTTCGTCAACTACGACCTGGCCCCGCGCGAGTACGAACTCTCGCTCACCCAGACCGTGTTGCGGGTCCACACCCGCGTCGCCGATCTCTACAACGACCCGATGGACCAGACCGAGCAGCAACTGCGCCTGACCGTCGAGGAGATCCGCGAGCGCCAGGAGTGGGAGCTGGTCAACAACCGGGAGTTCGGGCTGCTGCACAACGTCGACTACGGCCAGCGCGTGAGCACCTTCACCGGTCCGCCGACACCGGACGACATGGACGAACTGCTCGCCATGCGCCGTAAGACCAAGGTGTTCCTGGCGCATCCGAAGGCGATCTCGGCCTTCTTCCGGCAGTGCAACCGGCGCGGTCTGGTGCCGGGCACGGCGACCGTCGACGGCCACGAGGTCCCCGCCTGGCGCGGGGTCCCGATCTTCCCGTGCAACAAGATCCCGGTCAGCCGGCAGCACACCAGCAGCATCATCGCGCTGCGCACCGGCGAGGCCGACCAGGGGGTCGTCGGGCTCTACCAGACCGGCATCCCCGAGGAGTTCCAACCCGGCCTGAACGTGCGGTTCATGGGCATCGACACCGCCGCGATCATCAGTTACCTGGTCACCGCCTACTACTCGATGGCCATCCTCGTGCCCGACGCGGCCGGGATCCTGGAGAACGTCCAGATCGGCCGGACGGCCGACTGACCCCGGTGGAGTACGGAATGAGCACGCCCACGTCCACATCGTCCCTGCCCGGCCCGCCGAACCTCGCCCGCAGCGTCACCTCCCGGCGCACCGGGGCGGTCCCGGGGCTCAGGTACCGGCCCGCCGTCCCCGCCGATCCGGAGAAGGTCGCCGAGGTCGACCGGCGCCTTGAGACCTGGGCCCGTGGCCTCGACCTGTTCCCGGCGGCCTGGAAGGGGGACTTCTCGGGGTTCCAGTTCGGCCGAGCCGTGGTGCTCCAGCATCCGGGGGCGCTCGACCTGGAACGGCTCACCGTGGCCGGGGAGTTGCTGCTCGCCGAGAACCTCGTCGACAGCTGCTACTGCGAGGAGGACGAGGGCCGCGGAGCCTCCCGCCGCGGGCTCGGCGGCCCGCTGATCCTGGCCCAGTCGGCGATCGACCCCTACCACGGGACGCCCGCGCTGGAGGCCCAGTGGCGTGCGGGCATGCAGGCCGACGGACCGCTGCGCTCGTACCACTGGGCGGTCAAGGACTTCGCCGGCTTCGCGACGCCCAGCCAGACCGACCGCTTCGTGCACGACATCGCCCGCCTGCACCTGGGCTATCTCGCCGAGGCCGCCTGGGCGGAGACCCGGTTCGTGCCCCAGGTGTGGGAGTACCTGGTGATGCGGCAGTTCAACAACTTCCGGCCCTGTCTGTCGATCGTCGACGCGGTCGACGGCTACGAGCTGCCGGAGCCGGTCTACGCCCGTCCCGAGATCCAGCGGATCACGGCACTCGCGTGCAACGCCACGACGATCGTGAACGACCTGTACTCCTTCACCAAGGAACTGGCCGGCGATCCCACCCACCTCAACCTCCCGCAGGTCATCGCCGCCAACGAGCGGTGCGGGCTGAAGGCGGCCTATCTCAGGGCCGTCGAGATCCACAACGAGATCATGGCCGCGTTCGAGGAGGAGTCCGCGGTCCTGGCCGCCGTCTCCCCGCTCGTGGAGCGCTACGCCCAGGGCCTGTCCGACTGGGTGGCCGGCAACCACGAATGGCACGCCACCAACACCCACCGCTACCACCTTCCCAACTACTGGTAGGCGCAGCTCCGATGAACCATCAGCAGGACAAAGAGGAGTCACCGTTGACCATCGCCGCCGCCGGTACCCGGAACGCTCCGGTGCCGACCCAGTCCACGTACCAGACCCGTGTCGCGGACTACTGGAACGCCGAGGAGAACCCGGTCAACCTGGAACTCGGCCGGATCGACGACCTCTACCACCACCACTACGGCGTCGGGCCGGCCGACCGGTCGGTGCTCGAAGAGCCGGACGACGCCCTGCGGCGCGAGCGGATCACCGCCGAACTGCACCGACTCGAGCACGCCCAGGCAGAGCTGCTCGCCTCGCACCTGGGCCCGCTGACCCCCGCGGACCGCGTCTTCGACGCCGGCTGCGGGCGCGGCGGCGGCAGCGTCGTGGCGAACCTGCGCTACGGCTGCCACGCCGACGGCGTGACGATCTCCGCGAAGCAGGCCGCCTTCGCCAACGAGCAGGCACACCGGCGGGACATCGACGACAAGGTCCGCTACCACCACCGCAACATGCTCGACACCGGCTTCCCGACCGGCGCGTACGCGGCCTCGTGGAACAACGAGTCGACGATGTACGTGGAGTTGGAGCTGCTGTTCGCCGAGCACGCCCGGCTGCTGCGCCGCGGCGGCCGGTACGTCGTCGTCACGGGCTGCTACAACGACACCTACGGGCGGGCCTCGCGCGAGGTGTCCCTCATCAACGCGCACTACATCTGCGACATCCACCCGCGCTCGGAGTACTTCCGGGCGATGGCCCGCAACCGGCTCGTCCCGGTCCATGTGCAGGACCTCACCGCGGACACCATCCCCTACTGGGAGTTGCGCAAGGAGGCCGGCCACCTGGTCACGGGCATCGAGGAAACGTTCCTGAGCGCGTACCAGAACGGCAGTTTCCAGTATCTGCTGATCGTGGCCGACCGGGTCTGAACCACGATCAGCCCCTGGAGCGTTCGCTCGTTCCGGTGACCCTGGACACCGCTTGCGGGAAGGTGGTCGCCGGATCGAACAGCTCCAGTGAGCCGTGGGCGTGCAGCAGCCGCAGAGTGCGCTCGCGGCACAGCAGGGCGAACGCGCCGCCGCCGGCCAGGACGCGGCGGCGCAGGCGCAGCAGCAGGTTCAGGCCGGTGGAATCCACGAAGGTCACGGGCCGCAGGTCGACGATGTACGCCGGTGCGCGCAGCGCCACGACGGAGTCCAGCCAGCCGCGCAGCTCCACCGTGTTGGCGAGGTCGATGTCGCCGTGCAGTTCGGCGAGAAGCAGTCCGTCGGCGGCGGGAAGGACGCCTTCGTCGCCGGGCGGTGGCCAGCAGACCCTGCTGACGGGTTCCAGAATGTTCCTGTGCACGTGCCTCTGTCCCCGTTCCCTGCGTACCCCGCGTGCCCCGACACGGGCCGGCGCGGGGGTTGCTCCATCCCCGCCCCGCACCGGCCCGCGCCGGGACTCCCCCCGGTCGGCTCCCCCTTGAACCGTGGGCGATTCCTGTTCTACCTTCGCCACATGGTCGGGGCATCAACGGCCGCTCATCAGCGACACAACGAGCGGGCGGCAGATGGGCCGGGTGATGCGGAATGCGTCCGCACCTCGCGCTGATCGAGGACGAGCCCGACTTCGCACTGATGTGCCGTTCCTATCTGGAACGGGCCGGCTTCATCGTCACCTGGGCCATGGACGCGCGCGCCGGAAAGTCCGTGCTGTACGAGGGCGGTGTCGATCTGGCCGTCCTCGACCTGGGCCTTCCGGACGGCAGCGGGCTCGAGCTGCTGCGCGCGCTGCGGTCCACGAGCCGCCTTCCGGTCATCGTCGTCTCGGGGCGCGCGGCAGAGGCCGACCGGGTGGCGGGCCTGGAGATCGGCGCCGACGACTACCTGGTCAAGCCCTTCTCGCAGCGGGAGTTGGTGGCTCGTATCCACGCCGTGCTGCGCCGCTCGCAACCACCGGACGCGGCGACGGTGCTCCAGGTCGGCTCGCTGCGCGTCGACACTGCGGCCCGGCAGGCGTCGGGCGGGGACGTCCATCTCGTCCTGCGCCCCAAGGAGTACGCGCTGCTGGAGATGCTCGCGGCGGCGCCCGGCCGGGTGTTCTCGGCCGCGCAGGTGCTGGAGCGGATCTGGGGTTCGTCCTGGCAGCAGCCGGCGACGGTGGTCGAGCACGTGTACCGGCTGCGCGGCAAGCTCGCGGACCTGCCCCCGCCCGCCCCGCGCATCACCACCGTCCGGGGCTACGGCTACCGCCTCGACCCCTGAGCCCCTCGCACCGGCCCCCGGAGGTCCGACCGTGCCCGATGTCCCGGACTTCCGGCTCCTGTTCGACGCGACCCTGTCCCCACTCCTCATCCTGGACCCCGACTTCACCATCGTCGAGGTCAACCGCGCCTATCTGACCGCCACCCGCACCGAGCGGAGCATCGTGGGCAGGCCGGTCTTCGACGTGTTCCCCGACAACCCGGACGACCCGTCGGCGGACGGGGTCGCCAATCTGCGGCGGTCATTGGAGACGGTCCGGGCGAGCGGACGTACGGACACGATGGCACTCCAGCGCTACGACATCCCGACGAGTGAGGAGGGTGTCTTCGCCGAGCGGTACTGGAGTCCCGTCAACTCCCCGGTCGTCGACGCCGAGGGGCGGGTCGTCTTCATCATCCACCGGGTCGAGGACGTCACGGAGTTCGTGCATCTGCGCCGGGTGGGGCGCGAGCAGCGACGGGCGGTCGCGGACGCGCAGATGCGGGCCGAGGGCATGGAGATCGACCTCTTCGTGCGGGCGCGGGAGATCCGCGAGGTGAACGAGCAGTTGAGCCGGGCCAATGCCGAACTGGACGCGGCGGGGCGGCGGTTGCGGGAGGAGCAGCGGGCCAAGGACCGGTTCATCGCCACGCTCTCGCACGAACTGCGCAACCCGCTGGCGGCCGCGTCCGCGGCGACCGAGCTGCTGGCTCTCGACATCCCGGACGGCCATCCGGCGCTGTCCGTCCTGGAACGGCAGTTGGGCACGCTGGCCCGGATGAGCAACGACCTGCTGGACGGCACACGGGCGGTGACCGGGCGCCTCGAGCTGGTGCGCGAGCCGGTCGACCTGCGCTCGGTCGTCGACGGGGCGTGCGCCGACATCCGCGGTCTGTTCGGGCACGAGGGCCGCACGCTCGGCGCCGTCCTGCCGCCCGACCCGGTGGTCGTGGACGGCGACCGGCTGCGGCTGGCCCAGGTGCTGACGAACCTGCTGTCGAACGCGCTCAAGTACACCCGCCCCGGCGGTCACACGGAGGTCGGCCTGACCGCCCGGGACGGCCGGGCCCGCCTGACCGTGCGCGACGACGGCATCGGGTTCGAACCCGCCCAGGCGGAGGAGCTGTTCGGGGTGTTCATGCGGGCGGCCCCGGCCGGTCCCGACACTCCGGAGGGCCTGGGGCTCGGGCTCGCGGTCGTGCGGACGGTGATGCAGCTGCACGGCGGTGAGATCACCGCGCACAGTGAAGGCCCCGGCAAGGGCGCCACGTTCACGGCCCTCCTCCCGACCACCGACTCCACGGCCCCGCACCCTCCCCGCCCGGCGCCCCTGCGTACCGCCCCGCGCGCCCTGTCGATCCTGATCGTCGAGGACAACACCGATCTGGCCGCCACCTACCGCACCCTGCTGGAACGCCAGGGCCACCGGGTCGAGGTGGTGCACACGGGCGCCGACGCCCTCTCCACCACGAAGTCACGCCGCTTCGACGTCGCCCTGTGCGACCTGGGACTGCCGGACATGGACGGCTACGCGATCGCCCGCGCGCTGCGGTCCCGACCGGACGGCGCAGACCTCCGCCTGATCGCGGTGTCCGGCTTCAGCCAGGGCACCGACCGTGCGCTGTCCCGGGCGGCGGGCTTCGACGCCCACCTGACCAAACCGCTGCCCCTGACAGACCTGTTGGATCTCCTGGAGCACCTGGGCGAGTGACCGCAGCGTCTCGGCCGGCGGCTGATCCCATCGACTGCCCCTGAACCTCCACGACTGCCGTACGTCTTCCCCCTTGTGCCCCGCTGTGCTTGCCTGGTGAGCCGATTTCGGGCTCCGGGGCGGGAGTTGGTGCATGCGGAAGCCGTGGATCGTGGGGGCGCTGCTGTCCGCAGTGCTGCTGCTCGGCGCATGCGGGGACCCCGCGTCCGGACCGGAGGAAGCGCCGCCGACCCCCACTCTGCCGGGTACGCCCGCCGCGACCACCCACCAGCCGCAGCAGGCACCCGCCTCCCCCTCCGCCTCGCCGCGCGCCCGTCCCGCCGTGGCACCCCGGGTCCTCTACCTCGGCGACTCGCTCGCCATGGAGGCCCAGAACGTGCTCGGCGAGGAACTCCGCCGGGATCTGGGAGCGACGTACTCGAGCGCCCCGTACTCGGGGACCACACCGTGCGACTACCTGGAGGGCACCGGCGAGAAGTCGCTCGTCCCCGACTCCGCCAAGGCCGCGGCGCTGGTCCGCGCGCGGCATCCGGACTACGTGGTGCTGCAGTTCTGGGGCAACGCGTGGGCCTACACGTGGTGCATGGACGGGATCACCTACGACGCGTCTCAGAAGACGTACTTCGCGCGCTACGAGGCCGACATGCGCAGGCTCACGGAGCAGATCGCCGACGCGGGCGGGGCCCGGCGCCCGAAGATCGTCTGGGTGCTCCAGGGCCCCGACCCGATCACGCCGGACCGCGTCCGACGGGTCAACGCCCTCTACGAGAAGCAGGCCGCCGCCTCGGACGACCTCGTCGCCGACGCGGGCGCCACCGTCAGCCCGGCCGGGGCCCGCTACACCTGGACCCAGTACCTGCCGTGCACGGCCTACGAGCACGAACACCCCGCCTACTGCACCGATCCCGGCGACGACCGCACGGCCCTGCACTTCGGCAAGGACTACCTGCACTTCTGTATGGCCCCGACCACGTCCACGCCGAAGCCGTGCCCGGTCCGCTCCCCCGGCATCCTGCGGATCGGCCGGGAGATCACGCGGGTGATCGGCGAGGACGTGTCGTAGCGCCGAACTCCCGGCGGGTGACCGCCGAGGTGTCGGCGGAGGGGGCCCGGCGGCCTCCGCGTTTCGCCCGTACGGCCCCTCCCGGCGTGCCGACGTCCTGAGCTGAGGCGGGAATGGGGGCAGCGGACGGCCGGACGGAACCGGGAGGCACCATGAGCGCCCCGCAGGATCCCGGCTCGCACGGGTCCCGTCCGTCCCCGCGTGAACCGCGTCCGTCCCGGGCCGCCCGGCCCGGCCGGATCGCCCGCGCCACCGCTTCCGCGATCCTCCTGGTGCTGACCTGCGTCCTGGTCCCGGTCGCCCTGCTGGCCACCTGGGTGCACGACATCGCCCTCGACACCGACCGCTACGTGGCGACCGTGTCCCCGCTGGCGACCCGCCCCGGCGTACGGGACGCGGCCGTGCGCCGGATCACCGACGCCGTGGCCGTGCGTGTGGACGGCACTCGGGCCGTCGGGGACATCTCCACCTGGCTGGAGTCGCAGGGGCTGCCGCCCCGGGCCGCGGCCGCCGTGCGGATGCTGGGTCCGCAGGTGGACGACGCCGTGCACGAGGCGGTGAAGAAGGTGGTGACGCGGGTCGTGCGCAGCGACGCCTTCGCGAAGGTGTGGACGTCCGCCAACCGGACCGCCCACGACGCCGTGGTGCACGCCCTCACCGGCGAGGGCCGGGGCGCGGTGGGCGTCGACGAGGGCACGGTCACGCTGGGCGTCGGGGCGGCCGTCGACCAGGTGAAGAAGGAGCTGGTGGCCGAGGGGCTGACACCGGCGGACAGGATCCCGCAGGTGGAGAAGGAGTTGGTACTCCTGCGGTCCGACCAGCTGGACCGGATCCGCGGTGGCGCGCGCCTGCTGGACGTGGTCGGCAACTGGCTGCCCGTCCTGCTGGTGGTGCTCGGCGCGTCGGGTGTGCTGCTGGCGCGCGAACGTCGGCGCGCGCTGGCCCGTACCGCGCTGGGCGCGGCCTTCGCGGCGCTGCTCGTGGGGATCGCCCTCGTCGTGGCGCGCCGGTACTACCTCGACCATCTCCCGGCGCAGATCCAGTCACCGGCCGCCGCCGCGGAGATCTTCGACACCCTGCTCCGCTTTCTGAAGGCCGGCCTGCGCACGGCCGTCGTCCTGGGCGTGGTGATCGCGCTGGGCGCGTATCTGATCGGCCCCGGCCGGCTGCCGGTCGCCGTTCGCAGGACATCCGAGCGCACCGCGGACTCGGCGGCGACCTGGGCGTACGGCCATCAGATCCACGTCGGACGCGCGGGAACGCTGGCCCAGGCGCACCGCCGCTGGATCACGCTCGGCGCGCTGCTCCTGGTGGCCCTGGTCTTCGCCCTGTGGAACGACCCGACGGTGCTGACCGTCGTACTCCTCGCCCTGGTCCTGCTGGCGGTCCTCGCCGTGCTCGCTCTGCTGGCGGCCGGCGGCCGGGCCGTCCTCGCCGCGGACGCGGAAGGACCGGGCCGACCGCCGGAGGCCACCGAGCGTTAGGGCTGCGTGCGCCCCGCCACCGAGAGGGCTACTCGCCCGCGAACGCCTTCTCCAGGGCCGCGATGTCGAGCTTGCCCATCTTCATCATGGCGCCCATCGCGCGCGTCGCCTTCTCCGTGTCCGGGTCGCTGATCATGGCGTCGAGGCCGTCCGGCACGACCTGCCAGGACAGGCCGTAGCGGTCCTTGAGCCAGCCGCAGGGGCCGGGCTCGCCGCCGCCTTCGATGAGCTTGGTCCAGTAGTAGTCGACCTCCTCCTGGTCCGCGCAGAAGATCATGAAGGAGACCGCCTCGGTGAACTTGAACTGGGGGCCGCCGTTGAGCGCGAGGAACTTGTGGCCGTTGGCCGTGAACTCCACGGTCAGCACCGTGCCGGCCGGCTGCATGGCGCCCTCGGTGTAGCGGGCCACCTTGCCGACGCTGGAGTTCTTGAAGACCGAGACGTAGTAGTGCGCGGCCTCCTCGGCCTGGCCGTCGAACCAGAGACACGTGGTGAATCCGTCGGTGGTCATGTGTACCTCCTGGGCGGTGGAGCGGAGTGGATGGAGCGCGGTCTGCGGGACGCGGGCGCTGTGGCGAGCGTCGTCATCTGTATCGACCGGTCCGCGCCCCCGAACTCATCGGTCCGGCGACAGGTAATCCGGATGGCCGCGGCGACAGGTAATCCGGATGGCCGCGCCTCCGCCCCGAACTAGGCTCCCCACCATGACGTCTTCGCCTGCCGAGAGCATCCGTCCCTTCCGCATCGACATCCCGCAGCGCGACCTCGACGATCTCCACGACCGTCTCGACCGCACCCGCATGCCGGACGAGCTGCCCGGCACCGGTTGGGCCTACGGCGTGCCGGCGGACTATCTGCGCGAACTCGTCCGGCACTGGCGGCACACCTACGACTGGCGGGCGGCGGAGGCGCTGCTCAACGAGTGGCCGCAGTTCACGACCACGATCGACGGCTCGAACGTGCACTTCGCCCATGTCCGATCGCCCGAGCCGGACGCCACCCCGCTGATCATCACCCACGGCTGGCCGGGGTCGATCGTCGAGTTCCTGGACATCGTCGGACCGCTCACCGACCCGGTCGCGCACGGCGGCGACCCGGCCGACGCCTTCCACGTCGTGGTGCCGAGCATCCCCGGCTTCGGGCTCTCCGGCCCCCCAGCCGACACCGGCTGGGAGGCCGGGCGGATCGCCGACGCGTGGGCCGAGCTGATGCGGCGCCTCGGCTACGAGCGGTTCGGCGCGCAGGGCGGCGACTGGGGCGCCGCGATCTCCCGCGAACTGGGCCGGGCCCACCCCGACCGCGTGATCGGCGTGCACCTCAATCTCCTGCCGGGCGGGCAGCAGTCCACCGAACCGACCCTCGATGAGCTGGACGCCCTCGACACGGAGGAGCAGGAGCGGGCGCTGCTGTCGTGGCGCCGGTGGAGCGAGTGGTCGCGCGAGGGCACCGGATACGCCATTCTGCAGTCCACCCGGCCGCAGACCCTCGCGTACGCGCTCACCGACTCGCCGGTCGGCCAACTCGCCTGGATCGTCGAGAAGTTCCAGGAGTGGACGGACTCGGACCTGGTGCCCGAGGAGGCCGTCGACCGGGACCGGATGCTCACCAATGTGATGCTGTACTGGCTGACCGGCACGGCCGGTTCGGCGGCCCGCATCTACTACGAGCGGGCCCACGCCACCGGCCGCGCAGCCCTCCCCACCGAGCCCTCCACCGCCCCGACCGCCCTCGCCGTCTTCCCGGCCGAACCCCAACTCCCCCTGCGCCACAAGGCGGAGCGGACCGAGAACCTCGTCCGCTGGACGGAGTTCGACCGCGGCGGTCACTTCCCGGCGATGGAGGAGCCCGACCTGCTGGTCGGCGATGTGCGGGCGTTCTTCCGACAGCTGCGCGAGAAGGACTGAGGACGCGCTCTGCCGGTGGCGAATCTGCCACCGGCAGAGAATCCGCTTCGGCACGCCGACCTGGGCCAAGAGTGGAGTCGACGGCAACACCGCCTCGACGGAAGAACCCAGGAGAACCGATGACTTCACTCACCGCGCCCCGGGCCGAGGAGGGCGACTCCCCGCCCACCCGTTTCGACGACCATCTCGCCTCCCAACTCCTCGGTCAGCGGATCGTGTTCCTCGGGACCGAGGTCAACGAGACCTCCTCCAACCGGATCTGCGCCCAGCTGCTCCTGCTGTCGGCGGAGGACCCGCGGACCGACATCGGGCTGTTCATCAACAGCCCGGGCGGATCGGTGCACGCGGGGCTCGCCATCTACGACACCATGCGGCTGATCCCGAACGACGTGTCGACGCTCGCGATGGGGTTCGCGGCGAGCATGGGGCAGTTCCTGCTCAGCGTCGGCGCGGCCGGCAAGCGCTACTCCCTGCCGCACGCGCGGATCATGATGCACCAGCCGTCGGCCGGCATCGGCGGCACCACCGCGGACATCGAGATCCAGGCGGACAACCTGGACTTCACCAAGAAGACCATCGAGCGGATCACCGCGGAGCACACCGGCCAGAGCCCGGAGACGATCTCACGGGACGGCGACCGCGACCGCTGGTTCACGGCCGAGGAGGCCAAGGAGTACGGCATGGTGGACCGGGTCCTGGAGTCGCTCGCCGACATCCGCCCGGCCGCCGCACGACGACGGATGGGGCTGTGACATGGGGACCTACACGATTCCGAACGTCGTCGAGCGGACCCCGCAGGGCGAGCGGTCCTACGACGTGTTCAGCAAGCTGCTGTCCGAGCGGATCATCTTCCTCGGCACCGAGATCGACGACGGCGTCGCCAACGTCGTGATCGCGCAGCTCCTCCATCTGGAGTCGGCGGCCCCGGACAACGAGATCGCGATCTACCTCAACTCGCCCGGCGGCTCGTTCACTTCGCTGATGGCGATCTACGACACGATGACCTACGTCCAGGTGCCGATCTCGACGTTCTGCGTCGGACAGGCCGCGTCCACGGCGGCCGTCCTGCTGGCCGGCGGGGATCCGGGCCGGCGGTTCGTGCTGGAGCACGCGCGCGTACTGCTCGGGCAGCCCGCCAGCGGCGGCCGGCAGGGCACGGTCTCCGATCTGGCCCTCCAGGCCAAGGAGATGGTGCGGATCCGCTCGCAGGTCGAGGAGGTGCTGTCCCGGCACACCCACCACGACATCGCGACCCTGCGCGCGGACATGGACCGCGACAAGGTGTTCACCGCACAGGAGGCGGTGGCCTACGGACTGGCGGACGAGGTGGTGAGCCGGCGCCTGGCGCGCGTCTGAGGCACCGGCCCACGGGCGGTCTCAGGCGACCAGGCACAGTCCGTCGTACGACGAGCCGGCCGCGCCGCGGCTCCTGTGCTGGCGGCGGCTCTCGATCCGGGTGAGCTCGCCGTGCGCCAGCGACAGCAGGTCGCCGAGGCCGAGGCCCAGGGCGTGGGCGGCGGCCGCGAGGACCTCCGAGGAGGCCTCCTTGCGGCCGCGCTCCACCTCGGAGAGGTAGGGCATGGAGATCCGGGCCGCGTCGGCCACGTCCTTGAGCGTGCGTTCCTGGGCGAGGCGCTCGCGCCTCAGGACGTCACCGACCAGGTCGCGCCACAGAGGCTCTCTCGGCGCGGGCGCGACCGGGGTCACCGGCGCCCCGGCGGCCCGACCCGGCGCTGGGGAGTCGGCCGGCCGCGTGGGGCGCAGGGGGATGACTCGGGCTTCGTTCGGCGCTTGGCTGCTCACCCTCTTCAGCCTAGATATCTTCGACCCCAGGGGAAGAGGTCGGCGTTCCGCTCTGGGTGAAGCCGCGGTCAGTTTTCTTTTTTCCGAAGGTTGTTGGGCATGGGATCCCGGACCCGGGGTACCCGCTCTGCGAAGGAACCGAGGCCGGCGGACCGCCGCCGGGCCGAGACTTTCGTGGGAGAGGTAATGGACACCGCCGTGAACCGGTCAAAGGCACAGGTCAGGGAGAGGACCGCCGGGACCAGCACGAGTGGCGCACCGCTGCCGGGAATCGCCGAGCCGCGGGCCGTCGCCCCGCGCGACGCGCGCGAGCTGTCCCGCCAGTTCTTCCAGCGACTCAGCGAACTGGAAGAGGGCACACAGGAGTTCCAGTACGCGCGCAACACGCTGATCGAGATGAACATGTCGTTGGTCCGCTTCGCCGCCGGGCGGTTCCGGGGGCGCGGGGACGACATGGAGGACATCGTCCAGACCGGGATGATCGGCCTGATCAAGGCGATCGACCGGTTCGAGCTGTCCAGGGAGGTCGAGTTCACGTCGTTCGCGCTCCCCTACATCGTCGGCGAGATCAAGCGGTTCTTCCGTGACACGACCTGGGCGGTGCACGTACCGCGCCGGCTCCAGGAGTTGCGCGTCGAGCTGGCCAAGGCCCGCGAGGAGCTCGCCAGCAGGCTGGACCGGGAGCCCTCGGTCGCCGAACTCGCGACGCTCATGAACATCTCCGAGAGCCAGGTCATCGAGGGCCAGATCGCCTCGAACGGCTACAACTCCTCGTCCCTGGACGCCGCGCTCACCGGCGACGGTGCGGAGGGCGGCGAGTCCGTCCTGGCCGACTTCATCGGCGTGGAGGAGGACGGGCTGCGACTCGTCGAGGACTGCCAGTCGCTCGCCCCGCTGATGGCCGAACTCGGCGAGCGCGACCGGCAGATCATCCACATGCGGTTCGTGGAGGAAGCCACCCAGGCGGAGATCGGCGAACGGCTCGGCTGCTCGCAGATGCATGTGTCGCGTCTGATCAAGCGGATCATCACGCGACTGCGCGAGGGCATGCTGGGCGAACTCGACTACGCCTGACGCACCCACACGCACAGGCCACACACAGACAAGACGCACACAGCGACCGTCTCAGCCGCCGACCGGGCGGCGGGACGGTCGCTCTGTCATCTTCTGCCGTCTGCCGCGCATCAGCTGCTCCGCAACAGCGGTCGGCTCACTCGCCGTTCAACGGCAGCACCGCGATCACGCGCTTGCCGACCGGCACCCGCTCGACGCTGATCCGGGCCGCCAGCGCGTGGACGATCTCCAGGCCGTGCCGGCCGATGCGCTGCGGGTCCCGTGGGAACCGGTGCGGGAGCGCGGCGCTGCTGTCGCAGACGCACACGGTCACCGCCGTGTCGGTGCCCTCCAGCTCCAGGATGTACGGCCCGTTGCTGTGCCGGTCGGCGTTGGTGACCAGTTCGCTCACGACGAGCAGCAGCTCGTCCCGGACGCGGTCCTCGATCATGGCGCACCACTCGGTCCGCAGTTGCTCGACGAAGAGCGCGGCGAAGGACCGCGCCTCGGCGATGCATCCCGGTTCACCCGTGTAGTGCGCGGCGCGCCGCAGCGGTTCCACGGGCACGTCGAACCCCGTCGGTACCACTGCCCCGCCCACGTGCTCGGTCATGCGTTTCTCTCTCGGAAGCCGGACTGGCCGGACGCTCTTGCACCAGTGCTCGTACCCCGAGTCGCGCCGCGCAGTCCCGGTGTGTCCCGTTCGTCTCAGAACGCCGGTGTGGTGGCGGACGACCCCGGAGCACTGTACGTCGACACATGCCCCGGCGCGGAGGAGTTCGCGGCCGTCGTGGAGGCCGTGTCCGCCGTGTCCGGGGCGAAGGGCTGTTCAGAGGCCGTGGACCCTGAGGAACCCGGCGACTCCGGCTCGCTGGTGGGCGGTTCGGAGGACGGCGTCTGCGAGGACGGGGCCGTCGACGTGGGCGGGCACGGGCTGCCCGAAGGGGTCGGGGTGCCGGGGCTCGCGGTGGGCGAGGAGACGCACGGGGACGGCGACGGCGACTCGGACGACGGGGTCGACGGCGACGAGGGCGTGGTCGGTGTGGACACGCTGACCGACGGGGAGGGGTGGTCCACCGGCGGCTTGGTGTGCTCGTCCTTGTGGCCCGTGTCGCCGCGGTGCCGGGCGATCCACTGGTCGTGGTGGGGGTCGTAGATCACGAAGATGTTGATGATCTGCGGCGCGGGGGTGACCACGACGACGTTCGAGGAGCGGTACGAGGCCCAGGAGTCGCCCGTCGGCTTCGGTGCGGTCTGCTGGGCGACGGGCGGGGTGAGCGGGTTGCCGCAGGCGCAGCGGACCCGGGGCACGCCGTGGCTGTCGACGAGGACGGCGGTGCCTGCCTGGAGGACGGCCTGGTAGCTCGTGGCGGCGCCGTTGCGGTAGCCGTGGTTGGTGACGCGGGTGTCCATGCGCAGTTGTACGGGCGTCAGCGAGCGCAGGTAGGTCGGGACCTCGGCGGGCTGGATGCCCTCGACCGAGGCGAAGGCCCGGTTCTTCGACGGGTTCGCCTGGAGGGACTTGATCTGCTTCTCCACGTCGCAGGCGGAGACGTTGAGGCTGCCGCCGTAGAGTCCGGCGGCGCCGCCGTCGACCCCGCGTACCGCGTTGGCGGGCGCCGATTCGGTGGCGGGGCTGGCGGAGACGGGGGCGGCCGAGCTGTCCTTGGCCGTCGACTTCGTGAACGGATCGGGGCCCGTCTTGGCCGCGGCCTGGAGGAAGACCTCGCCTCCGCTGCCCGAGGCGCTGTTCGAGCCGCTGTCGGAGCGGCTGAACACCAGGCCGAGCACCACGGCGGCCACCGCGACGGTGGCGATGATCGCGACCCGGGGCGCGGACTTCCACCAGGGGTGGTGGGGTTCCGGCGAGGGTGTGCCGCCGCTGCTGCCGGGTGGCTGGGAGGGCGGGCCCGAGGGCGGCTGGGAGGGGCCCGACAGGGGCCCTGAGGGCGGGCCCGTGGGGCGGCCGGATGACGGCGGTTCGACGCTCACGAGGTCTTCTTCCCGACGCGGTTCCTGCGGCTCGCCCCGAGTTGGCCGCAATGTCATGCCTTGTGCCCATTGTGTGCTCCGGTTCGGTGTCGCTCGCAAGCCGACGCGGACGGCCCTCCCGGCGGGCGGGCCGCGCCGAGGCTGTCTAGCGTGGCGAGAGTGAGCCTCCGAACCCCCTCCCACCAGGCATTCGCCCGCCACGGCTGGCTCCAGGCACTGGCCGCGGTACTGGCCCCGATCCTTGTGATGGGGGTCGTCGCGGCGCTGGGGCTGTGGGCGGCCGGGGCGTCGGATCTTCCGGACGGCGCCTTCCCGCGGGTGGTCGCGGCGACGGTGGTCACGGCGGTCGGCGGCACGATCGAGCTCTCCGGGAACGCCGGCGACCTCGCCGACACCAAGGCGGGCCTGACGGTCATCCCGCTCTCCGTGACCCTCGCCGGCGCTCTCGTCCTCGCCGCGGGTTTTCTACGACCGCTGCGGCACCGGGCGGTCGCCGGGGCGCCGGAGCTGGTCGGCTGGGCCGTCAGGCTCGCGGTGCTGTGGCTGCTCGCGCTGCTCGGCCTGGCCTTCGGCGCCCGCCAGACCTTCAAGCTCTCGGTCGGTGACAGCACGCTCGGCGATCTCGGCGACCTCCTGGACGCGTCGCCCGAGGTCGGCTTCACGACGGACGTGCCGCAGACCCTGTTCTTCGGCCTGCTGTGGCTGGCGGGCGTGCTGGTGCTGGCCCTGCTGGTCTCGCGCGGGGCACCGCTGCCGGGGCGGTTGCTGCGCTTCCAGGAATCGGTGCGCCCGGCCGCGTACGCCATGGTCGTCCTGCTTCTCGCGTACGTCGTTCTCGGCGTCCTCGTCGCGCTCGTCACCGCGGCGACGAAGGGGCATGCCCCCGAGACGCTCGCCGTGCTTCTCCTCGGTCTGCCCAACCTGGTCTGGCTCGCCTTCACGCTCGGCCTCGGTGTCACCTGGAGTGGCCGGGTGGAGGGACCGTTCGGCCTGCCCATGCCCCACGTCCTGGACGAGGTGTTGCGCACACCGGACGTCTCCACGCTCAACGTGCGCACCCTCGCCGAGCACGACGGCAACGTGTGGTGGCTGGTGGCCGTCGACGCGGTCCTGCTGCTGGCCGCGGCGTTCGTGATGGCCGCCCGTTCCCCGGCGCGGGTCCGCACCTGGCAGCACGCCTTGCACATGGCCGTCGCCCTGGCGCTGACGGTCCTGATGATCTGCCTGGTCGGCCGGATCTCCGCCCACTACGGACTCTCGGTCCTCGGCATCGGCGACCTGGGCGGCGGTCTGTCCGGGGACCTGTTCCTCAAGCCCAAGGTGTGGTCCGCGCTGGGCCTCGCCCTGGCGTGGGGACTGGTGGCGGGCTTCCTGGGCGCGCTCCTGGCGAAGCCTGTGCGGCGGCGGGGTGCGCGGGCCGGGCGTTAGCGGCGGCCTCCGAAGACCGGCGCCGCCCAGCGTGGCGGTGGTGCGGGGCGGTCCTCCCCCGGGGTCACCACGCGCAGGTCCACCTCGGTCGGTGGGTGGGCGTCCAGAAGTTCGCCGTTCGTGGCGGAGCGCAGGGCGGTGATGAAGGCGAGGCAGGAGTCGTGGCGGTCGTCGGGGGACTTGGCGAGGGCCTTGGCGAACACCGCGTCGACCGGTGCGGAGAGGTCGGGACGGGACTCGGTCAGCGGGGGCGGTTCGTCGTACTGGTGGGCCCACAGGAGGGCCATGTCGTCGTCGCGGCAGAAGGGCGGGCGGCCCGCCAGGGACTCGTAGACGACACAGGCCAGGCCGTAGACGTCGCAGCGGCCGTCGACGGGGCGGCCGGAGATCTGCTCGGGGGCCACGTAGTCGAGGGTGCCGACGAACTGGCCGACCGAGGTGAATCCGGTCAGCGACAGGGACTTCTTGGTCAGGCCGAAGTCGGTGAGGTAGACGTGCTCGGGGTGGTCGCTGTCGGTGCCGCGGGCGACCAGGATGTTGCCGGGTTTCACGTCCCGGTGGACCAGTCCGTGATCGTGCGCCGCGTCCAGCGCGGAGGCCACCTGCGCGGCGATGCGCAGGGCGGCGGGCGGCGCCAACGGGCCCTGGCGGTCCAGGAGATGACGCAGGTCGCTGCCTTCGACGTAGCGCATGGCGATGTATAGGACGCCGTCCGTCTCGCCCGCCTCGAAGACCGGCACGATGTGCGGGTGGTCGATGGCCGCGGCGGCCCGGGACTCGTGGGTGAAGCGGAGCCGGAAGGTGTCGTTGCGGGCGAGTTCCGGGGCGAGCAGTTTGAGCGCGACCGCGCGGTCCAGGCGCAGGTCGCGGGCCCGGTAGACGACGGCCATGCCACCCCGGCCGATCTCGCGCTCGATGCGGTAGCCGGCGACCTGCCGGCCGATCAGCTCGGAGGGGCGGCCCGAGAAAAGGCTCGTGTCACGGGCCATCGGGGCTCACGACCTGGGTGGGGGCGTGGCCGGGGTCCGGTGCCGCGGCGCGGGGTCCGTCGTCCGTGGCGTAGGTGCTCAGGCGGGTTCCGTCGCCGTAGACCCAGCGGCCGTGGTCGGTGTCGTAGAGCCACACGGACTCGCCGTCGACGACGATCCCGATCCGCAGTCCCCGCGTGCGGACGCGGAACG
This sequence comes from Streptomyces sp. NPDC002499, assembly GCF_053595415.1. Classification (NCBI taxonomy): domain Bacteria; kingdom Bacillati; phylum Actinomycetota; class Actinomycetes; order Kitasatosporales; family Streptomycetaceae; genus Streptomyces; species Streptomyces sp. NPDC002499. Next base: position 614,584 of record NZ_JBSFXO010000001.1, read on the forward strand.
TCTCACCGTCGAGGCCGCCGCCGGCCAACTCCTCGACCGCACCCCGGTAGTGGGCCAGCGCCTGTTCGGCACGGGCGATGAGGGGGCGTGGGTCGGCCGTGCGGGCCTCGGGGTCGCCGGTGGTGGGCGGGTCCTGGGGTACCGCGACCAGGTGACGTCCGTCGACCCAGGCCGACCAGCCGTTGGCGCACTGGACGTGTCCCCAGTCGCCGCGCCGTTCGACGAGCTGGACCGGCAGCAGCGGATCGAGGGGCATGGTGGGGCGGGCCGGGTCGGGGGCCTCCCAGGCGGGCATGCCGTGCTGGGGGACGACGTGGGTGGGCCGGAAGCCGGGGGTCGTCATCGGGCGGCCACCCCTACTTCCGCATCACGGCGGGTTCGTGCCGGCGCAGCAGCCGGGAGACCGCCCAGCCGAAGACCGCCGACAGGACGATCAGCATGCCGATGTTGAGCAGCCACACTCCGGTCGAGTGCCGGAACAGCGGGTCGCCGGTCAGTTCACCCGGCACGATCCGGGACAGTCCGACGGTCCCGGCCATCGCACCGAGCGCCCAGCGGGAGGGCACCAGCCAGGACAGCTGCTCCAGGCCCGGCACACCGTCCAGCTTCAACAGGGCGCCGCAGAAGACGACTTGGACGATGGCGAGCAGCACCAGCAACGGCATCGTCACCTCCTCCTTGCGCACCAGCGCCGAGACCAACAGGCCGAGCATCATGGCGGTGAACGCCAACAGGGCCACGGCGACCGTGATTTCGACAAGGGGTGGCATCAACACGCCCTCGCCGCCGGGCGCGTTGAGGTCGACGCCGAGCAGCGCCACCAGGGTCAGTACGACCGCCTGGAGAACGGTGATCGTGCCGAGCACGACGACCTTCGACAGCAGGTACGCCGATCTGGACAGACCGACGGCCCGTTCGCGCTGGTAGATGGTGCGTTCCTTGACCAGCTCGCGCACGGCGTTGGCCGCGCCGGTGAGGACTCCGCCGACGCACAGGATGAGCAGCGCATTCATCGCGGTCTCCTGCGTCAGCTTGCTGCCCGCAAGGGCCCGGGCCATGGCGCCCATCACGAACGGCAGCGCGATCATGATGGCGAGGAAGGTACGGTCGGCGGCGAGGGCGGCGGTGTAGCGGCGGATCAGGGTGCGGAGTTGGGCACTTCGACTGCGTGGACGGGGCGGCGGGGTGAACACCACCGGGCCCGACCGATCCACGCGGGGCTGTGCGGAGGAGTCGGCGACGTACTGCCGGTGGAAGGGCGAGGCGTGGAAGTCGCCCGCCCAGTCGCGGTCGCGGTCCCGTTCGAAGGCCTCGAAGGCCTCCGGCCACTGCTCGAAGCCGAAGAAGGCGAGGGCGTCCTCGGGCGGGCCGTAGTAGGCGACCTTGCCGCCGGGGGCGAGGACGAGGAGCCGGTCGCAGACGTCGAGGCTCATGACACTGTGGGTGACGACGATGACCGTGCGGCCGTCGTCGGCGAGGCCGCGCAGCATGTGCATCACCGAGCGGTCCATGCCGGGGTCCAGGCCCGAGGTCGGCTCGTCCAGGAAGAGCAGGGACGGCTTGGTCAGCAGTTCCAGGGCCACGCTGACCCGCTTGCGCTGCCCGCCGGACAGACTGTGCACGTGCTGTCCGGCGCGCTCCTCCAGGCCCAGTTCGCGGATCACCTCGTCGACCCTGGCCCGCCGCTCGGCCTTCGCGGTGTCCTGCGGGAAGCGCAGTTCGGCGGCGTAGGACAGGGCGCTGCGGACGGTGAGCTGGGCATGCAGGATGTCGTCCTGGGGGACGAGGCCGATGCGCTGGCGCAGTTCTGCGTAGTCGCGGTAGAGGTCGCGGCCGTCGTAGAGGACGGTGCCGTGGTCGGCGGGGCGCTGTCCGGTGAGGGCACCCAGGAGCGTGGACTTCCCGGCGCCGCTGGGGCCGACGACCGCGAGCAGGCACTTCTCCCCCACCGGGAACGCCACGTGGTCGAGCAGGGTCTTGCGGCCCCGGTCGACGGCGACCGTGAGGCCCTGGACGTCGAGCGAGACCTCGCCGGTGTCGACGTACTCCTGGAGCTCGTCGCCCACCAGGCAGAACGCGGAGTGGCCGATGCCGACGATGTCGCCGGGGCCGAGCGGGGCGCGGGTGACGGGTGAGCCGTTGAGGAAGGTGCCGTTGTGGCTGCCCAGGTCGACGATCTCGTAGCTGCCGTCGGGCAGCGCGCGCAGCTCGGCGTGCCGGCGGGAGGCGACCAGGTCGTCGACGATCAGGTCGTTGTCCGGGCCGCGGCCGATGCGGACCGTGCGGGCGGGCAGCGGCCGTACGGTGGTCGGCTGGCGGAAGGTACTGGTGAGGCCCGGCATGGAGACCGCCGAGGGGCGTTCCGGGGCCGGCGCGGGGCGGTCGAGCAGGACGGCGCGGGGGCCGTCCGCGGGGTTGCCGAAGCGGATGACGCTGCCGGCGCCGACGCCCCACTCGTGGACGCGGCGGCCGTCCGCGTAGGTGCCGTTCGTGCTGTTCTCGTCCGCGAGGGTCCAGTGGTCGGCCTCGGGACGCAGCACCGCGTGGTGCCAGGAGACCCGGGCGTCATCGATGACGATGTCGCACATCGGGTCGCGACCGACGTGGTAGTCGTGGCTCGGACTCATCACCGTGGAGCCCGTGTCGGTCTCCAGGACGAGTTCGGGCGCGCTCGGCGCGATCACCCGCTCTGCCATGCGGGAAATTCTACCGATTCGCACCCATGTGCGCCCGGCGCGGGGAGCAGGCCGCCGGTCAGCCGACGGAGACGTACAGTCCGGGGCTCATCCGCTGCATGCGCAGGGCGTCGATGGACTCGGCCATCAGCTCGTACTCGGTGGTGTCGTCATAGAGGGCGATCCGCACCAGCCGTCCGGCGGCCAACTCGTTGGCCACCAGCTCCTGTTGGGTGACATCGCCGCACCAGGCGCGCAGCACGGCGGGTACGTCGAGCACGGTGGCGGCGACCGGGACGAGGGAGCTGGGCGGGAAGTGCTCGGCTTCGGGCAGGGGATCCAGACGGTCGGCGATCCAGTTCGCGCGGTCCCGCAGCCACCACAGGGCGAGGGCCAGGGTGGGGGCGCGGTAGGTGCCCAGGGGTACGCCGATGCGCTCGCCCGCGCAGGTGCCGTATGCCGTCACGTGGCATAAGAACTCGTCATGCACGTTCGCTCCCCCGTCGCTTCCTACGCCTGCCGGCAGGCCTCGCTTTCGGTGCGGCTCATGTGCTGTGCTGCGGTGTCGCTCTGGGTTTACCCAACTGCTGTGCGTGATCGGTTCTTCGCCCGATGTGAAGTTCCTTACAGTTGAGTATGTTCACTTGCGAAACACTGTCACCATGGATTTCCGGCCACTCTCCTGGCATATTCACAGGTCGAGTTGGCCGAAATGTGATGGGTCCCGTCATTACCCGAGAGGTAATCGACGTCCGGCGCACGGCCGGGCAGGGTGGTTGTACCGGGTCGCCGAGAGCGCGGCCACGGGTCCTGACCAGCAACGACCACCTCGATGGAGGCTGATCGCCATGTCCGCGAACACCGACCGTTACGAGCTTGCCGCCGCCCGTTACTTCGAGGCCTGGAACGCGGGCGAACCCGAGGAGTTGGCGAAGGCGGTCGCCACCGCGTGGGCCGCGGACGGAGGCTACACGGACCCGCTGGTCGACGTCAGCGGGCACGAACAGATCGCGGCCGTGATCGCGGGGGCGCACGAGCAGTTCCCCGGGTTCTCCTTCAAGCTCGCCGGCGCGGTGGACGGTCACCATGAAACCGCCCGGTTCGCCTGGGAGTTGGTGAACGAGGCCGACGGCTCGGCGCCGGTGGCGGGCTTCGACGTGATCACGCTGGACGCGGACGGGCGGATCCGTTCCGTGCTCGGTTTCCTGGACCGGGTGCCCGCCGGGGCCTGAGGGCCGGCGTCCGCGATGAGTTTTCCCGCTCCCGGTGGTCTCTTGAGTACACGGCAGAGCACACGGCCGCGTACCCGGCCGCCGGGAGCGAGGAGACGATCATGACGACGACCGAGAAGCTGGCCGAGGAGTTCACCGCGGTCCTGGTCAAGAGCCCGAACGAAGGCGGCTGGACCTATCTGGTCTGGCCGCGGTCGGTGGAGTTCTTCGGCACCCGCGGGCTGGTCAAGGTGCGCGGCACGATCGACGGACATCCGTTCCGCAGCTCGTTCATGGCACTGGGCGACGGCACGCACAAGCTGCCCGTGAAGGCCGAGCTGCGCAAGGCCATCGGCAAGACGGATGGCGACCGGGTGACCGTACGCCTCGAAGAGCGGCTCAACTCCTAGCCGCGGCCTCCTCCCGCACCGCTGCCGCTTCCTCCCGGTACCGCCGCGGCCCCACGCCGACCGTCCGCTTGAAGGCGTTGCTGAAGGCGCTCTCGGAGGTGTAGCCGACGGTGCGGGCGAGTTCCGCCACGGGGGCGGTGTCCTGCCGCAGGGACCGCGCGGCCAGGCTCATGCGCCAGTTCAGCAGATACGTCAGGGGCGGCACCCCGGCCGCCTCCTTGAACCGTACGGCGAACGTGGTGCGGGACATCGCGGCCGCCCGGGCCAGCTCCGCCAACTGCCAAGGGTGGGCCGGGTCTTCGTGCATCAGGCGCAGCGCCGGGGCGAGCCGTTCGTCGGCCAGCGCGCGCAGCCAGCCGGGCGGCAGCCCCTCCGCCTCGGCCAGGCAGACCCGCATCACCTGGACGAACATCAGCTGCGAGAGGTGGTCCGAGGCGAACTCGACCCCGGCGCGGCGCGTGCTCATCTCCTCCGCCAGCTGCCCGATCAGCCACCGCAGCGCCCCGGCCTCGGCCATGTCGGCCCGTACGTGCACGAGTTCCGGCAGCGCCCGGCGCAGCAGGTCGCCGCGGTCGCGGCTCAGGTCGATGTGCCCGGACACGCAGACGACGTCCGCCTCGCCGTCGCCGAGCCGGGCCATGCGGGTGACCGGGTCGACGGTGACGTCGGCGGAGTCCAGCGGCCGGATGCCGGGCCGGCTGCACAGGACGTACGGCTTCGCGCCGTCGGAGACCACGACGTCGCCCTCGGCGAGCCGCACGGGTTCGCCGCCCGCCTCGCGCAGCAGCCGGCACTCGCCCCGCACCACGGCGTTCACCTTCAGCCGGTCGCGGCCGCGCAGGTTGATCGCCCAGTCCCCGCCGGCCGTGAAACCTCCGGACAGCACACTGCGGGCGTCGGCGACGGCGAGGGCGTCGGACAGCGGGTCTGCGGACATGCTCGAACTATCACGCAAGTAATGCGGATCCTCAAGCATTCATCGTGCGGATCCGGCGTCCTACGGTGGTCGGGAAGGCTCACATCGAGGAGAGACCAGACATGACCACCGCACAACGTCCCTTGGGTTCCGGCTTCGGTGCCGCGTCCACCGCCGAGGACGTGATCAAGGGGATCGATCTGACCGGCAAGGTCGCGATCGTCACCGGCGGCTACTCCGGCATCGGGCTTGAGACGGCCCGCGTCCTGCGGGGCGCCGGCGCCGAGGTCGTCGTACCCGCCCGGGATCCGGAGCGGGCCGCCGCCGCGCTCAAGGACGTGCCCGGAGTGGAGGTCGCGCACCTGGACCTGCTGGATCCGGCGTCGGTCGACGCCTTCGCGGAGAAGTTCCTGGCGTCCGGACGGCCGCTACACATCCTGGTCAACAGCGCCGGGATCATGGCGACCCCGCTGACGCGGGACGCGCGCGGGTACGAGGTGCAGTTCGCGACGAACCATCTGGGGCACTTCCAGCTGGTGGCCCGGCTGTGGCCCGCCCTGGTGGCAGCCCGGGGCGCACGGGTCGTCTCGGTCTCGTCGCGGGGCTTCCGCTTCGCCGGCGTCGACTTCGACGACCTGAACTTCGAGCACCGGCCCTACGAGCCCTTCGTCGCCTACGGCCAGTCGAAGACGGCCAACGCGCTCTTCGCCGTGGAGCTGGACCGGCGCGGACGGGCCGAGGGCGTACGGGCCTTCTCCGTGCACCCGGGCACGATCATCGACACCGGGCTCGCCAAGCACATCTCCGACGACGTCATCCGCGCGGCCGGAGCCGTCGACGAGGAGGGCCGCCCGGTCCGCGACCCCGCCCGGCAGCTGAAGACGATCGAGCAGGGCGCGGCCACCAGTGTCTGGTGCGCGACCAGCCCTCAGCTCGACGGGCTGGGCGGGGACTATTGCGAGAACTGCGACATCAGCCCACTGGTGGCCGCCGCGGACGAGGACGCCTGGCGGGCCGGTGCGGAGACGCCCGGCGTCCTCGGTTACGCCGTCGACCCGGTGGCGGCGGCCCGCCTCTGGGAGGTCAGCGAGCGGCTTACTGCTTGACGATCGCGTCGATGCGGGCCAGCTCGTCGGCGTCGAAGTCCAGGTTGCGGGTGGTCGCGACGCTGTCCTCGATCTGCTGCGGGCTGCTCGCGCCGACCAGCGCGGAGGTCACCCGGCCGCCGCGCAGCACCCAGGCCAGGGCCAGCTGGGCGAGGGTCTGACCGCGACCCTTGGCGATGTCGTCGAGGGCGCGCAGCCGGCCCACCAGGTCCTCGGTGACCGCGTCCGAGTTCAGGAACGGGCTGTCGCTCGCCGCCCGGGAGCCCTCGGGGATGCCATCGAGGTAGCGGGAGCTGAGCAGGCCCTGCTCCAGCGGGGAGAAGACGATGGAGCCGACCTTCAGCTCGTCGAGGGCGTCGAGCAGGCCCTCGTCCTCGGGACGCCGGTCGAGCATCGAGTAGCGCGGCTGGTGGATCAGCAGCGGGGTGCCCAGCTCGCCGAGGATGCGGGCGGCCTCGCGGGTCTGCTCGGCCGAGTAGTTGGAAAGGCCGACGTAGAGCGCCTTGCCCTGCTGGACCGCCGTGTGCAGGGCGCCCATCGTCTCCTCGAGGGGAGTCTCCGGGTCCGGGCGGTGCGAGTAGAAGATGTCGACGTAGTCCAGACCCATGCGGCTCAGGCTCTGGTCGAGCGAGGACAGCACGTACTTGCGGGAGCCCCACTCGCCGTACGGGCCCGGCCACATCAGATAGCCGGCCTTGGTGGAGATCACCAGCTCGTCCCGGAGGCCCCCGAAGTCCGCCGTCAGCGCCTCACCCAGGGCGGACTCGGCGGCGCCGGGCGGCGGGCCGTAGTTGTTGGCCAGGTCGAAGTGCGTGACGCCCAGGTCGAAGGCGCGGCGCAGGATGGCCCGCTGGGTCTCGACGGGACGGTCGGGCCCGAAGTTGTGCCACAGGCCGAGCGAGATCGCGGGAAGCTTCAGGCCGCTGCGTCCGGTGCGCCGGTAGGGCATGTCCGCGTAGCGGTCGGGGTGTGCGGTGTACAACGCGACTCCAGAGGGGTTGGCACACGAAAAGACGGTTCCGGGGAACCGGGTACCCACTCTCGCGCGACCTGCGGGCAGTGGTCCAACAGGAGAATCCGATGGAACTCAGCGGCTAGGCTTCTCAATCATGGAACTGCGCCATCTCCAGCATTTCGTCGCGGTCGCCGAGGACCAGCACTTCACCCGGGCCGCCGAACGCCTTCTGGTGTCCCAGTCGGGCCTGTCCGCCTCGATCCGGGCCTTGGAGCGGGAGCTTCAGACGCCTCTCTTCGTCCGGACCACGCGCCGGGTGACGCTGACGGAGGCGGGGCGGGCCCTGCTGGGCGAGGCGGAGCGGATCCTCGCCCAGGTGCGGTCGGCGCACGAGGCGGTCGCGGCCGTGCAGGGGGTGCTGCGGGGCACGCTCGCGCTGGGCACCGAGCAGTGCATCGCCGGCGTGCACGTGGCGGAGCTGCTCGCCGCGTTCCGGCACCGGCACCCGGACGTCGAGATCAGGCTGCGGCAGGCGGGCTCGGGCGAGCTGGCCGAGGAGGTCGCGGCCGGGCGTCTCGACCTCGCCTTCGCCTACCGGACACAGGCGGACACCGACCAGCTGCGCTCGGTGGCGCTGACCGCCGAGCCGATGACGGTGCTGTGCCATCCGACCCACCGGCTGGCGCGGGACGGCGCGGCCGTCACCCCGGAGGACCTCGGCGGCGAGGTGTTCGTCGACTTCCACCCGGACTGGGGCCCGCGCCGCACCACCGACACCGCTTTCGCCGCCGCCGGCGTGCGGCGCACGGTCGCGCTGGAGGTGAACGACGTGCACAGCCTCCTGGACCTGGTGGACGAGAACCTCGGCGTGGCCGTCGTGCCCCGGCACTTCCGGCACAAGCGGGACCGGCTCACCGCGCTGCCCGTGAAGGGCACCGGCGAGACGGTCTACGAGACCGTGGCGCTGCTGCCCCCGCCCCAGGCGACCAGTCCGGCGGCCCGGGCGCTGATGACCCTGCTGGAGACGAGCAGGCTCGAAACGGGTGGGCTGGAAACTGAGCGGCCGCAACAGGGGGTCTAGCACCACCCCCGGAGGGTGTTCACCCCTCCTGACCGGGCCCGTTCCTGATCGCAGACTCGTGACTGTTCCTCACGACAACTGCGATCAGGAGTACGGGACATGAGCGACCACACACGACGGAACGTACTGCGCGGCGCGGCGGCGATCACGGCTGCGGGCGGGCTCATCGGCACGGGAAGCCTCCAAGCGTCGGCAGTTGCCCGGCAGCCCCAACTTCAACAGGAGGTGACGACGCGTCACTTTCCGTTCCTGGAGGGCGCGTTCAAGCCGGTCACCGAAGAGCTGACCGCCTTCGACCTGCCGGTCACCGGGCGCATCCCGCGCGACCTCGACGGCCGGTACCTGCGCAACGGCCCGAACGTGCTGGGCCTGGAGGACCCACGGGCCCATCACTGGATGCTCGGCGACGGCATGGTGCACGGCGTGCGACTGCGGGACGGCCGCGCCGAGTGGTACCGCAACCGGTGGATCCGCTCCTCACAGGTCGCGAAGAAGCTGGGCGAGCCCTACCCCCGCCCGGTACCGCCGGACGACTTCCCCTCCAACACCCATGTGATCCCCTACCGGGGCCGGATCCTCGCGCTCCAGGAGAGCGGGCCGCTGCCGTACGAACTCGACCACGAGCTCAACACCGTGGGCACGTACGACTTCCGGGGCACGCTGGAGGGTGCCTTCACCGCGCACACCAAGTTCGACGCGGTGGCCGGGGAGCTGCACGCGATCGCCTACTACCCGACCTGGGACCACGTCCGGCACCAGGTCATCGACCACACCGGACGGGTCGTACGCACCACCCGGATCCCGGTGGCGGACGCGCCGATGATGCACGACTTCGCGCTCACCGAGAAGTACGTCGTGATCTTCGACGTGCCCATCACCTTCGACCCGGCGGCGGCCGAACGCGGCGACATCGTGCCCTACATCTGGAACGACCAACACCCCATGCGGGTCGGCCTGTTGCCGCGCAAGGGCGGCGCCGTGCGCTGGTTCGAAGTGGATCCGGTGTACTACTCGCACACCCTCAACGCCTACGACGAGGGCTCGTCCGTGGTCGTCGACATGACGACCTACCCGGCACCCTTCTACGTCGCGGGACGCGGCGCCGACGGCCCCTACGGCGCGGGTACCGCCTCACTGGAGCGCTGGACGATCGACGTGCCGGGCGGGCGGGTGCAGACCCGGACGATCGACGACCGGCCGCAGGAATTCCCGCGCGTCCGCGAGGAGTTGGTGTCGCGTCGGCACCGGTACGCGTACACGGCGGCGTCGGCCGAGATGACAGCGGCGTACCTGGCCGTGGACGGCAACCCGCCGCCGGACAGCGCGTTCAGCAACGCCCTGATCAAGCACGACCTGTTGCGCGGGACCACCCAGGTCCACCGGCTGCCGCGCGGCGCGGCGGCGGGCGAGGCCGTGTTCGTGCCCCGCCGGGGCGCCAAGGCAGAGGACGACGGCTACGCGATCGCGTACGCGCACAACCCGGACCGCGGGGCGGCCGACCTGGTGATCCTCGCCGCGCAGGACTTCACGGGCAAACCGTTGGCGCGGATCCACCTGCCGGGGCGCGTGCCGCTGGGTTTCCACGGGAGCTGGATTCCGGACGCGTGAGCGATCGGGATTTGCGAGGGTGGGGGCATGCATGCAAAGGACATCCTCATCGACTCCTACAGCCGCATCCAGGAAGAGGTCCACAACGCGGTCGAAGGGCTCGACCCCGGCCTCCTCAACACCCGTCCCACGCCCGACGCCAACTCCATCTCCTGGCTCGTCTGGCATCTCACCCGCGTCCAGGACGACCACGTCGCCGACGCCTTCAGTATCGAGCAGGTCTGGCTCACCCAGGACTGGGAGAAGCGGTTCGCGCTCGACCTGCCCCGTCACGACATCGGCTACGGCCACAGCGCCGCGAAGGTCGCCAAGGTGCGGGTCGACGACGGCGAACTGCTGACCGGCTACTACGACGCCGTCCACGCGCAGACCCTCACCGTGCTGCGCGATCTGGCCGCCGAGGACCTCGAACGCGTCGTGGACGAGCGCTGGGACCCGCCGGTCACCCTCGGGGTGCGGCTGGTCAGCGTCCTGTCCGACGATCTCCAGCACGTCGGACAGGCCGCCTATCTGCGGGGCATGCTTCAGAGCGAGGCGGAGTAACCCGGCAGGACCACGTCCTCGATGAGGGACCTGCGCTCGTCGAACGGGATGAACGCGCTCTTGACCGCGTTCACCGTGACCGCGCGCAGGTCCTCGACCGTCCAGCCGGCCTCGTCGACCAGCAGCGACATCTCCCGGGTCATCGTCGTACCGGACACCAGCCGGTTGTCGGTGTTGAGGGTGACCCGGAAGCCGAGGTTCTTCAACTCGGTGATCGGGTGCTCGGCGATCGAAGTGGCGGCGCCGGTCTGGAGGTTGGAGGTCGGGCACATCTCCAGGGCGATCCGGCGGTCGCGGACCCAGCCGGCGAGCCGGCCGAGCTTGCCGTCGACGATGTCCTCGGTGATGCGGACGCCGTGCCCGATGCGCTGGGCGCCGCAGACCTGGAGCGCCTGGTGGATGCTGGGCAGTCCGTGCGCCTCACCGGCGTGGATGGTGAAGGGCACGCTCTCGCGGCGCAGTCGCTCGAAGGCGTCGAGGTGGTCGGCGGGCGGGAAGCCGTCCTCGGCGCCGGCGATGTCGAAGCCGACGACACCCGCGTCCCGGAACGCCACGGCCAGGTCGGCCGCCTCACCGACCCGGTCGAACATCCGCATCCCGCACAGCAGCGTGCCGACCCGCACCGGGGTGCCCGCGGCCGCCGCCTTGGCCATGCCCGCCGCGAGCCCCTCCTGGACGGTCTCGACGACCTCGGCGAGGGCGAGCCCGCCCTTGGTGTTCAGCTCGGGGGCGTAGCGCACCTCGGCATAGACCACACCGTCCGCCGCCAGGTCGAGGACGTACTCCTCGGCCGTGCGCAGCAGGCCCTCGCGGGTCTGCATCACGGCGAGGGTGTGCTCGAAGGTGGCGATGTAGCGCACCAGGTCGCCGGAGTTCGCGGCCTCGAAGTACCAGGCGGCCAGCTCGTCCGGGTCGGTGGTGGGCAGGGTGTGACCGATCTCCGCCGCGAGCTCCACCACGGTGGCGGGACGCAGGCCGCCGTCGAGGTGGTCGTGCAGGACGGCCTTGGGCAGGCGGCGGATGACGTCGGCGTCTATGCGCGTAGAAGACATGTGGGGTCGTTCCTCGGTCGTTCGGTGAGCGGGTTCGGGTCGGGCGGGGAGCGGGGCGGATCAGGCGCTGGGCGAGGGCGGATCAGGCCGCGGGCTGGAGCAGGTCCCAGCGGTTGCCGTACAGGTCCTGGAAGACGGCGACGGAGCCGTAGCTCTCGTGCCGGGGTTCCTCCAGGAACGTCACACCGGCGGCGAGCATCCGGGCGTGGTCGCGGGCGAAGTCGTCGGTGTGCAGGAAGAACCCGACGCGTCCGCCGGTCTGGTCCCCGACCCTGGCGCCCTGCGCCTCGTCCTTGGCGCGGGCCAGCAGGAGCCCCGTGCCGGTGCCGTCCGTCCCGGGCTCGACGACGACCCAGCGGGAACCGTCCGGCCGCGCCTCGTCCTCGACCAGCCGGAATCCGAGGGCCTCGGTGTAGAAGCGGATCGCCTCGTCGTAGTCGTCGACGACGAGGGTGACCAGGGCGATGCGTCTCATCGGGGCCTCTCTGTGCGGGTGCGCGGGCGATTGACGGGTGAGGTTATACGTAAAACGCGGCGCAGGACAAGTGTATGCCCCGCGGGTCGTCCGACCGGCGGGGCAGCCTGGGAGAAGCGGAGGTCAGTCGGCGTAGAACAGCCGGGCGGGAGAGTCGACCAGGATCTGCCTGCGGTCGGCCTCCTCGGGTGCCCAGTCGGCGAGCAGGTCGAGCAGTTCGCCGGTGTCCCGCTGTCCGTCGGTCAGGTGCGGCCAGTCCGAGCCCCACACGAGACGGTCGGGGCGGGCGGCCACGAGCGCCCGGCCGAGGGGTGCGACGGTGGACAGCGGCTGGTCCTTGGCGATGCGGTAGGGACCGGAGAGCTTGATGTAGCAGCTGCCCCCGTCCAGGACCCGCACCAGCCGGTCGAAGTCCGCCCGGGTCAGCCCGTCCGACTCCTTCATGTATCCCATGTGGTCGATGACGAAGGTGTCCTCGAGGTCGGCGAAGAACGGCAGCAGATCCCGTACGACCGTCCCCGGCGTGTAGAACTGAAGGTGCCAGCCGCGCGGACGTGCCCGGTCGGCCATCCTGCGGACGTACGCGATGATGTCCGCGGTCGGCCAGGACGCCCGGGCGAACAGGTCGAGCCGGATCGCCCGCACCCCCAGTTCGTGGTACGCGCCCAACTCCCTGTCGGTGGCGTCCTCTTCGATGCGCACGACACCGCGGCAGCGCGGGCCGACCTTCTTCAGGACGTCGACGAGCAGGCTGTTGTCGGTGCCGTAGTACGTGGGCTGTACGAGGACCATGCGCTCGATGCCGAGCCATTCCGTCATCCGCAGGTACTGCTGGAGCGTGCCGTCGGGGAATCCGTACAGCGGGTCGGGGACCGTCGGATACCCGGGCTCGAAGACGTGGAAGTGGGTGTCGCAGCTGTTGGGCGGCACCTTGAACCGGGGCCTGGTGTTGCTCTCGGCGGCGCGCATGGGGGTCGGCTGGGGGAGGTCTGCGGTCATCGTCGGTCCTTAGTGTCGGGGGAACGCGGCGAGTGCCTGCTGGGCGTGCGCGTGGGCGGCCTCGAAGAGCAGGGCGCTGTCGGTGCCGGTGATGCGCAGCGGGCTGACGCCCAGGGGGACGAGGGTGTCGAGGAGCGCGGGGTCGCCGATGCCGCCGAGCACCATGAGCTTGCCGTGCTTGCGGCAGGCGTCCGCCAGCGTCTCCACGGCATCGCGGACGCGCGGGTCGCCGTACTGTCCCGGCACGCCCAGTTCGGCGGTGTAGTCGTTGGCGCCGAGGGCGAGCATGTCCACGCCGTCGAGGGCGGCGATCTCGTCCGCGTTGGCGATGCCGGCCGGTGTCTCCAGGAGGATCTGGACGATCGTGGTGTCGTCGAGTGCGGGGTTGAGGTCCCGTGCGGGTGTGGGACGCATGCCCAGTTGGGGGACCATGTTGGTCTGCGAACGCTGACCGCGGGGCGCGAACCGGCAGGCGCGGGCGACGTCCCATGCCTCCTCGACCGTCTCCACGCGGGGTGCGATGATCCCGTGCGCGCCGCCGTCGAGGAGGCGGCCGATCATTCCGTACTCGCGCTCGGGGACCCGGACCAGTGCCGTGAGGCCGAGGCTGTCGGCGGCCGTGCACAACTGGGCGGCGGTGTCGGTCGACATGGTGGAGTGTTCGAGGTCGACGAGGATGCTGTGGTGTCCGCTGGAGCGGGCGATGTGGACGACGTCGAGGGTCCGGCCGGTGCGGACGGTGAGCATGAGGGTGGGTTCGCCGGCGTGCAGACGCTCCAGGAATCCTTCGGAGGAAGGGAGTTGAGGCATGGATTCGGTCGCTTTCGGGTCAGGCCGCCGCGGAGACGGAGCCGTAGGCGGGGTAGGGCTCGTCGTCGAGACCGGGGACGGTGAGGGCGCGCGGGTCGTTGCCGTGCTCGATGAGCTGCTGGGCCGCGTAGTCGGTGACCGCGCCGGACAGCAGCTGGCGCGGGTCCTCCATGACCAGCCGCAGCCGCGTGACGAGGGTGAACCAGTCCTTGGGCGAACGGATGCGGGGCTGTTCGGTGATGACCTCGTCGGCCCGTGAGACCGTCCGTTCGCCCAGGAGCCCGGGCCGGTCGTCGCCGGGCGAGAAGGCCGGGTAGCCCTCGAACATCGACCCGCCCAGCTCGACCGTCACCCGGGTGCCGGCCCACAGTTGCCGCAACACCGGCTCCAGGGCCCGCACTTCGCTGAGGTCTCCCCCGGTGGGCGTGGCGAAGCCGCGGGCGTGCGGGGCGATGTAGAGGCGGTCCAGCGGCAGGGTGTGCCGCGAGGCGGCCAGGACGGTGCCGGCGACGCCGTTGGTGCGCCAGGTGACGCCGGCGGTGGGGCGCCCGATCTGGCCGACGACGACCACCATGGTGCGGGCCCAGTCGATGTCCTGGTCGTCGCACCAGGCGATGAGCCGGTGCGCGTTGTCCATCCCGACCAGGAAGAACGTGGCGACCATGATCCGGTTGAAGGACACCGGGAGTTCAGGGTTGCCGTCCTCCAAGTACTCCTCGCGCAGCGTCCGGTGGTCGAGCCAGGACGGGTCGGTCAGGGCGCGCACGAGGTACCGCTCGGTCACGGCGCAGGCGTAGTCGACCATCGTCGCGATGGACTCTTCGCGGCCCCGGTGGGCGACCGCCGCGATCCGGTCGCGCCACAGCGCCGTGCTGTTGGCGGCCCGGGAACGGCGTACCTGATGCAGCAGGTTCTCGGCGTCGGCCTGCCACACGCCGCCGGGGTCGTGGCGGTGCAGTTCGACGAGCGAGGCCAGGGCCGTGCCCAGGTGGGAGACGGCGGCCAGTTCCTTGAAGCCGCGGTTGCTGAGCCGGTAGGGCAGGACCGTCGGCGGCCGTCCGTCACCCGGGTACAGGGCCATGTCGGCGCCGGTCACCACCAGCAGGGGATCACGCTCGTGGGACCGGGCCGCCGCCGTGCGCAGATGCGCTCCGATGGAGTGGGGGCCGGCGGTGTACGCGGTGAACAGGTCGATGAGTTCGCGACTCTCGTGCTCGGACAAGTCGATCTCTCCTTCGCGGGGCGGGCGCTTCGGTCCGCGCGGCGGTGGACCGTCGGCGGGGCGGCGGTTTCGGTCGGCGAAGCGACGGGCCGCCGGCAGGGCGGCGGCTTCAGTCGGCGAAGCGGTAGACACGGCTCTCGGCGGCGAAGCGCAGATCGGCCGACAGCGCGTTGGTCTGCACGATCAACGGGCCCGTCGCGCCCGGGAGTACGGCGATGTCGGTGCCGCCGGTCGTCGGGAACTCCTCGACCACGTCCAGTCGGTCCCCGTCCCAGCGGTAGAGCTGTGACATCAGCGCGGCCGTGGGATCGGCCGGTGTGCCGTGGATGAAGTTGACGCGGATCAGGTAGAGCGCGCGGTCGGTGCGCAGGACGGCGAGTTCACGGGCGCCCGCGCCGGTGAGTTTCTGGTGCTCCACGAACCGGTCGGCGGCGGGATCCCAGCGCAGGACCTGCGAGCCGTCGTCGATGCGGGCCACCGCGAGGTACGTCCCGTTGCCGGCGGGATCGTCGAAGGTGGCGAAGGCCCGGCCGGCCACGGGGGCGAGCGTCTGGTGCGGCACGAACCGGGTCCCGTCCCAGCGGTACAGGACGCTGGGGTCCACATGGTCGGCGTGGGCGAGCATGGTGTGGCCGCCGACCGTGAACGCGTGCCAGTTGTACCCCCAGCGCGAGGGGATGTCCTGGAAGTGCGTGAAGCGGGTGCCGTCCCAGGCGTAGATGACCGAGGGGCGGTTCTGGTCGGCGAGGTGCGGGAGCGCGACGCCCTGCGCGAGGGCGAGGAAGTGCCGGCCGTCGACGGTGAAGTGCTTCCACTGTTTCGCGGCGAACCCGTCGAAGGCCTGGAAGGGCACGAACCGGATGCCGTCCCACTCGTGGAGCATGGAGCTGATGGCGTACTCGTAGGGCCCGGCACCGTTGCGGATGCTCGCCACGGCGAGGAAGGACCGGTCCCCGATCGTGAAGAACTCGGCGTCCTCCCCACCGGGGTCCGGGAGACTCCCCCACGGCTCGAACCGGTCGCCTTCCCGGCGCAGCAGCAGGGTCTCGGTCTCGCTGTCGCCGCCGTTCATGTGGGCGGGGCTGCCGGGGACGTCGTAGGCGAGTTGGGGGATCGCGAGGAGGTCCAGGCCGCCGACGGTGAAGGGTTGGGCGGCGCGGGCGCCGGAGGCCGGGATGGTCTGGATCAGGTTCAGGTGGGTGCTGGTCATGACGCTTCCTGCCGGGGTGGGGCTCCGAAGAACAGCTGGGCCATGTGCGGGTCGGCGAGCAGGGCGTCGGCGGCGCCGGTGTGCAGGACCCGGCCGCCCTCCATGACGACGGCGTGGTCGGCGAGAGTGAGGCCGAAGCGCACGTTCTGCTCGACCATCAGGACGGTGACGCCCGCCTTGTTGAGGGTGGTGACGGAGTCGGCGAGCTGTTTGCTCGCCTTGGGGTCGAGCCCGAGGGTCGGCTCGTCGAGGAGGACGACCTTGGGGCGCAGCATGAGGGCGCGCGCGAACTCGACGGTGCGGCGCTGACCGCCGGACAGCGACGCGGCCTTGTCGTCCGCGCGTTCGGCGACGAGCGGGTACAACTCGGCGATCTCCTCGTACCGTTGCCGGTTGCGGGCCCGCTCCTTGCGGTTGACGTACGCGCCGAGCATGACGTTCTCGCGCACGCTCAGGGACGGGAACAGCCCGTGGTGCTGGGGCACTTGGACGACACCGCGGCGCAGGATCTCCGCGGGTGGCCGGCCGCCGATCTCCTCGTCGCCGAGCAGCACTTGGCCCGCGCGCGGGCGCAGCAGTCCGCTGCACGCCTTGAGGACGGTGGACTTGCCCGCGCCATTGGGTCCGACGATGCAGGTGATGGCGGACTCGGCGACGGTGAAGTCGACGCCGCGCAGGATGTCGCCGGCGCGTCCGTAGCCGACCACCAGGTCCTTGAAGGTGATCATGCGGTGGCTCCAGAGGTCGCCGGGTTGGTGCCCGGTCCCGGCGTGTGGTCGCCGAGGTAGGCGTCCAGCACGGCGGGGTCCTGTTCGATCCGTCCGGGCGGGCCGCTCGCGATGACGTGCCCCTGCGCCAGGACGTGGATGTGGTCGCACAGCGACAGCACCAGCGGCATGTTGTGCTCGACGATCAGTACGGTCGTGCCGGCCTCGTCGAGCTTGCGGATGATGTCGCCGAGCCGTTCCACGAGGGCCGGGTTGATACCGGCGGCCGGTTCGTCGAGCAGCAGCAACTCGGGCTCCAGCATCAGCGATTGGGCGAGTTCGACGAGCTTCTGCTGCCCGTACGACAGATCGCCCGCGCGGTGTTCGGCGTAGGCCGCCATGCCGACGAAGTCGAGCCACTCGCGGGCCCGGACCGCTTCCTTGCCGCTGATCGCCGAGGCGGCGAGACCGGTCGTGGAGAACGAGCGGCTGGGCACGGCGAGGTTCTCCAGCGCGGTGAGCTGCGGGAAGACCCTGGTCGCCTGGAAGGTGCGGGCGAGTCCGGCGTGCGCGCGCTGCCAGCGCGGCAGCCGGTCGATGCGCCGCTCGCCCAGCTGGATGGTGCCCTGGTCGGCGGCGAGCGAGCCGTCGAGGAGGTTGAACACCGTTGTCTTTCCCGACCCGTTGGGCCCGATCAGCCCGGTGATCGAGCCGCGCTCGACGGTGAACGAGCAACCGTCCACCGCTCGCACCCCGCCGAAGGACTTGCTCAGATCCGTCACCCGCAGCAGCGGCGCCTCGGCCGTCACAGGGGCCCGGTCGCGGACCAGCGCGGTGGCGGGCAGGTGGGCGGGGACCGGGGTCAGTCGGGTGCCGGCCTTCGCCTGCGGCCCGGTGCGGCGCCTGCGGGCCAGCCAGGCAGCGCCCTCGGTGAGCACGCCCTTGGGGAAGAAGAGGACGATGGCCGCGAGCAGGGCCCCGTAGATGATCAGCCGCCAGGAACCCGCGTCCGGTCCGCTGAGGGTCTGGTTGGTGAGCTGGTTCAGCGGCTCCAGCATGAAGGCGCCGAGCACCGGCCCCCACAGCGTGCCCACCCCGCCGAGGTGCGCGGCGAGCACGATCTGCATCGCGATGATGATGTCGAACATCGCCGCCGGTTCGAGGAAGGCGATGTAGTAGCCGTAGATCCCGCCGGCGACCCCGATCGGGAAGGCGCTGGCCGCGAAGGCGAACATCTTGTAGCGGTCGGTGCGTAGTCCGATGCCGTCGGCCTTCGACTCGTCGTCGCGCAGCGCCATCAGGCCGATGCCGAACTTGGAGCGGCGGATCGCCCACGAACCCCACACGGTCAGCATCAGCAGGACCAACAGGTAGTAGTAGAAGGGCCAGTTGAGGTAGGCGCGGTCCCAACTCGGCAGCGGCAGCGCGAGTCCGTGGTTGCCGTTGGTCAGCGAGCCCCAGTTGGAGACCACGAGGGACATGAACTCCAGGAAGGCGAAGCTGATGATGACGAAGGCGATGCCCCGGGTGCGCCGGCCGACGAGACCCAGCAGGAGGGCGGAGGCCGCCGCGACGACACCGCCCACGGGTGCCGCGAGCAGCGGGGAGACACCGGTGTGGATCGAGATCAGGGCGGTGGTGTAGGCGCCGACGCCGAGGAAGGCGCTCTGTCCCAGGGAGATGTAGCCGGCGTAGCCCGAGATGATGTTCCAGCCGGACGCCATGACGGCCAGCAGGAACGCCATGATCGCCATGTTCTGCACGTAGGCGTTGTCGTTGACGAGCGGGAGGACGGCGAGGCCGACGGCGGCCAGGCCGATTCCGTAGATGCGCAGGCGGTTGATGGTCATGCGCGGCTCATGTCCTCTCGCAGCCGGGCACCCAGCAGGCCCTGCGGGCGGACCACGAGCACCACGATGATGGCCAGGTACGGGACTCCCGCGGCCCAGTCGGGGGCGATGTAGGTGGAGGTCAGCGACTCGGCGAGGGCGATGGCAAGGGCGCCCAGCACGCTGCCGGCCAGACTGCCCATGCCGCCGAGCACGATGATCGACAGCCCGAGGCCGATCCAGTGGTCGGCCGAGCTCGGCATGAACGGGTACAGCACGCTCAGCAGCGTGCCGCCCGCCCCCGCCGCCGCCACGCCGAGCGCGTAGGCGGCGGCCCAGACGGTGCGGACCTCGATGCCGATGAGCCGGGCGCCCTCCGCGCTGGAGGCGGTGGCCTGGATGGACCGCCCGAGCCAGGTGCGGCGCAGCAGCAGGTACAGCCCGGTGAGCACCAGGGCCGCGACCAGGCAGGCGTACACCTGGGCCTGCGGGAACTTCAGCCCGAGGACCGAGAAGGAGCGGTTGGCGTAGCCCGGCGTGACCGACTTCGGTTCGTTTCCCCAGATCAGCGCGATGACGCCCTTGATGACGAGGGTGAGCCCGAAGGTCGTGACCAGCGCCATCGACGGATCGGTGGTCCGCGACCGCTCGATGAAGACGTAGTACGTGGCCCAGCCGACGACCAGCAGACAGGGCGTCGTGATGAACACCAGGAGCAGCGGGTCGATGCCGGTGGCGTCCCACAGGGTGTACGTGAGGTACGCGCTGAGGATGAGCATGCCGCCCTGGGCGAGGTTGACGACCTTCATCACGCCGAAGATCAGGGTCATGCCGGAGGCCGCGAGGGAGTACACGCCCCCGATCAGGAGTCCCAGGATCAGCGTCTGGAGCAGTTCGCTCACGAGGACCACCCGGGCTTGGGGTTGACCACCGTGTCCACGGTCTTCTGGCCGGCCGGCGCGACGAACTCGAACTTCCCGCCCTGCCACTGGGCCAGCAGCATGTTGCCGTCGGGCACACCGCGCTCGTCCCACTTCAGCGGGCCCACGATGGTCTGCACGGTGTGCGAGTGCAGCCAGTCGGCGAGCTTGTCCTGGTCGAGGCTGCCGACGGCCTCGACCGCGGCTTCCAGCACCTGACCTGCCGTGTACGCGTTCGCCGCGTCGTCGCCGGGCGCCGCGCCGTAGGCCTTCGTGTACGCCGCGACGAACTCGGCGTTGCCCTTGTAGTCGGCCTTCGGGCTCCAGGCGGCGGAGGTGAAGATGCCTTCGGTGTTCTTCTCGCCGATCGCCTTGGGGTAGGACCCGATGAGGCTCGGGGCGTTGGTCTGGAACATCATCTTGGGGCTGAACTGCTGCTTCTGCAGGGCCTTGACCAGGCCCGCGCCGTCGCCCGCCGTGACCGCGCCATGGATGATCAGGTCGGGCTTCTTGCGGGCGATGGCGCTGGCGATGGGGTCGAAGTTGACGGTCTCGGGCGCGTACTTCTCGCTGTAGACCGTCTTCACGCCGAGCGCGGTCAGCTCCTTGCGGAACTCCTCGATGGTGACGTCGGTGTTCGGGTCGTCCTGCGTGGGATAGGCCGCGGTCTTGGGCCGCTGGTCGGCCGGCAGCGACTTGATGTACTGGACGAACTGGTCCGGCAGGTCGAGCGAGGTGCTGGGCTGGGCGAAGAACAGGTAGTCGTAGCCGCGGGTGAAGATCTCCTCGGCGCCGCCGGAGGGCTCGACGTAGAGCATCTTGTTGCGCTCGGCCACCGCCGAGGCCGGCAGGTTGAGCTTGGAGGAGAAGGTTCCGAGCAGCAGGTCGGAGCGCTCCTGGCTGATGAGGCGGTTGTAGTTGGTGACGACGGTGTTCTGGTCGAAGCCGTCGTCGAGCACTTTCAGCTCGACCTTGCGGCCCAACAGGCCGCCCTTGTCGTTCTGTTGGTCGAGCCACACCTTGTAGCCCTCGTACGCCGGCTTGGAGGCGTCGGCGACCGGGCCCGACAGCGGCAGCGAGGCGCCGATCTTGATGGAACCGCTGCTCGATCCCGTCCCCGAGCCGCACGCCGTGGCGAGCAGCAGTACCGCCGCGGTCGCGCTGAGCAGGGCGGTGGGTCGTCCGCTTCGGCCGAATCCTGGCATGACATTCACCTCGAATTGGTGATCGTGATGGCGAGACGGAAGGCGGCGACCGGAAGCGGTGACGGCTCGTCAGATTCGGTTCCGGAGGCGACCGTTGGCGCATGTCCCGTGCGCGTTGAGCGTCTCCCCGGACGTGCGGACACGCCCGGTGGTGAGTCCTTCGGCCGGGGCCGCCCGCAGGCGCCCTTGCCGCTGATGTGCAATGTATACATTGCACGCGAAGACTCGACAAGGGCTCGGACAAGGGTTGCCGCAAAAGGCTCGGACGACCTGGCGGCGCGGTTGCGCGAGGCCCGGGGCGCCGAGGGCATGGGTGCGGGCCGGGCTCGGCGCTCGGCCGGACCCGGGGGTCGCTCACCCCTCGGTCAGCGGGGCCCTTCCTCGTACATCGCCGCCGCTTCCCGGACATGCTCGGCCGCCGCGGCCTCCGCCCGCTCGGGGTCGCCGTCGACGATGGCGCTCACGATCGCGTCGTGCTGGCGGGGCGTGAGGTCGCTGCGCCGGTTGATGTTGCTGAGGCTCACGATCGCGAACCGCGTCCAGATGCGGTCGAGCGTGTCCACCAGCAGCGGATTGCCCGAGAGACGGGCCAGCGTCATGTGGAAGTCGAGATTCGCGCGCCAGGTGGCCGCCGGATCGCCGGTCTCGCCCTGCTCCTCCACCCGGCGGGACGCCTCCTTCAACCCGCTGAGCTGCGCCGGGGACAGCTGCCCGTCGCGCTGTGCGGTGGCGGCGAGTTTGGCGGCGAGCGCGTCCAGCGCACCGTGCAACTGGGTGGCGTGCAGCATCTCCTGAGGGGAGAGCGAGCTGACGACCACTCCCCTGCCGGTCGAGCTGACGAGACCGTCGCTCTGCAGTCGGCGCAGCGCTTCGCGGACCGGGGTCCGGCTCATGCCGAGGTCCTCGCAGATGCCCAGCTCGGTGAGCCGGTCGCCAGGGGCGTAGTGCCCGTCGAGGAGCCGCTCGCGCAGCCGCCGATAGGCGATCTCGGCCTGGTTGTGCATCCCTGGACGTTCTTCGGAACGGTCACCGGCAGAAGGCATGGACAACGTATACATTGCATCCATTGCCGTGGGCAACGCCCGGCCCGACTCCCGCACGGATGTTACGCCGAACCGTCGTGCCGCGGCGGGCGCACGGGGCGCCCGCCGCGGTCGTGACGCTGCGGACCGCCGTCAGCAGTAGAGGTTGGCGCCGGGGCTGACGCCAATGATGGACGTGATCCGGTTGTAGGCGTTGACGCGGCTCTGGACCTGCGCGGGGTTGCGGCCGTCGCACTCCAGCGAGCCGTTGATGGAGCGGATGGTCTGGCCGAAGCCGGCGCTGTTGACCATGGCGTTGTGGGGCGTCATGGTGCCCGGACCGCGCTGGGTGTTCCAGTACCAGAGGCCGGTCTTCCAGGCCACGGCCGAGTCGTTCTGGACCAGCCAGGGATTGCCCAGCAGGTTGATGCCCAGGGCGTCGCCGGCTGCCTTGTAGTTGAAGTTCCAGGACAGCTGGATGGGACCACGGCCGTAGTAGGCGGCCTGTCCTGCCGGACAGCCGTACGACTGGCTCCAGTCGCAGTAGTGGGGGTAGTTGGCGGTGTTCTGCTCGACCACGTACACCAACCCACCGGTCTCATGGCTGACGTTGGCCAGGAAGGCCGCGGCCTCCTGCTTCTTGACCGTGGTGGAGCCGGTGTTCGCGAAGCCCGGGTAGGCCGACAGCGCGGCGGTCAGACCGCTGTAGCTGTAGAAGGAGTTCCGGCCCGGGAAGATCTGGTTGAACTGCGCCTCGGTCACCACGAAGCTCGCGGCGGAAGCGGTGGGAGCCGACTGGAGGACGAGTGCGGTGCTCCCGAGGGCGAGCGTGGCCAGGAGCGCGGCGATGCGTTGCCTGAACAAGGATCAACTCCTTTACGGAGCACGGCCGCACCCGGCGAGGGGTGCGGCCGTGGTGGGGGGTTGTGATGCCACACTCAACTCCTTTGGTCTGTACCAGTCAAGGGTGTAGACCAGTCAACCGCCGTAGCGAACGCGCGAAATGGGGCCCCGAAGGGCCCCACTCGGATGCTGTCGGACGCGGTCGGTCAGCTCAGCGGCTTCTGCAGGACGGCCTTGCGGTGGCTGAACGTCTCGATGGAGTAGCGGCCGTGGTAGTTGCCCATGCCGCTCTCCCCCACCCCGCCGAACGGCAGGTCGGAGACGGTGAGATGGGCCAGCGGCAGACCGTGGCCGACGGCGCCGGAGGACGTCTCGTCGGCGATCCGGGACCTGGTCACGTCCGACTCGGAGAAGACGTAGAGGGCGAGGGGCTTGTCGCGCTCGTTGATGAAGTCGATCGCCTCGTCCAGGTCGGACACCGTGACGACGGGCAGGATCGGGCCGAAGATCTCGTCCCGCATGACCGGCGACTCGGGGTCGACGTCGGCGAGCACGGTCGGCGCGATGTACTTCACGGAGCGGTCGTTGTCGCCGCCCAGGACCACGCGCCCAGAGTCGAGCAGACCGGAGAGCCGGTCGAAGTGCCGCTCGTTGATGATCCGGCTGTACGCGCCGGATTCCTTCGGGTCGGCGCCGAAGAGGCCGTCTACGGCCTTGACCAGGGCCGACTCCAGGGCAGTGGCCGTCGCCGGGTCGGTCAGGACGTAGTCGGGGGCGACGCAGGTCTGGCCGGCGTTGAGGAACTTGCCGCGCGCCAAGCGGTCGGCGACGACGTCGAGGTCGGTGTCGCGGTCGACGAACGCCGGGGACTTGCCGCCCAGTTCGAGGGTGACCGGGGTGAGGTGCTCAGCGGCGGCCCGCATGACGACCCGGCCGACGGCGCCGTTGCCGGTGTAGAAGATGTGGTCGAACCGCTCGGCCAGCAGGGCCGTGGTCTCCGGGATGGCGCCCTCGACGACGGCGACCGCGTCCGTGTCCAGGTACTCGGGGATCAGCCGGGCCAGCGCGGCGGAGGTGGCGGGCGCCAGCTCGCTGGGCTTGACGACCACCGCGTTGCCGGCGGCGAGCGCGCCGACGACCGGGGTGAGCAGCAGCTGGAGCGGGTAGTTCCAGGGGGCGATCACGAGGACGACGCCGAGCGGGTCGTACTGGGTCCACGCCGTGGTGCCGGCGCCGAGCCGCTCCGGGACCGGAGCGGGCTCGGGGCGCAGCCAGTCGGCCAGGTGATCGAGGGTGTGGTCGATCTCGCGGACCGTGAACCCGATCTCGGTGCGCTGGGCCTCGGCGGCGCTCTTGCCGAGGTCGGCGTGGAGGGCGGCCTCCAGGTCGTCGCCGTGTTCCGTGAGAAGGTCGCGCAGGCGGTGCAGCTGGGCGGTGCGCCACTCCAGGGGCTTGGTGCGGCCGGTGCGGAAGGTGGCGCGCAGCCGGGCCACGATGTCGGCGGGCTGCTCGGGGGCGGACTGGTTCACTGTGCCTCGCTGGTGGTGCGCGGGCCCTGCCGGGCCGGGACGGGTGCGGTCGGTGCTACTCGATGTATTTAGCAACCATTAAGGTGCAGAAGTCATTCCGCATCGCCGAAGAACACGGCCCCCGGTCACTCGGTCACTCAAGGTGACGTCAGGGCGAATCCACCGTCGGTGTCTCGTCGAGCGTCTCCACCAGCCGCCCCAGCAGCGCCCGCAGCAACTCGTCGTCGCCCTCGTTCAGCACCGGCCACCGGGACCGGACCTCACGGCTGAGCCGGCGCCAGTACGTCTGACCGCGCGGGGTGAGGTGGGCGAGGATGCGGCGTCGGTCCAGGGGGTCGACGCGGCGGTAGACGAGGTTCTGGTCGACGAGATGGTCGACCAGCTTGGTGAGCGTGGGCGCGGGCAGAAAGGCGGCTTCGGCGACCGCCGTCATGGAGTGGCCCTTGCCGTCGGAGAGCAGCGTGAGCACCCGCCACGCGTCCAGCGAGCAGCCTTCCTCGTCGAGCACGGACCGCAGCCGCCGCGCGGCCACACGCTCCGCACGCGTCAACAACTGCAGCAGGTCCTGGGGTTGACGCGCAGATGAGGCAGGCATCGTTCTCCTCGGTCCCGGGTGGATCCATCGTACAAGTGCCCTCCCGCAGGCCACGGAGACCGTCCCCGGCCACAGATCCCGTCCCCGCACCGACCGCACCACGAGACGGGCTGGAGTTCACCGGGCGGACCCGGAATCATGACCGCATGTTCCAGCTCGACCCCCACCCGCTCGACTGGTTCACCGTCGACGACAGCATGATCAGCGTGGCCCTGGTCTTCCCCCTCCAGGGCGCCGCCGGAATCTTCGGACCCACCTGCGAGTTGTGCGCGCGCCTTGCCGCCGAGGAGGTCAACCACGCGGGCGGGATCCTCGGCAAGGAACTGCGCCTGCTGCCGGTGGACGGCGGCGCCGAGCCCGCCGAAATCGCCGACCGGGTCGAGGCGTTGGTGGACCTGGGGGTCGTGCAGGGCGTCACCGGCTGGCACATCTCCTCGGTACGCCAGGCTCTCGCGCCGCGCATTGCGCACCGGGTGCCGTATGTGTACACGGCCCTGTACGAGGGCGGCGAGCACACCAACGGCGTCTTCCTCACCAGCGAGACGCCCGACGCACAACTCCGGCCCGCCATGCGGCTGTTGGCGCGCGAGCGGAAGGTGCGCCGCTGGTTCGTGGTCGGCAACGACTACATCTGGCCGCGCCGCACCGCACAGGCCGCGCGCCGCTACGCCCACGAGTCGGGGGGCCGGATCTGCGGGCGCGCCTATCTGCCGCTGGGCACCCATGACTTCGACGACGTGCTGCGCAGCATCGAGCACTCCGAGGCCGACGCGGTGCTGATGCTGCTGGTGGGCAGCGACGCGGTGCGCTTCAACCGCGCGTTCGCCGCGGCCGGGCTCGACGCGCGCTGTCTGCGGCTGAGCACGCTGATGGACGAGAACATGCTGATGGCCAGCGGCCCGACGTCCACCGCGGATCTCTACAGCACCGCCGGGTTCTTCGCCTCGCTCGCCAACCAGGACACCCTCGACTTCCATGGCCAGTACGCCGGCCGGTTCGGCGTCGACGCTCCGGCGCCCGGCAGTCTGGGCGAATCGTGTTACGAGGGCGTCCTGTTGCTGGCCGCGCTCATCACCCGGGCCAGAACGCTGGACGTCACGGCGATCGGCGCGACGGCCGACTCGGTGTCCTACGAGGGACCGCGCGGCTTACTGCGCCTGCGCGGCAGTCATGTCCGGCAGCGGATCTATCTGGCGCGGGCGGACGGGGTGGACTTCGACGTGCTCACGCAGTTGGATGCCGTGCGCCCTTGACCACGGTCGATCGCTGGATGCCGTGTGTCCTAGACCACGGTCGATCACTGGATGCCGTACGGCCTTGACCCTGATCGCTCAGGTGACGTCGAGTTCCCGTCGCACGGCTTCCAGATGGGCCCGTTCCGCCGCGCTCCCGGTCAGTTCGGCCGCCCTCTCGTAGGCCTGCGCCGCCTCCGCCGTGCGGCCCAGGCGGCGCAGCAGATCGGCGCGGACCGCGTGGAAGACGTGGTAGCCGGTCAGGTCGAGGGCGTCGACCAGGTCGAGGGCCGGGAGGGGGCCCGCGGTCTCGGCCACGGCGACCGCGCGGTTCAGGGCCACCACCGGGCTGGGGGCGATCGCCATGAGCTGGTCGTAGAGCCGCAGGATCTGGCTCCAGTCGGTGGCTTCGGCGGTCTTCGCGTCGCTGTGGACGGCCTGGACGGCGGCCTGGATCTGGTACGGGCCCGGCCGGTTGCGGCGCAGACAGCGGCGGACGAGGGACTGCCCCTCGGCGATCAGTTCGTGGTCCCAGTGGGTGCGGTCCTGCTCGGGCAACGGGATCAGTTCACCCTGTTCGCCCTCGCGCGCGGTCCTGCGGGACTCGACGAGAAGCATCAGCGCGAGCAGGCCGACGGCCTCGGGCTCGTCCGGCATGAGGTCGGCCAGGAGACGGCCGAGGCGTACGGCCTCCGCGCACAGTTCCGGGTCGCCGGCGTATCCCTCGTTGAAGATCAGGTAGACGACGGCCAGGACGCCCTTGATGCGGTCCGGGAGGTCGGCGTCGCGGGGCACCCGGTACGGGATCCGGGCGTCGCGGATCTTCGCCTTGGCGCGGACGATGCGCTGGGCCATGGTCGGCTCGGGCACCAGGAAGGCGCGGGCGATCTGGGGTGTGGTCAGGCCGCCGAGCAGGCGGAGGGTCAGGGCGACCTGGGCCTGCGGGGCGAGCGCCGGGTGGCAGCAGGTGAAGATCAGGCGGAGCCGGTCGTCTCGCACGGGGCCCTCCTCGACCGGTGTGTCGGCGGCGTTCAGCAGCGCGGCCTCGGCGTGGCGGGCCTCGCGGGAGGACTCGCGGCGCAGCCGGTCGATCGCGCGGTTGCGCGCGGTGGTGATGATCCAGCCCGCCGGGCTGGGCGGCACGCCCGTCTCCGGCCAGCGCTGCACAGCTGTGGTGAAGGCGTCCTGGACGGCTTCCTCGGCGAGGTCGATGTCGCCGAGGAAACGGACGAGGACGGCGACGGCGCGGCCGTACTCCGCACGGAAGACGGCCGCGACGTCGACGGGCTGGGGCATCAGTCCTCGGCCTGGTGCATGAACGGGCGGACCTCGATGGGCAGGGTGGTGGCCCAGGTCGCCCTGCGGCCCCATTCCAGGGCAGCGTCCAGGTCGGGCGCCTTGATCAGGCAGATGCCTCCGAGGTACTCCTTGCCCTCGGCGTACGGCCCGTCGGTGATCAGGACGTCGCCGTCCTTGGGTCGCAGCACGGTGGCCGTCTCGGGGCCGTGCAGGCCACCGGCGAAGACCCAGGCGCCGGCCTCGTGCAGTTCCGCGTGGAAGGTGTCGAGGTTGCGGACGATCTCGGCCATGGCCTCGGGACCGGGCGGCGTTCCCTCGGCCGGTGTGATCACGCTGAGCAGGTAGTGCGGCATGACGTCCTCCGTGGCGACGTGTCGTTTCGTGGTGTCGGGTCCTTCTCTCACCTCCTACACGAACGACACAGCACCGGATCGACACCTCGCGCGACGAGATCGGGAGAATCTTTTCCATGACCGTCGAAACCCATCCGCTCATCGCCGTGGCCAGGTCTCTCGCGGACGACCTCCTCACCCCGCACGCGGCCGAGGTCGACCAGGGGACCGTGCCCGCGAGCCACATCGAGGCCGTCAGACGGTCGGGGCTGCTCGGAGTGAGCGCGCCCAAGGAGTACGACGGTACGGGCGCCCCGGACGCCGTGGCGCGGGAGATCGCGGAGATCCTGTCCGGGGCGTGCTGCTCCACCTGGTTCGTCCAGACCCAGCACCACACGCCCGTGCGGATGCTCGCGAAGTCCGCCCTCCCCGTCCGGGAGCGGCTGCTGCGCCCACTGGCGACCGGCGAACTGCTGGCCGGCATCGCCTTCGCGCACGTCCGCGCCTTCCCGAAGATCCCGGTGCGGGTCACACCGGAGCGCGGCGGCTGGCGCTTCGACGGGACGGTGCCCTGGTACACGGGCTGGGGTCTGAACGATGTGATGCTGCTCGCGGGTGTGACGGACACGGACGAGGTGGTGTTCGCCTTCACCGAGGCGCGCGAGCAGCCGGGCCTCACGGCCTCCGCCCCTATGCGCCTGGCCGCTCTCACCGCGTCCGTCACGGTCTCCCTGGAGCTGGACGGACTCTGGCTGCCCGACGACGCGGTGGTGCTGCGCACCCCGCAGGAGAAGTTCGCGCTGGTCGACCTGCCCCGCAACACCAACGCCTCCCCCGCCGTTTTCGGCGTGGCGTACGCGGCACTCGGTCTCCTGGCCGGTGCCGGTGAGGAGGAGGCCGCGGGCGCGCTGCGCGGGCGGCTCGACGAAGTGCGGCGCCAGGTCTACGAGTTGGCCGAGCACCCCGTCGCGCACGAGCGCGTCCCTGAACGGCTGGCGCTCAAGACACGCTCGTACGACCTCATGCGCGCGGCCACGACGGCGGCGGTCGTGGCCCGCGGCGGCCGGGCGATGGACCTGCGCGAGCCGGCCCAACGGCTGGCCCGGGAGGGGATGTTCCTGTTGGTGCAGGGGCAGACGGCCGAGGTGCGGCGGGCGCACCTCGACGCGCTGGCGGAGATCTAGCCGGAGCCTCAGCTCGCGAAGGGCACCTGCGCCGACGGCGTGGACCGCTTGCCGAACGGGTGCTGCCACAGCCCCTGTTCGGCGAGGCGCGGCAGGACGCCCTCGCCGAACCAGTACGCCTCCTCCAGGTGCGGGTAGCCGGAGAGCACGAACTCGTCGATGCCGAGGGCGTGGTACTCCTTGATCCGCTCGGCGACCTCGTCGTGGCTGCCGACCAGGGCGGTGCCGGCGCCGCCACGGACCAGCCCGATGCCCGCCCAGAGGTTGGGGTGGATCTCCAGTCCGTCCCGGTTGCCGCCACCGTGCAGGGCGAGCATCCGCTGCTGCCCCTCGGACTCACTGCGCGCGAGCCCGGCCTGCACGGACTTCACGGTCTCGGGGTCGAAGCCCGCGAGGAGGCGGTCGGCCTCGGCCCAGGCCTCCTCGGAGGTGTCACGGGTGATGACGTGCAGCCGGATCCCGAAGCGCAGCGTGCGCCCCTGCGCGGCCGCGAGCCCCCGGATCCAGGCGATCTTCTCGGCGACCTGCGCGGGCGGCTCGCCCCAAGTGAGGTACACGTCCACGTACTTGGCGGCCACCTCGCCGGCGATGGGCGACGATCCACCGAAGTACACCTCGGGCACCGGGTCGGGCACGCGGGCCAGCTTGGCGTCCTCGACCTGGAGGTGCTCGCCCTTCAGGTCGACGGTCTTGCCGTCCCACAACTGCCGCACGATCTCCAGGAATTCGCCGGTACGGCGGTAACGGGCGTCCTTGTCGAGGAAGTCGCCGTAGGCCCGCTGCTCGTGGCTCTCGCCGCCGGTGACGACGTTGAGCAGCAGCCGTCCGCCGCTCTGCCGCTGGAAGGTGGACGCCATCTGCGCGGCGAGGGTCGGCGAGACGAAGCCGGGCCGGAAGGCGACCAGGAACTTCAGGCGTTCGGTGTTCTGGCTGACCATCGCGGTGGTCAGCCACGCGTCCTCGCACCAGGCGCCGGTCGGGGTGAGCGCGCCCACGAACCCCAGGTCCTCGGCGGCGCGGGCGATCTGGCTCAGATAGGCGACCGTCGGCGGCCGGTCCCGTCCGAAGGAGGTGGCCGGAGTGCCGTGGCCGCCGCCGACGACATGCCGGCTGTCGCCGTTGGTGGGCAAGAACCAGTGGAAGGTGAGGGACACGGGGTCTCCGTTCGGTGGGGTCGGGCCAGGGCTCTTGTGAAGGCCCTAGAGGAGGCCGTGGCGGGGTGGCCGCGTGCCGTTGAGCACGTACCGGCCGATGTGCTGGATCTTCCAGCGGGTCGGGTCGTGCAGGGTGTGGGTCCGGGCGTCGCGCCAATGACGGTGCAGGTTCAGTGAGTTGAGCGCGGAGCGGGTGCCCGCCACCTCGAAGAGAGCGCTCGCGACCTCGACCGCCGCCTGGGCCGCCTGGACCTTCGCCGCGGCGACGGCGATCGACGCCTCGGCCGCCGTGTCGTCGGTCAGGTCGGCGCGCGCCGCGTCGACCGCGCGGGCAGCCTCGCGCAGCAGTGCCTCCGCCGACCGCACCTGGAGGGCGAGTTCACCGAAGCGCTGGATCAGCAGCGGGTCCTCGGCGGCACTGTCCAGGCCGCTCTCGAACCACGGCCGGCTCTTCGTGCGGACGAACTCCGCCGCCTCGGCCAGCGCTCCCCCGGCGATCCCCGCGTCGATGGCGGCGTGCAGCAACTGCGCCACCGCGCCGTGGAGTTGCGGCCCTTCGAAGGTCAGGTGGTGGGGCAGGACCCGGTCGGCGGGCACCGGGACGTCGGCGAGCTGGACGGTGCCGCTGGCGGTCGTGCGCTGGCCCATGCCGTCCCAGTCGTCGACGACCGTGACGCCGGGGGCGTCCCGGGGCACGTACGCCACGTGCAGCTTGTCGTCCTCCGCGCGGGCCAGTACCGGGATCCAGTCGGCGAAGAGGGCGCCGGTGGAGTAGTGCTTGACGCCGGTCAGGACGTACGAGCCGTCCGGCTGTGCGGTGAGTCGGGTCCGGATGTCCTGGACGTGCTTGGTGCCGGCCTCCGACTGCGCGTTGCCGAAGCGGCGCCCCGCGAGCAGTTCCGCGAAGAAGAACTTCTGCTGCTGTGCGGTGCCTTGACGGCGGATCACATTGACGTACGCGAAGTGGCTCTGCGGGATCTGCGCCAGGCTGCCGTCGGCCGCGCCGAGCAGGCGGAAGATCTCCGCGAGGGTGAGGGCGGTGACGTCCGCCCCGCCGTGCTCGGCGGGGACGGTGACGGCGAGCAGTCCGGACGCGGAGAGCCGGTCCAACTCCGCGCGGGGCAGCCTGCGTTCGGTGTCCCGGGCGGAGGCTCCGGCGCGGAACTCCACGGCCAGGGCGGCCGCGACCGCGAGGGCCTCCGCGTCGTCGGCGATGACATGGGCGGACACGGCGTTCAGCTCGCCGCCGCGAGGAGCGGGGTGCGGCCCAGCGCGGCCGAGAACTGGTCGACCACCTGAGCGAGGGCCTCGGTTGCGGTGGGCGCGACGGTCAGGGCGCCGTCCTCGCGCACGGTGATGTCCTTGTCGAGGGTGAACCACCCCTGCACGATGTGGGCCGCACCCATGGAGCTGAGCACCGGACGAAGGGCGTAGTCGATGGCCAGCACGTGGGCCGTGGAGCCGCCGGTGGCGAGCGGCAGCACGGTCTTGCCGGCCAGCGCGTACTGCGGGAGCAGATCCAGGAGGGCCTTGAGGACACCGGAGTAGGAGGCCTTGTAGACGGGAGTGCCGACGACGACTCCGTCGGCGCGCTCGAAGAGCTCGGCGGCCTCGACGATGGCGGGGTGCCGGAAGTCCGCGCCGAGCAGGGCCTCGGCGGGGATGGTGCGCACGTCGAGCGGTATCACCTCGTGGCCCTGGGCGATCAGGCGCTGGTCGAGGTGGCGCAGGAGCCGGTTGGTGCGGGAGGAGGCGGAGGGGCTGCCGGAGACGGACAGGACGGTGGCCATGGGTCCTCTTTCGGGGCGGCGGGACGCTCGCTGGGCGGGCGGTCCGGAGGGATGCGGTCAGGCGTGCGCGGGGACGGACTCGGTCTCCGGGTCCGGGAGTTGGGCCTCCAGTTCGCGCACGAGCGGCAGCACACGCTTGCCGAAGTACTCGACCTCCTCGTGGTAGTGGAGGAAGCCGAGGAGGAGCAGGTCGACGCCGAGCTTCTTGTAGGCGACGATCCGTTCGGCGATCTGCTCGGGGGTGCCGATCAGCCCCGTACGGAAGCCGTCGTTGTACTGGATCAGGTCCTCGAAGGTGGAGTCCTGCCACATGCCCTTCTTGTCGGCCGTGGACTGCCCCGCCTGCTTGACCGCCGCGCCGAAGCCCTCGACGGCCTCGGTGTCGGCCTTGGCGATGATCTCGCGGAGCGTGTCGCGGGCCTCGGCCTCGGTGTCGCGGACGATGAGGAAGCCGTTGAGACCGAACTTCGGTGCCGCACGCCCGACTTGGGCAGCGGACGCGCGGACGTCGGCGATCTGCTCGGTCACCCCGTCGAAGTCCTTGCCGTTGGAGAAGTACCAGTCGGAGACGCGGCCGGCCATCGCGCGGGCGGCGGTGGAGTTGCCGCCCTGGAAGATCTCCGGATGCGGACGCTCGGCGGTGTTGAGGGGCTTGGGCTTGAGCGAGAAGTCGCGCAACCGGTAGAAGTCACCGGCGAGTTCGGTGTGGTCCTCGGTCCAGATCCGGCGCAGGGCGGTGATGAACTCCTCGGCGCGGCGGTAGCGCTCGTCGTGCTCCAGCCAGGGCTCGCCGAGAGCGGTGAACTCGCCCTTGAACCAGCCGGACACGACGTTGACCGCGAAGCGGCCGTTCGACAAGTGGTCGGCGGTGGCGCCGAGTTTGGCGAGGACGCCCGGGTGCCACAGGCCGGGATGGACGGCGGCGATGACCTTCAGGCGCTGGGTGGCGAGCAGCAGGGCGAGGCTGAAGCTGGTCGACTCGTGCTGGAACTCGGCGCCGTAGCTGGCCATGTAGCGGACCTGGCTGAGCGCGTACTCGAAGCCGTTGTTCTCGGCGAGGACGGCGAGTTCGCGGTTGTACTCGTATCCCCAGTCGGTGCGCTGTTCGATCTTGCTGGTGACCAGTCCCCCACTGACGTTGGGGACCCAGTAGGCGAATTTCACGGGCTCGGCGGGCATGCGGAACTCCTGTTGCGGAATGTTTTCGGGCACGCCGAATTCGACCGGAGCGAACTCCGGGGAATATCAGGCGGGAACGAAAGAAGAGCGGCGGATCACAGGACGGAGCTGACGGGATCAGGCCGCGGTGCAACAGGAGGCGCTGGAGACGCGCGCGAGGTCGACATGGCGTCGCCGCGTGAGGTCCAGTCGCATCATCATGCCGTCGATCGTGGCAGCCGCCCGCGACGGGCGTCAAGGAAAACCCGACCGGTCTCGTATCGCGGACCATTGATTTTCACGAAGGTGTGACAGGGAAACCCTTGAACGGAGCGGTGAATCCGCCGCATTCTGCGGGCATGCGGACCGAACAACTGGAATACATAGCGGCCGTGACCCGGCTCGGTTCTCTGCGCCGGGCCGCGGAGGAACTGCGGCTGTCCCAGCCCGCGTTGAGCGAGACCGTACGCAATCTCGAACGTGAACTCGGCGTCGATCTCCTGGAGCGCAAGCGGTCCGGCGCGACGATGAGCGCGGAGGGCCGGGAGCTGCTGCCGAAGATCGTCGACGTGCTGGACGCGGTGGACCGGCTGCGGGTGGCGGCCGGCGAGCAGCACCGGATCAGCCGCATGGTGCGGGTGGGCACGGTCAACGCGGCGACCGTGCCGCTGCTGCTGCCCGTCGTCCGCGACTTCCGCGCCTCGCATCCGCTCACCCAGGTCGAGGTGGTCGGCGCGCAGCAGACGGACATCCACCGGGCGCTGTCGGAGGGCGGGTTCGATCTCGGTCTGGTCAATCATCTGGACGGCGACGACATGCCCACCGACTTCGAGTCCACCGAGCTGCTGTCCGGGCTGCCGGTGGTGTGCGTGCGTCCGGACAGCCCGTTGGCGTCCCGGCCGATCGTCACGGTGGAGGAGCTGCTCACCGAGCCGCTGATCGGCATGCGGTCCGGCTATGTGATGCACCGCTATGTCCACCGGCTGCTCGGCGGGCGGGACCCGGCCTTCGCGTATTCGACCGACGGCGCCGAGATGGGCAAGCTCATGGTCGCGGAGGGGCTGGGGGCGACGGTCCTGCCGGACTTCAGCGTGCTCGGGGATCCGCTGGAACGGCTCGGCACGATCACCTACCGGCCCATCGCCGGCGCCACGGCCCGGGTCCTGCTGATGCTGCGCCGCCGCCGCGCGGAGTCGGTGCCGCAGGCGGCCGGGGATCTGCACGAGGCGTTCGTACGGCGGTCGCGGGAGCTGGCCGAGGCCCGCGTCTGACGGTCCCGGGCGCGGAGGGAACGGTTCCGGTGACGGTCCCGGGCGCGGACGGAACGGTTCCGGTGACGGTCTCGGGCGCGGACGGAACGGTTCCGGGCGCGAGAGGACACGGCCTGCCGGTGACCGGTCGCGGATTCACTCGTTTGTCGGAGCGGAACAGCAACGTGTCCCCGCGGTACAGCATCGCGTCCCCTCTCCGAAAGCGTCCCGCCCATGCACCTTCGCTCGCGCCGGCGCCCCTCGGCGGGCAGCCGGCCACCGTTCCTGGAGGTCGAGTCCCTCCTCGTCGAGCAGTACGGGGAGCTGGTCCGCCTGGCGCATCTCGTCCTGCCTCCGACGCTCGGCCGGCACCGACGGGTGCTCGTGGCGCACTACCTGGTCCAACGGGCGCTCCCGGGCGTGCGCGCGCTCCCCGGGCACACCGTGCCGCCCCCGCGCGAGGAGAAGCGCGGAGGTGACCCCGTGGAGCGCTCGCTGCTCGTCGAGGTGCTGCGCGGCGCGCTGTCGTACGGCCGGGGTCCGCGGCTGTGGCCCGCGCGGTTCACCTACCCGGGAGCGCTGCTGCCCGGGCTCCCGCTGGTGGTGGGTCTGCGGCTGTTCCCGAGGTCGGGCGGTGCGGACGAACTCGCCCTGGCGCAGCGGCTGTCCGGTGTGTCGGCGGCGGCGCGCGCCACGTTCCTGCTGCGCTCGGTGCACGGCCTGCGCGACGAGGCCGTGCACCAGCTGCTGGCGGACGCCGAGGCGCGGGACCCGGATGCCGCCCTGCGGACCGCCGACGCCCTCGCCGAGAGCGTCGGCGCCCGGGCCGCCACGCTGCTGACCTCGCTGGAGTTCGACGCCTGCGCCCTCCAGGCGAGCCCGACCGACCTGCTGCGCCGCAGGCGCCGGGCCCGGCTGGGTCTGGCCGCCCTGGCGCTCGTCGCGGTGACGGGGGTGACGCTGGTGGCGACCACGTCCGGGGGCACGACGTCCCAGGCGCCGACGCCGACGTCCGTCGCGGGTGCCGCTCTCGGCCCCGCGGAGCTGGTGCGCACTCCGGCAGGCGTGTGGGACAACACCTCGCGCATGGACTTCACCGCCTGGCCCGCGCGCGGCCCCCGCGTGCACGACGAGGACCTCCTCGGCCGCGCCCTGTCCGCGTGGACCCGACCCGCACCACGGACCCGGATCCACCTCTCCCCCGGCACGACCGCGATCCCGCCGACGTCCGAGCCCCAGTTGCTGTACGCGGGGGACGTCGACGACCGTGCCGTCGTCCTGCTGTACGACGGTCAACGCCTCGCCCGCTACGACGAGTTGCTCTCGTCCGAGGACCGCGCGGAGCTGAACATCGCCCGTGCCGACGAGGCCGACGTCACGACGGCGGCGGCCGTGGCCCTCGGTCCGGGCGAGCAGGGCAAGGGCGCCGTCCGCTATCTGCTGGCCCCCTGGGTCGCCGAGGCGCAGACCCGCGACCTGCTGCGGCCGGACGTCCTGGCCCGTCCGCTGGCCGTGTCGAAGGAGGGGGTCACCGGACCGGTCCCGACCGTGCCCGCGGGCAGTGGCTGCGCCGGTCGGCCGGTGCTGCAACTGCGGTCCTCGGAGCGCGTCGCCGAGCATCACGCGTTCCTGCTCGCCGGAGTGGGCGACCTGTCGCCGGTCCACCTCACCTACACCCCGCTGCCCGGGCACGGCACCCCGCCCGCCCGGCAGCCCCGGGAGGCGACCGGTCCGGCGGCGCTGCTGGCGTGGGCCCATCAGGCGTGCGGGCTCGGCTCGTTGCGCGGTACCGGCGTCCGGGCCGTCAACGCCTGGGACTTCGCCGAGCAGGAACTGCCCGACGGCGGCGGTCACGCCGTGTGGACCTGCGCCCGCGCCGACTCCTGGCGCGGACCCGGCGATGTGACGGTGACGCTCCGCACCAGCCGGGACGCACAGACCGCACCGGCCCGTACGGTCGCCGAGGCCCGGTCCACCGCGGCCTGCAGCCGCTTCGGACAGCATGTCGTGGCCGCCACCGGCTGGCAGTCCCCGCGCGGCCACTGGTTCGTGCTGGCGGCGGGCAGTCGTGCCGTGACAGGGCTGTCCGTGACGGGTGCGGTGTCGGCCACGAAGACGGGCCGGACGCTCGCGCTGCCCGCGCCCGGGAAGCCCCGGGTCGACGTACGGGCGCGGCTGGCGACGGGTGAATCACTGGACGCCGTCGGCGCGCGGTGACCTCGCGCGAGCGCACTCCGGTCCGCTGCCGCGGCAGGCAATCACACCGTGACCAGCCTGTCCGTGACGGGCGCGGTATCGGCCACAAAGGACGGCCGGACGCTCGCGCTGCCCGCGCCCGGGAAGCCCCGGGTCGATGTACGGGCGCGGCTGGCGACGGGCGAGTCGCTGGACGCCGTCGGCGCGCGGTGACGTCACAGGGGGCGGACTCCGGTCCGTCCCTGCGGTCGGTCTCAGTCGTCGTCGCCGACCGGGACCACCACGAGGAACGCGTCCGACTTCAGGTCCATCACGACCGTCGCGGGTATCCCCGCGGCACGGCGCTGCGCCGCGTACTCCTCCGCCGGCCACGACCCGCGCGGAGCCCCCGCTGAAAACCGCTCCAACACCTTCGCGCTCATTGCGGAAGACACCTCCGTCGTCGGTTCCTCGAATCGGCACGACCTCCGTCGTAGTGTTCGCCTGCCCGCGATCTGCCCTGACATGTCCGCCGAACACACGAAGTCCCTTGCGTCCATCACCCTTCCGAGGGAATCGCGTGTTCGTGGGTAGACGTCCACGTTCCTCGCCGAAACACCAGACCGTCCGCCGTCCCCCCTCCCTCCGGAGTCCGCACCATGAACGTCTCGGTCGTCCTGTTCACCTCCGACCTGCGCCTGCACGACCACCCGCCCCTGCGGGCCGCTGGCGAGGACCGGCAGGTGGTGCCCCTGTTCGTGCGCGACCGAGCCGTGGCCGACGCCGGATTCGCCGCGCCCAACCGGCTGGCGTTCCTCGCCGACTGTCTCCGCGATCTCGACGCCGGTCTGCGCGAGCGCGGCGGCCGGCTGGTGCTCCGCTCCGGTGACGTGGTCGACGAAGTGTGCAAGGTGGCCGCCGAGACGGATGCCACCGAGGTGCACATGGCGGCCGACGCCAGCGCCTACGCGCAACTGCGCGAGGGACGGCTGCGGCGCGCCCTGGAGGCGGTGGGGCGGCGGCTGTGCGTGCACGACACGGTGACGACGGTCGTCGCGCCGGGCGCGGTGACGCCGACCGCCTCGGACCACTTCGCGGTGTTCACCCCGTACCTCCGCCACTGGTCGGCACAGCCGGCGCGCACCCCTCTCCCCGCGCCCCGCAGAGTGCGCGTCCCGGACGGTGTCGGCTCCGAGCCGCTCCCCTCCCGCGCCGACCTGTCGGGGCTGTCGCCGGCGCTCGCCCCCGGCGGCGAGGTGGAGGGGCGCAAACGGGTCGCGGCCTGGCTGCGCGCGGGCATCACGACGTACGAGGACGGCCACGACGACCTGGCCGGAGACGTCACCTCCCGCCTCTCACCGCACCTGCACTTCGGCACGGTCTCCCCCGTGGAACTCGTCCACCGGGCGAGGCGGGTGGGCGGACCGGGAGCGGACGCCTTCGTACGGCAGCTCGCGTGGCGGGACTTCCACCGCCAGGTCCTGGCCGCCCGCCCGGCGGCCGCCCAAGCCGACTACCGCACCAAGCGGGACCCCTGGCGGACCGAGCACACGGCCCGCGAGGACGTCGAGGCGTGGAAGGCGGGCCGTACGGGCTACCCGGTGGTCGACGCGGCGATGCGCCAGCTGCTGCACGAGGGCTGGATGCACAACCGCGGCCGGCTGCTGGCCGGGAGCTTCCTCACCAAGACGCTGTACGTCGACTGGCGCGTCGGCGCCCGCCACTTCCTCGATCTGCTGGTGGACGGCGATGTGGCCAACAACCAGCTCAACTGGCAGTGGATGGCCGGCACCGGCACGGACTCCCGCCCCAACCGGGTCCTCAATCCGGTGACCCAGGCGAAGCGCTACGACCCCGACGGCGCGTACGTCCGGCGCTGGGTGCCCGAACTCGCCGCCCTCGAAGGCTCGTCGGTGCACGAGCCGTGGAAACTGCGCGGTTTCGACCGCGCCGCGATCGACGACTACCCGGACCCCGTCGTCGACCTCGCGGAGGGCCTCGCCCGCTTCAAGCAGGCCCGCGGGCTCGACTGAGAGAACAGGGCGAGGAAGCCCGTACCACCCAGAACTACACATAAAGGATAAATAAGAGCAGAATGGATGTAAGCGGCACTTGTCCGCAGACCGCATCAGCCGCGGTCAGGCCTGCAAGTCAAAGGAGACGACTCATGGCCAACGTCTCGCACACCAGCGGTGACATCACCAGCCACCCTGATGTTTCCGAAATGCGGGCACGGTACGCCCGTATGCTCGGCGGTCGCGATGTGGCGCTGATGGACGGCCCGGTGTTCCTGCTCGGCCTCTACTGCGCCGTATCCCCCTGGATCCTCCACTACACGACGAGCCAGCCCGCCCTCGTGACCCACAACCTGATCGTGGGCATCGCGATCGGCCTGCTGGGGCTCGGGTTCACCGCCGCTCCGGCGCGGATGTACGGCCTGAGCTGGGCGATGTCCGCACTGGGCGTGTGGATGATCGTCTCGCCATGGATCGTCGGCGACAGCCCGGACACCGGTGTCGTGCTGAACAACATCATCATCGGCGCGCTGGCCGTGGTCCTCGGCCTGCTGTGCGCCGTCGCGTCGGCGAGGAGCGCGCCCAAGGCGTAGCCCGAAAGGACGGGACGAGAGGTGGCCGGTCCGCACCGCACGCGGACCGGCCACCTCCACGTCCGCGGCCGCCTCAGCGGCCCGGGACCAACCACGGCTCCTGCGGGAGCGGACTGCCGGTCTCCAGAAGCGACTTGAGGTTGGACAGCACCGCCGGCCAGCCGAGCGACACGTCGGCGAGCTCGCCCTGGTCGTTGAGGTCCTCGTGGGTCACGGTGAGCCGGACGATGTCCTCGTGCGGCTGGATGTCGAAGGTCACGCGGGAGAACGTGTCCTCCCGTCCCTCGTTCTCCGGCGATCCCCAGGTGGTGACCAGCCGGGTCGGCCGCTCGCTCTCCACGACGGAGCCGACCACGTCGGCGACGCCGGAGCCGTCGAGGCGGACGTGCTCCCAGCGGGAGCCGGGGCGCCAGTCGGAGACATTGCGGTGCCCCCAGTAGACGGCGGTCAGGTCCGCGTCGGTGAGCGCTTCCCAGACCTTCTCGGGCGTGCTGCGGATGTAGGTGACGTAGACGAATGTGGGCTTGTCGGTCATGGCTTCCTCGGCTCGTCGTTTCACGGCGCTCAGCACGCTCAGGCGCGGGCGCTCGAACTTGTCGATCCACCGCTCCTGGATCTCGTGGAGCGGGACCGGATTGAGGTAGTGCAGCTTCTCCCGCCCGCGCCGCACCGCGCTGACCAGGTTGGCGGCCTCCAGGACCGCCAGGTGCTGGGTGACCGACTGACGTGTCATCTCGATGTGCTCGCACAGCTCACCCAGCGTCTGACCGTTCTGCTCGTGCAGCCGGTCGAGCAGCCGCCGGCGCGTCTCGTCGGCCAGCGCCTTGAAGACCTTGTCCATCCCTGAGTCGTTCTCCGATCGCACACACAAAGTTATGCAGGTAATTGCCTGCATGTCAATGGGAAAGGGTATCTACGCAGGTCAACCCGCGTCACTCCACCAGCACCGTCAGCTCCCGCCGATGCGCGGCCACCCACTCATAGGCGCCCCGCACTTCCGCCACGACCCCAGCCGCACGCAGCCCCACCATGGCCGGCTCCCCGCGGTCCGCCCCTGCCTCGATCCCCCGCCAACACCGGTCCTGCCACCACAGAATCGTGTCGAGCAGCCGGTCCCGGCCGCTGGTGAGCCCGTACGCGTCGCAGATCAGCCCGATCCGGCGCGCCGCCTCGGGCACGTCCGCCACGCCCGGGCCCAGATCCAGGTACTGCCAGCAGAGGTGGGCGACGTCGTGGACGCGTCGGCCGGGGGCCGCGAGGTCCCAGTCGATGAAGGCGAGGGGACTCCATCGGTCGCCGTCGACGGCGTAGACCGTGTTCTTGGGCGCGAGGTCGTTGTGGCACACGACCTCGCCGCCCGCCGCCGACTCCGTACCGGCCGTCAGGTCGTGGAACTCCCGTACCAGTCGCGCGACTTGGGCCAGTCCGGCGTCCGTGCGGGCGGCATCCCGCTCACACCGAGCCACCGCCGCCCGCCCCTCGATGTGGTCGAGGATCTCCCGGCCCTGATCGTCCGTACCGAGGTGGCGGGGCGCCCCTTGCCAGCCGTGCCGCTCGAACAGGGCGAGTACGTCACGGACGTAGTCGGATCTGTCGGAGGGTGTACGGCGCACAGTGGCCCCGACCCTGACAACTCGGTTCACAGCGCCACCGTTGAGCACCGCCTCTCCCCCGGCCGCCTCCCTCTCCGTACGGAACGAGATCCACAGGTCCGGCGGCAGCTCCGGGCGGTTCGGCACCGGACGGGGCTCCTCGTGCCACGCGTCGCCCGCGACCTCCGTGGCCACCCGGCGCCAGAAGCGGACCGCGGGCGGGTTGTCGTGCTGGAAGGCGATCTCCCACGCGCCCGGATGCCGGGCGACGATCTCGAGAACCGCGCGCAGACCGATGCCCGAGCGGCGTGCGCCGCGCACCACGAAGAAGCTGTTCAGTACGCGTGTCGTACTGTCCAGGCCGCGTACGAACGCGAAGCCGACGGGGCGGTCGTCCTGGAGAAACAGGTAGGGCGCCCAACTCGGTTCGGTGAGCGCCGAGTCGACGCGTTCGGCGCGGAAGGTGCCGTCGGGGTTGGGCAGGACCCCGCGCATCCCGGAGAGGTCGTGCCGGAACATCAGCCAGAGGCGTTCGATGACGGCGCGGTCGTCGGGGGTGGCGGGGCGCACGGATACGGCGGACATGGAACTCCCTTGCGGGAAGGGCGCGGTGGCCGAGGAGACGGGCGGGCACGCAGAAAGCCTCCCCGGCGGACGGTGCCGGGGAGGCTTTCTGAGGTGGCAGGGATTTTAGCGTGCCGACAGATACCGACAGGTGGCATCAGGTACCGGCGGATGCCGTCAGGTGCCGGCGGGTTCCGCGTCCGCGGGCACCTCGGTGACGTACTCCTCGGTGATCTCCCTCGGGCCGAACGGCCAGACCTTCTCGTACCGCGCCCACAGGAAGAACGCGGCGCAGCCGAGGGCGAGCCAGGCCAGGGACCATTCGATGGAGTGTCGGCCCGGGGAGTTCCGGTCGGCGTAGCCGTAGATCACGCACCAGCCGACGAACGCGATGATGCTGGGTACCGGGTAGAGCCACATGCGGTAGGGGCGGCGCAGGGTCGGCTGGCGTCGGCGGAGCACCGTGAGCGCGATGATCTGGGCCAGCGCCTGGACGATCACCATGACCGTGGTGAGGAGTTGGATCAGGGTCGCGAGGTCGGTGTGGCGGCCGATCAGGAAGCCGATGGCGGTGATCACGCCCATGGTGGCCAGGCCCAGCATCGGGAACCGGTGCTTGGGGTGCAGCTTGGCGTAGGGGCGGAAGAAGACCCGGTCGCGGGCCGCGTCGTAGGGCACGCGCGAACCGCCGAGCAGACCGGCGAAGACCGAGGCGAACGCCGTGATCAGGATCAGTACCGTCACCGTGTCGGCAGCGCCCTTGCCCCAGGTCTCCTCAAGGACAGCGGAGGCGACGGATGTGGACGCGATGTCGTCGGGATTCGTCATGCGATGCCAGTCGATGACACCCAGCGTGCCGATCTGGAGGAGCAGGTAGATCGCCATGATGCCGACGATCGAGAAGAGGATGGAGCGGGGCAGGTTGCGACCGGGGTCCTTGATCTCGGCGCCCATGTAGGCGGTCGTGTTGTAGCCCAGGTAGTCGTAGATGCCGATGGTCAGACCCGCGGCGAAGCCCAGCCAGAAGTGGTCGCTCATCAGGTCGAAGGCGTGCGCCGGGTAGGTGAAGGCGAGGTGGGGGCTGAAGTCCGAGGCCGCCGCGGCGATGACGAGCACCACCGACGTGATCATCACCGCCCACATCACGGCGGTGATCCGCGCGATGTGCTCGATGCCGCGCCACAGCAGGAGCACGACCAGGGCGATGACGCCGAGGCCGATCAGGTCGCCGCCGGTCTGGCCCAGGTCCGGTGCGAGGTAGCCGAGGTACTGGACGAAGCCGACCACTCCCGTGGACATGATCAGCGGGATGAAGAGCATCGCCGTCCACACGAACAGGAACGGCATGAGCCGGCCCGTGCGGTACTGGAAGGCCTGGCGGAGATAGACGTAACTGCCGCCCGAGCCGGGCATCGAGGCGCCCAGCTCGGCCCAGACGAGGCCGTCGGCGAGCGCGAGGACGGCACCGGCGACGAAGCCGATCACCGCCTGCGGGCCGCCGAACGCGGCGACCATCAGCGGGATCGTCACGAACGGCCCGATGCCGCACATCTGGCTCATGTTGATGGCGGTGGCCTGGAACAGGCCGACACGCCGGACGAAACCACCCGAGGGTGGCGGGCTACCGGACATGGGGACTCCTGGAGATGGGCGCGAGCCGCCCGGCGGGGCTGACTGGGCGATAAAGTTAAGGAGCCTTACTTGATGCGTCAAGAGGTAGCCCTCTATGCGTGAGAATGGTGCGATGCCCGCCAGTGACGTCGTAGAGCAGCAGGGACAGCCGTGGAACCGGCAGCGCCTGCGCAGCACCAACGAGCGACTGCTCCTCGACCGGCTGCGCTCCGCCGGAGCGGCGTCCCGCGCCCAACTCGCCCGGGAGACCGGCCTGTCCAAGCCGACCGTCTCCAGCGCGCTGGCCTCGCTGGCGACGGCGGGCCTGGTGCACGAGGTCGGCACGCACGCGCCCGAGCGCGGTCGCACCGCCGTGCTGTACGCCCCCGACCCGGCCGCCGGGTACGCGCTCGGGGTCGATGTCGGCCGCAGCTGGCTGCGCGTCGCCGTGGCCGACCTGGACGGTGCGGTGGTCGCCCGGGCCGACGTCCGCAACCGCGCCCGCGGCTCCGCCGCCATGGCCGACCTGGTGGTCGGCGCGGCCCGCCAGGTCGTCGAGAGTTCCGGCGTCGACCCGGCCGAGGTGGTGCACGGGGTGGTGGGCACACCGGGCGTGTACGACGAGAAGCGGCGCCGGGTGCGGTACGCGATGCATCTGCCGGGGTGGGGCCGGGCGGGCCTGATCGACCGGATGGGCGAGGAGCTGGGCATCCCGCTGGAGGTGCACAACGACGCCAACCTGGCCGCGCTCGGCGAGTACACCTATGGCGTCGGCGCGGGCAGCCGGCTGTT
Source organism: Streptomyces sp. NPDC002499 (assembly GCF_053595415.1). Lineage (NCBI taxonomy): Bacteria > Bacillati > Actinomycetota > Actinomycetes > Kitasatosporales > Streptomycetaceae > Streptomyces > Streptomyces sp. NPDC002499. Next base: position 658,248 of record NZ_JBSFXO010000001.1, read on the forward strand.
CGCGTACATCCTGATCGGCACCGGTCTCGGGATGGGCGTCGTGGCCGAGGGCAAGCTGTTCACCGGCGCGCACGGGCTGGCCGGCGAGATCGGGTTCCTGCCGTGGCCCGGGCAGCAGAAGCCCGAAACGCTCGAGGACGCGGTGTCGGGGGTGGCCGTCGTCGAGGCGGCACGCACCTTCGGGATGAGCGGGCAGCTGACGGCCAAGGCCGTGTTCGACGCGGCCCGGCACGGAAACCCGGCCGCGGTGAAGGCCGTTCAGCTGGAGGGCGAGCGGATCGCGCACACGGTCGCGGCGGCGGCCGCGGTGCTCGACCCGGATCTCGTGGTGCTGGGCGGCGGGGTGGGGCACAGCGTCGACCTGCTGCTGCGCCCGGTGCGGGAGCACCTGCGGGCGCTCACCCCGCTGCGGCCCAAGGTGGTGCCGAGCCGGCTGGGCGAGGACGCGGTGCTCCTTGGCGCGGTGGCGACGGCGCTCGGGACCGCGCGGGACGTGGTCTTCGAGCGCCGGTCGGCCGCGTCCTGACCAACTCTGCGAAGGGCTCCGGTGATTGACAGGGCCCATGCGCCGCCCTACCTTGAGCCGCGTTAGTAAAGTTTCCTAACTTGATATCGCCCCTGAAACTGCTGACGGCCCTGAACCCGATGAGGCCCCGCTCCCCGCCGAGGCCCCGATGACGGCTTGGAGACCCCCGTGTTCCGTCGCCCCACCGCCGGACGCCGCCCGCTCGCCACGACCGCCCTCACCCTCGCCCTGCTCGGCACCCTCACGACGAGTGCGTGGACCGAGCCGCACCAGAGCGCCCCGCACGTCCGCACCACCCACGTCTCGGCCAAGGCCGGCGGCGCCACCCCGCTGTCCGGCTACGCGATCCAGTCGACCGCGAAGGTGAGCGACCCGGCGGCCACGGTCTCCTCCCCCGGCTACCCCACGAGCGGCTGGCACCCGGCAGGCCCGCGCTCCACCGTCCTCGCCGCGCTGCTCGCCGACGGGGTGTACGCCGACCCCTTCTACTCGACCAACCAGCAGAAGATCCCGAAGACCGACTTCCAGGTCCCCTGGTGGTACCGCTCCGACTTCACCGTCGCCGACACCTCCGAGCGCACCTACCTCGACTTCAGCGGGGTGATCTCGGCGGCCGGCGTGTACGTCAACGGCAAGCAGGTCGCCACGACGAAGGACGTCACCGGGGCCTACACCCGGCACGAGCTGGACGTGACCTCGCTGGTCCGCTCGGGCACCAACACGGTCGCCTTCCGCATCCAGCCCAACGACCCGAACAAGAACCTCACCATGGGCTGGATCGACTGGCTCCAGCCGCCGCCCGACGAGAACATGGGCATCGTCCGCGATGTCGTCGTGCGGCGCGGCGGACCGGTCGCGCTGCGCGACGCGCACGTGGTGACCACCCTGGCCGTCCCGGCGCTCGCCACGGCCGACCTGACGGTCAAGGCGCAGGCCCGCAACGACTCGGACGCGCCCGTCACCGCGAAGGTCGCGGGCAGCATCGGCACCACGTCCTTCGAGAAGACGGTGTCCCTGGCCGCGCACGAGACGAAGACCGTCACCTTCACCCCCGCCGAGGTCCCGGGCCTCCACCTGACCTCCCCGAAGGTGTGGTGGCCCGCGGGCATGGGTGACCAGCCGCTCTACGCCCTCGACCTCACCGCCTCCGCCGCCGACACCGCCTCCGACACCGCGCACCAGACCTTCGGCATCCGTGACGTGCAGGCACCGCTCAACTCCGACGGCGCCCGCCAGTACCGCATCAACGGCCGCAAGCTGCTGATCAAGGGCGGCGGTTGGTCACCGGACGAGTTCCTGCGCTGGGACCGGACCTACGTCGAGGACCGCCTCAAATACGCCCTCGACCTGGGCCTGAACACCATCCGCCTGGAAGGGCACATCGAGCCGGACGAGTTCTTCGATCTCGCCGACCGCTACGGCATCCTCACCCTCCCCGGCTGGGAGTGCTGCGACAAGTGGGAGGGCCAGGTCAACGGCGGTGAGCGGGGCGACCCGTGGACCGCCGCCGACTACCCGGTCGCGGGGGCGTCGATGGCCGCCGAGGCCGCCCGGCTGCGCGACCACCCGAGCGTCATCTCGTTCCTCATCGGCAGCGACTTCGCCCCGGACGCGACCATCGAGAAGACCTACCTCGACGCGCTGAAGGCCGCCGACTGGAAGACCCCGGTCGTCGCCGCGGCATCGGCCAAGTCGTCGCCGGTGAGCGGCAGTTCGGGCATGAAGATGACCGGCCCCTACGACTGGATCCCGCCGAACTACTGGTACGCCAAGCGCGAGGGCGGCGCCACCGGCTTCAACTCCGAGACCAGCGCGGGCCCCGACATCCCCACCCTCGACACCCTGCGCCGCATGATGACCCCCGCCGAACTCGACACCCTCTGGAAGAACCCGGACGCCAAGCAGTACCACCGCTCGCCGTCCTCGACCTTCGCCACCCTCAAGCTCTACGACAACGCCCTCACCGGCCGCTACGGCGCCCCCACCGGCCTGGCCGACTACGTCCGCAAGGCCCAGCTCGCCCAGTACGAGAACGTCCGCGCCCAGTTCGAGGCGTACGGCCGCAACGCCACCGACGCCTCCAAGCCCTCGACCGGTGTCGTGTACTGGATGTTCAACAGCGGCTGGACCTCCCTGCACTGGCAGTTGATGGACCGTTACCTCGACCAGGGCGGCGCCTACTTCGGCGCGAAGAAGGCGGGCGAGCCGCTGCACATCCAGTACTCCTACGACGACCGCACGGTCACCGTGGTGAACAACCGGCACGCTTCGGCGGGCCAACTCACCGCGCGGGCAACCCTGTTCAACACCGACGGCACCCAGAAGTACGACAAGAGCGTGACGGGGGTGACGGTCGCCGGCGACGGCGCGCACAGCACCCCGCTCACCCTGCCCGCGTCGGTGAGCGGACTGTCGACGACGTACCTGGTGCGGCTGACACTGACCGACGCGTCCGGCAAGGAGGTGAGCCGGAACGTGTACTGGCTCTCCACCAAGCCCGACACGCTCGACTGGGACAACACCGACTGGTACTACACGCCGACGACGAGCTACGCGGATCTGAAGGGGCTCAGCTCGATGGCGCAGGCGCCGGTGTCGGCCCAGGGATCGACGGTGTCGGCGGACGGCACGTCGACCACGACCGTCACTATCCGCAACACGGGTACCGGGAAGACGCCTTCACTGCTCACGGACGTCCATCTGGTCGACGCCCAGGGCAAACCGGTGCTGCCGGTCCGGTGGTCCGACAACCAAGTGAGCCTGTGGCCCGGCGAGTCGACGACCTTGACCGCCACCTACCGGACGGCCGATCTGCACGGATCCGCGCCGAACGTGCGGGTCTCCGGCTGGAACACGGCGGAGCGGACGGTCCCGGCTCAGTGACCCGTGGGGCCCGGTCCGGGGGGCCGGGCCCCACGTAGTTCAGCTGACGTTGAGCGCGGTGTCGTCGACGACGAAGGACGTCTGGAGGGTGGAGCCCTCGACGCCGCTGAACTTGATGGTGGCGGTGGTGCCGGCCAGCGAGGAGACGTCGAAGCTCTTCAGGACGTATCCGGAGGCCGCGTTGAGGTTGGAGTAGGTGGCCAGGGTGGTGGATCCTGCGGTGACCGTCAGCTTGTCGTAGGCGGTGCTGGTGGTGGTCTCCGCGGTGTCCACGTGCAGATAGAAGCTGAGCGTGGCCGAGCAGCCGGACGGGACGGTCACCGACTGGGACAGGGTGTCGGTGTGGGCGGATCCGTAGCCGTCGAGCCAGGCCTTGTAGGAGCCGGTGCGGGCGGCCTCGCCGCTGTCATTGGTGATGACACCGCTGCTGGCGGTCCAGGTGGTGGCCCCGGACTCGAAGCCGGGGTTGCCCAGGAGCTGGGCCGCGGTGCAGGTGCCGTCGCCGCCACCGTCGCCGCCGCCTCCGCTGTCGCCCTCACCGGCGAGCCAGGCGGTGGCGTTGAGGGCGAGCGGCGCGTTGGTGGCGCCGGTGTCGTTCCAGCCGTCGTAGAGGGTGTTGCCGGACTGGCCGGTGCCGTCGTCGACCGGTGAGGTGTCGCCCCAGAAGGCGACCCGGCCGCTGCCGAAGGTGCTGGTCGCGAAGAAGGCGCCGGTGTTGCCGGAGTAACCGGAGCGGTAGAGCAGGCCCTTGACCGAGGAGTTGTCGGCGGGCTTGAGCGTGGCCGTGGTGCCGTCGGCGATCAGGCTCTTGGTGACCGTGCCGAAGGAACCGTGCAGCACGGGATTCGTGCTGTCGCTGATGGCGGCCGGGTAGCCGGAACTGACGTCGAGGGTGTCGACGGAGAAGCCGAACGGGTCGGTCGAGTCGACGCTGTTGTTGCTCATCAGGTCGTTGAAGATCTCGACCGCGTCCTCGCCGTCGTTGTTGCGGTCGGCGCCGGTGTGGTCGGAGATCATGAACAGACCGCCGCCGGCCTTCACGAAGTTCATGATCGCCGTCTTCTCGGCGGTCGTGAACAGCGTGTTGGGCTCGGGCAGGACCAGCGTGTCGAAGTTCGACAGGTCGGTCGTCGACGAACCGCCGTACGTCAGCGCGCTGGTGGCGGTCTTGAGGCTGTAACTGCCGGTCTTCTGGAGGGCGACGCCCCACGAGGACAGGGCGCCGGTCCAGTCCGTCTCGGCGGACGGGGTGGAGTCCTGGGAGAGCGGGTCGGGCTTGCTGGTGGAGATGATCCAGTCGGCGTTGCCGGCCTCTTCGGCGTGGCCGTCGTCGAACAGGATCCGGTGCGTGGTCGCCGCGTGAGCGGGGGCGGCGGTGACGGTCGCCTGGATAGCGGCGCCCGTGGTGAGCAGACCGAGCGTCGCGAGAGCGGCGGTGAGTCTGTGGCGTGACCTGGGGAGTCCGAGCATCCTGCTTACCTCCGTGCGGAGTTGGGGGCTATGGGGGGAGAGCGATGCGGGACCGTGACTACGCGCGTAGAAACAGCACATCTGCGCGCGTAGAAATGCGACCGGAAGACACCTGCGCGACCGGCCGCTTGAACGGTACATGGCAGGAGTGGGGGTGAACAGGCGTCATCCGGCACACCCGGCCCGACGTTGACCGGACGTTGACCGGTGATTGAAAAACGGAACGGACTGTCCCTGCCCGCAGCGGGCATCCGCTTAATGCAGAGGTACTTGACGAAGAGGGGCGGAGATGGAGATTTCGGGCATCATCAGTGCCATCATCATCGGCATCATCATCGGTGTACTGGGGCGGCTGGTGGTACCGGGCCGGCAGCGCATCGGCATCCTGCTGACGATCGTCGTCGGCATCGTGGCCGCGCTGATCGGTGCGGCGCTCGCCTCGGCGTTCGGCGTTGCCGACACCAAGGGCGTTGACTGGATCGAGTGGCTCATCCAGATCGGCCTCGCCGCGGTCGGCATCGCCGCGCTGGACCGCACCAGGGTGCGCCGCTGACCCACACGGCCGGTCTCGACCGGCCGCCGACCCGCATGACCTGTACGGACACGGGCGGGGCGTTCCTACGGACGCCCCGCCCGCTTCGTGCGCACTCTCAACGCGCGGCAGCGAGCGCGGCGAGCCCGTCGCGGGCGCCGGGATACACGGGCGTCCAGCCCAGCTCCCGCTCCGCCTTGGCCGTGGACACCCGCATGCTCGCCTCGAACATCACGTGCGCGTACGACATCGGCGCGGTCAGCCAGAGCGGCACGGTCATCGGCTTCGGCAGGCCGAACTCCTCGGCCACGCACACCAGATGGGCCCGGAACCCGAGCGGTGTACGGTCCGCGATGTTGTACGCCTGCCCCGCGCGCCCGTGTTCCACGGCGGCGACCACGGCCCGTGCGGCGTCGGTGAGTTCGATCCAGGGCAGGACGCGGCCGCGGTCGGCGGGAGCGGGCAACTGCCGTTTGCGCAGCATCGGCACGAGCGCGTCGGTGCCGCCGGGCCCGTAGAACAGTCCGAAGCGCAGCGCTACGCCGGCCAATCCCTCGGCCTCGAAGGTGAGTTGCTCCTTGATGCGCATGCCCTTGAGGTGCTTCTCCAGCTCCGGTGAGGTGCTGCGCGGGGCGAACGGGTCGTCCTCGGTGAGCACCCGGTCGCCGAAGTCCCCGTAGCCGTAGCCGAGGGCGATGGACTCGGAGACGAAGCGGGTGGCGCCGACGGCTCGCGCGGCCTCGACGAGGTGCGCGGTGCCCTCGACGCGCAGGGCGTCGGTGGCGTACATGTCGCGGTGGCGCATGGGCGCCTTGCGCAGGGCGGTCGCGGCGTGGATCACGGTGTCGAAGTGCTGTCCGTCTACGGCCCGCAGCAGACCGTCCCGGTCCATGAGGTCGGCCCGGACGCCGTTCGCCTGCCCCCGGCCGAGGCCGGTGACCTTGTGGCCGGCTTCGGTGAGGGCCCGGGTGACGTGTCCGCCGAAGACGCCACTGGCGCCGGCGAGGAGGATGCTCTGGTTCTTCTGCTGTGTCGTCATGACCATGCGACGGACCGACGGGCCACGGATGTGACATCCCGCCGGACGTGACCCGCGCCACAGGTGCGTGCGGGCCACCATCCGTGCAGGTCAGGAGGCGTTAGGGCGTCTACGGCGTGTACACGTACGGCGTCGTCGTGGTCAGCGGCTCGAAGCCGAGGCGCTCCAGGATCGGGCGGCTCTGGTGGGAGGCGTCGACCTGGAGGTAGCGGTAGCCGCGCTCCACGGCGGAGCGGGCGCGGTGGGCGACCAGGGCGCGGTAGACCCCGCGGCCGCGCCAGGCCTCAATGGTGCCGCCGCCCCACAGGCCGGCGAACCGGGTGCCGGGGACCAGCTCCATGCGCGCCGCGCTGACCGGTTCGTCCCCGGCGAGTGCCACGACGGCGGTGATCGTGTCCGGCTCGGAGGTGAGCCGGGCGAGCAGCTGGTGGCGCATCCGGGTGCCGTCGGTGCCGAAGGCCTTCTCGTGGACGTCCCCGACGAGTTCGACGCCCGCCGCGTCGGTGACCGGCAGCAGGCGGATGCCCTCCGGCAGCTCGGCGTCGAGGTCGAGGTCGTTGACCTCGGCGATCATCAGCGTCTCCTCGGGCTCGGCCGTGAACCCGGCGGCGGCGAGCCGCTGCCCCAGGTCCACCGGCAGGTCGTGCCCGTACAGCTTCCACTCGAATGCGTGCCCGAGCCCGGAGAAGTACGCGACCTGCTCGGCGATCGCCTCGTCCGCGGTCGCCTCGTCCAGGTCGGACCAGACCACGCCGTTCCACCCGCGCGCCGAGGCGACCTGCCGTACCACCCGGCCGACCCGCTCGACCCGTGCGTCGGGCCCGTCCGGCTGGGCGCCTTCGCGCATATTGCGGTCGAAGAGGGCGAGTACACCTACATGATCCATGAGCTCACTCCAACACCCGGCGGCCGAAGGGGCAACAGTTTTAGGAAGATTGCACAGATACGGAGTTCTGATCCCGGTCCGGCCGCACCGCCGCGAGGTAGGCCCGCAGCCGGTCCCGGTTGCGGGCCAGGCAGTCGATACGGGCCTGGATGCGGTCGACGTGGTCCTGAAGCAGGGCCGCGGTCTCGGGGGTCAGCCGGTCCGCGGGCAGCAGGATCTCGTCCGGCCCGGACAGATACGGCAGGATCGCCCGGATCATCTCTGTGGTCAGACCGGAGTCCAGCAGTCCGCGGATCTGCTGGACGTCCCGGACGGCGGGCTCGCCGTAGTCCCGGTAACCGTTCTCGGTGCGGTCCGGGCTGAGCAGGTCCTGCTCCTCGTAGTAGCGCAGGAGCCGCGTGGGGACGCCGGTACGGCGGGACAGCTCGCCGATCTTCACGACCGCTCCCCCCTCACAGATCGCCGGTCCTCATGGCCGCCTCCAGGAAGTCGCCCTTGCCTTCACACTGATGTGAGGGTTCGACCATGGTCCCATGTCCACCGCATCCATGGCCAAGGGCACCGGCACGTCCGCGCCCGCCCCGCTGCCGTGGCCGGGGCTGCTCGCCCTGTCCACGGCCGCCTTCACCGCCGTCATGACCGAACTGCTGCCCGCCGGGCTGCTCCCCCGGATGGCACCCGCACTCGGCGTCTCCGAAGCGCGCGTCGGATTCCTCGTCACCGCATACGCGGCGGCCTCCTTCGCGGCGGCGATCCCGCTCACCGCGCTGCTGCGCGGACTGCCGCGCCGGCGCGTACTGATGGGCGCCCTGGCGGGGTTCGCGGTGAGCAACGCGGTGGTCGCACTCTCCTCCTCGTACGCCCTCACCTTCGCGGCCCGGCTGCTCGCCGGGGCGTTGGGCGGTCTGCTGTGGGCGATGCTCGTCGGGTACGCGGCCCGGATGGTGCCGGCCGAGCGGCGGGGGCGGGCGATCGCGATCGTGCTCGCCGGGATCACGCTCGCGCTGTCGCTTGGCGTGCCCGCCGGGGCCGCGCTGGCCGGGGTGCTGGGCTGGCGGACGGTCTTCGGAGTGCTCGCCCTGCTCGCGGTCCTGCTGATCGGCTGGGTGCGGTGGCGGGTGCCGGGCTTCCCGGGCGAGCCGCGCGAGGCACGCACACCGCTCGCCCGGGTGGCCGTGCTGCCGGGTCTGCCGGCCGTCCTGACGGTGACGCTGTTCCTGCTGCTGGGGCACCAGGTGATGTACACGTACGTCGCCCCGTTCGCGGCGCACGCGGGTCTGGGCCGACCGGACGCGGTGCTGCTGGTGTTCGGCGCGGCCACGGTCGCCGGCATCTGGGTCACCGGCCTGCTCGTCGACCGGCATCTGCGCGCCGCCCTGCTGACCGCACTCGCGATGTGCGCGGGCGCCATGCTCTGCCTCGGCCTGTTCGCCGGGACGCACGCGGTGCTGTTCGGCTCGGTCGCGCTGTGGGGCGTCGCGTTCGGCGGAGCGCCCACACTGATCCAGACCGCGCTGGTCGACGCGTCCGGTCCGCAGGTCGCGGACGTGGCGACCTCACTTCAGGCGACCGTCTACAACGCGGGCATCGCGACGGGGTCCCTGACCGGGGGCCTGGCCTTGGACGCGTTGGGGCCCGGAGCGCTTCCCTGGACGTCCCTCCCGCTGGTCGCGGCAGCCCTGACGACGGTGGTCCTGGGTCGCGGGTACGCCTTTCCGGCCGTACGACGACGGGTGCCGGCCGGCTCGTGACGCGGGGCGCCAACTCCCCCACAGGGGCGCAGGCCACCATCTCCCCCGCAGAGACGCGAGACGCCAACTCCCTTACAGCAGTGAGGAGTTCACCTCACCGTCAGAGAAGGAGGCCCCACCGGAAGGGGAGGATGCCGGTGGGGCCTTCCGTGCGTCCGCGTGGGCGCGGTCAGCGCGACGAGCTCGGCCGGAAGCGGCGGTACAGGGCGGCGCCCCCGATGACCAGCGCGGCGCTCGCCGCGGCGGCGGGGAGTGTCTGGTCGGCGCCGGTGTGGGCGAGCGCGGGTGACACCCGCTCCGGGGTGTGCGGTGCGGCCTGCGTGCCGGGGTGCGCCTTGGGCGGGGTGGACGGCCCGGGCGTGGGGCGCGTCGGGGGGTGGGGACGGTCGCCGGAGGTGTTCACGGACTCGTTGCCCACGGACGCGTTGCCGATGCCGACCACGCTCACCGAGTTGCCGCTGACGTTCACCGGGAGGTCGATCGGGAGCTGGAGGCCGTTGCCGGAGAGGATGCCCGGCGAATCCTTTCCGCCGCCTCGCGCCGCGCTGCCGCCGGAGGCGGTGGATGCGGGCGCGGTGGACCGGTGTGCGCCGGAGCGGTCGGCGCCCGAGCGGTCGGCAGCCGAGCGAGGTCCGGCCCCGGCCCTGCCTCCGCCCTCGTTCACGCATGTGTTCCCCGCGGCCGGGTTGAGGAGGCCGACCACGTTCACCGTGTTCCCGCACGCGTTCACCGGGACGTGCACCGGGAGCTGGATGGTGTTGCCGGAGATCAGCCCGGGTGAGCCGGTCGCGGCACCGTCCGCCGCCGAGTCGGCGTGCGCCGGAACCGTCAGGACCATCGCGCCGGAGGCGGCGGCGACGGCGATCACACCGTTTCGGGTAACCCTTCGCATAGGGTCCCTGCCTTCCAGACAAGGGCGCGGGCACCTGTCCCGCGCCGGAGAGGCGGGCGGCTGCCCGCACTGGTTAAAACGCGGGCGAACCATCAGAGTTATGGCTAATCGGCCTTTCACCCCATCGAGCGGCACGGTTATCGAACTAGCCGTAAAACGGCTTCATGCGGGTCGAGGCCGCACAGGGTAGGGCAGTTCGCACCGCCCCGCTCGCCCGGAGGCGGCGGCTGTGGTGGCCGCCTATCGTGATCGAGGACGCCGTCCCACCCGGTCCGCAGTGGGCGTCCCAGGAGGCATCGATGCTGGCCAAGCTGTCCTCGCGGCCCGTGGTCCGGCGCTGCGCGTTCACCGGAGTCGTCGGCCTGGCCCTGCTGGCCGCCGGCCTGCCCGCGGCGGCCGCCGACGGCGCGCGGGCCGACCTCTCACGCTTCTACCGGCAGAAGGTCGCGTGGTCGAAGTGCGACATGGACGCGCCCAAGGACATGCAGTGCGGCAAGGTCACGGTCCCGCTCGACTACGCCGAGCCCTCCGCCGGCACGATCGATCTGGCGATGGCCCGCTATCGGGCGACCGGCAAGAAGCGCGGCTCGGTGCTGTTGAACTTCGGTGGTCCGGGTGGTGCGGGGGTGAGCGAACTCGCCGCCGGCGGAGACGAGTTCATGAGTCTGACCAACGGCTACGACGTGGTGAGCTTCGACCCGCGCGGGGTGGGCAGGTCCTCGCCGGTCAGCTGCGGCGACGGTTCGGACGACTCCGACGAGCCTTCGGAGTCCTCGGACGAGGATGCCGGGACGAGCGATCCGCAGGCCGTACTGCGGCAGTTGCGCACGGCCGCCGCCCAGTGCGCCGAGAACTCGGGGCCCGTCCTGCGCCACATCGGCACGGTCGACGCCTCCCGCGACCTGGACGTCATGCGCCAGGCGGTCGGCGACAAGAAGCTCAACTACCTCGGTTTCTCCTACGGAACGCGGCTCGGCGCGGTGTACGCGGCCCAATTCCCCAAGAAGGTCGGCCGGTTGGTGCTCGACGGGGTCGACACACTGACCGAGCCGATGGCCGAACAGGGCATCGCGGGCGCCGAGGGGCAGCAGACCGCTCTTGAGGACTTCGTCAACTGGTGCGTCAAGGACATCGCCTGTCCGTTCGGCCAGGACGCGCGCGACGCCCGCGAACAGGTCGTCCGGCTCGTCCAGTCGCTGGACGAGGACCCGGTGCCGACGGACTTCGGCGAGGGGTTCACCGGCCAGGATCTCGTGGGCGCCATCGGCCAGGCCCTCTACAGCAAGGAGATGTGGCCCTCCCTGGAACGCGCCCTCGCCTCGCTGGTCGAGGACGGCGACACCCGCGGGGTGATGGCCTTCGCGACCGGCGGAATGGCCTATCCCCTCCGCGCGACCGGCGGAGTCGGCCTTCCCCACCGGGCGACCACCGGCGACGGCCTGGTCGACGCGGACGACGTACCCCTCGACAATCTCTCGGCGGCGCTGATGGCGATCAACTGCGCGGACGATCCCGATCGCCCCGGCGCCGACCGGATCACCAAGGACCTCGGCCGGCTGCGCGAGCAGTACGAGCAGGCCTCACCGGTGTTCGGCCGCTACCGGCTCACCGAGGTGCTGATGTGCTACGGCCGCCCCAAGGGCACCGACTACATCCGCGACGAGGTGCGCGACGTCCACGGCCCGAAGATGCTCCTGGTCGGCACCCGCGGCGACCCGGCGACGCCGTACCGCTGGACCACGGAGACGGCGAAGCGGCTGGGCTCCTCGGCGGTCGTACTCGACAACAAGGGCGAGGGGCACACCGGTTACGCCTCTTCGAAGTGCGTGCACAACAAGGTGGACCGCTTCCTGCTCTACGGTTCCCTGCCGCCGACCGGGAGTTCGTGCGGGCCCGAGGACGACAACACCTGAGCGCGGTGACCTGTGGGCCCGGGATACCGGGGCGCGGGATGCTAGCAGCGATTTGTCTCTTTCGCCGGTCGCGCTTGCCCCTAATGCCCTCTCGGCGAAACGGTCCTATGGTGCTCGTATGGAGCACGACCTGAGTCCCACAGCCCTGTCCGAGCTGCGGCGCCCGCGGCCCTATCCGGCCGTGTCCGTGCTGACACCGACCCATCGCCGGGAACCCGAGAACGCCCAGGATCCGGTCCGGCTGCGCAATGTGGTGGCCGAGGCCAAGAAGCAGCTGGAGGCCGATCCCGCGGTGACCCGGGAGCGGCGTTCCGATGTCGTCCACCAGCTCGACCAGGCCCTGGCGGAGGTGGATCTCGCGCACGCCGAGGACGGTCTGGTGATCTTCGCCGCTCCGGGTGAGCACCAGGTGTGGTCGCTCGCGCGGACCGTGCCGGAGCGCGTGGTGCTGTCGGACACCTTCCTGACCCGCAACCTCGTCTCCGCGCAGGCCGCGGAGCGCCCGTTCTGGGTGCTGTCGGTCTCGCCCGACCGGGTCACCCTCTGGAGCGGCGGCGCCGACCGCGTCACCGAGGACACCTCCTCCGGATTCCCGCTCGTCAGGAACCCGGAGAACTTCGACGCCGAACGCCAGGAGCGGATCGGCGACATCCCGAGCACCTTCCGCGACGAGGGCACCCGGCACTTCCTGCGCGAGGCCGACGGTGTCATGGGCCTGGTCCTGCGCCGGCAGCCGCGGCCGCTGTACGTGACCGGTGAACAGGCGGCGCTCTCGCTCCTCGACGAGGTCGGCGGTGTCACCAAGGAGGCCGTGCACCTGGCGCACGGCGGGCTGTCGCACGGCACGCCCGACGCGGTGTGGCAGGCGGTACGCCCGCTGGTCGCCGACGAGGCCCGCCGCGGCACCGAGGCGGTGACCCGGGCGCTGGAGTCCGCCCGCGGCCACAAGGCCTTCGCGGCCGGCGTCGACGAGATCTGGCAGAGCGCCCAGGAGGGGCGCGTGCGGCTGCTCGCCGTCGAGGAGAACTACCGGGTGACGGTCCGGGACGTCGTCGACGGCCATCTGGTCCCGGCCGAGAACGACGACCTCGACTCCCGCGAGGACATCGTGGACGAGATCGTCGAGCAGTGCCTGGAGACCGGCGCGGACGTCCGCTTCGTCCCGGACGGCACCCTGGGCGAGGTGCACGGGATCGCGGGCGTACTGCGCTACTGACGCGACCTCTCACATCGCCACGGTCCCGGCGTACGCTACGCCGAGATCGTCGGCGGAGGGGAAGTGCGCACGTGGGTGACCTGTTGGGCGTGGCGGTACTGGGTGCCGGGCACATGGGGGCCGACCACATTCGACGCCTCGACCGGGTGGTGAGCGGGGCCAGGGTCGCGGCCGTGGCCGATCCCGACCTCGCGTCCGCGAAGGAGGCGGTGGCCGGCCTCGACGGGGTCTTCGTCCACCCGAACCCGGAGGCCGCGCTCGACGCGCCCGGCGTGGAGGCCGTCCTGATCGCCTCGCCGGGCCCGGCGCACGAGGAGGCGCTGCTGGCGGCTTTCGCCCGCGGGCTGCCGGTGCTGTGCGAGAAGCCCATGGTCCCGGACTCCGTCGGCGCGCTGCGCGTGGTGGAAGCCGAGGCACGGCTTGGCCGACGGCTCGCGCAGATCGGTTTCATGCGGCGCTACGACGCCGAGTACCGGCGTCTCAAGTCCCTGTTGGACGAGGGGCGGTTGGGACGTCCGCTGATGCTGCACTGCACCCACCGCAACGTCTCCTCCCCGCCGGGCTTCACCTCGGCGATGCTGATCAACAGCTCCGTCTCGCACGAGATCGACGCGGCCCGCTGGCTGCTCGGCCAGGAGCTGACCGCCGTGACCGTGCTGCGTCCCCGGTCCGCCGCCGGGGCGCCCGAGGGGCTGCTGGACCCGCAGTTCGTGCTCTTCGAGACCGAGGGCGGCGCCCTGGTCGACGTCGAGGTGTTCGTCAACTGCGGCTTCGGCTACCAGGTGCGCTGCGAGGCCGTGTGCGAGTCGGGCAGCGCGCGCATCGGCGACGAGCACGCGATGCTGGTCACCTCCGGGGGCACCGCCGGCGAGGAGGTCCCGCAGGACTACCTCGTGCGCTTCGCCGCCGCCTACGACCACGAGGTGCAGTCCTGGGTGGACGCCACCCGGCGCGGACAGGTCACCGGTCCAAGCGCGTGGGACGGCTACGCGGCCTCCGTGGTCGCCGAGGCCGGGGTCCGGGCGCTGGAGACCGGCAACCGCACTGCCGTCGACCTGGCCCAACGCCCGGACCTCTACCCCTAGTTCAGCCGCTGACGCTCGCCGCGCCCGACTCCAGGTGACCCGTGAACCGGCGCGACCAGGTGGTGTCGGAGTCGACGGTGACCGTGAAGTCGTACCAACCGTTCTGGTTGGCCACCGCGTTGAAGAAGTCCTCCGTCGCTCCGCCCGCCGGGACGGTGTACGTCCACGGCCCGTCCGTCCGGTACTGGGTGGCGGTGATCGTGAACTTCACCGGCGCGGAGCCCGAGTTGGTCATCCGGAACCAGAGAGCGAGCTTGCCGGTGCCGGACTCGACGGCGTAACGGGTGCTCACCTCGGCCGACTTGCCCGGCTTGGTGGCGTCGCCCTTGAAGCGGCGCAGGAAGCGGTTGGGGCCGGCCATGGTCAGGTCGTACTTCCCGTCGCCGTACCCCGAGCCGATGTTGAAGTAGTCGGAGGCCGTGCCGCCCGGGTCGACCGTGTACTGCCACGGGGTCGTGTCACGGTAGGCGTTGGGGTGGATCGAGAGATGGGCCGCGCTCTTCGCCGCGCCGCCCTGGTTGGCCATCGCGAACCAGGCGAGGATCTTGCCGCCGGTCCCGAACTCCATGCGGTCCAGGTAGCCGTTGGGCTGATACGGCAGTGCGCGGGCGGGCCGGGTGCCGGGCTCCTGGGCGGGCAGGGAATTGTTCGTCGGCACCGGATTGGGCAACGGGCCGCAGGTGTCGTACCCGATGACCTTCGTCGCGGGGAGCGCCACGGAGCCGTACACCGGATGGGCGAAGTCGAAGACGCCGGTCAGGTCGCCGCTGACCTTGCGGCGCCAGGCGCTGATGTTGGGGCAGGCGGCCGGTTTGCCCAGGGCGGTCGTCCAGGTCTCCAGGAAGCGCAGCACCGAGGTGTGCTCGAAGACCTCGGAGGAGACCCAACCACCGCGCGTCCAGGGCGAGACGACGATCATCGGGACGCGGAAGCCGAAGCCGTACGGGACACCGTTCAGGAACTCCCCGGCCGTGCCGGCGGGCGGGGCCGGGGGCGGCACATGGTCGAAGTACCCGTCGTTCTCGTCGTAGTTGAGGAACAGGACGGTCGAGTCGAGGACGTCCTGGTCGGCGGCGAGGGCCTGGTAGACGAGGTTCACGAAGTGGGCGCCGTCGCCGGGCGGGGCGTACGGGTGCTCGGAGAAGGCCTGATTGGGGACCACCCAGGAGACCTGCGGGAGAGTGCCGGCGACGACGTCCGCCTTGATGGCGGCGGCGATGTCGTCGGGGGTCGAACCCGTCACCTTGGGGACGGAGGACATGCCGCGGTCGTAGAGCGGGTCACCCGCCTTGGCGGAGGCGAACTTCTTGAAGTAGGCGCAGGCGTTGTCGCCGTAGTTGTCCTGCGCGTTCTGGTAGACCTTCCAGCTCACCCCCGCGCCCTGCAGCGCTTCGGCGTAGTTCTGCCAGGTGAGGCCGGATTCGTCGCCGCCGTCGTAGCTGCTGGAGTCGACCTTGCCGCTCCACAGATAGGTGCGGTTGGGGCCGGTCGCGCTGAGCGTGGAGCAGAAGTAGGCGTCGCAGATCGTGTAGGCGTCGGCGAGCGCGTAGTGGAAGGGGATGTCGGAGCGGTCCAGGTAGCCGAGGGAGCGTACGTTCCCCACTCCGGAGACCCAGTTGTCGAGCCGGCCCTTGTTCCAGGCGGAGTGCTGGGAGGACCAGGAGTGCGGCAGATCGCCGTTGCACTGGGCGAGGGTCTCGCCGTCCGCGCCGCCCGCGGCCGGGGTGGCGCTGAGCTTCCAGGGGTACTGGCGGCCGAAGCCGTTCGGCTGGTTGAAAACCGGGTACCCGCCGCCGAGCGTGATGCCGCTGCGGTCGTCGAAGCCGCGGACGCCCTTGAGGCGTCCGAAGTAGTGGTCGAAGCTGCGGTTCTCCTGCATGAGGATCACCACGTGCTTGACGTCCGAGATCGTGCCGGTCGCCGCGCTCGGGTCCGCGGCCGCCGTACGGGTCGTGGCGCCCACTGCCATGCCCGCCGCCACGGTGGCGCCGAGCCCCACGAAGCCTCTTCGGCTGATCGGTGTCATTCGCCCCGCCCTCGTCACCGGCATGCCCCTGCGGCACACCGCGCGCCAGGGTGCACGGGGTGATCGTCAGGGTCCAGACCCGCGCGATGAGCCGGAGATGAACAAAAGTCAAAGCGACTCAGGCAGCACCGGGCGTCACCGGGTCAGACATTGCCGAACAGGGCGCTGATCCCACGGTCCACGGCCGCGTCGAGGTCCTCCTCGCCCGCCGCCACCACGGCGTACGTCCGCAGCAGGAAGCGCTGCAGCGCGTCGGTGTCGAACTGGAGCAGCGCGAGACCGAAGGGCGAGTGGAACTCCAGGACCGTACGGGCCCGCCCGCACGGCCAGATGTGCACGTCCCCGCCGCCGGCCGGACCGCGCAGCCCCTCCTCCAGGAGGGCGCGCCCGAAGGTCCAGGTGACCCCGGTGCCGTCCAGCGAGACGTCCGGCGGGAACTCGACATGCACGGCCAACGGGTCCGTGGAGCTGTAGCGGAAGGTGGCGGGAACGGGCAGCTCCTGTTCTTCAGCAGTGATCAGTCGACCGCGGGCGGGCTGCTCAAGAGTGATGTCCATGCTGTTACGACCCCGAAGGTGCCGTTTGCATTACGTCGAAGCGCTTACTAATTTCTGTGACCTGCATCACACGACCCAAACGGACTCGGACGCGCCGGATCCCCTGGTCAGATCCTCCAGAACAAGAGACCATCGAACGCACGCCTGAATGTCCACCCGACATCCACGGCGACCCGTCAAGTCACGTACACCGCCTACGACTTGACCGTCGAACGGCGTACCGCAGCCGCACGGCACCACCTATCCGTGAAGACGCTGGCATATGCCAGAAGCACCACCGCATCGTGTGTTGCCAAATCCCTTACAGCGCGTCGCGGGCTGTGCGACAGTCGTAACCGTCCCTCCGTCAGCCCCGGCCGTACCGTCCCCGCATCGGAGTGCGTCATGTCGTCCCCTCTCTCTGCGGATCACCCAGCCGCCCAGCCGCCGGGAAGCGGTTCGGTCGACGCGCTGATATCGCAGACGCGACGGCTCAAGGGCGAGGTGGACGCCGTACGACGGGACGCGCGCAGCGACGGAGCGGAGCCACGGGAGCGCTGGGAGCGCGCGGTCTACGACCTGGCGCTGCACCAACTCAACGACCTCGACGCACACTTGGCGCAACTGCGGGACGGCCTTCCGCAGGCACCGTACGCCGCCGAGGCGGGATCCCAGATCCGGGCCGTGCCGCCCGCTCCCCGGCGCGGCTCGCTCCTCAGCCGGGTGGGCAGCGCCGAGTGGAACCTGCTGACGGACGAGGCGAGTTGGTCCGGCGAGCTCTATCAGATCCTCGGCCGCGACCCCGAGGCCCCGCCGCTGACCCTCGACGAACTGCCCTCCGTGGTGCTCGACGAGGACCGGGCCGGGCTGACGGCGATGGTCACGAGCTGTCTGGTCGACGCCAAACCCATAGACGGGGAGTTCCGTGTCGTCCGCCCGGACGGCGAGGCACGGACCGTGCACATGATGGGCGAGCCCGTACTCGACGCCGACGGCAGCACCGTCTCGATGTGGGCCGTCCTGCGGGACGTCAGTGAACTGCGGCGCAACCAGCGGGCGGTGAACGAGACCCGTGACTCGCTCCAGGACCAGGAGCGGCGCGCGCGCACCGAGCAGCGGCTCGCGGTCGAGTTGCAGGAGGCCGTGCTCCCGCCGTGGCGCGGCTCCCCGCGCCTGGCGCACCAGGGCCCCCAGACCCTCGACCTGGCGGCACACCAGCTGCCGTCCTCGACGAGCGCGCTGATCGGCGGCGACTGGTACGACGCGCTCCAACTGTCCGACGGACAGACGCTGTTGAGCGTCGGCGACCTCACCGGACACGGCGTCGCCGTCGCCTCGGGCATGGCGATGCTGCTGGGCGCCGTGCGGGGCATGGCCATGGCCGGCACGGAACCGGGCCACCTGCTCTCCCTGCTCAACCAGTTACTCGACGCCACCGTCCAGCCGGCCCTGGGCAGCGCGATCTGCTGCCGCTACCGCCCGGAGACCCGCACCCTCACCTGGGCGCAGGCAGGACACCCCGCCCCGCTGCTGTTCCGCAACGGGACGGGGCGCGCACTGCACGCACCGGACGGCGTCCTGCTCGGTGCGACCTCCGGCGCCCACTACACGCAGGCCGAAGAGACCCTCGCCGTCGGTGACCTGCTCCTGCTGCACACCGACGGACTGGTGCCGGGGCGGAGCCGCACGGAGACCGCAGAGCAACTCCTCGACCTGGCACCGCGCTTCGACGCGGCGCGCACCGCACAGGACTGCGTACGGACGGTCGTGGAGGAGTTCGGCGGATCCGGGCGCGAGGACGACGCGTGCCTGCTGGTGGCCAAGGTGACGTCGTAGACACCCGGCTCACGGATCATCTGTTCAGCTTCAGCGCACAAACCCCCTATGCCCGTGCGCTGTTACCTCCGTTCACCCGCTTCGGCAGCGCCAGCTTGATCTCCTCCCGCAGCTCGCTGATCTTCGGATAGCTGGAGTACTCGGCGGTCAGCCGGTACATCTGACGCAACCGGTCCCAGGTGCGATGGGAGGAGTTGGATCCCATCGACATCAGAGCCAGCCGTGCGTAGCGATCGGCCTGTTCCGGGTCGTCGGCGATGAAGCAGGCGGAGGCCATCGACAGGAAGTCGAAGATCTTCGAGCGCTGCCGCCCGTCGACCCGCAGGGCCAGGGCCTTCTCCGCATAGTGCTGGGCATGGACGGCGGCGCTCGGATCGTGCTCGGCCAGTGTGCGGTAGGCCAGCGCCTGCATGCCGTACAGGTCCTCCTCCTTGAACATCTGCATCCAGCTGGGCGGCGGCACGTCCGCCCCGTCGGAGACGAAGAGATCCTCGGCCTGGCCGAGGGTGCGGCGCATCGCCTGGCCCTTGCCCATGGAAGCCTGTGCCCAGGCCTCGATGGTGTAGAGCATCGCCCTGGTGCGGGGCAGCACCTCTTCCCCTGAGCCGGACTTGGCGAGGTTCATCAGGTCGAGCGCGTCGTCGGGCCGGCCCAGGTGCACCATCTGGCGGGCCGCTCGGGAGAGCGCCTCGCCGGCGCGGGGCCGGTCACCGCCTTCGCGCGCCGCGTGGGCGGCGATGACGAAATACTTCTGGGCCGTGGGTTCCAGGCCGACGTCGTGCGACATCCAGCCCGCGAGAACGGCGAGGTTGGCGGCGACGCCCCACAGGCGCCGCTGGAGATGGTCGGGGTGACGGTAGGCGAGCATGCCGCCCACCTCGTTGAGCTGGCCGACCACCGCCTTGCGTTGCAGCCCGCCCCCGCGGGCCGCGTCCCAGGCCCGGAACACCTCTACCGAGCGCTCCAGTTCCTCGATCTCCTGCGACCCGATGGGGGCGGCCTCATAGCGGTCGAACCCAGCGGGGTCGGCGTGCAGGGGATCGTCGAAACGGGGGGCGTCGGCCGCGAGGGCCGGATCGGAGTGCAGCCAGTCGTACATGGCACTGGTGAGTGCGGATCCCGCGGCGAGCGCAGCGCCCGCGCCCACCAAGCCGCGTCGGTTGAGCATGAGGTCCATTCCCGTGAATTCGGTGAGGACCGCGGCGGTTCGCTCGGGCGCCCACGGCACACCGTCGGGATGTTCAGCGCTCCCGCCGTCCTGCCGTCTCCCCGCACGCCCGTGCCGGACCAGACCGAGGTCCTCGATGGTCACGACACGGCCGAGACGCTCGGTGAACAGAGCCGCCAACACCCTCGGCACCGGATCGCGCGGGACCTCGCCCGTGTCGATCCACCGCCGCACTCGCGAAGTGTCGGTCGACAGCTGCGGGTGGCCCATGGCCGCCGCCTGCCGGTTGACCAGCCTCGCGAGCTCACCCTTGGACCAGCCGGCCAGGCCGAACAGGTCCGACAAGCGGGAGTTGGGTTGTCCGCTCACGTCAAGCCCCCAGGTTCTCGGCTGAGTTGAACATAGCCCGGTGCACGTTGCCGGGCGACTATTCGCCAGGGTTCGCCAGGGTGCGCCAGATGGTGTGCCACTGCACATCTGGTGTCAGGTAGGAACGCGCCACCCCGACCCGGTCACCGAGGGACATTCCCCAGGGTGCATCCGAGGGGCCGGGCCGGGCAGCGCATCGTCGTCGCAGGCACACGAAGGGATCTGTTTCGCCCATGTACGCAGCATCGTCCTCCGTGTCCGCCCCACCCCGGTCGCTGCACCCCCGTCCGGCGGGCAGTGGCCCCTACCTCGACCCCGCCGCGCGTCCCGCGGCCCCCGCGCTCGGCGCGGGCCGGACGCGGCGCGTGCCGGGGCTCGGCACCCAACCGCTCAGCGGGAGACTCGACTTGTCCGGCCCCCAGGGCGCCCAGCTGCGCACGGCGCTCGCGTCGGTGCACCGGATCTGCCCGGAGTTCGCTCCGGTCCAGGTGCTGCGCCGCAGCGGACGCTCCGTGCTCCTGGTCGGCACGACCGGGCGCAGCACGGCCGTCGCCAAGTGTTTACTGGACCACTCCCCCGCCTGGGCGGAGCGGATCCGTCATGAAATAGCGGCCTACCGCTCGTTCGTCCGGCACCGCCCGCCCGTCCGCGTCCCGCGGCTGATCGCGGCGGACCCGGACAACTGCACGCTGGTGATCGAGCGGATGCCGGGACGTGTGGCGGCGCTCCAGCGCCACCCCTCCGAGGCCCCGCCCCGCGCGGACATCCGGGCGGCGTTCGGCGCGATCTGCCGACTGAACGCATGGCGGCCACCGGCCGGCACGTTCGACGCCCCGCTGGACTACGCGGCCCGTATCTCCCGCTACCACGAACTGGGTCTGCTCACCGACCGCGACATGGGCGACCTTCAAAAGCTGCTGCACGGCATCGCGCACTCGGCGGGCCGGCAGGGCATGGGCCAGTTCTGCCACGGCGACGCTTTGCTGTCGAACATCCTTCTGTCCCCGGCCGGTCCAGTGCTGGTGGACTGGGAGCACGCGGGCTGGTACCTGCCCGGATACGACCTGGCGACGCTCTGGTCGGTCCTCGGCGACGCACCGGTGGCCCGCCGACAGATCAGCCAGCTCGCGCAGTCGGCGGGCCCGGCCTCCCGGGACGCGTTCCTGGTGAACCTGATGCTCGTCCTGACCCGTGAGATCCGTACCTACGAGACGGCCGTGCAGCGTTCGATGCACGACTCGACCCCGGCGGCACCGGGAGCGGCCCACCCGGGCGCTGCGCCGTCCGGCGAGGAACAGCGGCTGCTGCTGAGGCGGCTGCACGACGACTGCCAGCTGGCCCGCCGGGCCGTGCGCGCGGCGGTCGGCACTCGCTGACGGGGACGAAGCTCCGCGGTGCGCCCACAGCGGCGGCGCACCGCGGATTTTCGTATGTCCCCACCTGGCCCCGACCTCGACTCACGCGCCCATTGGTATACGCCACTGACGCGTCGCAGGCCCGCGAGTCGCCGTCGAGAAACCCCCTTGCCCTCGTGTTGACGTGGGAAATCTGGTTGCCCTGGGCATGATTGACGGATCGTCCGAGAGCCGATACCACTGAGCCACCGCCCGGCCCTGCACGCCCCGCCACGCTCGTTCGTCCCAGGAGGCTGCATTGCGTTCCGCCCCCGACTCCACGTCCACGCCCGGCAACAGACGCGCCCGCAGGACCGCGGGCGCCCTCGCCTCGGCGGCCCTGTTGCTGCCCCTGATCGGCGCGGCCCCCGCGGCCGGCGCCGGGTCCTCCGCGGACCGGCTGCAGCTGGCGTTCGCCTCGGCCGCCGCCGAGTACCACGTGCCGCAGAGCGTGCTGCTCGGCGTCTCCTATCTCCAGTCCCGCTGGGACGCGCACGCCGGGGCGCCCAGCGTCTCCGGCGGCTACGGCCCGATGCACCTCACCGACGCCCGCACCGCGCTCGCCACGGCCTCGCACCACAGCGAGGGCGCGGAGGACGCCCGTGGCGACAGCGCCCGCGCCGCCCTGCATCCCGACACGAAGGTGCCGGCGAACTCCGAACTCCCGGCCCGCCTCAAGACCTTGACCAAGGCAGCCGAACTGACCGGACTCAGCCAGGCGGACCTCCGTACGGACCCCGCGGCCAATGTGGCCGGCGGCGCCGCGCTGCTGGCGCAGGCGCAGCAGAAGCTGGGCGAACCCCTCAGCGCCGACCCGGCGGACTGGTACGGCGCGGTGGCCCGCTTCTCCGGCGCGGACGACACCGCCACGGCAGCCGCGTACGCGAACGACGTCTACGACGTGCTGCGCACCGGCGAGGAGCGCACCACCGACGCGGGCCAGCAGATCGCGCTGGCCGCCCAGCCCGGTCTCGCCCCCGACACCGCTCAGTTGAGGCGGACCGGCCTGCGCACCGTCTCCGCGGCCGGCACCGAGTGCCCGAAGTCGGTGTCCTGCGAGTGGATCCCGGCGCCGTACGAGGAGTTCGGGGACAACGACTACGGCAACCACGACCTGGGCAACCGACCCGCGTCGCAGAGCATCAAGTACATCGTCATCCACGACACCGAGGGTGCCTGGGACGGCGTGCTGAATCTGGTCCAGGACCCCACCTACGTCTCCTGGAACTACACGCTGCGTTCCACGGACGGTCTGATCGCCCAGCATGTGAAGGCCAAGGACGTGGCCTGGCACGCGGGCAACTGGTACATCAACGCGAAGTCGATCGGCCTGGAGCACGAGGGCTTCCTGGCCGCGCCGGACGCCTGGTACACGGAGGCGATGTACCGCTCCTCGGCCCGTCTGGTGAAGTACCTCGCCGCGAAGTACCGCATCCCGCTGGACCGGCAGCACATCCTCGGCCACGACAACGTGCCGGGCCCGACCACGTCGACCGTCCCCGGCATGCACACCGACCCCGGGCCCTACTGGGACTGGCGCCACTACTTCGACCTGCTGGACCGCCCGTTCAAGGCGACCGCGGGCAAGAAGGCCGGTCTGGTCACCATCCGCCCCGACTACGCCACGAACCAGCCCCCGTACACGGGCTGCGTCACCAAGGGCCAGCCGTGCGCGTCCCACGGATCCGGTGAGGTCCGCCTGTACTCGGGTCCCGGCGAGACCTACCCGCTGATCAAGGACATCGGCCTGGGCACGACACCGACCATCGACGTGAACGACCTGTCGTCCCGGGTCTCCACCGGACAGCAGTACGCCGTCGCCGAGCGCGCCGGGGACTGGACGGCGATCTGGTACCTGGGTCAGAAGGCCTGGTTCGAGAACCCGAAGAAGGACCCGGTCGCGGTCGGCGCGCGCGGTCTGGTGGTGACCCCGAAGCCCGGCCTCGCGAGCATCCCGGTCTACGGCCGCGCCTACCCCGAGACGGCCGCCTACCCGATGGGCGTCCCCGCACAGGCGGTCTCACCGCTGCCGTACACGATCCCGGCGGGCCAGAAGTACGTCGTCGGCGACAAGCTGCCGGGCGAGTACTACTACGCGGTCACCTTCACGACCGACTCGCACAAGGTCGTGGTCGGCAAGGATCTCTACTACGAGATCCAGTACGGCCACCGGGTCGAGTTCGTGCGGGCGGCCGACGTGAATGTGGTGCCGTCGCGGAAGTAGCCGGTCAGCCCTGCTGGAACAGCTCCGCCGGGAGCGGTTTCAGCAGGGCGTACAGGTCGTCCGTGATGGGGCGGTCCCAGGCGGCGATGGTCACCAGGACGTTGTCGCTGCGGTCGAACTGCACACAGGAGATCCGGCTCTCGGAGAGCTTGAGCCGGCGCACGATCAGCAGGTTGTCGCCCTGCATCACGGGCATGTCCTCGGCTCCTGTGACGGTGACCTCCTCCTCGTTCTCCAGCGCGACCAGCAGCTGGGCCACCTCGAAGGGGACCTCGCCCTCGGCGACGTCACGGGCCGGAGATCCCTCGGGCAGGTTGCCGATGATCATCGCGGGGCCGCGGCCGCCGAAGAGGTCGTAGCGCAGGAAGACGCCCTGGCAGCTGCCGTCGGGCGCGGGCAGCAGACCGGCGCCCAGATTGCCGGGCCAGTCGCCCGGGTCCATGGCGAGTACGTCGAATTCGGGCCCGGCGGGAGTGGCGCTGCGGCGGCGGAGGAACGACATGCGCCCATGGTAAGGGGCCCGGAGGGGGTCGTGCGGCTCAGGTCGGCTTCAGGGCCGCCGCGAGACCGGTACCTTCCGTACCCATCTTTCGGTAGACCGCGGACAGCAGGCGTACCGCCGTCGGTTCGTCCACGCGCAGTTCCCTCGCGATGTCGGCGTCGGTGCGGCCCTGGGCGGCCAGGTTGGCCGCCGCGCGTTCGCGGGCGGTGAGGGTGTCGGTCTCGGTGCTGTGCAGACGGCGGGGGCGCAGTCCTGCGGCGACGAGTTCGGCGCGGGTCGCGTCGACCAGTCCGTCGGCGCCGCACTGGACGGCCGCGTCCAGGCCTCGGTAGAGGTGTTCCGCGGCCTCGGTGGGGCGGCCGCTGCGGCGCAGTTCGGTGCCGAGGTCGACCAGTGCGCAGGCGAGTTCATAGGCGGCCGGGGAGCGCTCCAGCTGGGTGACGGCCTCTTCCAGGTGTTTCACGCGGGCCGAGCCGGAGGAGACCTCGGCGGCGGCGCGCAGGGCCTGGCCGACGGCGGACGGGGCGCCGAACTGCCGGGCGCGGGCGACCGCTTCGAGGGCGGTGGCGACGGCGCGTTCGGGGGCGTCGTGGCTCTCGGCGCGGGCGAGGTGGAGCTGCCAGGGGCACCAGGCGGGGTTGCGGATGCCTCGGGGGTCCAACCGCCGCCCCGCGGCCGCGAGTTCGGCTGCCGCGTCCTTGTGCAGGCCGCGGGCGAGCAGGAGTTCGCCGTACACGGTCTGGGAGTCGGGGAAGACGACGGCGGCCGGGAAGGGCGGTCCGAAGGAGTAGTGCTCGGCGGTGCTGGTGGCCTCGGCGACCTGGCCGCGGGCGAGGAGAACCTCGATGAGGATGCCGACGGCGTACCAGTGGGCGGGGGTGCCGGGGCCGACGCGCTCGGCGATCCGGAGCCCGGCGCGGACGAAGTCCTCGGCCTCGGCGAGCCGCCCCCGGCGGTAGCGGAGGTAGGCGAGGAGCGTGTAGGCGAAGGAGAGGTGGGCGCCGCGCCAGCCCTGCTGTTCGTACTCGGCGATGCCCTCGGCGAAGAGTTCTTCGGTACGGCCGGGGCGGTCGGCGTACATGAAGGCGAGGGCGACCAGGACGGGCACCTCGAAGCCGCGGTCCGGTTCGGCCCAGCGCAGTCCGCCGGCCAGGGCGCGTTCGGCGTGGTGGAGGGCGATGTGGGCGGGTTCGCCGCGCAGGATCGCGTCCCAGGTGCGCAGCCCGATGATGTACCGCTCGGTGAGGTCCTGGCCCTTGAGCCGGTCGGCGAGCTTGGTCAGGCGGCGGGAGCGGGAGGGGTGGTCGGGTTCGTCGGCGCGGAAGGCGTCCCACATGAACTGCTCGGCGAGCATGCGCAGCCGAACCCGGGCGTCGCCGGTGAGGCGGATCTCGCGGGCGAGGGTGTCGGATGACTCGGCGAGGCGGTCGCTGTGGGCGAGGACCTGGGAGAGCCGGTAGACGATGTTGTGGCGCAGCTCGGGGTCGCCGATCGGCTCCTCCAGGGCGGCCCGCAGGTGGTTGACCGTGGTGGCCGGTTCGGTCAGCAGGGAGGCCGAGCCCAGTTCGTACAGGACGGCGGCCCGGTCCTCGAAGGGCGGGGGTTCGCGCAGGGCCCGGGCCAGATAGCGGCGGGCCGCGTCGGGGGCGCCGGCCCGGAGGGTCTCCTCGGCGGCGGCGCGCAGCTGGTGCACGACCCAAGTGTCGCCGTCGGGGTGGGTCTCCAGGAGGTGGCGCGCGGCGGCCGACGGGCCGAGGCCGTCGTTGACCACGCACCAGGCGGCCTGGCCGTGCAGGGCGACGCGGACGCCCTGCGGGATGGCCCGGTAGACGGCGGTGGCGATCAGTGGGTGGACGAACTCCAGGGTGTCGGTGCCGGCGAGGATGCGGGCACCGCGCAGGGCGTCGGCGGCGTCGGCGGCCTCCTCGTGGCCGAGTCCGGCGACGGCCGCGGCGAGCGCGGGGTGGATCTCGGTGCCGAGGACGGCGCAGGCCCAGGAGAAGCGGACGGTGGAGGTGCCGAGGCGCTCTATGCGGGCGATGAGGCCGCTGCCCTTGAGGGCGTCGGCGAGGTCACGCAGCAGAGGGGCGCCGGTGCCGGTCGGGGTCAGGTCGCGGTCGCGGACCTTGGCGAGGAGTTCGACGGTCTCGAAGGGGTTGCCCGCGGTGACGGCCCAGCACTCGCGGCAGAAGGTGTCGTCGGCGTCCGTGCCGAGTGCCTCGCGGACCAGGCGGGCGACGGCGGCGGCGCTGAGCGGTTCCAGGTCGAGGGGGCGTCCGCCCGCGCGGCCGGGCAGTCCCCTGAACGACTCGGCGTGTTCGGGGAGTTCGTCGGGCCGGTAGGCGACGACGATCAGCAGCGGGAGTTGCTCCGCGCGGGGCGCGAACGAGGCGAGCCAGCGCAGGGATTCGGGGTCGGCCCAGTGGGCGTCGTCGAGGGCGAGGACCATCGGGGCGCGCTGCACGGCGAGGTGGGTGAGCACCCAGTCGAGGCCGTCGCTCAGGCCCTGCGGGTCGGGCGGGGCACCGTGGGCGGGCGCGCACAGGCCGAGGGCGGGGCCGACGATGTCGTACCAACTGCCCATCGACGCGCGGAGATCGGCCTCCGCCGAGCCGGCGAACTGGGGTTGCAGCAGCTGGCGGGCGACGTGGAAGGCGACGCGCTGCTCCTGGTCGCCGCCGCGGGCGGACAGGACGGTGCAGCCGCGGGCGGCGGCGCGGCGGCGGACCTCGGCCAGCAGGGTGGTCTTGCCGATACCGGCCCGTCCGGCGACGGCGAGCAGGGCGCCGCGCGGGCGGTCGGCGGGCTCGGCCCCGTCGGTGCGCAGGCCGGTGAGCGCGCCCAACGCCTCGTCGACGGCGGCGAGTTCGCTCTCGCGCTCGAACAGAGTCCTGCCGCTCCGTGCGCTCCGCTGCGCCATGGTCGCACCCCCTGCCACGGCGGTACGCCCACGCGGGGAGCGAGCGCGCACCGTGACCTACAGGCAGCTCAGCGTACGCCTGGCGGGGTGCGTGCGACTGATCTTCACGGAAGACGGTGCGGCTGGTTCTCGGGTGCCGTTCGTGGTGACGGGGCGTGTGCCCGGAAAACGTCGGGAGAGGGTCGAGTGCGGGACCGTACCGGCGAGTTGACGCAGGTGGCCGACGTCCCGCGCGCAGCCGGGTACCCTCGCCCCTCCCTCACGCCACCGTGCCCCCTCACTCCTCCCCCGCCCCCGGAGGCACCACCGCCACCGGGCTCGCCGCGTGCAGCAGGACCGCCTGGGTGACCGAGCCCAGCATGCGGGTGGGGGCCAGGAGGCGGCGGCGGTGACGGCCGACGACGACCAGCTCGGCGTCCTTGGAGGCGGCGACGAGGAGGCCGGCCGCGTCGCCCGGGGCCGCGAGGACGTCGGCGCGGACGTCCGGGTGCTGAGTGCGGTGCGGGGCGAGGAAGCCGTCGGCGAGGGTCCGGGTCTCGTTCTCGATGACGTCCTGGTCCATCGCGGGCGGCACGAGTTCGCCCGCCGTGGCCCAGGTCTGCACCGGCCAGGCGTAGGCGGCGATCACCTGGAGGCGGGCGCCGCGCAGCGCGGCCTCGGCGAACGCGAAGGCGAGGGTCGCCTCGTCGGGGCTGTCCACCTGGAGGCCGACCACCACTCGGGGACCGGGTTCGGCCGGCAGCTCGTCGTGGACCTCGCGCCCGGGCCGCGGCACCACGACCACGGGGCACTCGGCCTCGCGGGCGGCGGCCATGCCGTTGGAGCCGAGCAGCAGGCTGGCGAAGCCGCCGCGACCTCGGGAGCCGAGCACCAACAGCTGCGCGGAGGTGCCCAGTTCGGGCAGCACGGCGGCCGAGACGCCCTCCAGCGCCACGTACTCCGTCTTCGGCAGGTCGGCCCGGTCGTCGAGGTGTCCGCGCACCCCGTCGAGCACCGGGTCGTCGTCGGCTTCGGGCAGCCCGGCGACCAGGACGCCGGGCGGGGTCCAGGCGGCGTACTGCCGCACATGCGCCACGCGCAGCGTCGCCCCGCGTCTGCGGGCGTCGTCGGCGGCCCAGTCCAGGGCGCGCAGGCTGTCGTCCGAACCGTCGACCGCCGCGATGACCGGCAGTGCGTTCATGGGTCCTCACCTCCGGAGTACGACCTTCCGCTCTCGGGGGCCAGCCTCGCGCAGAGGCCGGCCCGGGAGAGCCCTGAAGATCGCGTGTCCGGAAAAACGGGCGGAACACCCCCGGATCGGCCCGCCGGCTCAGGTGAGGTCGAATTCACCTTCCCTCGCGCCCGACACGAAGGCGCCCCATTCCGCGGGGGTGAAGATCAAGGAAGGGCTCTCCGGGCGGCCGCTGTTGCGCATCGCGATGAATCCCTCGACAAAAGCGATCTGGACATCCCCCAGGCCACGGCTGCTCGAGTGCCAATCGGCCTCTGTGAGGTCCAGCTCCGGCTTGTCCCAGCCCACGAGTGGGTGCTGCTGGATGGTGCTCTCGGCCACGTCCGTGCTCCTCCCGATTGCGTCGTCCGCGGCCAGCCTAGCGATCGGTCACGACTGCCGACAGGCCACGTGAGGGGGACCTTTCGGGAGGGCTTCAGGAGGTGGGCGGCTCCGAGCCCACGAGCCACATCGCGAAGAACTGCGATCCGCCGCCGTAGGCGTGCCCCAGCGCCCGCCTGGCCCCCTCCACCTGGTGTTCCCCGGCGAGGCCGCGCACCTGGAGCGCCGCCTCCGCGAAGCGGATCATGCCGGAGGCGCCGATGGGATTGGTCGACAGGACACCGCCCGACATGTTGACGGGCAGATCACCGTCGAGCTCGGTCACCCCGGCCTCGGTGAGCTTCCAGCCCTCGCCCTCGTCGGCGAAACCGAGGTTCTCCAGCCACATCGGCTCGTACCAGGAGAACGGCACGTACATCTCCACGGCGTCGATGTCCCGGCGCGGGTCGGAGATCCCGGCCTGCCGGTAGACGTCGGCGGCACAGTCCTTGCCGGCCTGCGGCGACACGGCGTCCTTGCCCGCGAAGAGGGTGGGCTCGCTGCGCATGGCCCCGCCGAGCATCCAGGCGGCCGGCCTCGGCGCCCGAGCCGCCCCCGCCCGGTCGGTGAGGACCATGGCACAGGCGCCGTCGGAGGACGGGCAGGTCTCGGAATACCGGATCGGGTCCCACAGCATCGGGGAGGCCTGGACCTTCTCCAGCGTGATGTCGTGCTCGTGCAGATGCGCGTACGGGTTCTTCAGCGCGTTGCGCCGGTCCTTGTACGCCACCAGCGAGCCGACGGTGTCGGGCGCGCCGGTGCGCCGCATGTACGCGCGCACGTGCGGCGCGAAGAAGCCGCCGGCACCGGCGAGCAGCGGTTGCTGGAAGGGGATGGGCAGGGACAGGCCCCACATGGCGTTGGACTCGGACTGCTTCTCGAAGGCGAGCGTGAGCACCGTGCCGTG
This sequence comes from Streptomyces sp. NPDC002499, assembly GCF_053595415.1. Classification (NCBI taxonomy): domain Bacteria; kingdom Bacillati; phylum Actinomycetota; class Actinomycetes; order Kitasatosporales; family Streptomycetaceae; genus Streptomyces; species Streptomyces sp. NPDC002499. The sequence goes on from NZ_JBSFXO010000001.1 coordinate 687,914, forward strand.
CACACGGGCAGCGACGAGGTTGGCGGCGACCAGGGCCGTCGACCCGCCGACCGATCCGGCGGTGTGCACCCGCAGCATGGGCTTGCCCACGGCTCCCAGCGCGTCGGCCAGATACAGCTCCGGCATCATGACGCCCTCGAAGAAGTCGGGCGCCTTGCCGATGACGACGGCGTCGATGTCGGCCCAGGTCAACTCGGCGTCGTCCAGGGCACGTCGGGCCGCCTCCCGGACGAGCCCGGCGATCGACACGTCCCGCCGGGCCGCCACGTGCTTGGTCTGGCCGACGCCTACGACGGCCACGGGCTCCTTGCTCATCGGGGATCCCCTTCGAGTACGGCGACCAGGTTCTGTTGCAGACAGGGCCCGGAGGTGGCGTGGGCGAGCGCCCGGTCGGACTCGCCCCGGTGGACACGGGCCGCGGCCTCGCCGATCCGCAGCAGTCCTGCGGCCATGATCGGGTTGGCGGCGAGCGCCCCGCCGGACGGGTTGACGCGGACGCTGTCGTCGAGGCGCAGCGCCTTGCGCAGGACGACCTCCTGCGAGGTGAACGGCGCGTGCAACTCGGCGGTGTCGACGGGCCGTTCGAAGACCCCGGCCCGCTCGGCGGCAAGCCGCGTGGAGGGCGAGTCGGTCAGGTCGCGCACGCCCAGCCCATGGGCCTCGATGCGGTGATCGATACCGCGGATCCAGGCGGGCCGCTCGCACAGTTCCCGGGCCCGCTCCCCCGCCGCGAGGATCACGGCGGCGGCCCCGTCACCGATGGGCGGACAGTCTCCGGTACGGAGCGGACGTACGAGATAGTCGCCCTGCGGGACCGAACCCCGCAGCTGGGCATGGGAGTTGGCGCCGGCGTCAGCGCGGCTGCGGGCGGCGACGGTCGCGAGGGCGGGCTCGTCGGTGTCGCCGGCGTCGATGAGTGCCTGCGCCTGGAGGGCGGCGAGGGCCACGGAGTCGGGCCACAAGGGGGCCACGTAGTACGGGTCCAGCTGCCGGGTCAGGACATCGCGCACCGACCCCGGCGAGGACTTGCCGTAGGAGTAGACGAGGGCGGTGTCGGCGTCCCCGGTGAGCAGCTTGGTCCACGCCTCGTACAGGGCCCACGCGCCGTCCATCTCGACGTGCGACTCGGAGATCGGCGGCCAGGCGCCGACGCCGTCGAGGGCGAGGGTGAAGGAGAAGGCACGGCCGGCCAGGTAGTCGCTGGAGCCGGAGCAGGTGAAGCCGATGTCGGCGGTCTTGAGGCCGGTCTGGTCGAGTACGGCGTGCAGCACCGGCATGAGCAGCTCCACCTCGGAGAGCTCGTCGCTGGTGCGCCGGTGGTCGGTCTGGGCGAAGGCGACGACCGCGATGTCACGCGTCACAGCAGCTCCTTGTAGGTGTCGTACTCCGCGTCGGGCTCGCCGGTGGGCCGGTAGTGGTCGGGGAAACGGGAGCCGTCGGTCCACACCGGTTCGACGCGCAGACCCATCCGCACCTGGTTGTAGGCGATGCCACCGATGCGGGCGTGCAGGGCGAGGTCGGCGCCGTCGAGGGCGATGTGGGCGTAGACGTACGGGACTTCGATGTCCAGGTTCTTCGCCTTGATGTTGACGATGCAGAAGGTCGTGACCGTGCCGCGGGGACCCACCTCCACCTGCTCCGAGGTGGCGACACCGCAGGTGGGGCACGCGCCCCTCGGCGGGATGTACACCTTCCGGCAGGACGGGCACCGTTCCCCGACCATGCGCCGGTCGGACAGCGCGTGGATGTAGGCGGTCTGGGCGCGGCCCGGCGAGTAGGTGTAGTCGAGCCGCGCGGCCGCGATGATCCCGGTGATCGCGTCCTCGAATTCACCACTGTGGCCCGCCGGTTGCTCCGGCTCCCCGTCGTACGGCTCGAAGCAGGCGATGTCGGTGATGGCACCGGAGCGTTCCTCGGCCCAACGGACGCGGACCCGCATTCCGGTGTGCACGGCGTCGGCATCGGGTGCGTCGAGGGCATGCAGCAGGGCGGTGTCGGCACCGTCCAGCCGGACCAGAACCCACGCGAACGGCGTGTCGAGGGGCTGCCCGCGCCGGGGTTCGTGATTCCAGGCCCAGGTGGTGACCGTGCCGGTGGGCGCGACCTCGACGAGGTCCCGTATCTCGTCGGCGGTGACGGGGTCGTACTCGACGGGGGGTACGAGGACACGCCCGTCGATGGTCTTCACCCCGAGCACGACACGCTCACGCAGACCGGTCAGGAAGGCGCTCTGGACAGGCCCGACGGAACGAGTGAAGGGAAACTCGACGGCGAGGGGAGCTTTGAGAACTTCGGGCATTGAGACTGCCTCCTTGGGAAGCCAACGTCGGCGGAAACCCCCTCAGGGGCGCGGGGAACTGCGCGACCAGCCACGGACGGCCCGCAGCTTCCAACCGTCCCAAACCAGCCCATTTCCTACTCACGCTTGTAAACGGGCGCACGCTTCTCCGCAAAAGCCCGCGCCCCCTCCTTCGCGTCAGCGGTGTCGAACACAGGCCACCCACGCTTGAGTTCGTCGGCAAGCCCATCCGTCTCGGTCATCTCAGCCGTCGCATACACCGACGCCTTCACGGCCTCCACGGCAAGCGGCCCGCACGAGTTGATCTGCTCGGCGATCTCCAACGCCCGTTCAAGAGCAGCCCCGTCGGCCACGACATGCCCGACCAGCCCCACGGCGGCAGCCTCCCGCGCGGAATACGCACGGCCAGTGAGCAGCATCTCCAGCGCATGCGTACGAGGAATCTGCCGCTGCAGCCGAACAGTCGAGCCACCGATCGGAAACAACCCGCGCTTCACCTCGAACAGCCCGAACGTCGCCGACTCCCCCGCGACCCGGATGTCGGTGCCCTGAAGAATCTCGGTGCCCCCGGCCACGCAGTACCCCTCGACCGCCGCGATCACCGGTTTGCGCGGCCGGTGATGCCGCAGCATCGCCTTCCAGTGCAGGTCCGGGTCTGCCTTGAGCCGGTCCCGGTACTGCTCGCCCGCCATCCCCTTGCCGGCCAGCGCCTTGAGATCCATGCCGGCGCAGAACGCACCCCCCGCACCGGTCAGCACGATCGAGCGGATCGTGTCGTCCGCATCGGCTTCCAGCCAGCCGTCGTACAGCCCGACGAGCATGGACAGCGAGAGCGCGTTCTTGGCTTCGGGCCTGTTGAGCGTGAGCACCAGTGTGGCGCCTTCGCGCTGCACGGTGAGGTGTTCCGTCCCACCCATTGCCGTCTCCCCTCTCCAGGAACGAGAACAGGTTGCAGTAGGCAGGGAGGCAGTTCAAGGGTTTTCTGACAGTCAGTCAGATTTCTTCGCGCGAACCCTTCACAGTTGCCCTGCCCTTTGCTCTGATGACCGGCGAACCGACAGCTGTCAGGGCACGCCCGTGGTCAGGAGGAGCGGTGGAGTACAACCTTGCGGACCTGTTCGAGTCGGTCGTCGACGCGGTGCCGGACCGCGAGGCCCTCGTCTACATCGACCACCCGGGCACAGGAGCCGAACGCCGTTTGACGTACGCCGAGTTGGACGCGGCGGCCAACCGGATCGGTCACCATCTGATCGACAGCGGGCTGCGTCCCGGCGAGCACCTCGGGCTGCATCTCTACAACGGCGTCGAGTACCTGCAGACCGTGCTGGGCTGCCTCAAGGCGCGGATCGTCCCGGTCAACGTCAACTACCGCTATGTCGAAGAGGAGTTGGTGTACCTCTACCGGGACGCCGACCTGGTGGCCCTGGTCTTCGACGCGGAGTTCACGGGACGGGTGGCCACCGCTCTGCCGCAGTGTCCGAAGCTGCGGCACCTCGTGCGGGTGGGCAGCGAGGGGGACGAGGTGCCCGGGGTGACGTCCTTCGCCGAGGCCGAGGCGGAAGGGTCGCCCGAGCGGGGCTTCCCGGCGCGGTCGGGCGACGACCAGTTCATCATCTACACCGGCGGCACCACCGGGATGCCCAAGGGCGTGATGTGGCGCCAGGAGGACCTGTTCTTCTCCGGACTCGGCGGGGGCGCGCCGACCGGCGAGCCGGTCAAGACGCCGGAGGAGCTGGCCGAGCGGGTCGCGGCCGGCGGTTCGGGGATCACCTTCTTCCCCGCTCCCCCGCTGATGCACGGCACCTCCACCCTCACCACGTTCATCGGCTTCAACTTCGGCCAACGGGTCGTGATCCACCGCAAGTTCGTGCCCGAGGAGGTGCTGCGGACCATCGAGAAGGAGAAGGTCACCAGCATGTCCCTGGTGGGCGACGCGATGCTGCGGCCACTGATCGACGCGCTCGCCGGACCCCTCAAGGGCACGGACTGCTCGGCGCTGTTCAGCGTCTCCTCGTCGGGCGCGATCATGTCGGAGACCGTGCGCCGACAGTTCCAGGAACTCCTCCCGAACACCATGCTGTTGAACAACTACGGCTCCTCCGAGTCCGGCTTCAACGGCACGGCGACGGCCGACTCGGGCGCCGGGCAGAGCTTCCGCATCAAGGTCAACTCCCGTACCCAGGTCGTCGATCCGGCCACCTACGAGCCGGCCGCACCGGGCGAGGTGGGCCGCGTGGCGCAGTGCGGCCATGTGCCGCTCGGCTACTACAACGACCCGGCGAAGACCGCCCAGACCTTCTTCGAGAAGGACGGCGAGCGCTGGGTGCTGCTCGGCGACATGGCCACCGTCGACGAGGAGGGCGTGGTCACCGTCCTCGGCCGAGGCTCGCAGTGCATCAACACCGGGGGCGAGAAGGTGTACCCGGAGGAGGTCGAGCAGGCCCTCAAGTCCCATCCGGACGTGTACGACGCCCTGGTCGCCGGGGTGCCGGACGCGAGGTGGGGCAGCCATGTGGCGGCCGTGGTGCAGCTGCGCGAGGGCGCGCCGCAGCCGTCCCTGGAGGACATCCAGTCGTACTGCCGCACTCATCTCGCCGGTTACAAGATCCCGCGCCAGCTGGTGCTCACGGAGTCGATACGGCGGTCGCCGAGCGGCAAGGCCGATTACCGGTGGGCCAAGGAGGTGGCGGTGGCTGCGGTTCCGTAGGGCCGCGGTCGGGCGGGGCATCGGGGTCGGGTCGGACGGGCGTACTCTTTTGCGCGCGGTTGACCCGGGAGTGTGAACGCGGGGTTACCCAGGGCCGTACGCGAGGTTGGCGGCCCTGGCCTGCGGGTCCGGTCGCCGTGCCCTCACCGCACCTTGCACGGAAGGACCTTCGGGTGTCGCACCTCACGCCCCCCAGCCAACTGCCGGACGCGGACGCGTCGGCGACCGACCCCGCGGGGGAGGAATCGCCCACACCTGCGGCCACCGACCCTGAGCCGGGGGCCTCGGCGGACGCGGGGCCCACGGGCGAGGAGGCGACCGGGGTGACGGACGAAGGTAAGCCCACGGAGGACGAGAAATCCGCGAAGAACGAGAAGTCGACTGCCGAGGCCTCCCTGCCCCACCCGACCTCTCCCGGTGACGCGCCCTCCACCGCCACCGCCGCCGCCACTGCCGACGACCCCGCCCCGACCGACGCCGTCTCCCCCGTCCGCCCCGGCTGGTTCGGCTGGCGCCGCCGCTTCCCTCGTGCCGCCCGCGTCGTGCGGATCGGAACGAGCGTGCTGGCCGCCGCGCTGGTGCTCGAAGCGCTCGTGATGCCCAACCGCTTGGACCGGATGCCTCTTGAGGCGTTCTTCCGTCTCCCCGTCGAGCTGATCATCGTCGCGGCCGTCCTGCTCGTCCTGCCGTCGACGGCACGGCGGATCACGGCCATCGTCCTGGGGGCGTTCCTCGGTCTTTCCACCGTCCTGAAGTGCCTCGACATGGGCTTCTACCAGACCCTGGCCAGGCCGTTCGACCTGGTCTTCGACTGGATCCTGCTGAACGACGCGGCGGATTTCGTCAAGGACTCGTTCGGTCGCTCGGGCGAGGTGCTTGCCGTGATCGGGGTGATCGTCCTGTTCATCGCCGTGCTCGCGGTGAGCGCGCTCGCCCTGGCGCGGGTGGCGGACGTACTGGCCCGGCACCGCACCGTGGCCGTCCGCAGCACGCTGGTCCTCGGCGTCGCGTGGATCATCTGCTTCACCATGAGCGTGCAGGTGGGCGGTGTCGTGATGGCCACCAGGGGCTACACGCAGTACCTCGGCAACCGTGTGCAGTACGTCCGCGACGGCCTCGGTGACGCCGACGTCTTCAAGAAGCAGATCCCGGTCGACGCCTTCGCCAAGACCCCGCCCGACCAACTGCTGACCGGACTGCGCGGCAAGGACGTGCTGTTCACCTTCATCGAGAGCTACGGCCGGGTCGCGCTCACCGATCCGACGATGGCGCCGGAGATGGACGCGACGCTGAAGGCGGGCGACGCCCGGCTCAAGTCGGCGGGCTTCGCCTCGCGCAGCGCCTGGCTCAGGTCGCCCGTGACGGGCGCCGGCAGCTGGCTCGCCCACTCGACGTTCCTGTCCGGGCTGTGGATCAAGAACCAGCAGCGGTACCGGACCCTGACCACCGGGGACCGCGCGACCCTCACCAGCTACTTCCAGAAGACCGGCGACTGGCGCACGGTCGGCATCGTCCCCGGCGTGCGCAAGGCGTGGCCCGAGGGCAAGTACTTCGGCCTCGACCACATCTACGACTCGACGCACCTCGGCTACAACGGTCCGTACTTCAGCTGGACGCCGGTGCCCGACCAGTTCAGCCTGGAGTCCTTCCAGAAGCTCGAGTACGGCAAGAAGAACCGCGACCCGATCATGGCCGAGATCATCCTGGCCTCCAGCCACAACCCCTGGTCGCCCATCGCCCACACGATCCCCTGGGAGGACCTCGGGGACGGCTCGATCTTCAACGAGATCAAGAAAGAGGGCACCAACCCGACGGACGTCTGGAAGAGCGCGAAGCGCGTGCGGACCGAGTACCGCAAGGCCATCCAGTACTCCGTGGACAGCCTCACCCAGTGGATGCAGCGCTACGGCAACAAGAACACCGTCCTCGTCTTCCTCGGCGACCACCAGCCCGTCCCGACGGTCACCGGCGGCACCGCCGACAAGGACGTGCCGATCACCATCGTCGCCCACGACCCGAAGGTGCTGGACAAGATCGACAGTTGGGGCTGGGCGGACGGGCTCAAGCCCGCCGACAACGGCCCGGTGGTGGGCATGGACAAGTTCCGCGACCGCTTCATGACCGCGTTCGGCAGCACCCCCACGAAGTGACACTCACCCCGCCAGAAACGCGGAGACGCGGCGCGTGAACCACTCGGGGTCGTCCAGCCACGGGTAATGCCCGGCGCCCGGCTGGACGGCGAGTTCCGCGTTCGGGAAGACGTCCGCGGCCCTGCGCGCCAGTTCGGGCGTGGGGCCGCCGTCCAGTTCACCGGCGAGGACGAGGACCGGTGCGGCCAGCCGGGCGAGGGCGGCTCGGGTCACGGGCGGGTCGTAGGCGCCGACGGAGCCGAAGACCTCGCCGGCGTCGTCGTTGAACTCCTTGTCGGCGCCCGCCTCATGGCGCTGGGCCGCCTCGTCCCAACGGCCGTAGAAGAAGCCCGAGAAGGCGGGATCGAAGTCACCCACCCCCTCCAGCCAGGCTTCGAACGCCGGGAACGCGTCCGCGAACCACGGCTCGCCGCTCCGCAGCCGGGCGGCGGCCAGCCGGTCCTCGGCGGTCGCCGGCATGCCCAGTGCCCACGGCGTCGCGGTGACCAGCACCAGCCGCGCGACCCGCTCCGGGTACCGCTCGGCGTACCGCATCGCGAGACTGCCGCCCGCCGAGTGCGCGAGCAGGTCCACCCGCTCCAGGCCCAGCCGGCCGCGCAGCGCCTCCACATCGGCCACGAGCCGGTCGCAGCGGTACGTCGTCGGGTCGGCCGGCGTCGCCGACTCGCCGGTGCCGCGCAGGTCGAGGAGCACCAGCCGGCGGTGTGCGTCGAGTCCGCCCAGGTCGCCGAGGTAGGCGGAGGCCCGCATGGGGCCGCCCGGCAGGACGAGCAGCGGCTCGCCCTCGCCACGCAGGTGATAGGCGAGCTCGGTCCCGTCGGGCGCGGTGAAGGTCGGCATGCCGCCGATCGTGCTGGCCGGTGCCGTCGTGCCGCAATGGATTTCTCCCGTCGGGGACGGCAACGGATTTCTGCCGCCGGACCCCTTGCCCGCGCCGGACCGTGCTGGATTACTGATCCCCGACAGCATGACCGAATGATCGGTTGTCCGTAATGATGTGATTCATCGGTATGACGGACGAGGGAGAAGCCCCATGGCGGATGCGACGGAGCTGCTGGACGCGGGGGAACGGCTCGACCCGGAGGCGTTGCGCGCACTGCAGCTGGAGCGTCTGCGATCCAGCCTGCGGCACGCCTACGAGAACGTGCCCTTCTACCGGACGTCCTTCGACCGGGCGGGCGTGAGCCCCGACGACTGCCGTACGCTCGCCGATCTCTCCCGCTTCCCGTTCACCGTCAAGGCGGACCTGCGCGCGAACTACCCGTACGGAATGTTCGCCGTGCCCGAGGACCGCATCCGCCGCATCCACGCGTCCAGCGGCACCACCGGCCGCCCCACGGTCGTCGGATACACGGACAACGACCTCTCCCTGTGGGCCGACGTGGTGGCCCGCTCGATCCGCGCGGCGGGCGGGCGGCCGGGCGACAAGGTCCATGTGGCGTACGGATACGGGTTGTTCACGGGCGGACTGGGCGCGCACTACGGGGCCGAGCGGCTCGGTTGTACGGTCATCCCCGCGTCCGGCGGCATGACGGCCCGTCAGGTCCAGCTGATCCAGGACCTCCGGCCGGAGATCATCATGGTGACACCGTCGTACATGCTCACGCTGCTCGACGAGTTCGAGCGGCAGGACGTCGATCCGCGCGGCACCTCGCTGCGGGTCGGGATCTTCGGCGCGGAGCCGTGGACCGAGCAGATGCGGCTGGAGATCGAGGAGCGGTTCGCGATCGACGCGGTCGACATATACGGGTTGTCCGAGGTGATCGGCCCGGGGGTGGCCCAGGAGTGCGTGGAGACGAAGGACGGGCTGCACGTCTGGGAGGACCACTTCTATCCGGAGATCGTCGATCCGATCACCGGCGAGGTCCAACCGGACGGCGAGGAGGGCGAGTTGGTCTTCACCTCGCTCACCAAGGAGGCGATGCCGGTGATCCGCTACCGGACCCGGGATCTGACGCGGCTGCTGCCGGGTACGGCCCGGGTGTTCCGCCGGATGGAGAAGGTCACCGGGCGCAGCGACGACATGGTGATCCTGCGCGGAGTGAATCTCTTTCCCACGCAGATCGAGGAGATCGTGCTGCGGACGCCCGGCGTGGCACCGCACTTCCAGCTCCGACTCACCCGCGAGGGTCGGCTCGACGCCCTCACCGTGCGTGCGGAGGCCCGTCCCGGCGCGGGCCCCGAGATCCGGGAAGCGGCCGCGCGGGCGATCACGACGGCCGTGAAGGACGGGATCGGGGTGTCGGTCGCGGTGGAGATCGTCGAACCGGAGTCGCTGGAGCGGTCGGTGGGCAAGATCCGCCGGATCGTGGATCTGCGCCACCGGTCGTCGAGTTAGCGGGGGACGAGGGGCGGAGGTCAGCAGGGGACGAGGGCGCGGAGGCCCGAAAGGTCGTGGGCGGTCACGCTGTTGCGGTCGGCGACCGCGCGGCCCAGCGCGTGGTGCGGCCACAGTCCGCCGGCCAGCCGGCGGCTCAACTCGCCCCATTCCAGGGCTTCGGCGGCACGGGCCTTGTAGAAGTTCAGGGCGTAGCCGCCGGTGTGGATCCGCAGCAGGCAGAAGCCGCCGGGGTACTCCTTGACGGCGCTGACCTCCTGTTGGGTCACGTGCGGGGCGGACGTCAGCACGGTCCGCTTGTTGCGGTGGGTGTGGCCGGCGTGGTGGAGGAAGACACCGGGGGCGGTGGTGTAGGCCTCGACGATCGCGCGGGCCTGGCGGCGGTTCATGCGCTGGCCGCCGGTCACCGGGAAGACGGAGTCCCGTACGGTCAGCGGGTGGTGGCCGAAGACCACGGTGGGCTGGTCCCCGTTCTCCCGCAACCGGCGCCGCAGCCAGGCGAGTTGCTCGGCGCCGAGCCCTCCCGAGTCACCGCCGTTGCCCTGCTTCTCGTAGGTGTCGAGGCCGACGATCCGCAGACCGCCGACCTCGTGGGAGAAGTACCCGGGCCCCTCCTCCATGCCGACTCCGCGCCGGAAGGTGGCCTCCAGGCGCCCGTGGCGGTCGTGGTTGCCGCGGACGACGAAGTAGTCCCGGCCGTGCTCGCCGAAGCGGTCCAGGATCCGGCCGGCCGCCGCGAGGTCGTGCGCGGCGCCACCGGCCGAGATGTCACCGGCGGCCAGCAGCAGGTCGGCGCCGCGTCTGCGGGCCTCGTCGACCAGTGCGTGGCTCATGACCTCCGGGTAGGGCGTGCTGCCGAGCGGCTGGCTGATCCCGCGGATCAGGGGCATCCCCGCGACCAGGCCGGCCGTGGTCTCGCCGACGTGCAGGTCGTTGCAGAGGGCGATCGACATCACGTGCCGGCCGGACGGGGGCTGCGGGGTGGTGAAGGAGTACGGGCCGCCGTGCGAGCCGAGTCCGTGCAGCGAGGTGCCGACCGCGTTGCCGCGGACCAGGTGCAGGGGGGTGGGTGTGGCGGTCACGCCACGGGAGCGGGCCTGGTAGTAGTACGTCTGCCCCGGCTCCAGGCCGGTCAGCTCGACGTGGTGGTGGGCCGTGGGCCGGTCCGAGCCGGCGACGCGGGTCAGGCGGCCCGGGTGGGTGCCGTACACGACCTCGCCCTCGGTGACGACGGGGAGCAGCCGGCCGCGGCCGTCGGGGACACCGGTGTGCCAGGTGATGACGGCATGATCCTCGGCCAGCGTGACGAGTTCGAGGTGGATGGCGGCGATGTGGTGCGAGCGGCGGGGGCGGGGGATGTGCACGGCTGCCGCGATCGCCTTGAGCAGGGCGGGGGCGATCAGGGCGCCGGAGCGGAACACTTCGCAGGGACCGGGGAGGGCGGCGAGGGGGACGGGGAGACAGCAGCGCATACCTCAGTGTGCCCGCATGCGATGAACGAACGCTGTGGTAAGGGCGACGGTGCCAGGTATGACATACGGCACTTTGTGACGTCAGGGCTGGTTGTGGCCTCAGGACTGGTCGGTGAACCGGTCCCGCAGCTCCCGCTTGAGGATCTTCCCGCTGGCGTTGCGTGGCAGTTCGGTCACGAACAGCACCCGCTTCGGCGCCTTGAAGTGCGGGAGCTTCTCGCGCGCGTGCTCGATCAGTTCGGCCTCGGAGACCTCGCCGCGCGGGACGACGACGGCGGTGACGGCCTCGATCCACCGCTCGTCGGGCAGGCCCACGACGGCGACCTCGGCGACGGAGTCGTGCGTGTACAGAGCGTCCTCGACCTGGCGTGAAGCGACCAGTACGCCACCGGAGTTGATCACGTCCTTCACGCGGTCGACGATCGTGTAGTAGCCGTGCGCGTCCCGGACCGCCAGGTCGCCGGAGTGGAACCAGCCGTCGCGGAAGGCGGCGGCCGTCTCCTCGGGCTTGTCCCAGTAGCCGTCGCACAACTGCGGGGAGCGGTAGACGATCTCGCCGGAGGTGCCGTCGGGGACGTCCTTGCCGTCCTCGTCGACCACGCGCGCGTCGACGAACAGCACGGGCCGGCCGCAGGAGTCCATGCGGCCCTTGTGCTCGGCGGGCGCCAGGACCATGGACAGCGGACCGATCTCGCTCTGCCCGAAGCAGTTGTAGAAGCCGAGCTTCGGGAGCCGCTCGCGCAGCCGCTCCAGGACCGGCACCGGCATGATCGAGGCGCCGTAATACGCCTTGCGCAGTCCGGACAGGTCGCGGGTCTCGAAATCGGGGCGGTTGGCGAGGCCGATCCAGACCGTCGGCGGGGCGAACAGGCTGTCCACGCGGTCGGCTTCGATCAGGTCGAAGAGCCGGTCGCCGTCGGGGGCGTCGAGGATGACGTTGGTGGCGCCGACGGCCAGGTAGGGCAGCAGGAAGACGTGCATCTGCGCCGAGTGGTAGAGCGGCAGGGAGTGCGCGGGGCGGTCTCCGGCGCTGAGGTCCAGGGCGGTGATCGCGCTGAGGTACTCGTGGACCAGGGAGCGGTGCGTCATCATCGCGCCCTTGGGCAGGGCCGTGGTCCCCGAGGTGTAGAGCAGCTGCACCAGGTCCTCGGTGCGCGGCTCGGGACCGTCGTACGCGGGGGCGTCCGCCAGCCGTGCCAGCAGCGAGTCCTCGGCGTCGCGCAGGGGCAGGGTGCGAACGTCGTCGGGGAGCCGTCCCGTCAGATCGGGGTCGGCCAGGACGAGGGTGCTGCCGGACTGGCCGACGAGGTAGGCGAGGTCGTCGCCCGTCAGGTTCTGGTTGACGGGCACGTGCACGAGGCCCGCGCGGGCGCAGGCCAGGAAGGCGATCGCGTAGGCGTCCGAGTTGTGGCCGTAGGCGCCGACCCGGTCGCCGGGCGCGAGGCCCTCGCCGAGCAGGACGCTCGCCGCGCGGGAGACGGCGTCGTCGAGTTCCTCGTACGTCCATGTGCGGTCGCCGTACTCGATCGCGACCCTCGCCGGAGTGCGCCGGGCGCTGCGTCGCAGCACCCCGTCAACCGTGCTGCCCTGTCCCTGCGTCATGACTCATGATCCTCGGTCCGTCGCCGAGGCAGGTCAAGCGCCCAGGGGTCCGGACCTCCACCCGTCGTTACGCTCAACCACTCCTTCCTCGAACGGCGGTCTGTCCGCCGTCATCCGGTACACCGAGTACGGCAAGTACCAACCCACCGGAACGCCCGCTCACCGCATCACACCCAGAGCTTGACGGCCTCAAGCCAGCGCGTGTTCTCCAGGGCGCCCCCGAAGATGTAGCCGGGGCGTGGCTCGGTACAGTCCGCACTGCCCCAGTCGTAGCCGTGGACCTTGGTCGACCGGCAGAGCTGGCCGCTGCCGATGTTGATGGCGAAGCCCGTCATGTAGGGGGCGCCCGACTTCGTACTGCCGATGTAGTTGTTCTTGCCGTCGCCGACGATGGCCGTCCACCGTGGTTTCCATTTGCCCTGGCCGCTGGTCGACCTGGCATCGTGGACGAAGGCGTTGGCGGCCGAGCCGGCTCCTCCGTACACCGCGATGTTGAGGGCCTTGATCGGATGGGTCCCGCTCGTCGTTCCGGCGAGTGTGCCGTCACACACGGGCTTCTGCCAGCCCTGCCCGGAGAGGTACGCGCGGTAGCAGATGTGCCGCCCGGACGGGTCGCTCCGGTGGAGCCGGTTCACCGCCGTGGCGGCGGTGTCCTGCGCGGGCTTCGCGGTCACGGTGGCCCGCGGGGGCCTCGCGGTCACGGTGACGGTGACCCCACTCACGCCTCCGGCTCCTCCGGCTCCTCCCACTCCTCCTCCCTTCTTCGGGGCCTTCGCACTCCCCGAGGCTTTCGGCTTGGCCGACGGTGAGGCGGTTGTCGCACTGGGCGGTGTGCTCACGGCCGAGGAGGTGTCCGATTCCGTGTCCTCGGCCAGAGGAGTCCCTGTCTCGCTGCTCGAACGGCCCGCTTGCTTCTGGCGCCCCGAGTCGTCCGGTGCACTGCTGCCCAGGATCACCAGCGGAACGACGACCAGGGCGGCCACGCCCAAGGCCACCGGTCCCACGACCAGGGGTTTGTAGAGCAGACCGGGCGACTTGTACTCGTCGTCCGACTGACGCGTTCCGTTCCTCGGGGCGACCATCGGACCGAGGCGAACGACGGGCGGGGGTGGCGCGGGGGGTCGCCGCTGGTGCTCACGCGTGTACGCCTCGGCGTAGAAGCCTTCGTCGTCTTCGTTGCTGTCGGCGGAGTCGGCGCCATCGGGATCTTCGGCTTCGTCGGCTTCGGCTTCGGCTTCGTCCTCGTTGCCGTCGGCTTCAGCTTCAGCTTCAGCTTCAGCAGGATCGGATACCGCTGCGGGTCCGAACGGCGCCGTACCTACATCGACTCGGGCGGACTCGGGCGGCGCATCCTGCTGCTCCTGTTGCTCCAGAAGGCTGCTCGAACCGTCCGGGGCGACCTCGACGAACGCCACGTAGCCCGCGGAGGGGTCGGAGATGGTCGCCGTCACACTGGCGTTCAAGTCACGTGCGTATCCCTGGAGTCTGTCGAGGATCGCGGCGTCGACCGACTCTCCGTCCGCGACCGGTACGGGTTCTCCGTCGATGGCGGCCGAGCCGTCTCCGGAGATGACCACCGCGTGGCGTGGCCCCGGCCCGGACGAGCCCCTGGCGGATTCCGGCCTGCTGGGATCCGGTGGTTCCTCCGGCACGGCGTGGTCGTTCCCCGTGACCGGTTCGTCCGTCTCTTCCTCTTCACCCCGGCTCATGGCTCTTCCTTTCTGACGCGTCCCGGCCGAACGGCCCCGATCGGGAACGGTGTGGCGGTCCCCGGGTAGCGCAACGGGCGCCCGTACGGGAATGGTTCAATCCCTCGGACGAGCGAATAGTGACGATCCGACCAAGAGGTGACATTTCGTCAGGCGGCATCTGTGGAGGGGATGTTGAGTACAGTCCGGGGATGAACGGCTACGAGACTTCCGTGTGTTTCGCCGTCCTGGGGCCGGTCCGGGCCTGGCGCGGTGAAGAGGAACTGGACCTTGGTTCGCCACAGCAGCGGGCCGTCCTGGCAGCGCTGCTGTTGCGGCGGGGACGCGCCGTCGCACTCGCCGAACTCCTCGACGCGGTCTGGGGCGAGGAACAGCCCGCGGCTGCCGTGTCGGTGCTTCGGACCTATGTGTCGCGCCTGCGCAAGGCGATCGAGTCAGGGCGGGAGGCGGCCGGGACCGGGAGTGTGGTGGTGTCGGTCGGGGACGGGTACCTGATCCGTCTGCCGGAGGACGGCCTGGATCTCAGCGTGTTCGAGCAACGGGTCACGGAGGCGAGGAAGCTGCACGCCGCCGGGGAACTGTCCGAAGCCGCCGAACTGCTGCGCGCGGCGCTCGACGGATGGCAGGGCGCGGCGCTGGCCGGTCTCCCCGGCCCGCTGGCCGAGTCCGAGGGCTCCCGGTTGAACGAGGTGCGACTGGTCGCGCTGGAGACCTGGCTGGACATCGAGGTAGAACGCGGACGCCACAGCGAAGTGGTCGCCGAACTGATCGCGTTGACGGGTCAGTACCCGCTGCGGGAGCAGCTGTGCCGGCTGCTCATGCTGGCGCTCTACCGGTCCGGGAGGCAGGCCGAGGCACTGGCGGCCTACCGCAGTACGCGGAGCACCCTGGTGGCCGAGCTGGGCATCGAACCCGGTACGCCGCTGCAGAACCTGCACGACCGCATTCTGGCGGCCGACGCGTCCCTGGACGCCCTCCCGCCGGGGCGGCCGGTGCCGCCGGCCCCTCCGGTGCCCCCCGCCCCACCCCCTCTCTTACCGGCGGCCCGCCCGGCACAACTGCCCGCCGATCTGCCGACGTTCGTCGGTCGACACGCCGAACTCGACCGGGCCCGCGCCCTGTTGTCCGAGCAGGACGGCCCTCCGGCCACCGTGGTGATCAGCGCGATCGGCGGTATGGCCGGTATCGGCAAGACCACCCTGGCCGTGCACTGGGCGCACGAGATGGTGGACCGCTTCCCCGACGGACAGCTCTACCTCAATCTGCGCGGCTTCGATCCGACCGGCTCCCTGGTGACGCCGGACGAGGCCATCCGCACTCTCCTCGGCGCACTCGGCGTCCCCCCGATGCGGATTCCCGCCGGCCTCGATGCCCAGACTGCTCTCTATCGCAGCATGCTCGCCCAGCGGCGGATGCTGATCCTGCTCGACAACGCCCGTGACACCGACCAGGTCCGCCCCCTGCTGCCCGGCTCCTCCGGCAGCCTGGTCATCGTCACCAGCCGCAACCGGCTCACCGGCCTGGTCGCCGGCGAAGGGGCTCATCCGCTTCTTCTGGACCAGCTGACGCCCGCCGAGGCACACGACCTCCTGGCCCGCCGGCTCGGCACGGACCGGCCGGCGGCGGAACCTCAGGCGACGGACGAGATCATCACCCGGTGCGCCCGGCTGCCGCTGGCGCTGGCCATCGTCGCCGCCCATGCCGTCGCCCACCCCGGCTTCCCGCTCAGTGCCATCGCCGGAGAACTGCGTGACAGCCACGGCAGCCTCGACGCCTTCGCCTCCGGCGACGACATCACCACCGACGTACGGGCGGTCTTCTCCTGGTCGTACAAAGCGGTGTCGGATCCCGCCGCGTGCCTGTTCCGCCTGCTGGGCCTGCACTCCGGACCTGACATCTCCGCACCGGCCGCCGCGGCCCTCGCCGGGCTCCCGCTGCGGGACGTCCGCGCACTGCTCGTCGAGCTCACCCGCGCTCATCTGCTCACCGAACACTTCCCGGGCCGCTACACCCTGCACGACCTGCTGCGTGTCTACGCCGCCGAACGCGTCCACGCCGAGGAGACGCCCCTGGAGCGGGAGCGTGCCGTGGGGCGGCTGCTCGCCTGGTATCTGCACACCGCGGACGCCGCCTACCCGCACATCACCCCGCAGCGTCGCCGGATCCCGCTCGAACCGCTGCCGGACCTGTGCAGGCCCCTGGAGTTCACGACGCACGACCAGGCCCTGGACTGGTGCGAGACCGAGCGGGCCAACCTGGTCGCCGCGGTCCACCAGGCGGCGGGGTCCGGGCGGCCGGGTATCGCGTGGCGACTGCCTGCCGTGCTGTGGGGGTTCTTCTACCTCCGCAGCCATACGCACGACTGGGTCGACACCGCGCGGGCGGGCCTGGCCGCCGCCAGTGCCGACGGCGACCGCCGGGGCCGGGCTCAGGGCTACGCGGATCTGGCCGCCGCGCTGCGCGGTTCGGGTCGGTTCGACGAGGCCATCGACCACTTCCGCCGGGCGATGGTCGCCCACCGAGAGCTCGGTGACGCGGACGGCAGGGTGTCGGCCGTGACCAATCTGGGCGACGCCTATCTCCAGTGCGGCCAGCTCGACAAGGCCGCGGAGTACGTCCGCCGTGGGCTGGCCGTCGAACGGATCATCGGCAGCCCCTGGGGGATGGGAATCTGCCTGTGCAACCTGGGCGACGTGTACCAGCGGCAGGGCAGATTCGACGAGGCCGTCGGCTGCTTGGAGGAGGCGTTGACCGTCCTGCGCGCCAGCGGCAACGCCTGGGTCGAAGGCGTCACCCTCGACATCCTCGGTACGGCTCATCGCGGCCTCCGTCGCTACGACGAGGCCGTCAAGTACTACCACCAGGCCCTCAAGACACACCGGGACGTCGGCAACCGGTGGGGAGAGGGCCACACCCTGGGCAACCTCGGTGACGTCCAACTGGCCGCCGACGAGCCGGAGGCCGCCCACGACAGCTGGCGGCAGGCACTGGCCATCTTCGAGGAGTTCGACCATCGGGACGCCGCGAAGATCCGCGAGCGCCTGGGCAGTCCGGCGGACGCTCCACCGGACGCCGAAGCGCGGACCGCGGCGTCGAAGAGCGCCGCCTGACCCGGGCCTCCGATCGGTCACGACCTGGCCGTGCCCCCAGGGGGGAGCGGGGACACGGCCAGGCTGCACCCGTACAACGGGTGGGAGGCCAGGACGGTTCAACTCCCCGTTCAACTCGCGTCGTGGTACGCACGGCCGCTGGCATTGGCGGTCGTACCGTCGTAGAGGCCGGTCGGGCTGGTCTGCGTGGACAGCGTGAACCACGCATAGCGCTCCACGAAGCTCAGGCTGTCCAGCATCCGAGTCGACGACTTGATGAAGTCGATCTGTTCCCGCTCGCTGGGATAGCGGGGAGTGCGCTGGGAGAAGTCGATCAGGCCGTACTCGGTCAGCCAGACCGGCTTGTGGTAGCGGTCCCGGACTGCTTGCAGATAGCCGCGCAGCTGGTTGGCCGCGTCCGGGCCGAAGTCGGAGCCGTACCAGTGCAGCGGGATGAAGTCGACGCGCAGGTTGCGGTCGGCGGCTCCCTTCATGAAGCGGTCCAGCCAGCCGCCGTCCAGGTTGCCGCCGCCGGCGACCGCGGGTGCGCCCAGGCGCAGGCCGGTGGCTTCCAGCCGGGGCCACAGGTCGAGGGCCTGCTCGGGCGTCATGTTCGACTGCTTGCCGTTGTCGGGTTCGTTGAAGCCGAGCAGTTCCTTGGTGCCGCCCTGCGTCGCGGCGCTCAGTTCGGCGTCGGTGACGGAGCCGGGGCCCCAGATCATCGGGACGTAGTCGACGCCGTCCGGCTTGGTGACCGCGCCGGTGGAGGAGGCCCAGTTGAGGTACCAGGAGGCGCCCGAGGCGGCGAGCGCCTGGGAGGCACCGTCGACGGGGTTGAGGCTGACGCCCTTGCGGCCCGGGGCGGCAGTGGTGACAGGCGCGGGCTGGGCGGTGGCGGCGTCGGCCGGGGCGGTGGTGCCGGTTCCGAAGGCGACGGTCAGACCGCTGCACCTGGTGCACTGGTACATGACCTTGTTGCCCGGCTCGGCGTCCTGCTTCGACCAGGCGTACGCCGTCGGGCACTTCTCGTTGACCATGTCGCTGTACGGGGTCTTCGCGTCCCGGTTCGGGTTGGTGCAGACGAGCGGCCGTCCGGTGACCGGGTCCTTGGTCACGTCCTCGGCCGGACAGGAGGACAGGAAGTCCCGCACACAGCCGGCCACCGCGCACTCGCCGCTCGCGGGCGGGGTCACGTCGTCGGGGGTGATGGTGACCGGTACCGAGACGGCGTTGACGTAGCTGACGTCGTACCAGGGGGCCAGGGTGTCGGCCGGGTCGAAGTTGAACTCGGCGAGTCCGGTGGGCTGTTCACCGAGGGAGCAGTGGTCGACGTAGGGTCCGCAGTCGCCGACGGCGCAGTGGAAGGTGCTGCCGTCGTCACCGGTGCAGCCTTCGCGGGCGAAGAACTTGCCGCGCCAGTGACCGGCGCCCTCGTGCTCCGGGATGGTGACGGTGGCGGACTGGCCGGGGCCCAGGACCGGCAGGCCGGTGAGGGCGGCGGAGCCGTCCGCGTTGACCGTGCTGCCGATCCAGATGTGGCTGCTGGTGTTGTTCTGGAAGGTGACGGTGTGGTCGGCGACGTCGGCTGCCGTTGTTTCGTTGATGTTCTGGGTGTCGGAGTGGTGGACCTGGATTCCTATGGCGGTGCCGGTGACTCCGACGACGACCAGGAGCAAGGCCAGGAGGAATGATGTGCGTCTCCGCATAGGGGGTGCCTTTCCATCGGCTTGCACGCGGAATTCCCCTTGGGGCGATGGCTAGTTCGGTGGCGTGGGGTGCGGTACCCCGAGGCCATCGCGTCGACCGGATCCGGTCCCGGTTTCCGGTCCCCGTTGCCGGGGCCGGCTCGTCGGCGCCGCCGGTTCGAAGCCCGCCGGCAACGGTGGCAGACCCGCGGGCAGCGGTGTGTCGGAGCTCCATGGGGCGCCGGTCGGTCGCCCCGCCGGTCGGGGCGCGTCCTGACGGGGGCGGACGCCCTCGCCGCCCAGGTTCCGGCGGCGCTCCAGCAGCCCCTGTGACGCGAGCCGCCACGTGCGAGCGATGGTCATGTCCGTACCTCCCCGTCCGCCCGGCGGTGATCTGTCGGCTGGGCACCGACGCCGGGTTGTGCGGCACAACGGGGCGCGTGTGCCGGAAGGTTCAGTTCCGTTGCACCTTCGTCAGCCGGAACCACGGAGGGCGAGGCACCCCGGGCCGTGCGCCGGCCCCGCGCCGTCCGCCCGTGAGGTTGAACCATGCGTCCTGGAGGCCCGTTGCACCGTCTGCGCGCACACTTCCGTGCGGTCCGCCCACGAGAGAAGCGATGAGAGCAGCGAAGCGAAAGGGGCGCCGTGGCCAACACCAACCCGCTCCCCCGGCAGCGCAGGCGGTTGACCAAGTCGCCTCCCACATCCCCGCGGGACTCACCCTGGAGGTCTCTGGCACGAGATCTGATCGGCGACGATCTCCGGGCGACGTCGAGCACGCGCGATCTGTCGGACGCCCTCGCGCAACTGTGGCGACGGCTGACGGGGCGCGGCTCCGAAGAGCGAGCGGCCCCCTCGTACGGTGGTGGAAGCGGAGGAGGTGGCGGGGGCCGCGCATCAGAGATGTCCGACGAGGCCGCTCTCCCGTCCAGCGACACCGTTCCACTGTTGCCGGCTCTCACGCCCGCGCAGCACCACATGAACCAGCTCTCCGTCGACGACCTTCAGAAGGTCACGCACGAGATGCTGGAGCTGATATCGAACGACACCGGGCTGCAGAGGGCGTACAAGAACAACCGGATCCCGGTACTTGAGGAGCTGCTCAACCGGACCGCACCGGAGAACCAGCCCGCGCCCCGGACCCACCGGCCGCCGCCTCCGGACACGCGGAGCAGGTGGGAACGTCCACCTGTGGAACCGTCTCGTAGGCAGGAGTCCTCACAGCCGGGCTCACCTGAGATGCGGGAAAGTCCGCTGGCGGAACCCGTGACGTTCGCGACGTTCCGAGGTGGTCCCCAACACCCTGAGCCGCTGGATGTGTTCAGGGCGGAGACGCAGGACGACATGCGGTCCACGGTGAATTACACCGAGGACTCCGCCCACCACGGGCCGCCTTCGGAAGAGGAAGCCCACTGGCCTCTCAGCGCCGCGGCGGAGGGAAACCTGGCGGCCAACGGCCGGGAGTCGCCTTCTTCCCAAGCGGTGATGCGGAACGCCGCCAGCTATCTCAGGGAGCAACGGGGGAGGGTGGATTCGCCTTCTCCGGCGCTCGGCAGCAGCGCCAGTTCCACACCCCGCTCGGTCTCTCCGGCGCAGTCTATTCCACCTCGGCCAGCGAATCCGTCCCCGCGTCTTCGATGACCCGGGGAATATCCCGAAAGGATCGAGAAGTGACCGCGACAACAGTGAATACCGAACCGACGACGAGTCCCGCACCGGAGAAGAAGGCCGAACCGGAGAAGAAGGCGGAGTTCATCCTCTATCTGGAGGGCTCCGCATACGACGACGCACTGCAGGGCCTTGTCGACTGGGTACGGTACTTGCTGCTGCCGGTCTACGGCAGGGAGACCACGTCCTCCGCCCCGTGGTGTTCCCGCTGGTGGGAACACCCGGAAGCGGTCGCGCAGTTGCACGCCCTGTGGATGTCCTGGCAGGACCTGACGGGCCCCGGTTCCGCGCTCAGCGGCCCGCTCAACTGGCATCGCGACTGCCTGGGCCACGTGATGGCCTCGCTTCGCGACCCTTCCGGTCCGTTCGCCGGCTGCAAGAAGGGCAACCATCGGGCCAAGGAGGCCCCGACGGCGGATGACTACGGCTTCTGACGTCGGCGTCGAGGAATTCACCAAGATCTCCTCCGAGGCCGTTGAACCCTCTCCCCCTCCGTCCCGTTGAGTTCTCGCGGAAGCACGAACAATTCCGGTTCGCACACCGAGAATTCCGGAGGTACGCACCATGGGTGAAAAGCCCGACGGAAGCTGGCAGGGAGAAGGCACCGAGGTATCTCTGAGCCTGACCCCCGAACAGAACACCGCAGTGAAGTTGTTTCATCAGGCCGGGGTGGAGCGTCGGCCGGCCTACGACGCGATGATGCGCGACGTCGCCGCCGCCAACGCGCATCTCGGCATGGTGCTCGTGGGAGACACGGGCGAGGGCCCGATCGAGCACTCCCTCAAGGGTCTGGACTCTCTGCGGCGAAAGGTCGCGAGTCAACTCCCCGACTACGAGAACGTGGTCGAAGACGTCCTCGCCGACGTCAAGGACCTGCACCGCTACTCGTCGGCCACCGAGCCCGCGAACTACACGGAGGCGGCCGAGGGCGCCGTCGGCCATCTGACCGCCCAGAACGCGGAGTTCATCAAGTTCAACCACACCTGGCGCCACCCCGTCTACAAGGGCAGCAACGCCGTGATCAAGCCGTCCGTCCCGGTCGCCGCCACGGACCCGGAGGTGCGCGCCTTCCAGAACGACAGCCTCGTTCGGGACACCGCGAACAAGATCGCGGCGCATGAGAAGGACCCCACCGACGTCGAGCCCCCCATCCCGGTGACGACCCTTGAGATGCAGCCCAACGGGCTGGGCGCCCCCTGCGAGTTCCAGATGCACACCCCGGGCAACCTCAAGGTCAAGGACAAACTGCATCTGCCCTACGAACTCCAGCGCTCAGGCATGCTGGAGAAGAAGTACGGTGCCGAGGCCAAGGACTACGTGCGGGCGACCGACTACGTGATGGCCTCGATGTACCAGGGCCGCACCGATGTCGTACCGGACCATCTGGATCGCCTGGACACGCTGACGCGGTCGTTGCCGGTCGGCAAGGTGGTGGACGGTCCCGCGTCCATTCCGGAGCCGAAGCCGGAAGCGCTGGCCCAGGTGCAGCGGATTCTGTACGCCATGGAAGCCCTCCAGAGCCAGCAGCCTCTGCAGCGGAGGAACAGCAACCAGTCGCTCTACGAGCAGGCGATCGATGCGGCGAACAGGCCCGCGGTCACTCGCACGAACAGCGCGCCGGGCGAAATTCCCGTGCACACACCCCCGGCGGTGCCCGCCAACCACCACGCCGCGGCACCGGGCCCGGCGCCTGTAGGGCGCTGACCGAGCCGCATCGGAGCAAGTGAAGGAAGGAGGAGCCGGATGGCATACACCTATTGGGCCCACGAGATGGACATGCAGGAGTTGGGCACCGCCACCAGCCTGTGGCGGCACTCCGATGCCACGAGCTGGGAGTTCCGGTCTCTGATCGACAACCAGTGGCATCCGCACCGTTCCGACGGGGGGCCGAGCGCACCGAACCCGAGCGAGGCGAGCCGACTGACGGAGCAACAGGCCAGAGACATGGCCAGGAACGCTCCGCGGGACATGTACGTGTACACCCAACGCCTGATCGGCGACTCGCAGAAACCCGGGGCTGTGTCACGGCGCGTGCCCAGCCCGGAGAGCTTCCAGGACCAGGTGTTCTCGGTCGAAGGCAGTGGGGGCAAATGGAAGCCCACCAACAGCCTCGCCGAATTCACCAACACGTACAGCGACGACCGGCCCAACCTCCGGCTGATCAGTCATGAGGCCGCGCGACGTCATGTCGAGAGAAGAGGGAAGGACGCGCTCAACGAGTTCGACCGGCCGTTCAACCCCAACACGGCGGTGAATCAGAAGCGCGCGGCCATGGCACAGGCGGGAAAGTTCCAGTCGTCCCTCGGCACCTTGGCTGAGGCCGGCGACAAGCCCAGTCCCCCGGCGTCGCCCCACTTGGCCTCCGCCCATCCGAAAGTAGTGGTGAAGTAGTCCACACCACAGCCCGAGCGCCCTGTCCACCACCCAGGTGGACAGGGCGCTCGGCCTTGCCCTCAGGCGACGCACACCCAGGACACGCGCACCGCCGGCTCACGCGTCCGGCCGCACCACCCCCAGAATCTCCATCGAAGCCGCCGGCGACTCGTACACGTATCGCCCCGGCCGCGGCGCCGAGATGATGTTCCCTCCCCCGGCGTAGATCGCCACATGGCTCGCGTCGGAGAAGTAGATGATCAGGTCTCCGGGTCGCATGTCCTCGATGGGGACGTGCTTCAGCTGGGCCCACTGCATTTCCGACGTGCGGGGGATCGTGACGCCCGCCGCCAGCCACGCCTGGCTCGTGAGGCCGGAGCAGTCGTAGGAGTCGGGCCCCTCGGCGCCCCAGACGTAGGGCTTGCCGATCTGCTGGGCGGCGAATGCGATGGCCTTCCGGCCGGCGGTCGTCGCGTCGGTGCCGACCTTCTTGAGAACGCCCGTGCTCTCCCACCTCGCCTGGGCCTGTTCGGCCTCCTTCTTCTCCAGGTCGGCGAGGCGAGCCCGCTCCTTCGCGGCCAGCGAGGACTCCAACGCCTTCGCCTCGGCGATGTGGCGCTCGATCGTCCTGCGCTGCGTCGCCATCGCGCGAAGGCTCGCCCGCAACCGCTTCAGTTCCGCCGCCGCCTCGTCCGTGCGGGTGCGCAGGGCCGACTTCGTCGTCTTCAGTTCGGTCAGCAGGTTCTGTGTGTTCTGTTGGGCCTGGAGCGCCAGTCCCGCGTTGTCCAGGGCCCGACCGGGGTCGCTGGCCAGCGCGAACTGGAGCTCGGCGGGCACGCCACCGCCGCGGTACTGGGCCCTGGCCGTCGCTCCGGCCAGGGAGTTGAGGCGGGTCAGTTTCGCCTCGGTCGTGCGGACCTGGGAGGTGAGTGAACCGACGCGCCGCTTCTGTGCCTTCACCTTGCCGTCGGCCGCGTTGTACTTGTCGGTCGCCACCTCCGCCTGGTGGTACAGGCTCTCCAGTGTGTTCTGTACCTCGGTGAGGGTCTGAGGGTCGGCTCGGGCGCCCTGTTGGCTCGCCGCCGTCAGGGCGCAGGCCAGGGCGACGGCTGTCGCCGCCCGGTAGCCGTGTGTGCGCAGGGGCCGTCTCATCTGGGCCGAAGCTCCCTTCGTACGCATTGGTGAGGATGCGTACGCACAACGGGCGCCACCCGTACGGCGGTTCAGTGAAGAGGTGACGGCGTGCACCGGTGGCGGGGCTCGGGCCTGAACCCGCGGCGCGCGGGAGACGTTGTGCGCGAAGAGGTAGGACGGCCGGTGAAGGGGACCGTATGGACGCCAAGTTGCTGCTGCTCACCCTGTGCACGGGGGTGGGTCTCGGGTTTCTCCTTCTCGCCGTACGGCAGTTGCTGACCGTGGCGCGGCTGTGGGTGCGGGGAGTGCTCGTGACGGGCACGGTGATCCCGCGCGTCGCGGGCGACCGGCGGCGGACCGGGCTGGTGATGTTCACCGACCACCTGGGGCGGCCCGTCGTCGTCGACACCGGCACGTACGGCACGCTGCGCGGGCTGCCGCAGGTCGGCGGGACGGTGCCCGTGTGCTATCCGCGCAACCGGCCCACGGCGGCCCGGCTCTGGACCCCCCGGTATCTGCTGTCGCCGGCGTTCGGATGGTTCCTGATGTCGACCGTGGTGTTCGTCTGCGGAACCCGGCTGACGCGGTGAGCGGGTGCGAGGCGGTCGGTCCCCGGCGGGTCCAGGACGTCGACGTGCTCCGTGGATTCGCCCTGTTCGGCATCCTGCTCGTCAACGCCCAGCTGATGGCGAGTCCTTACACCGCGTTCGGCGGCGGTCCTCATGCCTCCGGCGTCGACCGGGGTGCCGCCTGGGCGGTGACCGCGACCACCACCCTCTATCAGCTGTTCTCGTTCCTCTTCGGCTACAGCTTCGTCCTCCAGGAGCGCTCCGCGGGGCAGCCGGGCGGGGGGTCCGCCGGACGCCATCTCCGGCGTACGGCAGGGCTGTTCGGCCTCGGGCTCGCGCACGCGGTGCTGCTCTTCAGCGGCGACATCCTGATGACGTACGCCGCCCTGGGGCTGGTCCTGTACGGCCTGCGCGGGCTGAGTCCGCGGGCCGCGCTGCGGGTGGCGGTCTGTCTGGTGGTGGGCCTCGCGCTGCTGCTGCTCGGGTACGGGCTGCTGACCGTCGCCTTCACGCGACCGGTCACCCCGGGGCAGTACGCCCCTGAGGTCGCGCACAGTGTGGCCGCGTATCGCGGCGGATTCCTGTCGGTGGTCGGGGCACGTCTGCACGAGCTGCCGACGGCCCTGGGCGCGAACCTGCTGTACACCCCCGACATGCTGGCCGCGTTCCTGGCCGGCCTCGCGGCGGCCAAGGCGGGCCTGGTGGAGCGGCGCGGCCGGGACCGGAAGTGGCTCAGGGATGTCGTCGTCAGGTGGCTGCCGGTCGGCCTGGCCGGCGGTGTGGTCACCGCGTGCTGCGCGAACGGACCGCTGGACAGCCGCTGGTTCCTGGTCGGACACGCGGTGTCGCTGCTGACCGCGCCCGCGCTCACGGCGTCGTACGCCTGCGGCCTGCTCCTGCTGCTGACCGCTGTGCGCCCGGCGGCGGCGCGGGTGCTGGCCGCCTCCGGGCGCATGGCCCTCACCCAGTACCTCTCCCAGTCACTGGTCCTCGCGCTCGTCTTCACCGGTTACGGCTTCGGTCTCTACGACCGGGTCGGCACCGCCGTCGTCCTCGCCTGGTGTCCGGTGCTGTACGGCGCCCAACTCGCCCTGGGCGTATGGCTCATGGGGCGGGTGCGGTACGCGCCGGCCGAGCTGGTGCTGCGGACCGTCACGCTCGGGCGGCGTCCCGGTAACTCTCCAGGTCCACGACGTTCTCCTTCTCGAGGGTCAGGCCCGGACCCGGCAGGGGACGAGCCGCTGCGCGTTCCGTGATGGCCGCCGTCTCCGCCTTCGCGGCCGCCGAGATCTCCGCGGCGCCGGGCTCCTTGTACCAGGGGCGCAGCCGGATGAGGGCCGGCTTGACGCCGGTGGCGAGGAGCAGGGCGGTGCCCTTGGGGAGGGCGCGGATCCGGTCGGGCGGCAGGACGGACTCCTGACGGTAGGAGTAGGAGCGCGAGGTGCCGTCCTTGCTGCGGGAGATGCTCGGGGTCTTCACGTCGTGCTGGCCGACGAGAGTGGAGATCTTCTGCACGAAGTCGGCGTCGTCCAGACCGGCGCCGAGGAGTTTGACGGTCGCCGCGCTCCACAGCGCGTCCATACCGACGTCGCCCCACACGCGGGCGCCCTGGCGGTAACTCTGAAGCAGGGTCACGACGTTGATGCCGCGCGAGCCGAAGTGGGAGTACAGGTCGGGGAGATCGGAGATGCGGCACACGTTGGCCGCCTCGTCGAGGACCGCGGTCAGCGGCGGGTCGAGCCGGCCGCCCATCCGCTCGGCGGCCACGACACCCGCCCGCATCGTCGCGTCGGCGAGACCCGCGATGACGCCGGCCGCCGAACCGCCACCGTCCTTGGACAGCAGGTAGAGGGTGTCGGTGCCCAGGACGTGCTCGTTCGGGCGGAATTCCGGGAGTTCGGGATCGGGTGTGACCCAGGCGAGGATCTCCGGGTCGAGGAGGCAGGACGCGGTCTGGCGGGCGGTCTCGTAGATGCCGTCCCGGGTCTCCACCGCGCCACGCACCGTGCCCTGCAACTGCTCGGCCATCGCGACCAGTCCGACCTCGCGGAGCAGGTCGATCGGGGTGCGGTCGGCGGGGTCGGAGAGCCAGGCCAGCAGCTCGGACAGCGGAGCCCGGCCGCGGGCGGCCGCCAGGAAGAGCGCGGTCAGGGTGTTCTGGGCGGCCGAGATCCAGAAGTCCTTCTTCGCGGTGTCGTCGTTGACGGACGCCACGAAGTGACCGGCCATCCGGCGGGCGCCCTCGATGGTGTGGCACTCGCCGAGGATGTTCCACCACATGGAGCGCGGGGCGTGGGCGATGCCCTGCGGGTCGAACGTCCATACCGTGCCCGCCTTTTCGCGCTGGGCGCGGGTGACGGCGTACACGTCGGACTTGTTGGAGGTCAGCAGGACCGCGCCCTGGGCGCGCAGCACCCGGGGCACGGCGATGCCGGTGGACTTGCCGGCGCGCGGCGCCATCAGGTCGAGCTCCACGTCCTCGTAACTGCTGCGCAGTTCGGGGCCCTTGGGGTCGAGGTCGCCGAGGAGGTTGCCGGTCTCGTCGGGGTGGAGTTCCTCGCGGCCCTTGAGGGTGGGGCGCAGTTCGCGGGCGCGGGCTTCGATGCCCTTGGGGCACATGGCGGCAAGTTCGCGCTTCCCCGCGAGGCCCTTGGGTGCCTTGCCGCGGTCCATGAAGAAGTTGACGGCGAGGGCGGTGGGCACGGCGATGAGCGCCAGCATGCCGAGCATGCCCGCGTAGAGCACGGCGGCCTGGGTGCCCGGCCACAGCGCGGTCGGTCCGTCGGAGACCAGGGTGGAGACGGTGGACATGGCGAACGGCGGGGCGTCCCAGCCGGCGCCCGAGAGGCCGGCGCCGAAGGTGCCGCCGGCCCAGACGACGGTGAAGGCGAGGGTGCCGAAGGCGGCCAGCGCGGCGACGGCCCACTGCGTCTGGTCGCCGAGGTCGGTGCTGCGGGGTCCGCTCACGCCGTCCACCCCCTGACCGACTCTTCTCCGGCGGGAAAGCCCGGGTCGGCGGGGAGCGAGAGGGGGGTCGGATCGCCCGGGAAGGCCAGGGGCAGCGGCCCGTCCTGGGAGAGCCTTGCGACCTCCTGGGCGGTGCGGGCGGCGGCCTGCTCGATGGCCGCCTCGTTGGTCGTCCAGCGGGTGTTGGTGTTGTGCAGCTCGCGCTCGGCGTCGGTGATGGCGACCTTGATCGGGATGCCGGGGCGGCCACCGACCTTGATGAGGAAGCGACCACGGCCCGGGGGTTCCTCGTCCTCGCCCCGCACGCCCCAGCCGGGCGGCGAGGACCAGGACGACACGAGGTCGATCTCGCGGCGGGAGAGTCCGACGACCTTGCCGAGGTCCTCCATCTCGGTCTTCGGCAGTCCGGCGCAGACGACCATGCCGGCGCGCTCGACGAAGCCGCGCGCCTTGGCGCGGTCGGCGTCGGTGCCGAGGGCCTCGGCGTCCTTGAGGGTGTGGGTGATCTTCGCGTCGCCGAGGCCGAGGGAGCGGTTGAGACGGGTGAGCGCGTCGATGCGGTCGACGATGCCGGAGGCCGCGCGCAGCGGGCGCCACAGCTCGTCGAGGACGGTGAAGAACCAGCGCCGGGGCGCCAGTCCGGCGTCCGCGAGGGCGTGCGAGGCAGCGACCGTGCCGAGGCCGTCGGACCAGGCGGCGAGCATCGCGGCGGCGGTGAGCTGGGTGTCGGCCTCCCCGATGCCGGAGATGTCGATGCACACGGCGGGTGCGTTCGCGTCGATCCGGGTGGACGTCTCGGAGGCGAAGGTGTCGCCGAGCGGGCCGTCGAGGATGCCGAGCAGGGAGCGGTGCAGCGGGTCCACGGCGTCCCGGTAGCGGGCGTCGTCGCCGCGGTCGAGGGTGACCGCGCGGACCCGGTCGGGGCCCTCGGTGAGGACCCGCAGCACGTCGGGCAGCAGCACCGGGCGGCCGGGCATGGTGCGTTGGCGAAGGTGGTGCAGGACGGCGGAGAGCACGGACTGCTCGTGGTCGTCCATGGGCCGGCCGCGCACGATGGTGATGAGGGCGGCGACCATGTTCAGCACCCGGCCGTGGGCCTCCGCCTTCAGCACCTCGCCGGCCTCGCCGCCGATCTTCGCGGCGGCCTCCCCCATGGCACCCGGGTCCAGGACGTTGATGCCGCCCCGGCCGCGGCCGATGGAGATGACCTGGCCGCCGAGCGCGCGGACGGTGTCGGCGTAGTCGGGCTTGAGGTCGCCGAGGACCAGCGGGACGACACCGGTCGCGGCGAGCCCGATCAGCATCCTGTTGATGAGGGTCGACTTGCCCAGGCCGGGCATGCCGAGCATGAACAGGGAGGGGTTGGAGATGTAGCGGGCCCGGGTGAACCAGTTCAGCGGGTCGCCGCAGACCGTGGCGCCGGTGGACAGATGCTGTCCCAGCGGCACTCCGGTCATGGGCGAGCCCGAACCGGCGGCGAACGGCCACATGCCGCAGGCCTGCACCGTGGTGGCGCGCCACATGGTGGGCGGGTCCATGTAACCGACGCGGCCACCGCCGGCCCCCTGCCAGCCGCGGGCCGGGATGTACAGCTCCCGGGGCTTGGCGGGGCCCTTCTCCCTGCCGCCGCGCTCGGCGCCGGACCCGGCCTTGGCCTTGGCGGACTTCTTCGCGGCGGCCCGGGCGCCGAATCCGTCCAGGCCGACCAGCCCCGACCCACCGTCGGCGAGGTCCCGGAGCGCCGCTTCCTCGGCCAGCCGGTCCGCTCGCTCGGCCAGCTTCTCCTCGCTTCGGCGGCTCACAGCGCCTCCTGCAGTTCGTGCGGGACGAGGGTCTGTTCCCACGGAAGGATTCCGGCGGGCAGGGTGCAGCTGAACGCGGCCGCCTGCATCCGGTCGGCGGGGCGCATCAGCACCCGGGACGCCGCGGTCAGATTGCGTACGGTGACGCTGGCGTCGGCGAGTTCCTCCAGGTTGTCGACGGTGACCGTCAGCATCAGGGAGAACTCCACGAGTCCGGCGCCGGACGCCTCCTCGGCGGCGGTCTGTTCGGCCGCCCGCACCTCGGAGGCCGCGCGCGCCTGGACCATGCCCTTGCCGGACGTGGCCATGAACTGGGCGCTGCGCCGGTCGGCCTCGACGATACGGGCCGAGGTGGCGGGGTCGATGGCCCGGTAGACCAGGGCGACCCGCTTGCGCCGGGTGCCGGGGGCGGCCTCCAGCATGCCGCGCAGGACCGAGGAGCGGACGGTGCCGCGGGGTGCCAGGGTCAGCATCCAGGTGCGGGAGACACCCGAGTCGTGCTGGTAGGCGTTCACCGTCTCCACGGCGGCGGCGGGACCGGCGTCGTCCCACTCCAGGCCCGTTCCGCCCTCCAGGGCACGGGCGTTGAGGACATCGGCGGCGACGGCGGGGTCGTAGGCGACCCGGACGACCTCGGCGATCCGCTCGGCCGACAGCGGGTAGGCGGCGCCGCCGCCGGCCGCGACGAGACCGCTGAGCAGGCCGGGGATACGGATGGCCAGTTCGGTCATCACGTCCTCCTTCCTGCGCTTCTGGCCCGCCGGGTTGCCGTAGGTGAGGGTGACGTAGGTATGCATCTCGGAGGAGGCGCTCGGGTAGCGGTCGACGACCTCCTCCATCACGGCGCGGGCCGCGGCCGGCGCGTTCGGGTGGATGCGGGGCAGCACCTCGTGGGCGAGCCGGGTGCCGGGGTCGGGGGCCGTCTCCACGATCACGGTGGCGCCCTTGAGGCCGGGTTCGTGGGAGAGCCGGGCCAGCCACTCGCCCCACAGCGCGACCCAGACGTCGACCTGGTCCGGATCGATCAGCGAACCGCCGTCGGGGTCACAGCCCAGGACGATCGTGTACAGGTCGCGCTGCGGGTGGTGCAGGATCCCGAAGGGCCGGTCGTAGGCGTCCCGGCCCTCGCTCGCGGTGACCTTGTTGAGCAGTCCCGGCGGACGGAACCGGCCGCCGGGCCGCGCGGACAGCGGGCCCGAGACGTAGAGGTGCGCTCCCGCGGCCTTCCGGCGCCACCAGCCGACGCGCAGGGCGAAGAGCTGGTAGACGTTGCGGCCGTCCTGGGTGCGGATGGCGAGCGGGATGAGGAACAGGACGACCGGTACGAACACGATGATCGCCGCGTACAGCGAGATCAGGGACGCCAGCAGGGTGGCGACGAGGCCGCCGAAGATCACGAAGGTGCCGAGGAGTCCGAGCGGTCCGAGCCCCGCGCGCCTCGGCCTGCGCCAGTTCCCGTAGGTCGGATGGGAGACGGCTTCCGTGGACATGTGACCGGTTTCCTTTCGTGAAGTGACGCTGTTACGCCGTGAGTTGGGGCCGATGGGGAGACCGCCGGGCGCCCTGGGGAAAGGGCGCCCGGCGGCGGTTCGACAGGGGAGGCGACACCTGGCGGAGGTAGGGGCGTACCGCCTGGATGTCGTGGACTCCCCCGGTATCACTTGTTGTTGCCGAGGTCTCCGTCGCCGCCCTCGACGGCACCGGAGACGGTCGAACCCGCGGTCTGGGCCGCGGCCACGGCCGCGAGGATCGCGATACCGGCGGGGCCGCCCAGCGCCGCTCCGGCCTCCTTGCCCGCACCGCCCGCGGCCTTGCCCGCGCCGCCACCGCCCTTGCTCGCCCCGCTCGGACCGCCCGAGCCGGACGCGCCGTCCGAACCGCTTCCGCCGGACGCCCCGTCACCACCGGAGGTACCGGCCGCCCCACCGGTGCCGCTCGCTCCGCTCGGGCCCTTCTGTCCGCTGTCTCCGCCGGACCCGCCGGACCCGCCGCTCATGGCACCGACCTGTACGGCACCGGTCGCCAGCTGGTTGCCCGCCTGGCCCATGGCGGCCATCGGGTCGCCGGTGCCCATGGCAGCGGTGGCGGGTACGACGAGCTTCAGCAGCGCGGGGAGCGCGATGGCGGAGAGCAGCATCACGCCGATGCCGGCGATACGGGTGTTGACGTTGGGGTTCGTGCCGGTCTTGCCCTGGCTGATCATCGTCATGCCGGCGTTCAGCACGAGAGCGACCGCGGGCTTGTAGAGCAGCCAGGAGATCATCCAGCCGATGTGCTTGCGCCACCAGCCCGCGCCCCAGTCCGTCATCGAGGCCGCGGCGGCCAGCGGCAGGGTGCCGAGCATGATCATCATGACGCCGAGCCGGATGTACATCAGGATCGTGTGCAGGATGCCCGCGAGCAGCAGCAGGAAGGCGAGGATCAGCAGCAGGAAGGACTGGATGTCGCTGTTGTCCCCGCAGGCGCCGATGTTGTCCAGGGCGTTCTGTACGGAGTCGTTGAACAGGTAGGTGGAGTAACTGTCCGCGACCCTTGCCGCGGCCAGGCAGATGGTGGTGGCCGCGCCCGCGACGAGGATGACGCGCAGGATGCCCTTCAGCGCGGTGACACCGGCGGTGCCCTTGCGCTCGATCGCCATCTTGCCCGCCGCGAACAGCAGCGAACCGACGGCCAGATAGACCACGATCCACGATGTCTTGTCACTGAGGTCGTGCGAGGTGGTCGTGTCGTCCAGGGTCGGGACACTGTCGGCGAGCCCCGCGAACACCGCGATCGCGGCGGCGAGGATCGACTTCGCGATCAGGCCGATGACGGTCCCGACCGGGTCGCCGAGAAAGCTGAAGAACCCGGTGATCGCGTCCGCGAGCGGATTCCCGTTGCTGCAGGCCGCCACGTCAGACCCCCCAGAGTGTGTAGCCGACGGCGCTCTGCTCGGTGGCCAACTGCGAGTACAGGCCGCCGCTTCCGTCGGGCTGGATCTTCCAGTCGCCGCCGCTCCAGCGCACGGAGACGCTGGTCGCGGC
Organism: Streptomyces sp. NPDC002499; assembly: GCF_053595415.1. NCBI lineage: Bacteria > Bacillati > Actinomycetota > Actinomycetes > Kitasatosporales > Streptomycetaceae > Streptomyces > Streptomyces sp. NPDC002499. The sequence goes on from NZ_JBSFXO010000001.1 coordinate 720,501, forward strand.
ATAGCCCTGCTCGTTCTTGATCAACAGCCTGACGGTCGCCGCCTCCCTGGTGTACGAGGTCACCTGGAACCCTGCGTAGGACGACGTGACCGGGGCCCTGTTCGAACTGTCCGTGTCCGGCACGGCGGTGCGCTGGAACACGAACAGTTCGCGTCCCTGCCCGGCGACCACCTGCTGGTCGGTGACGGTGCGCCACTGCGTTCCGCTCATCTGGGTGGGGATGTCGGTGGCGGCCAGCGCGGCGCCCATGGGTGTGTGCGCGAAGCACCACCACACGGCGCCCTCGATCCTGGTCGGCCCCGCCGAGGCCGAGACCGGCACCCGCCCGATGCTGAGCGGGTGCCAACTGATGTCCTTCGGCACGGAGGTGGGGATCGCGTCGCCCGCGCTGTCGTCGGTGCGGCAGCCGCCGGGACGGCCGTCCTTCTTGGTGGCGGTGCCGGACAGCGGGCCTTTGGACACCGGCGCCCCGGCACGGCCGCCGGAGCCCGAGCCCGACGTCAGCGTGGTGATCACGCCGAGGACGACGACCAGCGCGAGGAACCCCGCCGATGCCTGCCAACTGCGCTGCTTCCAGTACGGCCCGGACTCCTCGGACCGCTGTTCTCCGCGCTTGAAGATGCCCACTGTCCCGCGCTCTCTAGTTGAAGACGAACTGGACGATCGGGCCGGCCGTGGCCACCAGGACACAGCCGCCGAGCACCATGCCGAGGCGGCTCATGTGCTCCGAGCTCTCACCCCGCTTGACGGAGATGGCCATCATCGCGCCGGTGATCAGCACGCCGCAGACTCCGGCCGCGGTGCCGGCCCAGGCGAGGATGCCGAGGACGAGGTTGACCTTGGTGGTCAGCGGGCCGGGAGCGTTGCTCGTCGGCTGGGGGACGTTGGCGCCGCCCGACGGTGCGGGGACGACGGCGGCGAGGTAGTGGGAGGCTTCTTGGAGCATTGCGGACATGAGGATTCTCCGAGGAGTCGGCGCCCCGGACCGAGTGGTGGGCGGGGCGGTGAACTGGCAGTGCTGGAAGGCCTGTTGGTCTCAGGGCCCTTGAAGGGTCAGGTCGCCGAGGAAGGTGACGAGCGGACCGGCCGAGGTGGCGATCACACAGGCCAGGACGACGAAGAAGACACCGCGGAAGTGCTCACCGCCCTCGCCCGGGTCGCCGCGGCGCAGCTGGAGCGCCATCTGCATACCGACGATGATCAGTCCGGCGACACCACAGGCCGAGGCGCACCAGGAGAGGGTGTTGATGATCAGGTGACCGTCGTCGCCAGGGTCGTACCCGTCGGCCAAGTACTGCGCGGCGTAGGGGTGTTGGATCACGACCTGGCTCCCTCGCCGTAGACGTCGCTGCCCACCAGCCGGGAGAGCGTGACGAGTTGCCTGGGGACGTACTTCATCCGGCTGTCCGTGCGCCACGCCGGGATCCAAGGCACGCGGTGCACGCGGGCGACGGAGCGCAGGACCCGGATGCGGCGCAGCAGACCGAGCGGCAGCCGCCCGGGGGCGTCGGCGACGAGCACCACGGCCAGCAGTTCGAGCCCCTGCGGGGCGTTGCCGTCGTTGAGCGCGCCGAGCGCCCGGGACACGGAGCGCAGTCCGCTCGCGCTGGTCCGGCCGACCAGGACGATCCGGTACGGCTCGCCCCGCGCGGGCTCCGGCCAGCGGGCGCCCACGTCCACGCCGCCCAGGGCCTCGACCAGCGAGGTCGCGCCGGAGCCGCCGTGGGCCTTGACCCACCCGACGTCCTCGCGCGACCTGCCGCGCGCCGCCGTCCTGGGCCGCTTCGGCTGACCCCAGCCCTGCTGCGTCGGGCGGTCCGAAGGGGCCTTGCGCGCAAGGGAGTCGGACCGGGGTGCGGCCTGCCGCGCGGCGGGCGCCCCGGGGGCTGTGGTCTGCCGTGCGGCGGGTGCCGGGGGCCGGGAGACGGCCGGGGCGATCTGGCCCGGGGCGGGCTGTACGGCGCTCCGCGCCCGCGGTGCCGGTGCCTCCTGCCGCACGGGTGCGGACGGCAGCCCGCCGCCGAAACCCTGGTGCGGGGAGTACGCCGTCTGCCCCACCGGGGCGGCCGTGCCGCCGTCCGTCTCCGGGTGTGCCGGCTGCGTGGACTTGGGTCCCCGTACCCATGACTGCGGGATCGGTTGTGGTGCCGAAGGAGTGCCCACGATGTTTTTCCCGCCCCCCTCCTGGCTCGTGCTTCCGCTGCTCTGACTCATCCGGTTTCCGCTGTTCTGAACCTTTTCGCCACGGGCCCCGTTTCGGTCTACCGGGTCCGTCGGACAGCACAACGGGCCATGTGGCCACAGCGGTTCAAGACGAGTCGAAGAAGGCGGAGGACGCGGATGGGTGCCGCCGGGAGTGAGGACGGCGCGGGCTCGAACGCCGTCATGTACGGCGTGGCCGGTGCCGGCGTGGGCGGCTGTGTGATGATCCCGCTCGCCGTGGCGGGCGCCGTGCCGCTGATCATCATCTTCGGCGGGCTCGGGGTCCTGCTCGCCCCGCTCATCGCGCTGATCCTGCTCTTCGGCGGAGGGGGCGGCAGCGCCGACGACTACAGCAGCGACAACGACACCGCGAACCAGATGGTGGCCATCCTCCAGGGCGACGGAAAGGGCGAGTTGGACACCTCCACCGTCCCCGCGGACCTGGTGGACCCCATCCAGAAGGCCGGCGAGCAGTGCGACGCGATCGGCCCGATCGTCATCGCCTCCCAGTTGGAGAAGGCGTCCGGCTTCAACTCGGCCGTGGTCGGCCCGCACGGCGAGACGGGCATCTCACAGCTGACGCCGGACACCTTCGGCAAGTTCGGCAAGGACGACGACAACAACGGCAAGACGCAGGCGTCGGACAACAAGGACTCGATCATGGCTCTGGGCCGCTACATGTGCGATCTGGCGAGCCAGGGACAGACGTTGCTCGACAACGGCACGGTCGTGAAGACCACCGACAAGGACGGCAACACCACCAACAGCGTCCTGGACCTCGCCCTGGCCGGCCACGCCGTCGGCATGGACGCCGTGAAGGCGGCCAAGGGTGTCCCGCAGTCGAACGACGCCCTGAGCTATGTCCTCGCCATCCGCGCCCAGTTCGCCAAGTACCAGGGCATCGCCGCCCCGCCCTCGGGCGCCACCCCCGGCGTCACACCCACCTCGACGCCGACCCGCACGAACTGACACCCCCCCACTCCCCCAGTCCGCCGGACCCGCCGTACGAGGAAGACAGCCATGGACCAGGACCGCTTCAAGGTGTACGTCTCCGACGAAGGCCTCGCCGAGATCAACGGCGATCCGCTCGTCCCCGCCCCCGGTCAGTCCGTGCACGAGGCCGTGCTCGACGAGTTGCACCGGTACGCCGAGGAGTCCGGCGCGGCCGTGGAGGCCACGGTCGGCGACGGCCCCGGTACGGCCCACTTCGTCCTGCGGGTGCTGCCGGACGGCTCCAGCCACGTCCTCGCGCACGAATCCGGGGAAACACCGGAACCCGAACCGCGGTCGGCATCCGAGCCGGAACCCGAGCCTTCCACCGACCTCGCGTCCCCGCCGACGGTCACCTCGTCCGCCACCTCGACCTCCATGTCCACCTCCGCCTCCGCGTCCACCCCCACCTCCGCCATCGCCGGCGCGGTCGCCCGCGCCCGTGCCACGGCCGCCACCGGTACCGCAGTGCGGGAACCCGTCCCCGGCGTCGACCTGCCCCCCGCCGGACTCTCCGAACAGGTCGGCCGGATCAACGCGTTGGGGGTCGCCGGCCGGCTCGACGAGGCGTTCGCCAGGGCGACCGCGCTGCGCGAGCGCCTGACCGGTTCGGTGGGCGCCGAGCATCCGCACGCGCTGGAGGCGCGGGCCGTGGAGGCCTACCTCGCGTACCTGCGCGGCGACCACCGCGTGGCCGTCGTACTGGCGCTGGCCGTGGCCAGGATCCGGTGCGGTGCCCGCGACGAGCGGGCGCCGATGGACGTGGCGCGGGCGGCGGCGGCCTGGCAGCAGCTCGACGACTCCCGGGCCGCCGTCGCCCACGGGCACGAACTGCTGCACATGTGGGACATGTTGAGCCGTCGGGGCGCGCTGCCGCCCGGCCACACCGAACTCGCCGAAGAGGTCCGCAGACACGTGAAGGCGTTGGAGGGGGCGTACGTCTGAACCCTCCCGCGCGACCCCGCGCACTCCGGCGCACTGGCGCTGACCGGCCCGTCAATCGCCTCGTACACCAGGCGTCAAACAGACGTGGACCGTCCCTCGGAACACTCCGTTCCCCACGAGCACCACCCCCGGCGCGCAACCGGCCGGGGGTGGTCAACCCGAGGAGCAGGAGCACTTCCATGAACGTGACGGCCATCGGCTCGGCGAGCGCGGTCTCGCCCGAGGAACGGGCGCTGCGCGACCTCTATCTGGAACACGGGCCGGCCCTCTACTCGTACGTGCTGCGCATGCTGGACTGGGACACGCACCGCGCGGAGGACATCCTCCAGGAGACGCTGCTGCGCTGCTGGAACAACGGGAATCTGACCGACGCCGAGGGAATGGCCATCCGCCCCTGGATGTTCCGGGTCGCCCGCAACCTGGTCATCGACGCCCACCGGACCCGGATGGCGCGCCCGTTGGAGATCAGCGGCACCAACTGGCTGGGCGACATGTACTGCGAGGTGGACGACATAGAACGGATGCTGTCGTCCATGGTGCTGCACAAGGCTCTGCAGACGCTCACGCCCGCGCACCGTGAGGTGCTCCAGGCGACGTTCTTCGCGGACCGCACCACCCAGCAGGCCGCGGATGACCTGGGGATTCCGCGGGGCACGGTGAAGTCCCGCGTGTACTACGCGCTGCGCAGCCTGCGCCTGGCCCTGCGGGAACAGGGAGTCGTGGTGGAGGAGGCGTGGCAGGAAGAGGCGGAGACGGACGTGGCGTGCTGAGCCGGCGGCCGGAGCCCGTGAAGGCGTCAAGGACCTGTCGGCGCATCCGGCCCGGCGGTCTCCAGTTCACGCAGGACCGAGCCCACCTCCTCGGCGTCCGGATGGCCCATCTCCTCCAGCAGCGCGAGGGCCGACCGCAGCGCCTCGCGGGCCGCGTCGAAGTCACCGGTGGCCTGGCGGGCGTCGCTGAGGTGGCGCAGGACGTCGGCTTCGAGATAGCGGTCGCCGATCACGGCGAACAGGCTCGCCGACCGCTTGAAATGCTCGATGGCGTCCGCGTACAGGCCGAGGTGGTGGTAGGCGTAGCCGAGGGTGTCCTGCGTCGAGGCCGATCCGTAGGGGTCGCCCATCTCGTCGTAGAGGGCCAGGCCCTCCCGGCAGCAGTCGAGGGCTTTCTCGTGCTCGCCGATCAGGATGTACGTCCAGGCGACCTGGTTGAGCACACCGGCTTCGCCGTTGCGGTCGCCCTCGGCCCGGAACAGCGCCCGAGCCTCGGCGTAGTGGTCGAGGGCGGCCGGACGCCGGTCCGTCCGGTTGGCCAGGTAGGCGAGACCACGATGGACCCGGGCCTGACCGAACGGGTCGCCGGCGGCACGGAACAGCTCCAGCGCGCGTTCGAGATGCCTCGACGCGGGCTCGGCGTGGTTGAGCTGCGAGTGGGCCACGCCCAGACCGCACAGGGAGTACGCCTGGCCGACGGGATCGCCGAGTTCCCGTGCCGCTCCCAGCGCCACGCTGTTGATCTTCAGGAGGTCGTGCCAGAACCCGAGCCGGTTGAAGTAGACGTCCACGGCCGCGGCGATGCGCCAGGCGTGTTCGTCGTACCCGTGGGCGGCGGCGTGTTCGACGATCGCGCTCAGGACGTACCGCTCCGTGCGCAGCCAGGCGGTCGCCTGCCCCCGGTCGTTGAACCGAAGGGGCTCGCTGTCCGTTGTGCCCGGCGGCAGGGCGATGGTCTCGCGGAACGGATCGAGGACCGAGGAGGCGTTGTGGGCGGTCCGCAGGAAGTGGTCGTGCATCCGCAGCAGAGCCGCGCCCCTGACGCTCTCGCCGTCCTCGGCCTCGGCGAGTTCGCCGGAGTAGGCGCGCAGCAGGTCGTGGAAGACGAACCGGCCCGGAGCGTGTTCGATGAGGAGGTTCGCCCTGGTGAGTTCGGTCAGCAGGGCGCGGACCTCACGGGGTGGTGCGCCGGTCAGCGCGGTGGCCGCGACGGTGGTGATGTCGGGGCCCGGGTGCAGGGCGAGACGGCGGAAGAGTCCGGCCGCCTCGGGCGACAGGGCCTGGTACGACCAGGAGAACACGGCACGGGCGTCGGTGCCGGCGTCGTCGCCGACGAACGCGTCGAGGCTGCCGTGGTGGTCCCGGAGTTCCTGCGCGACGTCGACGAGCCGGAAGCCGGGATGGTGGGCCGCGCGGGCCGCCACGATGGCCAGGGCCAGCGGCAGTCGGGCGCACAGCTCGGTGATCGCGGCGACGGCCTCCGGTTCGGCGTCGACGCGGGCGCCCAGCCGCCGGGACAGCAACTCGTACGATTCCTCGGCGCTCAGCAGGCCCGTCGTGAGCGGACGGGCACCGTGCCCGGCGACGAGACCGCCGAGCCGGTTGCGGCTGGTGACGATGACGAGGCTGCCGGGTGTGCCGGGCAGCAGCGGCCGTACCTGGTCGGCGTCCCGGGCGTTGTCCAGCACGATCAGGACGCGCCGGTCGGCGAGGACGCTGCGGTAGAAGGCGGCCTGTGCGTCGAGTCCCTCCGGGACGGTCTGCGGGGGCACGCCGAGCGCCATGAGGAACATCTCGATCGCGGATTCCGGAAGCATCCGGGCGCCGTGCGGGTCGTAGCCGCGAAGGTTGACGTACAGGCAGCCGTCGGGGAAGCGGTGGGCCACCCGGTGGGCCCAGTGCACGGCGAGGGTGGTCTTGCCGGTCCCCGCCATTCCGTCGACGACGCCGATGACCGCGGTGTCGGGCGGGCCGTCCCCTTCGGGCAACAGGGTGGCGAAGTAGTCGAGTTCGGTACGGCGACCGGTGAACAAGGCCAGATCGGCGGGGAGTTGGGCGGGGCTCACGGCTCCGGCCCGGCGGCCGGGTGAGGAGGCATCCGGCTCCGGACGAGGCGGGGCACCGGGGCTGTGCGGGGCGTGGGTGTCAGCGGCCGGTCCGTGGAGCGTCGGCCGGGCGAGCGCGGGGTCTCCGGCGAGAAGCCGTGCGTGTACGGCCCGTAAGGACGGCCCCGGCTCGATGCCCAGTTCCTCGACCAGCACGCGGCGCGTGCTCGCGTAGGCCTCCAGCGCCTCGGCCTGCCGGCCGCACCGGTACAGGGCGGTCAGCAGCAGCTCGACCACCGCCTCGCGCAGCGGATGCGCGTCGCGCAGCGCCAGCAGTTCCGGCACCGCCGCCTCGTGGCGGCCCAGCTCCAGCTCCATGGACAGCCTCAACTCCAAGGCGCCCAGCCGGCGTTCAGCCAGGTCGGTCCGCGCGGACTCGGCGTAAGGACCGGGCACGCCGGCCAGTGCCGCACCGCCCCCGGCGGCCGACACGGTACGCAGCAGCCGGACCGCGCCATTCGTGTCACCGGCGACCCGACGGCGCTCGGCCTGCGTCAACGCCTCCTCGAACTCGGCCAGATCACTGGAGATCCGGTCGGTCCGCAGGGCGTATCCGTCCCCGATGGAGACCAGCAGCCCGGACGGCCGCCCTGCCGTCCGCTCGGGCTCGAACAGCTTGCGGAGCCGTGAGACGTAGGTACGCACCATCGCGACAGCGCCCGGAGACGGCCGCGCGCCCCAGACCCCGTCCACGAGATCGGCCACCCCGATCGGCCGCCCCCGGCTGAGCAGCAGCGCCGCGAGCACCGCACACTGCTGAGGGGACCCGAGCGCCAGTTCGACGGGACCCCGCCAGGCACGCAGCGGGCCGAGCAGGGAGAACCGGAGGCTGTGCGGTCCACTTTCCTCCACGGTCCAGCACAGTAGCGGCCGAGACGCCGAACGCGCGTAATTGATTCCGGCCACACGTTCGCACGGGAATCCGCACGCATCCCACCACTGCGGCCGCTCGCAGCAGTTCGCCAACCAGGTCAGCATCGACGAGCCGGCGGCCGGGGACACGGCACGCGCGTGTGCCGCGCTGCCCGGTGGCGCGCACACTGTTGACGTACTCCCGGTCCTCGAACCCGAAGTCGCCGCACCACAGCGACCAGACCGGGTCGAAGGCGACCGAACGCCGTTGACGTCAACGGGGAGAGAAGCGGACATGACTCGCACGCGAGCACGGCGCGTACGACGAGTCCGGCGGCACGTACCGCCGGTGCTCGGCGCGTCGATTGCCGATCTCGGTCGCTACGACCATGTCGACGCCGTGTCCGTGGATCTCCCCGTCGGCATCGACGCCGTCGAGTTCACCCGGCTGGTCCTCACCGGCACCCCGAAGTGGGCGAACCGGCTGATGGACGTCCGGGACAGGGTCGTGGCGCCCTTCGGCCTCAAGACCCGGGAACACGTCCGCGCCGCCGACGTCCGTATCGAACCCGGCCGCAGGGTGGGACCGTTCCGGCTGCTCACGGTGGCCGCGGACGAGGTGCTGTGCGGCGAGGACGACAAGCACCTCGCCTTCCGCGTGTCCTTCGCCCTCCGCCCGGTGTCCGACGGCACCGGGCTGGAGGGCGTCTGCACGACGGTCGTCCGGTTCGAACGCCCCGTCAGCCGCCTGTACTTCAAGGCCATCGAGCCCTTCCACCACCTGATCGTCCACGCCATGGTGGGCAGGGCCGGGCGGACATGACACCGGACGCCGTACGGATCGGGGTCACACCGGTCGCGTACGCCCCTCCCAGTACGGATCCCGCAACCGCCGCTTGTAGAGCTTGCCGTTGGGGTCGCGGGGCATCTCCGCGATGAAGTCGACGGTCTTCGGCCGTTTGTAGCCCGCGAGTTGCTCGGCGCAGTGGTCGAGGATCGCTGCGGCCAGTGCGGGACCGGGTTCGTGGCCCGGGGCCGGCTCGACGACGGCCTTGACCTCCTCGCCCCAGTCGTCGTGCGGGATGCCGAAGACGGCCGCGTCGGCGACGGCGGGGTGGGCCAGCAGGGCGGACTCGATCTCGGCCGGATAGATGTTGACGCCACCCGAGATGATCATGTCGATCTTGCGGTCACGGAGGTAGAGATAGCCGTCCTCGTCGAGGTAGCCGAGGTCGCCGACGGTGAAGAAGTCGCCGATGCGGTTCTTCTTCGTCTTGGCCTCGTCCTTGTGGTAGGCGAAGCCGCCGGTGTTCATCTTCATGTAGACGGTGCCGAGTTCACCGGGCGGCAGCCGGTTGCCGTCGTCGTCGAAGACGGCGAGTTCGCTGATGGGCCAGGCCTTGCCGACGGTCCCGGGCTTCTTCAGCCAGTCCTCCGCGGTGGCGAACGCCCCGCCCCCCTCGCTGGCCGCGTAGTACTCCTCCACGCAGTCGCCCCACCAGTCGATCATGGCGCGTTTCACATGGTCGGGACAGGGCGCGGCCCCGTGGATGGCGTGCCGCATCGACGAGACGTCGTACGTCCGCCGGACCTCCTCCGGCAGCGCGAGCAGGCGGTGGAACTGCGTCGGGACCATGTGCGTGTGCGTGCACCGGTGGGCGTCGATGACGCGGAGCATCTCCTCGGGCGTCCACTTGTCCATCAGCACGAGCCGGTGCCCGATGTGCAGGGAAGCGCCCGCGAACTGGAGCACGGCGGTGTGGTAGAGCGGCGAGCAGACGAGATGGACGTTGTCGCCGAACGGCTTGATGCCGAAGATGCCGAGGAAGCCGCCGAGGTAGGCCTCCTCGGGGCGCTTGCCGGGCAGCGGGCGGCGGATGCCGCGCGGGCGTCCTGTCGTACCCGACGTGTAGTTCATGACCCAGCCCAGTTCGCGGTCCTCGGGCGCCGACTCGGGCTGTCCGTCGAGGAGTTCGGCGTACGGCCGGAAGCCCTCGACCGTGCCGACGCTGTACCGGTGGCTCGCCGGGAGTCCGGCCTCCTCGGCCGCGCGGCGGGCCGGTTCGGCGAACCGCTCGTGGGCGATGAGCACCTTGGCGCCGGAGTCGGCGACGATCCAGGCGATCTCCGGGCCGACGAAGTGGTGGTTGATCGGGACGAGATAGAAGCCGGCCTGGCTGGCGGCGAGATAGGCGGTGAAGGACTCGACGCCGTTGGGCAGCACGACCGCGAAGGCGTCCCCGCGCCCCAGGCCAGCGGCGCGCAGGCCGTGGACGAGGCGGTTGGCTGCGGCGTGCAGCCGTCCGGCGGTCCACTCCTCGCCGTCCGGTGCGACGAGGACCGTGCGGTCGGGGGCCTCGGTGGCCTGGGCCCAGAAACCGGCGGGGGGTGTGCTCACTGGCCGCTCCTTCCGGCGATGCGGTTGATGCGGTCCACGGCCTGCTCGAAGCCGCGGGTGAGGTCGTCGAAGACGGCCTGGACACTGCGTTCGCTGTTCATCCGGCCGACGATCTGGCCGACGGGCGTGCCGAGCAGCGGATCGACCTCGTACTTCTGGATCCGCGAGACGGCGTCGGCGACCAACAGCCCTTGCAGGGGCATGGGGAGGGTGCCGGGTCCGGCCGGGTCGTCCCAGGCGTCGGTCCATTCGGTACGGAGCTGACGTGCGGGTTTTCCGGTCAGCGCGCGGGAGCGGACGGTGGCGCCCGCGTCGGCGGCGAGGAGTTTCTCGATCAGCTTGGGCGAGGGCAGTTCGGCCTCGGTGACGGTCAGCCAGACGGACCCCAGCCACACTCCCTGCGCGCCGAGGGCGAGCGCTGCGGCGACCTGCTGTCCGCTGCCGATGCCACCTGCGGCCAGTACGGGCAGTGGATCGACGGCGTCCACGACGTCCGGTGTGAGGACCATCGAGGCGATCTCGCCGGTGTGGCCGCCGGCCTCGTAGCCCTGCGCGACGACGATGTCGAGGCCGGCGTCCTTGTGCTTGACCGCGTGCCGGGCGCTGCCCGCCAGCGCGGCGACCAGCACGTCGTGCTCGTGGGCGCGGGTGACCACGTCGGCGGGCGGGGAGCCGAGGGCGTTGGCGAGCAGGCGGATCGGATAGTCGAAGGCGACGTCGAGCTGGTTGCGGGCGACCTGCTCCATCCAGCCGGTGATCCGCCAGCCGGACGCCTCGCCCTCGGCGAGTTCGGGCACGCCGTACTTGGCGAGGGTGTCGACGACGAACTGCCGGTGCCCTTCCGGGATCATCGCCTCCACGTCGGCCACGCTGACGCCTTCGACCTTCTTCGCCGGCATGACGACGTCCAGGCCGTACGGCATCCCGTCGACGTGCGCCTCGATCCAGTCGAGGTCCCGCTTGAGCTCGTCGGGGGCGGTGTAGCGGACCGCTCCGAGCACACCGAATCCGCCGGCCCGGCTGATGGCCGCGGCGACGGCGGGGAACGGCGTGAAGCCGAAGACGGCGTGCTCGATTCCCAGTCTGTTGCTCAACTCGGTCTGCATGGGCGCAGAATGCCGCAGTCCTCCGGACGACGGAAGGCCTTTTCTGATGCTCCGTCAGATTTCTTGCCACGGGGCTTTCCGTGGCGTCAGCCGGATACGCCCATGTGCTGAGTACCGATGACCGAAAGCAGCCGCAGCGCCTCGTCCGACGGCGAGCCGGGGGTGGCGGTGTAGATGACGACCCGCTGGTCGCGGTCGGTGATGTCCAGGGCGTCGCAGTTGACGGTGACCCGGCCGACGACTGGGTGGTCGAAGGTCTTGCGGAGGGTGGGCCCGCCGTCCACCTGGTGGTCGGCCCACAGCCGGGCGAACTCCTCGCTGCCGGCCAGGAGTTCGTCGATCAGCCCGGTCACCTCCGGGTCGCCGGGGTAACGGGCCGCGGCGGCGCGCAGCTCCGGGACGGAGTGCCGGGTGAACGCGTCGGAGTCCGACACGCCGTACAGGCGGCGGCCGTCCGGGTGCGGGCCGAGAAAGGCGCGCCGGAGGAGGTTGCGGTCACGGCGGGGCACGGCGGAGAAGTCCTCCATCAGAGCGGCCGCGAGGTCGTTCCAGGCGATGATCTCGAACATCGCCGAGGTCACGAACGCCGCTGCGAACGGCAGTCGGTCCAGCAGGTCGAGAATGCTCTGCCGGACCTCGCGCGAGGGACCGGGCGGCGGTCCGGGCGGGGTCCCGGCGAGGTGGTGGAGGTGGTCGCGCTCGGGGTCGCTCAGGCGCAGGGCGCGGGCGAGCTGGGCCAGCACCTCGCGGGACGGATGCGGGCCGCGGGCCTGTTCGAGGCGGGTGTAGTACTCGGTCGAGATGTACGCCAGCTGCGCGACCTCCTCGCGGCGCAGCCCCGGCGTACGGCGACGCGGGCCGCTGGGCAGGCCCACCTCGGCGGGGGTGATGCGTTCGCGCCTGCTGCGCAGGAAGTCCGCCAGTCCTCGTCGGTTCACCTCTCCAGTGTGCGCGTGAGCCGAGCCGGCGAGCCAGGTACCGCCGGTGCCTGGATAGGGTCCGCGGCCGGTCGCAGGCTCGACGGCATGAACAACACACCTCACACGACACCCGACCCCACCACCGGCCTGCTCGACGACAAGGTCGCGTTCATCACCGGGGCCGGCCGCGGCATCGGCGCCGCGTCGGCCCGGCTGTTCGCCCGCGAAGGTGCCCGGGTGGTCCTCGCGGCGCGTACGGAGGCGCAGCTCAAGGCGGTCACCGAGGAGATCAGGGCGGCGGGCGGCACGGCCGACTACGTGCTGTGCGACCTGGCCGACGGGGACAGCGTCCGGGCCGCCGTCGACCGGACCGTGGAGCTGTACGGCCGGCTCGACATCGCCTTCAACAACGGCGCCACGATCCAGCCGCCCGGCCCGCTGGACGAGCTGTCGGAAGCCGACTTCGACCGGGTCAGCGCGGTCAATCTCAAGGGGCCGTGGCTGTCCATGAAGGCGGAGATCACCGCCATCCGCGCCACCGCCGGACGCGGCGCCATCGTCAACAACTCCAGCGTCGGCAGCCTCGCGGCCAATCCCGAACTGCCGGTGTACGGCGCGGCCAAGCGGGCCGTCAACAGCCTCACCGCGTCGGCCGCCGCCACGTACGGCCACGAGGGCATCCGCGTCAACGCGATCGCCCCCGGGCTGACCCTCACGGAGATGGTCGACGAGTGGGAGCGGAACTCCCCCGGAATCATCGACCGCATCTCGACCCTCAACCCACTGGGCCGCCCCGCCGCCCCGGAGGAGATCGCGCAGGCGGCGGCATGGCTGCTGAGTGATCGGGCGTCGTATGTGACCGGGGTGATTCTGGCGGTGGACGGGGGGTTGCGGGCGTGAGGAGGGCGTTCCTCGGGGGCGTACCGGGGCCGACCTGGTGCGATTAGGCTCGACGGCCATGAGTCAAAGTGGTTCGCAAGCGGCGGCGTTCTTCCGAGACGTCCACCGGACCCGAGTGGTCTGGTTCGTCCGGGACGACATCGGCTGCCCGACGTCGCTCTCCGCGGACGGCACGCGAAGCCTTCCCTTCTGGTCGACCTCGGCCCGCGCCCGGAGGGCGGCGGAGATCTGGGGGAACGGGCTGCGGGTCACGTCCATGTGCCTGGAGGACTGGCGTAACCGCGAACTGCCCGATGTGGCCAGGGAAGGGCTCCTGATCGGCATCAACTGGAGCGGGCCGCGCCTCGTCGGCTGGAGCTTCACCCCGGCGGAGGTCCTCAACCGACTGGCGACAGCCGGCTAGCTCACTGGCCCCGCCGCCAGAGCGCGCACCCCGTGCCCCAGCTCTCCGCCTGCGAGCCACCGCAGCTCACGCGCCCCCACCCTCCAGCACCGCCATCGCCGCGTTGTGCCCCGGCACCCCGCTCACCCCTCCCCCGCGCACCGCGCCCGCCCCGCACAGCAGGACGTTGGGGTGCCGGGTCTCCACGCCCCAACGACCCGTTTCCTCCTGGGCGTAGGGCCAGGACAGTTCGCGGTGGAAGATGTTGCCGCCGGGCAGGCGCAGGTCGCGTTCCAGGTCGAGGGGCGTCTTCGCCTCGATGCAGGGGCGCCCCTCGGCGTCGGTGGCGAGGCAGTCGGCGATCGGCTCGGCGAGGTGGGTGTCGAGCTGGGCGAGGGTCGACTTCAGGAGTTCGTCGCGTACGGCGTCGTTGTCCCGGTCGAAGAGCCGGGCGGGCGTGTGCAGACCGAACAGGGTGAGGGTCTGGTAGCCCTGCTGGACGAGGTCGGGGCCGAGGATCGTCGGGTCGGTGAGCGAGTGGCAGTAGATCTCGGAGGGCGGCGCGCCGGGCAGCTCGCCGGCGGCGGCCTGGGCGTGGGCGGTGGCGAGATCGGCGTACCCCTCGCCGATGTGGAAGGTGCCGGCGAACGCCTCGCGCGCGTCGACGGACCGGTCCTTCAGCCTCGGCAATCGCTTGAGCAGCATGTTCACCTTGAGCTGGGCGCCCTCGGCGGGGGCGGGCGGGGTGTCGTCGGTCAGCTCCGCGAGGGCCTGCGGGGAGGCGTTGACCAGGACGTGCCGCGCGGTGACGGTGCCCTCGCCGTCGGGGGTGCGGTACGCGACCTCGGCGGTTCGGCCGTCCGTGTCGATGCGTACCGCCTCGTGGCCGGTGGCGACGACGGCGCCCGCGTGGCGCGCGGCCGCGGCGAGGGCGTCGGTCAGGGCGCCCATGCCGCCGACGGGGACGTCCCAGGCTCCGGTGCCGCCGCCGATGACGTGGTAGAGGAAGCAGCGGTTCTGGGCGAGCGAGGGTTCGTGGGCGTCGGCGAAGGTGCCGATCAGGGCGTCGGTGAGGACCACCCCCCGCACGAGGTCGTCGGCGAAGCGGTCCTCGATGGCGACGCCGATCGGCTCCTCGAACAGGACCCGCCAGGCCTCCTCGTCATCGACGCGTAGGCGCAGCTCCGCACGCGAGGGCAGCGGCTCGGTGAGGGTCGGGAAGACCCGCTCGGCGACACGGCCGGTCATGCCGTAGAACCGCTGCCAGGCCTCGTACTCGCTCGCGGATCCGGTGAGCCGGGCGAAGGCCTCCCGGGTGCGGCGCTCGCCGCCGCCGACGAGGAGTCCGGTGGGCCGGCCGTCCCGTTCCACGGGGGTGTACGAGGAGACGGTGCGGGTGCGGACCCGGAAGTCGAGGCCCAGGTCCCGCACGATCTTCTTCGGCAGCAGGCTGACGAGGTACGAGTACCGTGACAGCCGCGCGTCGACCCCGGCGAACGGCCGGGTGGAGACGGCGGCGCCCCCCGTGCGGTCGAGCCGCTCCAGCACCAGCACCGACCGCCCGGCCCGAGCGAGATAGGCGGCGGCGACCAGCCCGTTGTGCCCTCCGCCGACGATGACGGCGTCGTACGTGCGGTGTCCCTCGAGTGCGGTCATGGTTCTTCGTAACACGCGATGATCCGAGGCGGCCAGAGCGGAAACGGGCGGACCCAGGGACGGACCGCCCAGGAGCCGACGAGCAGAAGCCGCCTCTCAGCGACCGCCCGTCGCCCGTTGCTGCCGCAGCACCGCCACCCTCCGGTACAGCTCGACCGCCTCCGCGCCGCGGCCGAGCTGTTCCA
Organism: Streptomyces sp. NPDC002499; assembly: GCF_053595415.1. Classification (NCBI taxonomy): domain Bacteria; kingdom Bacillati; phylum Actinomycetota; class Actinomycetes; order Kitasatosporales; family Streptomycetaceae; genus Streptomyces; species Streptomyces sp. NPDC002499. Next base: position 735,912 of record NZ_JBSFXO010000001.1, read on the forward strand.
GGCAGTGGGCCTCGTCGTTGCGGCTGGCGAGGGTGTCGGGGTGGTCGGGGCCCAGGACGCGTTCGCGGGCGGTGGCGACCCGGCGGTATTCGGTGAGGGCGTCCGTCCAGCGGCCCAACCAGCCGAGACTGACGGCGACTTCGCGGCGACTGACCAGGGTGTCGGGGTGTTCGGGGCCGAGGACCCGGTCGCGGATCGCGCAGACGTCGCGCGACTCGGCGAGGGCCTCCTCCCAGCGGCCCAGACGGCCGAGGTTGACGCCGAGGCCGTGGCGGGCGCGCAGGGTCTCGGGGTGGGTGGGGCCCTGGACGCGGGTGCGGTCGTCGATCAGGTCGCGGTAGAGGGCGAGGGCGTCCGCGCTGCGGCCGAGCCGGCCCAGGCTGATGCCGACCTCGTAGCGCGCGGCGAGGGTGTCGGGGTGGTCGGGGCCGAGCGCTTGCGCGCGGGCCTCGGCGACCTCGTGGTAGGTCTGCAACGCTTCCGGCCAGCGGCCCAACTGACCGAGCGCGTAGGCGACTTCGTAGCGGGTGACCAGAGTGTCCGGGTGTTCCGGCCCCAGCACCCGGGCGCGGGCCGCCGCCACTTCGACCGCCATCCGGTACGAGTCCTCCAGACGGCCCAGCCTGCTGAGGTTGAAGGCGAGGTTGTGCCGGCAGCGCAGGGTGTCGGGGTGATCGGGGCCCATCGCGCGCTCGCGGGCCACGAGCACCGACGTGTACACCTGGTGCGCGTCGAAGTGCCGGCCCAACTGGCCCAGCACGTACGCCATTTCCTGGCGCGCGGCGAGCGTGTCGGGGTGGTCGGGACCCAGCGCGCGGGTGCGGGCGGCCGTCACCTGCTTGTACTCCTGGAGCGCGTCGGCGGCGCGGCCGGTACGGCTGAGGGTGAAGGCGACCTCGTAGCGGCTGGCGAGGGTGTCGGGGTGGTCGGAGCCCAAGAGGTGCGCGCGCTCGGCGGCGACCGCGCGGTGCACCTCTCCCGCCTCCGTCCAGCGGCCGAGCCGGCCCAGGCTGAGCCCCGCGTTGTGCCGACCGGCAAGGGCCGTGATCGCCTCCTGGGACGGGGCCCGCGGCCGGTCCGGCACCGGCTCCTCGGGCCGGCCGCCCGCCGGACGCGGGATCCACTCGCCGGTCAGACCCGCACCGGCGTCCGGCGGGGTGACCCGCAGCCCCGCGCCGGTGGCCTTGTGGCCGGTGGTCATGCCCCGGGTCCAGGACGGCAGCCGGGTCTCGCGGGACACCTCCGGCAGCCGGGCCTCCCGGGAAGGTTCGGGCAGGCGGACGGCGTTGGAGGACGCCTGACCCGGCGGTTGGAACACCGGCTGCGGGGTCACCACCGTCGGCACGTATGTCGGTGTGGTCCGGCCCGCACTGATCCTGCGGCTCAACTCCCGCGCGTCGTGCGGGCGTTGCTCGGGCAGCTTGGCCAGCAGGTCCAGGATGATCTTCTCGAAGTACTCGGGCAGCTCGGCCCGCCTGCCACGCGGCGGTTGGGGCGCGGTGTCGCGGTGGCCGATGAGGATCGCCCAGGCGTCGTCGAGGTCGAACGGCGGTGCCCCGGTGGTGATCTCGTACAGCACGCAGCCCAGTGAGTACAGGTCGCTGCGCTGGTCGACCTCGGAGCCGCTGATCTGCTCCGGGGACATGTAGTGCGGGGTGCCCATCGCGATGCCGGTGCCGGTCAGCCGGGAGGTGAAGCCGATGTCGTGGCCGAGGCGGGCGATGCCGAAGTCGCAGATCTTCACCGTGCCGTCGGTCAGCCGCATGATGTTCGCGGGCTTCAAGTCGCGGTGCACGATGCCCTGTTGGTGGGTGTAGGCGAGGGCGGCGGAGACCTGGTCGGCGATCTCCACGACGTCACCGACCGCGAGGGGATGGTTCTTGTTGTCCTCCAGGAGCTGACTGAGGTTGCGGCCCTCCAGCAACTCCATGACCAGGTACAGGATCCCGTCGGACTCCCCGAAGTCGTGGACGACGGTGATCCCGCGGTGCTGGAGCGCGGCGGCCACCCGGGCCTCGCGCCGGAAGCGCTCGCGCAGGACTCTGGTGAACGCCTGGTCGTGGTGCGGGCCGAGCGGCTTGAGGCACTTCACGGCGACCTGCCGCCCCAGCGACTCGTCCCGGGCACGCCACACCTCGCCCATGCCGCCGCGCCCGATCAGATCGAGCAGCCGGTACCGGCCCTGGATCAGCCTGCTGTCCCCCATCTCCCGCGATCGCCCCCGTAACTGGTTCGCCCGGCCCTCCCCTGGCTCGTCCAGTATGGCGAGGTGTCGTCCGAGTTTGTACGGCGCCGTGCGGGAGTGCGGGCGCAGCCGTGACACAACGCGGAGATTGTGTTCGGTCATGAGTGACGGGCGTGCACGTGCGGGATTGCCGGGGCGTCGGGGTGCCGACTCGCACCGGCCCACGCCCGTCACTCCGGGTGAGCACGCTTGACACGCGCTCATTGTCGATTCGACAGTGTCGGGCGTGACATCCTCCGCGGTCCGACCCGCCGGACATCCCCTTCGCGAGCTGTGCGAATCCCTGCTGTCGCGGCTCGAGGAACTGAGCGTCGGGGTCACCGACGACATCAGGCGCGAGATCCCCTCCTACGTGGCGATGCCGCTGGCCGAGCAGCGCGACACCGTGCGCAGCCGACTCCGGGCCCTCCTGCGGGGGCTCGCCCTCGATGTGGAGCCGACGGCGGAGCAACTGCTGGAGATCCGGGCCGAGTCGCTCAGGAGGGCGTACTACGGTCTGCTCGTCCAGGACGCGCTCGCGACCTTTCACGTCGGCGCCCGTCGGCTGTGGGACGAACTGCGGGCCACGGCGCGGGGAACGGCGGCCGAGGACACCGCGATCGAGCTGGTCGCGCCCCTGTGGGTATGGGTCCAGTCGGCGAGCGGTGTCGTCGCGGACGCCTACGCGGACGAGGCCGGCGCGCGGTACGGGCGCGAGGCCGGTCTGCGGCCGTTGGTGACGGAGACCGTGGACTGGATCAGCGCCGCGCTCCGGGAAGGGGGCCGCGATCCCGAGATGGGTGAGCAACTGGCCGAAGTACTGCGGCTTTCGGGGCTCCCCGATCCCCGTGTGGCGGTCGCCGCGCCCGCCGGTGGCCCCGACTCGGCGGCGGTGACGCTGATCGCCGAGTCGGCACGCAGCCTGCTGCCGGTGATGGAGCGCGGTGGCATCGCCACGGCCCGGGAGGTCGACATCGACACCCTGCGGGAACGCATGGCGCGCGCCTGCGAAGAGGAGCGGGCGACGGTCTACGTCCCGAAACTCGTGGCGGCGTGGGCGCAGGTGCCTTAGCAGTCCGCGCACGTGGGGGTGTCGACGGTCAACGCCGAACTCGTGGCATCCCCAACCCGATCCACGAGATGATCTCGCGCTGGATCTCGTTGTTGCCGCCGCCGAAGGTGAAGATGACGGCCGAGCGGTAGCCGCGCTCCAGCTCGCCGTGGAGCACCGCGCCCACCGAGCCCTCCTTCAACTCGCCCGCCGCGCCCACGATCTCCATCAGCGAGGCGTAGGCGTCCCGGCGCGCCTCGGAGCCGTAGACCTTCACCGCGGAGGCGTCCTGCGGGGTGAGCGTGCCGTGCTGGACGGCGCTCACCATCTGCCAGTTGAGGAGTTTCATCGCGTCGAGCCTGGTGTGCGTACGGGCCAGCAGACGGCGTACCCAGGGCAGGTCGACGACGCGGCGGCCGTCGGCGAGTTTGGTCTCCGTCGCCCAGCGCTGCACGTCGTGCAGGGCGCGGATGGCCATGGTGCCGTGGGCGGCGAGGGTGACGCGCTCGTGATTGAGCTGGTTGGTGATCAGCCGCCAGCCCTGGTTCTCGGCGCCGACGCGGCGGGAGACGGGGACGCGGATGTTCTCGTAGTAGCTGGCCGTGGTGTCGTGCGAGGCGAGAGTGGTGATGAGGGTGCAGGAGTAGCCGGGGTCGGTGGTCGGCACCAGGAGCATGGTGATGCCCTTGTGCGGCGGGGCCTCGGGGTCGGTGCGGGTGGCCAGCCACACCCAGTCGGCGGTGTCACCGTTGGTGGTCCAGATCTTCTGGCCGTTGACGACGTACTCGTCGCCCTCGCGCACGGCCCGCGTCTTGAGGGCCGCGAGGTCGGTGCCCGCGTCGGGCTCGCTGTAGCCGATGGCGAAGTCGATCTCACCGGCCAGGACCTTGGGCAGGAAGTACGCCTTCTGCTCGTCGGTGCCGAACTGCATGATGGTCGGTCCGACCGTGTTGAGCGCCATCAGCGGCAGCGGGACGCCGGCCTGCGCGGCCTCGTCGAAGAAGATGAACTGCTCCATCGCCGTGAGCCCGCGCCCGCCGTACTCCTTGGGCCAGCCCACGCCCAGCCAGCCGTCCGTACCGAGCCGTCGGATGGTCTCGCGGTAGAAACGCTTCTGGACGGCCGGGTCGCCGTACCGGGCGTAGGCGTTGTCCGGCACCAACTCCGCGAAGTAGGCGCGCAGTTCGGTGCGCAGCCGGAGCTGCTCGGGGGTTTGGTCGAGATGCACGGCGCCTCCAGGCTCCCGGGACCGGTCCTGTCGGCGCACACGGTAGAACGTGTTCCAGAAATTGGGAATGGCGGTGCTGCGGAAAAGAAGCGGAAAGGGACAGGGAAAAGGACAGGTCAGTCCAGCAGGGCCAGGAAGTCGGTGCACGCGTCCGCGCACTCCCGGCACATCTTCGCGGTGTCCTCCGCGCCCGGGTACCGGTCGAAGACGTTCGCGCTCTCCAGGCACACGCTGCGGCACCACTCGACCTGGACGCGGATGCCGGCCTCGTCGAGCTGGTTCTGCTCGGACAGCATCCGGCAGGTGGCGTCGCACACCTCCGCGCACATGACGCCTTTGCGCCGGACGAGTTCCTGCTCCTCGGTCCCGTCCGGATCCACCATGCTCGCGCGCAGGGCACACGCCCGGGCGCACTCGGTGCATGCCAGCGCGCACGAGAAGCGGTCCTCCAGGAACCGGATGAGCTCCCTCTGCGATGTCGTCGTAGTCACACGGCGCGAGTTGCCGGTACCGACCGTGTCAAACCCCGATCGGGTTCATGACGAGGGCCTCGGGTACTCGCGTGCCATGGACAACGCATGGATGGACATGGCAGCGGGCAAAGCCCTCGGAATCGGGCTCGTCGCGGTCGGAGTGGTCGTCGTGGCCCTGCTGCTCGGCGCCTTCTGGGCGGGTGCCCGGGCCCGACGCCGGCAGCCGCCCCCGCCGCGCCCGGACGAGCAGCCGCGGATGCCGGAGGGCGGCCCGGTGCGTGAGGAGCGGGAACACCGCGAGTCCGACGAGGTACCGCAGGACGGCCGGCGCCGGACCCCGCACGAGATGACCAGTTCCTCCACCCCGGTCGACCCGACAGAGCAGGAGCGGCGCGAGAACTAGGGCGGCGACCAGCCAGGCGGCGGCCGACGGGGCGCGCGTGGTGCGCGGAGTCCCGCCGACGGTCCGGGGCGGGCCGTGCGCGACGGCGCCGCCGCGGGTCAGCCGGTGGTGTGCCCCCACCGCCGTCCGACCCGCTCCCACTCCACGCCCCACCGCTCGGTGGCACGCCTCTGCACCCGCAGCCGGATCAGATACCCGCCTACGAGGACCGCGGACCCGGAGACCAGCGCGGCGCCGGCGCCGGCCAGGGCCGCGCGAGCCGAGGCCTCGGCGGCGTTCACGGGCGCGGGCACCAGGCGGCCGTGTCCGTCGGTCCAGGCCGGGACCGGGCCGCCGGGCTCGGTGTCGGGCCGCACCGGCGCCAGTCCCGTACGGACCGTCCCTTCGGCGTCGGTCCAGCGCACCGAGCCCACCACACGGTCGTGCCGGATACCGGTGACCACATCGCGCGTGCTGCCGGGGACGATCCTGACCAGTACGGCGGCGACGGGTGTGCGGGCCGCCCGGTCCCGGGCCAGTGCCCGCTCCGCGGCCTGCGTCCCGACGACCCCCGCGAGCACCGCGCCGACCGTCGCGACCACCCAGGCGGCGAGCAGGATCCACGCCTCGACCACATCGCTGCGCCTGCGCAGCGGATTGCTCCGCCAGCGCCAGGTCAGGACCCTGACGCGTCCGGCCTTCCGCATCGGTCTCACCCCCTCGCGGGCGCAATGAGGACGGATACATATAAACGGTCTCACCGGATGGGCGCGGACGGGAGGTCCGGGCACGTACGTGCCTTCCGACGACGCATGGTCGGGCCGGACCGGGATACCCCAGTGCTATGCCACGGACAACGGGACCGGACGACGATGTGCAGGACCGCGCGCCGGATCGGCCCACCAAACTGCCGAAACGCTCCTGGTGGGCCGTGCTCAGGGGCACGGTCAAGGAGTTCCAGGCCGACGAGCTCGCCGACCGCGCCGCGGCCCTGACGTACTACGGCGTGCTGGCGCTCTTCCCGGCCCTGCTGGTCCTGGTCTCGCTGCTCGGCATCGCCGGGAAGTCGACGACCCAGAAGGTCATGGACAACCTCGCGAAGCTGGCGCCGGGCTCGGCCCGGGACATCATCGGCGACGCGGTGCGGGAGCTTCAGGCGCCCGGCGGCATCAGCTCGATCATGGCCGTGGTCGGGATCGTCCTCGCGGTCTGGTCGGCCTCCGGCTACATCGCGGCGTTCATCCGCAGTGCCAACGTGGTGTACGACATGCCCGAGGGACGCCCGCTCTGGAAGGTGCTGCCGATCCGGGTGGGCATCACGGTGGTGCTGCTGGTGCTGACCGTGATCAGCGCGCTGATCGTGGTGTTCACCGGCGGCCTGGCCCGGCAGGCCGGCTCGCTGCTGGGCATCGGGGACACCGCGCTGACGGTGTGGTCGATCGCGAAGTGGCCGGCGCTGGTGGTCCTCGTCACGATCGTCATCGCGATCCTGTACTGGGCGGCGCCCAACGTGAAGGGCCGCGGCTTCCGTTGGGTCACTCCGGGCAGCGTGCTGGCCCTGCTGGTCTGGATGATCGCCTCGGCGGGCTTCGCGTTCTACGTGGCCCACTTCGCCTCGTACAACAAGACCTACGGCGCGCTCGCCGGCGTGATCGTCTTCCTGGTGTGGCTGTGGATCAGCAACATCGCGGTCCTGCTCGGCCTGGAGTTCGACGCGGAGCTGGCCCGCCAGCGTGCCGTCGCCGGCGGACTGCCGAAGGACGAGGAGCCCTACCTCCCGCCGCGCGACACCCGCACCTGGAGCAAGGAGGCCTAGTCCGGTCCTTTCTGGGGACTCGGCGGGCTGGAGGTCACACCATGATTCCCTTCCTGTTGGTGAGCCGGACATCGTGACAGACGAACACCCCATGCACCCAGGCCATTTGACGGTCAGTCAGTCCATCGTCGGCGGCGTCCGGGTCGTCGCCCTGCGCGGCGAACTGGATCAGGCCACGCACGACTGCGTGGGCGAGGCGCTGAATCCACCGGGCGGTGGCGCGTCGCCCCGGACGGTCGCCGATCTCTCCGGCCTGACCTTCATGGACTCCAGCGGCATCAACCTGCTGATCGCCGCCCACCGTGCGGCCATGGAGGCTCAGGGCTGGCTGCGGGTGGCCGGTACGCAGCCACCCGTGCTGCGCGTGATGCAGCTCGTCGGCATCGACACCCTCATTCCGTGCCGCCCGACGGTCCGCCAGGCACTGGAGGACTGATCACTGAACGGGTGCCGTAGTCTGCACGCGTCAGTTCTGACACAAATATTCGAATATCGAGGAGCGCCCGAATGGTGAAGCGAGACAGCGCTGTGGACCTGGTGGGGCTCCTGTCGGTCGACGGACGGGATCTGGCCGCGTCATGGGTCTCGGAGGTCTCGGGGTCGCTGGGCGGTCGCGTGAGCGCGGCGGAGCTCAACCGCGAGCTGCGCGAACTGTACGAAGCCCTGGTGGAGGCGCTGCGACAGGGCGCCGCCGATGTCCACTCGGAGCAGATGTCCGAAGTCCGCGCCCTGTTGAACGAGCTGTCGAGGAACCGGGCGCGGCAGGGATTCTCGCCGAGTGAGACCGCCGTCAGCGTCTTCGCGCTGAAACGGGTTCTCGAACCCGTGCTGGAGACCGGCTCCGCCGAGGAGATCCGGGCCTATCTGCGGCTCGCCAGAATTCTGGACGGCCTGGGTCTGTTCACGATCGAGACGTACACGCAGACCCGGGACGAGCTGATCACCGCGCAGGCGGAACAACTGCTCGAACTGTCCACTCCGGTGGTGCGCCTGTGGGACGGGGTCATCGCCGTACCACTGGTCGGCACGCTGGACTCGGCGCGCACCCAGGTGGTCATGGAGAAGCTGCTGCAGGCCCTGGTGGACACCGGATCCGAGCAGGCGATCATCGACATCACGGGCGTGCCCGCGGTGGACACCCAGGTCGCCCAGCACCTGCTGAAGACCATCGTCGCCGCCAAGCTGATGGGCGCCGAGTGCACCGTGTCCGGCATCAGCCCGCAGATCGCCCAGACCATCGTCGCGCTGGGCATCGAGTTCGACGGCATCGTGACGAAGGCCAGCCTGGCGGACGCCCTGAAGCTCGCCCTGCGCAGGTCGGGCGTGGACATGGTCGCGCACACGGGCGGGCAGCGATGAGCGAGCGCATTCCGATCCTGCGGATCGGCGACACGCTGCTGGTGTCCGTCCAGTTCGACCTGGAGGACCAGACCGTCCTGAACCTCCAGGAGGACCTGGCCGAGCAGATCGTGGCCAAGTCGGCCCGCGGCGTCATCATCGACATCAGCGCGCTGGAGATCGTCGACTCCTTCGTGGGGCGCATGCTCGCGACGGTGGCCGCCATCTCGCGCGTGCTGGACGCCCGGACCGTGGTCGTGGGCATGCGGCCCGCGGTGGCGATCACCCTGGTCGAGCTGGGACTCTCGCTCGGCGGTGTCAGCACCGCCCTCGACCTGGAGAAGGGGCTGGCGAAACTGCGACAGTCCCCCAGTTCGGCCTTGCAGTGACCGCGCCCTGGACGGCCGGCGAAGAGCCGCTGGTCCAACCCGTCGCGCGCAGCAGTGATCTCGTGCACGTCCGCCAGGCGATCCGGGCGCTGGCTCAGCGGTGCGGTCTGTCCCTGGTCGACCAGACGAAGATGATCACCGCGGCCAGCGAACTGGCCCGTAACACCCTGACCTACGGCGGTGGCGGCACGGTCAGCGCCGGCATGGTGAACGTGGACGGCAGACGAGGTGTGGCCGCCGTCTTCGAGGACTCCGGGCCGGGCATCCCCGACGTCGAGCAGGCGATGACGGACGGCTGGACCTCGGGCGGCGGCCTCGGCCTCGGCCTGAGCGGTGCCCGACGTCTCGTCGACGACTTCCGCCTGCGGACCGCGCCCGGCGAGGGCACGGCCGTGACCATCATCAAGTGGGCGAGGTGAACACCGCGACCGTCCTCGAGCGCGAGGACCTGGCGTGGTTCCGGGACGGGCCGTCCCTGTCGGTGGCCGCCCGGGGCGCGGCCGCCGCACTGGCCCGGCGCGTCGGCTTCAACGGCCACCGGGTGGCCGAGGTCGCCCTCGCCGTCACCGAGGCCGCCACGAACGTCCATCGGCACGCCGTGGACGGGGCCCTGCTGCTGCGCACGGTGCGCTCCGGGGACGAGGCCGGGGTGGAGTTCCTCACCGTCGACTCCGGGCCCGGGATGACCGACGTGGCCGCGGCACTCGCCGACGGAGCCTCCAGCGCGGGCACGTTGGGCATCGGCCTGGGCGCCGTCTCCCGCCTCGCGGACCATTTCGACCTGCACTCCGTGCCCGGCCGCGGCACGGTCATGACCGCCCGGTTCTGGCCACGCACCGGGGACGGCCGAGCCGTCGTCACCCCGGGCGAGCCCACCGCCGACGGGGTCACCAGGCCCATCAGCGGGGAGAGCGTGTGCGGGGACGCGTGGGCCGTCCGCAGGGTCGTGGGGGACGGCGGCGGTGACCCTTCCGCGCTCCTGATCATGCTGTGCGACGGACTGGGCCACGGCCCGCTCGCGGCGCGCGCGAGTCAGGCGGCGGTCAAAGCGTTCCGCGGCGCCCACGACCTCCGTCCGGAGGGCGCCCTGAACGCGGTGCACCTCGCACTGCGGGGGCTGCGCGGCGGAGCCGTCGCCGTGGCCCGGATCGAGCCCGCCGCGGGGCGGCTGCTGTACTGCGGTGTCGGCAACGTCAGCGGGTTCCTCGTCGCCGACGGCGTACGACGCGCCCTGTTGTCGGCCCCCGGCATCGTCGGCATGCACATGCGCCGGTTGCGGACGTTCGAGGAACCGCTCCCCGACCACGGCGCCCTGGTCATGCACTCCGACGGGCTGACCGAACGCTGGGACCCGGCGGCGCTGCCCGGTCTGCTGGGGCACTCGCCGCTCGTCACGGCCGGACAGCTGCTGCGCGAGGCCGGTGTGCGCCGGGACGACGCCTCCGTGGTCGTGGTCAACGGCGCCTGGTGAGCGAAGCGATGAGTGGGACGAGTGGGAACAGGAGTGGGCGTGCCGACCGACGCGTTTGAGCCGGGCCCGCGTGGCGGTGCGCCCCGCCGCCACCGCTCGTCGGCGTCGGCGCCGGTCGAGCCGGTGGCGTCATTCGGTCTGTCGACGCCCCAGGACGTGTTCGGACTCCGGCGCAGCGCTCAACAGGCCGCGGCGGCCGTGGCGTTGGAGCGGCAGGACCAGGTGCGGCTGGCCACCGCGCTGAGCGAACTCGGCCGCGACCGCCTCGGCTGCCACGGCCTGGAGGTCACCTTCGGCCTGGACGCGACGGCGCAGCCGATGGCCCTGGTCATCACCTTCGTCTGGAGCGGCGGGCCGCCGCCGGCGCGGGACACGCTCGACCTGGTGGCGAAGCTCGTACGCGTCGACCACGAGGCCGGCCCGTCCCGCAGCCGTGTCGTCATCACCCAGCAGCTGCCCGCGGACGGGGCGAGTGCGGCCGAGCTGCACACGCGCCTGGCGAAGGTGCTCGCGGGCGGCGGGCGGTCCACCGAGGCGGACGATCTGCGCGCCCAGACCCGCGACCTGGTCGCCACGCTGGAGGAGACCCGCGCCCAGGGCGAGGAACTCCGGCGGATGAACGAGGAGTTGGAGGAGACCAACCGCGGAGTGCTCGCGCTGTACTCGGAGTTGACCCAGGAGCTGGAGACCACCAACAGCGGTGTGCTGGCCCTGCACTCGGAACTGGACGACAAGCGGCAGCAGTTGCTGGAGGCGAGCGAGGCCAAGACCCGCTTCTGGACCAACATCAGTCATGAACTGCGTACCCCGGTCAACTCCGTGGTCGCGCTCTCCACCCTGCTGCGGGCACCCAGTTCACCGTCCCTCACCCCGGATCAGCGGGAACAGGTCGATCTCATCGCGTCCTGCGGCCAGACGCTGCTGGCGCTCGTGAACGACCTGCTGGACGTCGCCAAGGCCGAGGCCGGTCACCTCGACATCCATCCGCAGCCGGTGGATCTGCGGCTGCTCCTGGCCCATCTCGGCGGCCTCCTGCTGAGCGGCCACGACCAGGACCGGGTCGCTCTGGTCACCCCCGGCCTCGACGAGCAGCCACCCCTGGTGACCGACGAGACGCTGCTGGTCCGCATTCTGCGCAACCTCCTGTCCAACGCCCTGAAGTTCACCGAGCGCGGCGAGGTACGCCTGGACGTCGCCCTCGACCCCGAACCCGCGCCCCGCGCAATCCTGTTCACCGTCACGGACACCGGGATCGGTATCCCCGCCGCCGAACTCGACCGGGTCTTCGAGGCGTTCCACCAGGTCCGCGGCCCGCACCAGAGCGGGCGGCCCGGCACGGGCCTGGGCCTGTCCTACGCCCGCACGCTCACCGAACTGCTCGGCGGCTCCCTCACTCTCACCAGCACCGTGGGCGTCGGCACCCGGGCGCGGCTGCGCCTGCCGGACCTCGGCCACGTACGCGCGGACGAACCGGAAACCGAAGGGTCGGGCCATGACCGATAGCGTCCAGGATCCTTCGCCCGCCACCGTTCTGGTCATCGACGACAACGAGACGAACCGCTACGTCCTGACCAGCTGGCTGCGGCGCGCGGGACACACGGTGATCGGCGCCGCCACCGGCGAGCAGGGGCTCACGCGTCTCGACTCCGCCGAGGGCGCGCCGGTGGACCTCGCGATCATCGACGTCCGGCTGCCCGACATGAGCGGCTTCGAGGTCAGCGAACGGCTCAAGGACAGCCCTCGGACGGCCCATCTCCCCGTGATCCAGATCTCCGCCGCGGCCGTCAGCCCGGACGATCACGCGGAAGGGCTCAGGCGGGGCGCCGACGCCTACCTCGACCAGCCCATCGACCCCGGCGAGCTCCTCGCCACCGTGACCGCGACCCTGCGCTACGCCAGAGCCCGCCAGCGCGCCGAGCGGCTGGCGCAACGCCTCATCGCGCTCAACACGGCGACGCTGGACGTCTACAGCGCCGTCGGCTTCCACTCCTTCGCGTCGGCGGCGACCGGTGGCGCGGCAAGTGTCCTGGGCAGTCCGGCCAGCGCCGTGTTCCTCTCGCCGCAGGCGCAGGCCGTGCACAGCATGATCGACGACCCGCTCACCCCCGTACGCATCCATCCCGCCCAGCCGGGCCTGCTGGACCAGTTGGCGGCGCTCGGGCTGAACCAGGACACCGGGGTCAGGGTCGTCCGGGTCCCGCACGGCCAGTGGCGGGCGCTGCTGCCGGCCGACCACCTCCAGGGCGAGATCGCGCTCGCGGTCGCCCGCACCAAACGCGGCCGGCCGCCCGTCTGCCTCGCCGTGCCCGCGGCGGCCCTGAGCGGCGCGGACGACGAGCAGCTCCTTCAGCAGGTGGTCAACGCGAGTGCCCTGGCCCTGGAGGCGCTGCGGACCTACAACGAGGAACACGCCCTCGGGCTGGCCCTGCAACGCTCCTTCCTGCCCAAGGAGTTGCCCACGGTCCCCGGCATCGACCTGGCCTTCCGCTACGTCCCCGCCTCCGAACACGCCGAGATCGGCGGGGACTTCTACGAGGCGGTGCAGACGGTCAACGGACTGCTGCTGGCCATCGGAGACGTCGTGGGGCACTCGGTGACCGCCGCGACCGTCATGGGCGAGGTGCGCCACGCGCTGCGCGCGTACGCCATCGAGGGCCACCCTCCGCACCACGTCCTGCAGCGCCTGGAGACCCTCCTCGGCCAGTCCCAGCCCGGCATCACCGTCACCCTCTGCCTGGTTCTCGTCACGCCGGACGACCACCGGCTGCACATCGCCAACGCCGGCCACATCCCCCCGCTGGTGATCGACCCGCGGGAGGGACCGCGGTTCCACCACGCGCACGGCCCCCTCCTCGGCCTCGGCCTGCCCCATCCGCCGCCCACCGTCCTGGACGCCCCGCCCGGCACCCGCCTGCTCATGGTGACCGACGGCCTGGTGGAGGTGCGCACCGCCCATCTCGACACCACACTGACCGAGTTCCGTGACGCGGTGGCCGAGGGACCGGAGGATCTGGAGGAGCTGAGCGATCTCCTCCTGGCACGTTTCGGACACAACAAGGACGACGACATCGCGCTGATCGCGGCTCTGTTCAGCTGAGCCGACGCACGGAGAGATCCGGCTCAGGTTTGAACCGGCGTGAACTTGTACATCCGGTGAAGGAACTGAGAGGGTCGGCCGCTCGGTGTGGTTATGTTCTCGGCTGTCGTCGTCCGGCGACGGCGCCGAGATCCGCGGCGTGTGAGGGCAGGAAGGTCACAACCATGATGTCGACGTCCGTTGGGGACGCCGAACCACCGTCGCGTGCACGGGAGGACGGCGCCGCGGAATGGGAATGGCGGGAGCCGTCCGTCCTGTTGATCGAGGACGACCCCGGCGACGCCCTTCTGGTGGAGGAACTCGTCGCCGACAGCACCCTGAAGATGCGGCTGCGGTGGGTGCGGTCGATGGCGGAGGCCGCCGACGTCCTGGCCGCCGGACTGCCCGACTGCGTACTGCTCGATCTGCATCTGTCGGACGCCCAGGGCCTGGAGGCGGTCTCCCGCGTCAAGGCGTACGCCGACCAGGTCGCCATCGTGGTGCTCACCGGGCTCGCCGAGGAACTGACCGGCCTCGCCGCGGTCGCCGGCGGCGCGCAGGACTACCTCGTCAAGGGGCGCGTCGAACCCGAGCTGTTCGGGCGGGCGGTGCGCTACGCGATCCAGCGCAAGCAGGCGGAGCAGTCCGCGGTGGCGCTGCAGGCCAGTCGGATGCAGGCGCAGGAGAACGCCCGCCTCGAACGGGGGCTGCTGCCCCGCCCGTTGCTGCAGTGCGACGACGTCGACGTCGTGGCCCGCTACCTTCCCGGGCGGGCCCAGGCGCTCCTGGGCGGCGACTTCTACGACATAGTGCAGACCGCCGACGGCACGGTGCACGCGGTGGTCGGTGACGTCTCCGGGCACGGACCGGACGAGGCGGCCCTGGGCGTCGCCCTGCGGATCGCCTGGCGGACCCTGGTGCTGTGCGGGGTCACCGGACCGGAGCAGATCGGCCGCCTGGAGGAGATCCTGCTCGCCGAGCGCGCCCGCGACGAGGTCTTCGCGACCCTCGTCAGCCTCTCCGCCGTACCGGGCCAGGAGCGGGCCCGGCTGGTCCGGGCCGGCCACCACGGATTGCTGCTGCGCACCGATCATGGTGTGGAGTGGGTGGAGCCACCCGGCGGTCCGGCGCTGGGGGTGGTGCCCGGAGGAGCGTCGTGGCCGATGACGGAGGTGGACGTGCCGGCGGGCGCGGGAGTCGTGCTGTTCACCGACGGCCTCTTCGAGGGACACGTCGGCCGCGGCGCCGAGCGGCTGGGCGAGGCGGGACTGCTGGCCCTCGCCCGGGAGGAGGCCGCGCTGGCGCCGGAACCCTTCGCCGACCGGCTGATCGAGCGGGTCGGCGGCCTGGCCGAGTCACAGGGCGGCCTGGCCGACGACGTGGCCCTGGTGCACCTGTGCTGGAACTGAACGAGTGGGGCGAGCGGTGCGGGACCGAGACATGACGGACGGGGCGAGCGGGGCCTGGATCGGGCGCCGGCTCACCGTGCAGAGCTGGTTCTATCTGGTCCTGGCGCTGATGATGCTGGTGGTCGTGATCGGCACGGCGGTGGGCGCGAGCCTGCTGGACCGGACGGCGCGGGTGACCGACCAGTTGCTCGGGCAGGTCCAGCCGGCCCAGACGGAGGCGTACCGGCTACAGGCGACCCTGGTGAACCAGGAGACCGGTGTGCGGGGGTACGCGATCGCCGCCGACCGGCGGTTCCTGGAGCCCTACACCCAGGGCAAGCGGGACGAGGCCCGGGTGGCCGCCCGGCTGCGCTCCCTGGTCGCCGACCGGCCCGCGCTCCTCGCCGACCTCGACGCGGTCCAGCGGGGCGCCGCCGACTGGCGCGACACCTATGCGGACCCGCTCGCCGCCTCCGTCACCCCCGGCCGCCCGCGGACCATCGACCAGCGCACCGCCGACCGCGGCAAGGAGAAGTTCGACGACCTGCGCGCCCTGTGGACGAAACAGGACCGGGACCTGACGCAGGCGGTCCACGACGGGCAGCGGAAACTGGCGCACGAGCGCACCGTCCGCAACGCGGTCCTCACCGGCATCGTGGTTCTCTTCGTGCTGACCGGACTCACGCTCGCGATCATCGTGCGCCTGCTCGTCGCCCGCCCGCTGGAGGCGCTGCGCGAGGCGTCCCGGCAGGTGGCCGGCGGGGACTTCGACCACGTCATCAGGGGCGGCGGACCGGCGGACCTCACCGCGCTGGCCACCGACGTCGAGGGCATGCGGCAGCAGATCGTCGCCGAGCTGGCGGCCTCACGGGGGCAGCGCGACATCCTGACCCGGCAGGCCGCCGACCTGGACGCCCAGGCCGTCGAACTGCGCCGTTCCAACGCCGAGTTGGAGCAGTTCGCGTATGTCGCCTCGCACGACCTCCAGGAGCCGCTGCGCAAGGTCGCCTCGTTCTGTCAGCTGCTGGAGAAGCGGTACGGCGACCAGCTCGACCAACGGGGCCTGCAGTACATCGACTTCGCGGTCGACGGCGCCAAGCGCATGCAGGTCCTCATCAACGACCTGCTCACGTTCTCCCGGGTCGGCCGCGTCAACGACGCCCAAGTGCCCGTAGGCCTCGATCAGACCCTCGACAAGGCGCTGTCGAACCTGACGGTGGCCGTCGAGGAGTCCGGCGCCGGAGTCGACCGCCCGGACACCCTGCCCGAGATCGTCGGCGACCCCACCCTGCTGGCCATGCTGTGGCAGAACCTCATCGGCAACGCCCTCAAGTTCCGCGACCCGGACCGCCCGCCGCACGTGACGATCACCTGCGCCGTGGACCCCGACCGGCCGGACACCTGGCTCGTGTACGTCACCGACAACGGCATCGGCATCCCCCCGGAGTTCGCCGACAAGGTCTTCGTCATCTTCCAGCGGCTGCACAGCCGGGACGCGTACGGCGGCACCGGCATCGGCCTTGCCCTGTGCAAGAAGATCGTGGAGTACCACGGCGGCACGATCTGGCTCGACACCGGCCGCACCGAGGGCACCCGCTTCTGCTTCACCCTCCCGTTCGCCGCAGTCCCGGCGGACGCTTCCGACCCCCGCACCGAGAAGAAGGCCCTGACATGACCACTCCCCCCGCCGCCACCATCGACGTCCTGCTCGTGGAGGACGACCCCGGCGACGAGCTGATGACCCGCGAAGCGTTCGAGGACAACAAGATCGGCAACACGCTGCACGTCGTACGGGACGGCGAGGAGGCCCTCGAGTTCCTCTACCAGCGCGGCGACCACACGAACGCGCCCCGCCCCGGCCTCATCCTGCTCGACCTCAACCTGCCCAAGTACGACGGCCGGCAAGTCCTGGAGAAGATCAAGTCGGACCCGGAGCTGGCCCACATCCCCGTGGTCATCCTCACCACCTCGGCGGCCGAGGAGGACATCCTGCGCAGCTACAAGCTGCACGCCAACGCCTATGTCACCAAGCCGGTCGACCTGGACCAGTTCATCGCCGCCGTCCGCCAGATCGACGACTTCTTCGTCCAGGTCGTCCGGCTGCCCCGCAGCGACGCCTGAGCCCGCGCAGGACAGCGGGCACGCGAAAGCCCCAGGACTCCTTGGAAGTCCCGGGGCCGAGGTGTGACGGATCAGACCATGGGGCTGCGCGGGGTGCCCAGGTCGGGGCCGCCGCGCGGGGTGTGGGTGCCGTAGTAGGCGCCCAGCTCATCGTGGTAGCCCGGGTCCCCGAGGTGCTTCTCGCGGTCGAATTCGGGGGCGTCCTTGATCTGCTGCTTGGTGCGGTCGACGAACACCTTCTCGTCGTCCGAGTCGATCCTGATGACCGTGCTCGCCGGGAGCAGGACCTCCTTGCCGAAGATCCACACACCGGTGTCCACCACCAGATAGGCGTCGCCGACCTCGTCGGAATGCTTGTCGACCTTGCCGATACCGCCGTCCGTGGCCTCCACCTTGTAACCAGTGAGGTCGACACTCGCAAGACGGTCCGCGGTCGACTGGTAATCCCAAACATTCTCATTCACGTGAAAACAACTCCTCCGGAAAATGCGGCCTCAGTGACCGGCGTCCTCCGAGTGCCCAACTCCCCGGGCTTCACGCGGATCAGCGAACCCGGTCCCACTTCGACAGGAACGACGAGAGCGTCCGCATGCAGGCCTCCCGGTCCTCCCACATCGCCATGTGCGCGCTGTGGGGGAACTCGACCGCTCGGTGGCGGGCAGACGCTGTTCCAGCGTGTCCGTGCAGTCCACGGCGAACTCGTCGTAGCGCCCCCGGGTGAGCAGGACGGGATACCTGATCCGCGCAGCTCGGAGGTGCGGTCCCAGGAGGAGAGGTTTCCGGTCATCACGAACTCGTTCGGGCCGTTCATGGTCGCGTACACCTGGTTGCCGTCGACGTTCGCGGCACTGCGCAGCAGGGCCTCGGGGTACGGGTCGAGACGGCAGAAGAAGTTGGCGTAGAAGACGTTCACCGCGTCGAGGTATTCGGGCGCGGTGTAGTCGCCCCTCGCCTCGTACTCGTCCAGGACGCTCTGCACGTCGGCCGGGAGGAGCGTCCGCAACTGCCGGGTGCCCGCGACGCCGGCCGCCAGGGCGCTGGACGACTTGAGAACGGTACGACGGTTGATCATCGTGAGGACTCTCTGCTCTCCTGTTGACGCGCGACGGTCATGGGCGCCCCCGAGTGCCCGATCAACCCTCTGCCGCGCGGTCATGATCGTGCATCGGCCGGGTGACCTACTTCCGACCGCTGCCCACCCCCTGGTCCGTCACCCGATCTCGCCTACTCTGACCAGTGAGGAACAGGCCGGACACCCGTCTGCCGTGCACACCAGGAGGTACCGATGAAGATGTTGATCAACGTCCCGGAAACCGTGGTGGCGGACGCGTTGCGGGGCATGGCGGCCGCCCACCCCGAGCTCGCCGTCGACGTGGAGAACCGCGTGATCGTACGGCGGGACGCGCCCGTGGCCGGAAAGGTCGCCCTGATCTCCGGCGGCGGCTCGGGGCACGAGCCGCTGCACGGCGGATTCGTGGGTCCCGGCATGCTCTCCGCCGCCTGTCCCGGCGAGGTCTTCACCTCCCCGGTGCCGGACCAGATGGTGCGCGCGGCGGCGGCCGTGGACAGCGGCGCCGGCGTGCTGTTCATCGTGAAGAACTACACGGGTGACGTGCTCAACTTCGACATGGCCGCGGAGCTGGCCGAGGACGAGGGCATCCAGGTCGCCAAGGTGCTGGTCAACGACGACGTGGCGGTCACCGACAGCCTCTACACGGCCGGCCGGCGCGGTACCGGCGCGACCCTGTTCGTCGAGAAGATCGCGGGCGCCGCCGCCGACGAGGGGCAGCCGCTCGAGCAGGTGGCGTCGATCGCCCGGCAGGTCAACGAGAACTCCCGCAGCTTCGGCGTCGCGCTCACCGCCGGCACCACCCCCGCCAAGGGCACGCCCACCTTCGATCTGCCCGCCGGCGAGCTGGAGTTGGGGGTCGGCATCCACGGCGAGCCGGGCCGGGAGCGGCGGCCGATGATGACCTCGGGCGAGATCGCCGACTTCGCGGTCAACGCGATCCTGGAGGACCTGCCCCCGCGCAACCCGGTCCTCGTCCTGGTCAACGGCATGGGCGGCACCCCGCTCCTGGAGCTGTACGGCTTCAACGCCGAGGTGCAGCGGGTGCTCGCCGCGCGCGGTGTCGCCGTCGCCCGCACGCTCGTCGGCAACTACGTCACCTCGCTGGACATGGCCGGCGCGTCGGTCACCCTGTGCCAGATCGACGAGGAGACGCTGCGGCTGTGGGACGCGCCGGTGAAGACGCCGGGGCTGCGCTGGGGCGTGTGACAGGGGGACCGGCGACCGCAACTCACCTACCACGCAAGGAGATCCCGTGCTCGACGCCGACTTCTTCCGCCGTTGGATGACGGCGACCGCCGCTTCCGTGGACCGTGAGGCGGAGCGGCTCACCTCCCTCGACTCCCCCATCGGGGACGCGGACCACGGCAGCAATCTGCAGCGCGGTTTCCGTGCCGTGGCCGCGACGCTGGAGAAGGAGGCGCCGGACACGCCCGGGGCGGTCCTGACGCTCGCCGGACGGACGCTGATCTCGACGGTCGGCGGCGCGTCGGGGCCCCTGTACGGGACGCTGCTGCGCCGTACCGGCAAGGCGCTCGGGGAGGCCGGCGAGGTGAGCGAGGCGGAGTTCGCCCAGGCGCTGCGGGCCGGGGTGGACGCGGTCATGGCGCTCGGCGGTGCCGCGCCGGGCGACAAGACCATGATCGATGCCCTGGTGCCGGCCGTGGACGCGCTCCCGGACGGTTTCGGCGCGGCCCGGGCCGCCGCCGAGGAGGGCGCGCTGGCGACCACGCCCTTGCAGGCGCGCAAGGGCCGGGCGAGCTATCTCGGCGAGCGCAGCATCGGTCACCAGGATCCCGGGGCCACCTCGGCGTCCCTGCTGATCGCGGCCCTGGCGGAGGCGGACGGTGAGTGACGGCAAGCTGGTCGGGATCGTGCTGGTGTCGCACAGCGCGGAGGTCGCCGCGTCGGTGGCCGAGCTGGCGAAGGGCCTGGCGGGCGGTGGCACCGATGTGCCGGTCGCCGCGGCGGGCGGCACCGAGGGCGGCGACCTGGGCACCAGCTCGGAGCTGATCGCCGCCGCTGCCGCGTCCGTGGACCGGGGTGCCGGGGTAGCGATCCTCACCGACCTCGGCAGCGCGGTCCTCACCGTGAAGGCCCTGCTCGCCGAGGGCGACGAACTCCCGCCCGACACGCACCTGGTGGACGCCCCGTTCGTCGAGGGCGCGGTGGCCGCGGTCGTCACGGCGTCGACGGGCGCCGACCTGGCCGCGGTGGAGGCGGCGGCCGGGGAGGCGTACACCTACCGCAAGGCATGAACGGACGGCGCCGGCGGACCCGGAAGAGTCCGCCGGCGCCCTCGCCTCACCACACCTCAGCGCGACAGGCCTCGGCTCACTTGCCGTTCACGAACATCTTCGCCAACCGCTCCCCCGTGGCGACCGCCGCGGCATGGTCCTCGATCGGCTTGACCTGGGAGTCCTTGAAGACGATGTAGGTGACGCCGGAGGCCGTCCCGCCGCCGCGCGGATCCGGCTCGATGCCGAGGCCGCGGGCGGTGGCGTAGGACGCCTCGCCGATGATGTCGTGCGGGCCGACGTCACCGACCACGGCGTACTGCACGCGGTCCCGGTAGACGACGGCGGCGACCGAGCCCCCGCGCACCCCGTGGTCGCGGTGGTTCCAGATCCGGCTCACCATGGGCACGACGATGTAGGGCAGCTGCTCCGCGCTCAGGTGGCGCCCGTCGGCCTGCTGGTAGGCGGTCATGTCGGAGAAGAGCGGGTCGGTACGGCGGTTGCAGCGGGCGGTGGGCCGCCCGTCGCAGTCGATGTCCATGTCGGCCTTCCAGAAGACGGCGTCCCGGGTGCCGCAGACCGGGATGTCGGCGGGCTTGCCGTCGTCGCTGCGGTAGCGGCCGCGGGAGACCTGGGTGCAGTCACGCGCTTTGGCCAGCAGGTCCGCGGCGGTCACGGCGCCCTCGCGCCACACCACCGGCTCCTGCTCGATGTGGTGCGCGGCGGCGGGCACGGTCGTGGGGGTGAGCAGGGCGGCGCTTGCCGCGGCCAGTGTCAGCGACTGGACACGCACGATAAGGGAGCCTCTCCTGGGGGACACTGACGGACACTCAGCCCACCCTGGTGCCGATGTGATCACGCGGCCACCGTTGGGGGGCCGTACGGTGCACGACCCCGTCGGCGGGCCCCTGTCCCCGAACTTCCGGCAGGGGCCGGGCGCCTGAGCCCGTATCGGCTCCGGCCGCCCGGCCGCCCACGTCAGGCGCGGGATCAGCGACGACAGCGGCCCGCGCCACCGGCCCGAACTCCCCAGCTCTCAAAGGAGATTCGGCCGTCAGCGGCTTCAGCATACGTAACCTTCGCGGGCGGTCACCAACGGGTCCGCCCGTCGTCCGCGCATAGCCCGCCAACGGTCCGCCCACCGCACGCCCTCTTGATGCGACCACGTCAGCCGGGTCATATTGGTCCGGACCATTGCCGTCGCGCCGTCCGGGGAGGCAGAGTCGTGCGTCGTGTCGTCCTACTCCTGCGCACAGCCGCCACGGCCTGCGCGGCCGTGACCCTGCTCGCGTCCTGCGCCTGGGGCGGCTCCGACACCGAAGACGGCGGCCGGCTCCCCGGGGCGCCGGTCGGCGTCACCGCGGTGGCGGGCAGTTCGACGAGCGTGCACGTGATGTGGAACGCGGTGACCGCGGACCCGCCCGTCACCTCCTACGAGGTGTACCGGGGCACCACCAAGGTCCAGGAGGTGCCGGCCTCCGAGCGCATGGTGGACATCATCCGGCTCAAGCCGGCCACCGGGTACGTCTTCTCCGTCCGGGCCCGCAGCAGCGGGGACCTGCTCGGCCCGCGCAGCAGGGAGGTCCGGGCCACGACCCCCGCGGCCGTGGCGGCGGACGCGAAGCCCCCCACCCGCCCGGGCGCCACCGAGGGCAAGGCGGTCGGCAGCCGGGCCGTCCAGCTCTCCTGGTCCGCGTCGAAGGACGACCGCGCGGTGCTGTCGTACGACGTCTACCAGGGCACCACGAAGATCCACAGTGTCGGCGGGAACCAGACGGCGACCGTGGTGACGGGGCTGCGGCCGGGCACGCGCTACGCCTTCAGCGTCCGGGCCCGGGACGCGGCCGACAACCTCTCGCCGCCCGGCGCGACCGTCCGCCTCACCACGCCGGGTACCGACGACGGCCGGAACACCGCGCCCAGCGCCTTCCGCGCGGGCACCCACCGCGCGGACGGGGCGTACAACATCGACCTCTCCTGGGTCCCGCCGCGCGCGGACGGCGTGGTCACGGAGTACGAGATCCGGCTCGACGGACAGACCGCCACCTCGCTCGTGTACGGCGGGAACCCGCCGCGCGACAAGGCCACCTACTCCTTCTACGTGGGCAGGGACGCGGGCGTCAGCCATCGGGTGCGGATCCGGGCCAAGCTGCCCGACGGCACCTGGGGCGGCTGGTCACCGGAGGTCACCTGCACGACGGCCTCCTGACGGCGGAGCGCGCATGGGCCGGACGAAGGAATCCGTCACCTGCCCGGTGGCGCTCCGCATGCGGGACGGGCCGGGAGCACATTGGCTGCCCCTGAGGCAGCACGGGCGTTCCCCAACCCTCGGCGGCGCTAGGGATGTCCCGCCAACCGTGCCGTCGGAGGCTCCCATGCGCATGACTCGTCCACCCCTCCGCACCGCGGCGGCCGCCGTCGCGCTCCCCCTGGCCCTGACTGCCGGCCCGGCCGCGGCCGCTGGATCGGGGATCTCCGTGAGCACGAGCGGGTCCACGGTCTCGGTGACGACCGCCACCTGCTCACAGACCAGCAGCAGCGGCAGCTGGGGCACGGCCTCGCTGCTCAACAGCAGCCAGGCGAACTTCGCCCAGGGCCGGCAGGTGGCCCTCTCGGGCACGACCGGTCTCCAGTCCGCGGCCTGGCAGACGGTGAACCCCGGCACGTACACCGTCGTGGTCATCTGCGCGAGCGGCGCCAGGAGCACCGCGGGCACCCAGTCCGTGATCGTGTCGGCCGCCTCCACGCCCACCATCTCCGCCACGGCCTCGGCTTCCCCCTCACGCGGCGTCATGGGCGGGATCGGCGGCGCGGTCAAGGACTACGGGCCGCTCACCCTGACCGCGGGCAGCGCCCTGGTGGGAGCGGGTGTCATCGCCACGGCCTGGGTGCTGCGCCGCCGCGCCAAGCCCTACCGGCTCTGAGGCCGGGCGGGCTCAGGCCCGCCCGGCACCCGGGAGTCCGGCCGACGGCGGTTCGGCACCGGCCGGTTCGGCATCGGCCGGTTCGATATCGGGCAGCTCGACATCGGGCAGTTCGGCGAACTCCTCCACCGCATGCGCGAGCCACTGCGTCCAGAAGGTCTCCAGGTCGATGCCCGCCCGCAGCACCAGGTGGCGCAACCGGTCCTGGGGACCGTCCTTGCCGGGCGGGAAGTCGCGCCGCTCGATCTCCTCGTACTCGGCCAACTGCCGCTGGTGCAGGTCGAGATGGCGGCGCAGATCGGTCTCCACGCCCGCCGTGCCGACCACGGCCGCCGCGCGCAGCCTGAGCAGCATCGTGTCCCGCAGCGGCTTGGGGTCGTGGGCGGCGGACGTCCAGCGGGCCAGTTCGGCGCGGCCCGCGGGCAGCACCTCGTAGCTCTTCTTCTGACCGCGGGCGGGCTGCTCGGTCGGCAGTGCCCTGATCTGTCCCTCGGCCTCCAGTTTTCCCAGCTCGCGATAGATCTGCTGGTGCGTGGCCGACCAGAAGTAGCCGATCGACCGGTCGAACCTGCGGGTCAGCTCCAGCCCCGAGGACGGCTTTTCGAGCAGGGCGGTGAGGATCGCGTGCGGGAGTGACATGCGGTCATCCTAGGGACGGCCCTTGCAGCACGGCCGCTAGAGCGCGGCCGCTACCTCGGTGCCCTGCTTGATCGCCCGCTTGGCGTCCAGTTCGGCGGCCACGTCGGCACCGCCGATCAGGTGCGCGGCGCGGCCCGCGGCGACCAGTTCCTCGTACAGGCCCCGGCGCGGTTCCTGTCCGGTGCACAGCACGATCGTGTCGACGGGCAGGACCGTGCTCTCCTCGCCGACGGTGACGTGCAGTCCGGCGTCGTCGATGCGGTCGTAGCGGACGCCCGGGACCATGGTGACGCCCCGGTGCTTGAGTTCGGCGCGGTGGATCCAGCCGGTGGTCTTGCCGAGGCCCGCGCCGACCTTGGTCTCCTTGCGCTGGAGCAGGTGCACCGTGCGGGGCGGGGCGGTCCGCTCGGGGGCGGCCAGTCCGCCGGGCGCGCGGTAGTCCATGTCGACGCCCCACTGCCGGAAGTACGTCGCCGGGTCCTCGCTCGCCTTGTCGCCGCCGTCGGTGAGGTACTCGGCGACGTCGAAGCCGATGCCGCCGGCGCCGAGGATCGCGACGCGGTCGCCGACGGTCGCCTCGCCGCGCAGGACGTCGAGGTAGCCGACGACGCTCGGGTGGTCGACGCCGGGGATGTCGGGGGTGCGCGGGGTGACGCCGGTGGCGACGACCACCTCGTCGAAGTCGGCCAAGTCCCCTGTCTCGACCGGTGTGTTGAGGCGTACGTCCACTTCGTGCTCGGCGAGCCGGGTGCGGAAGTAGCGCAGCGTCTCGTCGAACTCCTGCTTGCCCGGGACCTGTCGGGCGACGTTGAGCTGTCCGCCGATCTCGCTCGCGGCGTCGAAGAGAGTGACCTCATGGCCGCGTTCGGCGGCGGAGACCGCGCACGCGAGTCCGGCCGGGCCCGCGCCGACGACGGCGACGCGTTTGCGCAACCTCGTGGGTGCCAGGACCAGTTCGGTCTCGTGGCAGGCGCGCGGGTTGACCAGGCAAGACGTGATCTTGCCGCTGAAGGTGTGGTCGAGGCAGGCCTGGTTGCAGCCGATGCAGGTGTTGATGGCCTCGGGCGTGCCGGCCGCGGCCTTGTTGACGAAGGCGGGGTCGGCGAGCATCGGGCGGGCCATGGAGACCATGTCCGCGCAGCCGTCGGCGAGCAACTCCTCGGCGAGTTCGGGGGTGTTGATGCGGTTGGTGGTGACGAGCGGGACCGACACCTCACCCATGAGCTTCTTGGTGACCCACGTGTAGGCGCCGCGCGGCACCGAGGTGGCGATGGTGGGGATGCGGGCCTCGTGCCAGCCGATGCCGGTGTTGATGATCGTCGCCCCGGCCGCCTCGACGGCCTTGGCGAGGGTGATCACCTCGTCGAGCGTGGAGCCACCGGGGACCAAATCCAGCATGGACAGACGGTAGACGAGGATGAAGTCGTCGCCGACGGCCTCGCGCACTCGGCGCACGATCTCGACCGGGAAGCGCATGCGGTTCTCGTAGGAGCCGCCCCAGCGGTCGGTGCGGTGGTTGGTCTGCGCCGCGATGAACTCGTTGATGAGGTAGCCCTCGGAGCCCATGATCTCGACGCCGTCGTACCCGGCCCGGCGGGCGAGGCGGGCGGTGCGGACGTAGTCGTCGATCGTCCCCTCGACCTCCGCGTCGGTCAACTCACGCGGCGGGAAAGGGCTGATGGGCGCCTGGAGCGGGCTCGGCGCGACCAGGTCCTGGTGGTAGGCGTACCGCCCGAAGTGCAGGATCTGGAGCGCGATCCGGCCGCCCGCGCGGTGCACGGCCTCGGTGACCACCGTGTGCTGCTCGGCCTCGGCGTCGGTGGTGAGCTTCGCGCCGCCCTCGTACGGCCGTCCCGCGTCGTTGGGCGCGATGCCGCCGGTGACGATGAGCCCGACTCCCCCGCGCGCCCGCTCGGCGTAGAACTCCGCCATGCGCTCGAAGCCGCGCTCGGCCTCCTCCAGGCCGACGTGCATCGAGCCCATCAGGACGCGGTTGGGCAGCGTGGTGAAGCCCAGGTCGAGCGGGCTCAGCAGGTGCGGGTAGCGGCTCATCGTCGGGCCCTCCGTGCGGGGTGTGGTGCCTTCTTTTGTAGAGGCCCACCGCTTGTTTTGCAACTAGTTGCATAAACGAGGGCGGGTGACACCGGACACCCGGGGGCACAGTGGCCTCATGAGGACCGCGGACGCCGAGGTGGTCGACCTCGCCCAGGAGCTGATCCGTCGCCCGAGCCGGGGCGGCATCGACGACTACGGACCCGTCCTCGGCGTCCTGGAGGACTGGCTCGGCGCCCACGACCTGCCGTGCCGACGACTCCACGACGACGGGCGGCCGGTCGCCCTGCTGGTGGAGGTCGCCGGCGGCCGACCGGGTCCCTGGTGGGCGCTCGACGCCTGCGTGGACACCGCCCCCTACGGCGACGAGAGCGCCTGGTCCTTCCCTCCGGACCGCGGGGACGTGGTGGACGGCTGGCTACGGGGGCGGGGCGCGGCCGACTCCAAACTCGCGGCCGCCCTGTTCTGCCGTATCGCCGTCGAAGTGCGCGAACAGGCCGACGGCCTGCGCGGCGGTCTCGCCGTCCTGCTCGACGCCGACGAGCACACCGGCGGTTTCGGCGGCGCCCGCGCCTACCTCGCGGACCCGGCGGCGGAGCGCCCGGCCGGGGTGCTGATCGGCTATCCCGGGCCGGACGAGGTCGTGGTCGGCGGACGTGGGCTGTGGCGGGCCACGATCACCGTGCACGCGGACTCCGGGCACTCCGGGGCGAGGCGTACGACGCCGGGTGCGGTCTCTCGGGCGGCGCGGCTGGTCCGACTCCTGGAGGAGGCCGAACTGCCCGGCGTCGAGGGCGAGTTCCCGCTGCCGCCGAAGCTGACGGTGACCTTCTGCCACGGGGGCGAGGGCTTCTCGGTGGTGCCGGGCTCGTGCGAGCTGGGCGTCGATGTGCGCACCACGCCGGGGTTCGCCGCCGGCGCGGCCGAGGCGCTGGTCCGACGCGCGGTGGCCGAGCTGGACGCGTCGCTGCCGGCGCCGCGGCCGTCCGTGATCACGCCGGTGGCCGCCTGGCCGGCGTACCGACTGGGCGCGGACCATCAACCCGCCGCCGCGCTGCTCGACGCGGCCGCGCGGGAAGGACTGACCGTCCGGGCCAAGACGGCCGGGCCCTCGAACATCGGCAACCTGCTGGCGGGTGAGGGCATCCCCGCGACGGCCGGTTTCGGGGTGCGGTACGAGGGGCTGCACGGCGTCGACGAGCGGGCCCGCCTCGCGGACCTGCCCGTCGTTCATGCCGTCTACCGACGTGCCGTGCTCGGCCTGCTCAAGGGATAGCGGATGTCCGGCCGGTCAGCGGCTCTCCAGCCGTACGTGCAGTTCGCGCTCCTGGTCCCCGGAGGCCGAGGCGAGGTCGCGGACCGTGAACAGGGAGTCGAGGGTGGAGCGCAGTCGTTCGATCGCCCAGTAGCCGCCCTGGGCGTCGGCCTCGACGGAGGACGCGAGCCGGGCGGGCGGTGGGCAGGTGTGCTTGTCGGTGACCTCGAACGTGCCGAGCCACACCATCGGCCGGGTCTCGTGGAGCTGCTGCGGGGCCTCGTCGGCGCCCCGGTCGGACTCGAAGCACGTGGCGAGCGTGTCGAACACGATCCGGGCGTCCTCCTTGCTGCACCCGCTGATCTCGAGGGAGACGGGTTCCTCGTGCTGTCGCTCCCGGTCCATGTGATCGCTCCTCTCGTGAATGTGGCGCGGCACCGCGGGTTCCCCGCGAACCGCGCCACATCACCAGACAAGCACTCCCGTCCGCACCGGACCAGCGAGCGGATCGGCTCTTGCTCAGAGCGAGCGGCTCAGCTCTTGGTGAAGCGGTACGTCTTGCTGTCCGTCAGCACGCAGAAGCCGGGCGACACGACGATCACGCGCAGGGTGCCGGTACGGCGGTCGTAGTCGATGCCCTCGGCCTCGAAGGTGCCGGAGCAGCCGCTGCGCAGCGGGAGCTGGCGCAGGGCCGTGACGTGGCCGGAGACGTCCCCGCTGCCGCTGGGCTGGGCGGAGAGGTCGACCTGGAGGAGCGGCTTGGTGATGCCGAACAGCGTGCCCGCCGGGTCGTCGGAGGAGCACAGGAGCGTGGTCGCGCCGGAGAAGTCGCAGCCCTGCACGTCACGCACGGGGTGGTCGAGGTTGACGACGGAGACCTGCGGGAGGTTCGCCGAGGGCGAGGTGCTCGCGTTGACGCCGGGGGTCGGGAAGACCAGGAAGCGGGTCATGGTGCCGTACTCGCCGGACAGCATCCACTGGCCGTCGGGCGAGATCGCGACCCAGGAGTTGTTGAGGGCCTCGCCGGGGCTGAGCGTGTGCACGTACTCCGACCAGGCCCCGCCCGGTGCCTGCACGCGGTACATCTTCGCGGTGCCCGAGTCGGCCTGGTACGGCTCGACGTAGTAGCCGTTGTAGGAGGCGTCGGGGTCGCCGACGTGGTTCCAGCCCCGGACGCTGAGGGAGATGGGGATGGTGCCGATGCCCGTGTAGCGGTTGGCGCTGTTGGCCGGGACCTCCACCGACGTCAGGCCCTGGCTCTCGGTCAGCGGGTCGGCCCGGTCGGAGCCCACCTCGGTCCAGGTGTCGGCGGCCGACGCGGGCGGGGCGGCGGACAGGACGGCCGCGGTGGCCAGGGCGAGCAGGGCGGTGAGCGTCGCGTGGCAACGTCTCCGGGCGCGCAGGGGCATAGGGAGTGCTCCTCCGTGGGGGGGCGGAAACAGATCGCCGGACAGTCTGTCGGGCCGACGTAGGCATGTACAGACCAATAGGAGAACGGCGGCCGTCCAGTCGGCGACAGCCCCTCGCGGGTACTGTCGTCACGGCTTCACCGGACGTCCGTGGCCGTGTTGAGAGATGGTGGAGGAGAGCGGCCAAAGCGTCACAGAGACGGTTGAGCGCGGTAGAACAGGGGTGTCGGCACGGGGGACGGCGTGCCGCGTCGAAGGGGCGAAGGCGGTGCGTGGAATGAGAGCACCTGGGATTCCACCGGCCGGGAGTGACGGGTCGGTAGGACCGAGCGGGCTGCTCGACGTGCTGCGCGTGGCCTCGGTGGTGCTGGACGCCAAGGGCCACATCGTGCTGTGGAGCCCCCTGGCGGAGGAGCTGTTCGGCTACTCCGCGGACGAGGCGCTCGGGAAGTACGCGGCCCGGATCATGGTCGACGAGCAGCATCTCGACCTGGTCGTCAAGCTGTTCGCCGACGTCATGCTCACGGGGCAGAGCTGGGCCGGTGCCTTCCCCATCCGGCGCAAGGACGGCAGCACGCGGCTCGTGGAGTTCCGCAACATGCGGCTCCTGGACGAGCAGGGCGACATCTTCGCGCTCGGCCTGTGCGCCGACCAGTCGACCGTACGGCGCCTTGAGCGGGACGTGGCCCTGTCCACCCGGCTGGTCGCGCAGTCGCCGGTCGGGCTCGCCGTGCTGGACACCGATCTGCGGTACGTCTCGGTCAATCCGGCGCTGGAGCGGATCAACGGCATTCCGGCCGCGGCGCACATCGGCCGCACCTTCCGCGAGGTGCTGCCGCATCTGGACGTCGAGGCGATCGAGTCGGCGGCCCGGCGGGTGCTGGAGACCGGCTGTCCGATCGTCGACCGGCAGACCGTCGGCCGTACGCCGGCCGATCCGGACGACGAGCACGTCTGGACGATCTCGCTCTACCGCCTGGAGGACGCGGTCGGCACGGTCATCGGCGTCGCCGGATCGGTCGTGGACATCACCGAGCAGCACCGCGCGGGCGTCGAGGCCGAGGCCGCGCGCCGGCGGCTGGCGCTCATCGCGGACGCCTCCGCGCGTATCGGCACCACCCTCGAACTGGACCGCACCGCCTGCGAACTGGCCGACGTGGCGGTGCCCGAACTCGCCGACATCGCGGCCGTCGACCTGCTGGAGGCGGTGGTCGACGGCCGGCGCAGCAGCCTGGGTCCCGCCGAGCATGCGGTGATCCGGGCTCTGGCCGTGCAGGCGGAGGACGCGCCCGAGGCCCTGCGGGCGGCCGACCCGCCGGGGCAGGTGGCGCGGTACGGACCCGACCGGCTGGTCACCGAGTGCGTACGGACCGGCGCCCCGGTGCTGGTGGCGCGGGTCGGGGCGGACGACCTGCCCCGGATCGCCCGCTCCCCGGAGGCCGCCGAACTGCTGTCCCGGGCGGGCGTGCACTCCTATCTGGCGGTGCCGCTGATCGCGCGGGGCGAGGTGCTCGGCGCCCTGGACCTCAAGCGCACCCGCAATCCGCTGTCGTTCAGCGACGACGACCTGCTGCTCGCGCGGGAGCTGGCGGCGCGGGCGGCGGTGCAGATCGACAACGCCCGCTGGTACCAGAACGCCCGCGACACCGCCCTGACCCTTCAGCGCAGCCTGCTGCCCAGCCACCCGCCGGTGATCGGCGGCCTGGAGGTCGCCTCCCGGTACCAGCCTGCCGGCGCCACCACCGAGGTCGGCGGCGACTGGTTCGACGTGATCCCGCTGGACGGCCGCAAGACCGCGCTGGTGGTGGGCGACGTGATGGGCAGCGGTATCAACGCCGCCGCGACCATGGGCCGGCTGCGCACCGCGACGACCACACTGGCCTCCCTCGACCTGGATCCGGCCCGGCTCCTGGAGCACCTCGACCGCATCACACAGGACCTCGACCACTCCATCGCGACCTGTGTGTACGCCGTCCACGACCCGGAGCTGCGGCAGTGCCGGATCGCCAACGCGGGGCATCTGCCACCGGTCCGGCTGCGCGAGGGGCGGCCCCCCGAACTGCTCGACCTGCCCACCGGAGCGCCGCTGGGCGTGGGCGGGGTGGCCTTCTCCACGACCGAGATCGACCTCGAACCCGGCGACCGGCTCGTGTTCTACACCGACGGACTCGTGGAGACCCGCCAACATCCCCTGGACGAACGCCTGGACGCGCTGCTGTCCTTGCTCGAGGGCCCCGACCGACCGTTGGAGGAGGTCTGCGACCTCCTGCTGCGCACGCTCCACCAGCCCGACAACTCCGACGACGTGGCTCTGCTCATCGCGCGCGTGCAGAAACAGGACGGACGTGAGTGACCGCGGAGCCGTTCTCACAGCTCTTGATTACCTGCTCCTTATCGGGCGCATCCCACAATCACAGCTAGGCGTGGCACAGGGGTGCCGGGCCGATGGGAGCTTGCCGTGACGCACGAACCGGACCAGCAACCCACCGCCGGGGGCGAGCCGCCCGAGCGGCCTTTCGGTGAGACATCCGACTGGGAAGTGATGACGGGCCCGGGCGGCGCCGAGCGCTCACCGGGTCCCACCTGGGACCGGGTCTGGCGGCACCGGTCCGGCCGGGCGCGGGCGGTGATCGCGGCGACCACCGTCGCGGTCCTGGCCGTCGGCGGCACGGTCGCCTTCGCGGCCACGTCCGGCGGCTCCGGCGAGAGCGCCTCGCCGGCGGCCGCGTCGGCCTCGGCGTCCCCGTCGCCGGACGGTCCCGGCGAGCGGCACGGCGGCGGCCGCTGGTTCGGGCTCGGCGGCATGGGCGCGCACGGCGAGGCGACCGTCAAGGACCAGGACACCGGCAAGTGGGTGGTACGGGTCTGGCAGCGCGGCACTGTCGAGAAGGTCGACGGCGACCAGGTGACCGTGAAGAGCGGCGACGGCGCCGCGTGGGTCTGGACGGTGCCCTCGGACGCCACCGTGTTCCACGACGGCACCAAGGGCTCCGGCGCGGACGACCTCAAGAAGGGCGAGACCGCCTTCCTGGCCGGCACCCGCGCCGACGACGGCACCAGGACCGCGACCAACGCCCTCATGGGCACCTGGGACCACAAGGGCGGCCCGGACGGCGACCGGCGCGGGGGCCCGGACCGAGGCGGCCCGCACAGCTGGCTGCCGCCCTCCCCCTCCGCGCCGCCCTCCCCGTCGAACAGCGGCGCCACGACGTGACCCGCCCCGTCAGGTCCTGACGCCGATCACGACGTTGGCGTACAACTCGCCGTCCGTGGCGA
Source organism: Streptomyces sp. NPDC002499 (assembly GCF_053595415.1). Taxonomy (NCBI): domain Bacteria; kingdom Bacillati; phylum Actinomycetota; class Actinomycetes; order Kitasatosporales; family Streptomycetaceae; genus Streptomyces; species Streptomyces sp. NPDC002499. The sequence goes on from NZ_JBSFXO010000001.1 coordinate 767,730, forward strand.
GGCGGGAGGTCAGGCCCGCCTCGCCGAAGGCGGCGAGTGCCGCGTCGGCTTGATGTTCGACCGCATCGACGTGCAGGCAGCCACCAGGGGCGCGACCGTCGAAGACGCACGACCACAGGACCCGGTCTGTCAGCCCATGACGCCGATGACGACGTTGGCGTACAACTCCTCGTCCGTTGCCAGCCGAGCCGTCAATGCGCCGCCGGCAAAAGCGGCGAGTGCCGCGTCGGCCTGGTGCTCGCCGGTCTCGACGAGCAGGCAGCCGCCGGGGGCGAGCCAGTCGGACGCCTCGGCGGCGACCCGGCGCAGCAGGTCGAGTCCGTCGGAGCCGCCGTCCAGCGCGGTGCGCGGTTCGTGGTCGCGGGCCTCGGCGGGCAGCAGGGCGATCTCGTCGGTGGGGACGTACGGGACGTTGGCGGCGAGGATGTCGACCCGGCCTCGCAGCGAGGCGGGGAGGGCCTCGTACAGGTCGCCGATGTGCACGTGACCGCCGTACGCGGCGATGTTGCGGCGGGCGCAGCGCACGGCCGCCGGGTCGATGTCGGCGGCGTGCAGTTCCACGGCGCCGAGTGCGGCAGCCAGGGCGGCGCCGACCGCGCCGGAGCCGCAGCACAGGTCGACGACCACCGCCGCGTGCGGGTGCTGAACCACCGCCTGGTCGACGAGGAACTCGGTGCGGCGGCGGGGCACGAAGACGCCCGGTTCGACGGTGACGCGCAGTCCGTGGAAGCCGGCCCAGCCGAGGACCTGTTCGAGGGGCTCGCCGGCGATCCGGCGGTCCGTGAGGGCGGTGACCTCGTCCGGTGTGCGCGCGCCGGCGAGTATCAGCTCCGCCTCGTCCTCGGCGAAGACACAGCCGGCGGAACGCAGGGCGGTGACCACTGTGGACAGCAGAGCGGGGGAAGCGTGAAGGGGCATGAAAGCCGAGAGCCTTTCGGTGATCCGAAGGGCGCTCCCGCGGTCACCGGCGAGCGGTGATCCGTGTCGTCGCTACGAGGCGAGAGCACCCGACCTGAACAGCGGTAATGGGTCTCACCTCCAAGGAACGGCGGCCGGGACGGACCCCGGCCGGACCCGCACACCCTACCCCAGCGTCGGGAACGGCCGAAGGGCGGCGGCCACCGGCCCAGTTGTACTGTGCAACCAGGTGAGCGAATGAGGGAGGTCCCATGGACGCGGCCGAGGCCGTGGAGGTCATCCAGCACGAGATGACGGCGTTCGCCCGCCGGGCCCGGGCCTCCGCCGGGCGGATGCACCCCGAGCTGTCGCTGGTCTCGTACACGCTGCTCGGACATCTGGAGGAGAGCGGCGGCTGCCGGGCCACCGACCTGGCGGCGCACTACGCGCTGGACAAGTCCACGGTCAGCCGGCAGGTGTCCGCGCTGGAGCGGGCCGGGCTGATCGGGCGGCACCCGGACCCGGACGACCACCGGGTCCAGACGCTGCACCTGACGGACGCGGGCCGGGAGATCCTCGCCCAGGTCACCCGCAGCCGCCGCGCCGCCTTCCGGGAGCGGCTGGCGGACTGGCCGGAGGAGGACCTGAAGCGGTTCGCCGGCTATCTGGAGCGCTACAACGCAGGTACCGCCGCGGACTGACCCAGCGTCTGGGGCACCCGGACCCCGAGGAAGACGATCCTGCGGCGCAGTCGGAAGCCGAGGGCCTCGTACAGCCGGATGGCGGTGGTGTTCTGTGCTCCCGTGTGCAGGAAGGGCGTCTCGCCGCGCTCCCTGATGCCGAGGGCGACGGCGCGGATCAGCCGGGTCGCCAGGCCCTCGCCGCGGAAGGCGGGGTCGGTGCAGACGGCGCTGATCTCGGTCCAGCCGGGCGGGTGCAGCCGCTCCCCCGCCATGGCGATGAGCGCGCCGTCACGGCGGATCCCCAGGTAGGTGCCCATCTCTATGGTCCGCGGCAGGAAGGGTCCTGGCCTGGTCCGTTCGACCAGGTCGAGCATCTCGGGCACGTCGGCGGGGCCGAGCAGGACGGCCTCCGGTTCCGGCGCGGTGGCCAGGCCGTCGTCGACGAACTGCACGCCGTCGATCCGGAAGGTGACCTCCCAGCTCTCCGGGACCTCGCCCCGGAAGCCCGGCAGCGCGATCTCGGCGCCGGGACCCGCGAGGGCCGCGACATCCGCCCAGTCCTCGGCGTCGGGGTCCTCGGGCAGCGCCAGCCACGGCGACACGTCGGCCGGGTAGCGCAGCACCCGCCCCTGCCGCTCGGCGAAGTGCGCGTGCGGGCCGGTCAGGGCGCCGAGGGCGGGGTTGTCGAGGACGTGGGCCGTGCCGACCGCGGTGCTCGGGCCACCGGCGCCCGAACCGGTCGCGCCGCTCGCGTCCGTACCGTTCACGTCGCTCATCCGGCGACCTCGATCACGATCTTGCCCCGGGCGTGGCCGTCCTCGACCGTGCGCAGCGCCTCACCGGCCTGCGCCAGCGGGAAGGTCTGTGTGACATGCGGGTCCAACTCGCCGGCCAGGACGAGCCGCGCGAGTTCGTCGAGGACGGCGGACGTGCGGGCGCGTTCGACGCGGGAGCCGCCCAGGTCGGCCACGGTCTGGGGCGGGGCGCCCGCGGTGATCAGCTTGGACCGGTCGGTGAGGAGGGTGGCCGCCTCGGTGAGGACCGGGTCGCCGACCAGGTCGTACACACCGTCCACGCCGTCCGGCGCGGCGGCGCGCACCCGCTCGGCGAAGCCAGGACCGGAGGGCACGTGCACGGCGCCGAGCGCCTCGACGAAGTCCTTCTTGCCCTCGCTCGCGAGGCCCACGGTCCGCAGGCCGAAGGCCCGGGCGATCTGCAGGGCCGCGGCACCCACGCCGCCGCCCGCGCCGGTGACCAGCAGGGTGGCGCCCGCGGGCAGGTCGAGCTGGCGGACACCGTCGTACGCGGTGGCCGCGGCGATCGGCAGCGTGGCGGCGTCGGTGAAGCTCAGGTCGGCGGGCTTGTGCGCGGTGACCGCCGCGGGCAGCAGGGCGTACTCGGCGTATCCCCCGGCCACGGTGTTGCCGAAGACCTCGTCGCCGACGGCGAATCCGGTCACGCCCTCACCGGTCTCCTCGACGACACCGGCGACCTCGCCGCCGAGCACGACGGGGAAGGCCGTCTTCTCGCTCTCGCCGGGGCGGCGGTAGCCCCCGCGCAGCTTCCAGTCGACGGGGTTCACTCCGGCGGCGCGCACCGCCACCAGGATCTGGCCCGCACCCGGGCGGGGCCGCTCGACGTCGACGAGCGCCTCGGTCTCCGGGCCGCCGTGCCGCGTGTAGACGTACGCCTTCGGCATTGCTCCCACTCTCCCTTCACGGTCACCGGTCCGGCGGTCGTCCGGGCCACCGGAACCGGCACGTCTCGTCCAAGGAAGATCGCCGGACGGCTATTCCCGGAGGCCGGGACACTTCACACAGCCTTAATGATCGCGGGGCACCCGTGGTCGGGCCACACCTGACAGGGACGTACGGTTGAACACGCAAGCACTCCGCACCCGCACCGCTGGATCCGCATGAACGTCACCCGAGGCTTCACCGGACGCCCCCGCGTTCACAATCCCGGCCTGCCACCGGGCCAGTACGACGCGGGCGACGATTGGCCCGTCCTGTCCGCCGAGGTCACGCCCGAGCTGGCGCCCGCCGACTGGACGTTCCGGATCGACGGCCTGGTCGAGCGGGCGCACACCTGGGACTGGGAGCGGGCGCACGCGCTGCCCGCCTCGGCGTACGCGGGTGACATCCACTGCGTGACGAGCTGGTCGAAGTTCGGAGTGCGGCTCGGGGGCGTGTCCCTGGACGCCTTCCTCGACGTGGTGCGCCCGCACGCCTCCGCCACCCACGCCGTCGCCTACTCGCACACCGGCTACACCGCCAACCTCCCGCTCGCGGACCTGACCGGCGGACGGGCCTGGATCGCGTTCGAGTACGAGGGTCAGCCGCTCGCTCCCGAACACGGTGGCCCGGCGCGGCTGTTGGTGCCGCACCTGTACTTCTGGAAGAGCGCCAAGTGGATCGCCGGCATCCGGCTCCTGGACCACGACGAGCCGGGGTTCTGGGAGCGCAACGGCTACCACGCGCGGGGCAACCCCTGGGCCGAGCAGCGGTACGCCGGTGACTGAGACCTCCGCGCCTTCGACGCGTCGTACGACCTTCACGCCCGCGACGCGATTCGCCGTGCCCGGCCGGATCGCCGTGAGCGAGCAGGCCGCCGCCGACTGGCAGACCGCCACGCTGACCGCGATCCGCCGCGAGACTCCGCGGGCCGCCACCTTCCGGTTCGCGGTGCCCGCCTGGACGGGCCATCTGCCCGGCCAGCACCTGATGCTGCGGCTGACGGCCGAGGACGGTTACACGGCCCAGCGTCACTACTCGATCGCGTCCGCGCCCGACGACTCCGGGCACATCGAACTGACCCTGGACCACGTCGAGGGCGGCGAGGTCTCGGGGTGGTTCCACACCGAGGCCAGGCCCGGCGACCGGGTCGAGGTGCGCGGCCCGGTGAGCGGCTTCTTCGCCTGGCCGGGCGACCGGCCCGCACTGCTGCTCGGCGCCGGCTCCGGGGTCGTACCGCTGATGTCGATGGTCCGGCACCACCGGGCGCAAGGACTGTCGGTGCCGTTGCGCCTGCTGGTGTCTGCACGCGACCCTGAACAGCTCATCTATGCGCGGGAGTTCGGCACCGAGACGACGCCCGTGTTCACGCGGAGCGCGCCGCGTGGTGTGCCGGTGGGGCGGCTGGCCGCCGCCCATGTGGCGCCGCTGCTGGCCGAGTTGCCGCCCGGTGGGTGGGAGGCCTACGTGTGCGGCTCGAACGCGTTCGCCGAACATGCCTCACGGCTGCTGGTCGAAGCCGGGCAGCCGGTGGACCGGATCCGGATCGAGCGCTTCGGCTGACGCTTCTCGGCCGATTTTCCTTCAGTCAGCATCTACTTGGCGATTTCCGGCCGGTCCGGCACTGAACGTTGTGCGGACTTCGGGGTAACAGCATGCGTGTACGCACGCGTACGCACAGGCGCTGCCGAGGGACGATACGGACCGGACACGGTACGGCTCCTCCGGCTCAGGTCACGTCGAGGAGGTCGGCATGCGAACCCGGGTGCGCGGCTGGCGGTGGCGGCGCAATACGCTGCGCCGCCGGTCGGACGTCGTGGAGGCGTGGACGGCACTGGCGGTCGCGGTCCTGCTGTTCGTCGGCGCCCCGCTCGCGGGAGCGCTCGTGGGCTGGTGGGCGCACGACGAGGCACGGTCGGTCGCGGCGGCCCAGCGCGCCGAACGCCGGCAGGTACGGGCCGAGGTGGTGGGGAAGACGCCCGCCACGCTGCCCACGACGCAGAGCGGGCGGGAGCACCCGTACCGCGTGGACGTGCGCTGGAGCGATCCCGTCACCGGAGTCCACACGGCCACGGCCCGGGTCCCGTCGGGCACCCGGCACGGGGACACCGTCAAGGTGTGGTTCGACTCCGAGGGCCGGGCCGTCGCCCCACCGCCGGGCGTGAGCGAGATCTGGCAGCACACCGTGAGCCTCGGCATCTGCGCGGCGGGCGGCACACTGGCCCTGACGCTGCTCGGCGGCACGCTGGTACGTCACAGGGCCCAGCACAACCGCCTGCTGGAGTGGGAACGGGAGTGGGCACGCACCGAGCCGGAGTGGACGCGGCGCGGGGTGTAGACGCCCCCGGCGACCAAGCCACCGCCTCAGCCGACCCCTTGCATCCGCCGCGCGATCCGCCCATGGTCCCGCAGCGCGTCCGACAATCCCGGCAGCACCGGTTCGCCCCGGTCGACCAGGACGCGGCCCCCGACCACCGTCGTCCACGCCCGTGCCGGTCCGCAGCGCAGCCACGCCTCGACGGGATCGCTCAACGCGCCGGCCAGGGCGACCTCGTGCAGGTCCCAGACGACCAGGTCGGCACACGCGCCCGGCCGCAGATGCCCCAACTCGTCGGCGCGGCCGAGGCATCGCGCCGAACCGCGGGTCGCGATGTCGAGGGCGTCGCGCGCGGTCATGGCGCCCGGACCGCCCCGATAGCGGCCCAGGAGCAGGGCGTTGCGGGTCTCCATCCAGAGCGAGGCGTGGTCGGTGGAGGCGGAGCCGTCGCAGCCGATGCCGACCGGCAGCCCGAGGTCCCGCATCTCCTTCACGCGCGCGGTGCCGCCGCCGATCAGCATGTTGGAGCTCGGGCAGTGCGCCACGCCGACGCCCGCGGCGCCGAGCCGGCGCAGTTCGTCGTCGTTCGGGTAGATGCAGTGCGCGACCCAGGTGCGGTCGGTCATCCAGCCGGTGTCCTCGAAGTACTCGACGGGACGGCAGCCGTAGGTCTCCAGGCAGTACGTGTCCTCGTCGCGGTCCTCGGCGAGGTGCGTGTGCAGGCGTACGTCGTGGCGCTCGGCGAGTTCGGCCGTCGCCGTCATCACCTCTTTGGTCACCGAGAACGGCGAGCAGGGCGCGAGGGCGACCCGGATCAGCGCGCCGGGCCTCGGATCGTGGTGGGTCTTGATCAGCCGCTCGCTGTCGGCGAGCACCTCGTCGGTGGTCTGGGTGACGCTCCTCGGCGGCAGTCCCCCGTCCTCGACGGAGCGGGTCATCGAGCCGCGGGTGGCGTGGAAGCGGAAGCCGATGTCACGGGCGGCGCGGATCTCGGCGTCGACGAGGTTCGGGCGCGGGTGGACGTACAGGTGGTCGGAGGACGTGGTGCAGCCGCCCATCAGCAGCTCGGCCATGCCGACGTACGCGGACACGTAGGCGGCCTCCTCGTCGAGGGCGGCCCACAGCGGGTAGAGCGTGGTCAGCCAGTCGAAGAGGGTGCCGTTCACGGCGGGGGCGTAGGAGCGGGTGAGGTTCTGGTAGATGTGGTGATGCGTGTTGACCAGCCCCGGCGTCACCAGCCGTCCGGCGGCGGAGACGGTCGCACGGGCCTCGGGCTCGCTGCCCGCCGTGCCCACGGCGGTGATCCGACCGCCCATGACGGCCGCCCAGCCGCCCGGGATCTCCCGCTCCCCGTCCACGACCAGCAGTCCGGCGTCCTTGACCAGCAGATCCACGGCTGACGTCATGGCGCCATCGTAGACAGGGGGTACGACAAAGGCCTGGCGAGTCCTCCGAGGTCACACGTACGGTGTGATCATCCACGCTGTCCCTTCACAAAGGCGGTCCTGCATGGCCCTGTTCGACCTCCCCCTCGACGAGCTCCACGAGTACCGCAGCGAGTCCGCCGAGCCCGACGACTTCGACGTGTTCTGGTCCAAGACCTTGCAGGAGGCCCGGGAGCACGACCTGGACGCCCGGTTCGAGCCGGTCGACACGGGACTTTCCACGGTCCAGGTGTACGACGTGACGTTCGCCGGCTTCGGCGGGCACCCGGTGAAGGGCTGGCTGCGGCTGCCCGCCGGCGCGACCGAGCCGCTGCCGCTGGTCGTGGAGTTCATCGGCTACGGGGGCGGGCGCGGGCTGCCGCACGAGAACCTGCTGTGGGCGTCGACGGGCCGGGCGCACTTCGTGATGGACACCCGCGGCCAGGGCAGCGCCTGGGGCGGCGGGGGCGGCACCCCGGACCCGGTGGGCGGGGCGCCCGCGTACCCCGGCTTCATGACGCGGGGCATCGACGCGCCCGAGAACTACTACTACCGCCGGGTGTTCACCGACGCCGTGCGTGCCGTGGAGGCCGCCCGCTCGCACCCGCTGACCGACGCCTCACGCACCACGGTTCTCGGCGCGAGCCAGGGCGGCGGGATCACGATCGCCGTCGGCGGGCTGGTCCCGGACCTGGTCGCGATCGCGCCGGACGTGCCGTTCCTGTGCGACTACCCGCGCGCGGCGACGCTGACGGACCGTCACCCCTACCGCGAGATCGGCCTGTTCCTCAAGACCCACCGGGGCCGCAGCGAGGACGCCCTGCGCACGCTCTCCTACTTCGACGCCGTCCACTTCGCCGCCCGCGGCAGCGCGCCGGCCCTGTTCTCGGCGGCCCTGGAGGACCAGACCTGCCCGCCCTCCACCGTGTTCGCGGCCTTCAACGCCTGGGCACACGAGGACAAGGCGATCGAGGTGTACGACTTCAACGACCACGAGGGCGGCGGTCCCTACCAGGAGGCGACGAAGCTGCGCTGGCTGCGGTCGTTCGGCTGAGCGGCGGCTTTCGCCACGCCGAGAGGTAGTCGTCGCGTCACTCTTCCGTCCAGTCCGACCAGTCGGTACGTTCGGTTTCGCCCGGGTCGCAGCGTCGCGGTCCGGGGCTGCGCGGACGACGGAGGTCCCCATGGCGGAGCGCGAACCCACGGTGCACGGCGACTGCGACGAGCGGTTCGCGGCGGTGCGGACGGCCTTCGAGGAGAACTTCCGCGACCGGGACGAACTCGGCGCCGCCGTCACGGTCACCGTCGACGGCGAGGTCGTGGTGGACCTGTGGGGCGGGTGGGCCGACGGGGCGCGCACGCGGCCCTGGGAGCGCGACACCCTGGTCAACGTGTGGTCGACGTCGAAGGGTCCGGTCGCGCTGTGCGCGCACATCCTCGCCGACCGGGGCCTGCTCGACCTCGACGCCCCGGTGGCCGCGTACTGGCCCGAGTTCGCCGCGGCGGGCAAGGAGAACGTCCTCGTACGGCACCTGCTGTCCCACCGCGCGGGGCTGGCCGGCCTGCGTGAGCCGCACTCGCTGGAGCAGCTCTACGACTGGGAGTTCACCACGCGGCGGCTCGCGGCGACCGAGCCGTGGTGGGAGCCGGGCACGGTGTCCGGGTACCACGCGCTGACGTACGGCTTCCTGGTCGGTGAGGTGGTGCGCCGGGTCTCGGGGCTGCTGCCGGGGGCGTTCCTGGAGCGGGAGGTGACCGGGCCGCTCGGTGTCGACTTCACGATCGGGCTGCCGGAGAAGGAGGCCGGCCGGGCCGCCGAGCTGATGCATCCGCCGGTCGCGTCCGCCAGCGAACAGGCCGCGATCTTCAGCCAGTTGACGCCCGTGGCGATCGCGGCGCTGACCAACCCCCTGGCGGGCGCGACCGAGGCGAACTCGCCCGAGTGGCGGGCGGCCGAGATCCCGGCCGCCAACGGCCACGGCACGGCACGGGCCGTCGCCGCGCTCTACGGGGTCCTCGCGGGCCGAGGCTCGTACGGCGGACACCGGGTGCTGTCCGCCGAGGCGGCCGAGCGGGTCCGGGAGGGGCAGGGCAGTTGCCGCGATCTGGTGCTCGGTGCCGGGTTCGAGCACGAGACGGAGGTCGCGCTCGGGCTGTGGCTGAGCGGCCCGAACGGCTCCTACGGACCCAACCCGCGCGCTTTCGGACACGACGGCTTCGGTGGCTCCTGCGGACTTGCCGACCCGGACGCGGGGGTGTCCCTCGGCTACGTCATGAACCGCATGGGGCCTCATATCGCGGACGACCCGCGGAAGATGGCACTGGTGGACGCCCTGTACAGCGCCCTCTGAACGGTGATCCGCGCGGGCTTGTTTCGGCCGAACCGGCCGACCGCCCTTCCCTGCTGGTTTAGACCAATGCTAGACCTTGTGGCGCAATGAGCCCGCACGGCTACGGAACGTCACCAACAGGAGGCGCGGCATGGCCCGCACCGATCACCCGGTCTCCGAAACACAGCCGCTGTACTGGCGCGTCGCGACGGAGCTGCTCGAAGAGCTGCGCAACGGGCCCCCCGGCGGGCGGCTGCCCAGCGAGCGGCGGCTGGCCGAACGCTTCGGCGTCAGCAGGGAGACCGTGCGGCAGGCCCTGGAGGTGCTGCGCCGGGACGGGCTGGTCGCCACCGACCGGCGCGGTAGTCACACCACGCTGCCGGGGCTGCCGGTCGAGACGCCGGCCGCGCTGACGTTCCCGGTCGGCGCCCGGGCCGCGGAGCCGGGCGCCGACCGGACCTCGGTCACCTGGGAGACTCCCCCGCCCGCGCACGCCGAGGCGCTGGGGCTCGCCCCGCACCGGCCCACCCTGGTGCACCGCTACGAGTCCGCGGACGCGGACGGTCGCGGCCGGCGTACGGCGGTGACGTCGTTCTCCGCGGTCGCGCTCTCGGAGGTCGAGGAGCTGGGCCGCTACCGCGACCGTGCCGACGGCGCCGCCTCGGCCCAACTCCGGCGTACCTACGACTGGATGCGCAAGGCGGGCCTGACCCTGCACCACCGGGACTCCATCACCCGGCTCGCGGACGCGCCGTCGGTCCTGGTCACCCGGCGCGTGCACGATCAGTACGCCCGCCCCCTGGAGATCACCGACCTGCTCGTGGACGCCCAACAGGACGCCCTGGTCTACGAGTTCACCCTTCCCGCGGCGGGCTGACCGGGTTCCGGTGGCGGAAGTACAGCCGTACGACCGACCCTGCTGGGTCGAGGTCGTCTGCGACCAGGTCGCTCAACTGCCGTACCAGCCACATCCCGTGGCCGTTCGCGGCCCGTGGGCGCGGCGGCAACTGACCGGGGAAGCGGGGTCGGGGTGCGGAGGTGTGCGAGCCGTCGTCGCGGATCTCGCAGATCACGTAGTCGGGGTCGCTGTGCAGCCGCACGACACCCTGTCCGCCGCCGTGGCGCACGGAGTTGACGACGGTCTCGTGCACCGCGGCCACCAGGTCGTGCGTCCGCTGTTCGGGCAGGCCGAGGCCGCGGGCGTACGCGGTGAGGGTGCGGCGGACGGCGGCCGAGCGGCCCCGGGTGAAGCGGATGTCGCGCGGTCCGGCGGGGAGTGCGGCGGGGCGGTGCTCGTCGCACTCGGCGCAGAAGTCCGCCGGGTCCGTGTACGCGGCACCGCCCTCCCCGGCGAGTTCGGGGTGGGTGCGGGCCGCGCCGCGCACCACGGATTCCGGGAGGACCCGGGTGTCGTACGGGCACAGGATCCGGTGGCCGGTGCCGGCGAAGACGACGTTGAGGAGGGACTCGTAGCGCAGCCACTCGTGGGTCTCGAAGGCGCTGCGGCCGGTCCAGACGGGCTCGCCGATCACGCGGGCCCGCCGGTCGGGGCCGAGCCGCTCGCAGTACGCGTGGTAGCGGCCGAGGGTGCGCGACGGGAAGTCGTACCAGTCGCGTGCGTCGACGAACTCGACCTCCCCGGACCGGCTGCCGAGGGCCCCGGCGAGCAGGGAGATGTTGTGGGCGCTCACCACCGCCAGGACGGTGTCGCCGTCGTCGAGGCCGGCGCGGGCGTGCTCGGCGGTGCCGGTGAGGAACTCGTCGTCCGAGCCGTAGCGCAGGGCCTGGTGGACGAAGCCTGTGCGGGTCATGACGGCTCTCCTGGGGGCTCTCCTGGGGGCTCGAAGCGCAGACCGGGCACCCGGTCCCAGCCGGCCACCCGCATCACCCGCCGCACGTGCGGGGCGACGCCGGTCAGCACGAGGGTGCCGTCGGACGCGTACAGGCCCAGCGCCGTGAAGACCAGCAGGCGCAGCGCGCCCACGTCGATGAAGTGCAGTTCGCGCAGGTCGAGTCGGATGCGGGCGCCGCCGGCCGTGCGGGCGCGGGCGCGGGCCGTCTCGGCGTGCAGGGCGCGGGCGACGGCGGTGACGTTGGTCTCGTCGACCTCTCCGGCGAGGGCCAGGCCCGGGGGTGCGAAGGTGCGGGTGATGGTGAGGAGTTCGTCGCGCCACACGGCGTCGGCGCCGACCCGGCCGTGATGCAGTCCGGCGATCGGCACCAGCTCGGCCTCGTCGAAGAGCCGACGGTCGTACTGGCAGATGCCGAGCACCGGCAGCGAGGCGAACACGGGGTCCAGCAGCAACTCGCTGTCGTGCAGGGTCTTCAGGCCCTTGCCGGCCTGGGCGCGCAGCACCTCGGTGCACACGCGCAGCCCGAGGAAACCGTCGCCGACCGCGCGACGGGCCTCACGGCGGATCGCCTCGTCGAGGTCCCACAGCCCCTCGGGGACGGCCAGTTGGGGGTCTACGCAGAGCCGGCCGGTGGCGATCTCCTCGTCCACCCGGCAGCCGTGCGCCTCCAGGAAGGACAGGGCGACGCCGGCGGGGATGTCGGCCGGTGGCAGGACGAGCCCTCGATGGCCGCTGGCCAGGCCGTCGAGGAGGAAGGCGGCGAGTACGGTGTCGCGCTCCTCGTCCGTGTCGTAGCCCAGGAGCAGATGGTCTCCCTGGCGCATCTGTCCCACGGTTCTCAGGGCCGGTACGACGGTCATCCCCACACCTCCCTCGGTGGGCGGACCGCTTCCACGCTACGCCGGGATCAGGCCTTCCGTGAGGGGTTATGGTGTCGGCGTTCGGCTGGGTGAGGGGGGACCATGGCGGCCTCGGTACAGGGCGGCAGGACCGGCAACCTTCCCGCCGAGGCGAACGCGTTCATCGGCCGTCGGGGTGAACTCGCCGAGATAGCGGGGCTGTTGGGGAGCACGCGGCTGGTGACACTGACGGGGCCGGGCGGGGTGGGCAAGTCGCGGCTGGCGCTGCGGGCCGCGCATGCGGCGCGGGCCGGCTTTCCGGGCGGGGTGTGGCTGGTGGAGCTGTCCGAGCTGCGGGACCCGGACCTGCTGACCAATGCCGTGGCCCAGGCCACTCGGCTGACCGAACAGACCCTGCGCCCGCTCCTCGAGGCGGTCGCCGAGCACCTCACGGGCGCGCCGTTGCTGCTCGTCCTCGACACCTGTGAGCACGTGCTGGAGGAGTGTGCGCGGGTGGTGCACGAACTCCTTGCGAGCGTGCCGGAGTTGCGGGTGCTGGCCACCAGTCGGCAGCCGCTGGGGCTGCCCGGGGAGCAGTTGCTGGCGGTGGCGCCGTTGCCGCTCGGTGAGCGGGACGACGCGGTGGCTCTGTTCGCGGCCCGGGCGGCGGCCGCGGTCCCGTCGTTCGCGCTCACCGAGGCCAACCGGGCGTGCGTGGCCGCGGTCTGCGCCCGGCTCGACGGGATACCGCTGGCCCTGGAGCTGGCCGCGGTGCGGCTGCGCGGCTTTCCGCTCGACCGTCTGCTGGAGGGCCTGGACTCCCGGTTCGACCTGCTCGTCTCGCCCGCGCGGCCACGGCTGGCCCGGCATCAGACGCTGCGCACCGCGATCGGCTGGAGCCATGAACTGTGCACCCCGCTGGAGCGGTTGCTGTGGGCGCGGCTGTCGGTGTTCGCCGGTGGCTGGGACGTCGAGGCGGCCGAATTCGTGTGCCACGGCGGCCCGTTGGACGCCGAGGAGATCCTCGCCCTGCTGGCCTCGCTCACCGAGAAGTCCATCGTCACGCGGGACGGCGAGGCGGTGGGCACGCGCTACCGGATGCTGGACACGGTCCGCTCGTTCGGCGCCGAGTGGCTGACCGGCCTGGGCGAACAGGACGCGGTGCGGCGCAGACACCGGGACTACTTCCGGTGGATCGCCCGGCAGGGCGAGGCGGAGTGGCTCGGGCCCGGCCAGCGGATGTGGGCCGAGCGGCTGACCTCGGAACACGCCAATCTGCGGCTCGCGGTGGAGGAGTGCCTGACCGCGCCGGAACCCGAGACGGCGCTCGAACTCACCGGCTCCCTCTGGTTCTTCTGGTTCGCCTGCGGCTTCACGGAGGAGGGCCGTGGCTACTTGGAGCGGGCGCTGGAGCGCGCGCCCGAGGCCGGCGGGCCCGACCAGACCCTCGCGGTCTGGGCGCACCGGCTGGTCACCGTCGTACCGGACGATCTGGAGGCCGCCGAGTCGGTGAGCGCCGCGTACGTCTGGCTCGCGGAGGAACGTCGACTGCCGGTGCCCGCACTGCCGTTGACGGGAGCGAGCCTGGCCGTGCGGGGCGAGTCGGCGCGTTCGGCGGTGCTGTACGGGGCCGTCGGCCAGGCGCCCGCGGGGGACGGCGGGGCCGAGTTCTTCCAACTGCTGACACTCGCCCTTCAGGCGTATCTGCTGGCCGGCCAGGCCGCGTTCGAGCGGTGCGCGGCGGTCGCCGAGCGGCTGCGCGCCGACTGCGCCAAGCGCGGCGAGCTGTGGATGCGGGCGTGGGGCGACTTCTTCGTCGCACTGGCCGGGATCGGTCTCGGCCACGCGGACGAGGCGCTGCTGTCGGCGCGCGCCGCCCTGACCGCGAAGTGGCGCGTCCACGACCGGATCGGCGCCGCCGCGGTCGCCGACCTGCTGGTCGCCGCACAGGCCACGCGGGGCGAGGCGGAACTGGCCGCGCGCCTGCTCGGCGTCAGCCGGCGCCTGTGGCTCACCGCAGGCCTGCCCCAGCTCGGCCGACCCGACCGGACGGTCTTCCACCGCGAGTACGAGCGCCGACTGCGTGCCGCCCTCGGCCACGCCCGGTTCAGCGAAGCGGTGCGCGAGGGCGGGGAGTTGACCCCGGAGGCGGGGGTCGCGCTGGCGCTGGGCGGGGTGCCGGTCGAACTGGATCTCTGACGGGCCTTGAATCGGAACGCCGACCGACCTCGGACCTGGCCTTCGACCGGCCTCCGGCCGACGCTCCGCCTGGACTCCGGCGAACGGGACCCCCTGCCGACCCGGACCTGTGACCGGCCCCGGACCTGGCCACTGGCCGGCCTCGGACCGGCGCTCCGCCTGGACTCCGGCGCCCCGACCGCCCTGCCGACCGGCACCTCCGACAGGCCCCGGACCTGACCTCCGACCGACGCTCCACCCGGACTCCGGCGAGCGGGACGTCCTACGGCAGCTTCCGGGCCGCGACCATCCGCACGCGGGGGCTGCCGTCGCTCCGTTCGCCGAACTCCGGGAGCGCGTGCAGGTCCACGGCGAATCCGGCGCGCTCCAGTTCCCGCCGTACCTCGCCGAGCCGGAAGGCGCGGTAGTACATGACGAACGGCGGGCGCCAGACGGCGTTGCGCACCCGCATCACCCCGTCGAACCCGAGCAGCATCCAGAACACCGGAGAGGTGGGCCGGGGCGGGGCCAGCACGGGGAACGCGAAGCAGCCGCCCGGCCGCAGCACGGAGTGGACCTGCGCGAACAGACCGGGCAGCTCCGAGGGCAGGAAGTGCCCGAACGCCCCGAAGCTCACCACCACACCGAAGGAGCCGGGGCGGAAGGGCAGCGCACGGGCGTCCGCGCGCACCCAGTTCACCTCAGGGACGCCGATGCCGTGCAGGTCCTTGCGCGCCACGTCCAGCATCCCGCCGCTGAAGTCGACCCCGGTGATGCTCTGCCGGCACACCGACGCCAGCACCTCCATCCCGGCCCCCGTGCCGCAGCACAGGTCGAGTCCGGTGTCGTAGGAACCTGTCCGCTTCAGTGCCGCCGCGACCGCGTCCAGCACGGAGTCCGGGGTCCGGAACGGCGTGTGGTCGAACTTCGGAGCGAGCAGGTCGTACCCGCGTTCGACGGAGGACAGCGCCTGGACGGCGAGTTCACGGAGGCTGGGTCCCTCGGGGCTGAACATGCGGCTCAGCCTAGGTGAACGGGCCGCGCCGGTGGACACCGCAACAACGGCTCATTACTCTCATCCACATCTACTCAACAAATTGACTATGAGGTGATCCGATGCGCGCGTTCCGCGAGGCGGTCGAGGCGGGCGACCTGGACGCCGTCGAGGCGTTGCTGGCCGAGGACGTCGTCTTCACCAGCCCGGCGGTCTTCAAGCCGTACCCGGGCAAGGCGATCACCGCGGCGATCCTGCGCGCGGTCAGCCGGGTCTTCGAGGACTTCCGCTACGAGAACGAGCTCGCCGGCCCCGACGGCCGCAACCACGCCCTGGTCTTCGCGGCCCGGGTCGGCGACCGGGAGCTGACCGGCTGCGACTTCATCCACGTCGACGAGAACGGCCTGATCGACGAACTCACGGTCATGGTCCGCCCGTTGTCGGGTGTGCAGGCCCTCGCGGCCGCCATGGGCGCCCAGTTCGAGCAGATCGCCAAGGAGGCGGAGGCACGGTCCGTCTGAACGGCCGCGCCTCCGCCCGCCCTTACGCGACGGTGAGGGTGATGGCACCGGTGTGACTCGTGCCGAGCGTGATCGCGGTCGCGGTGCCGTCGACGGTCATCGTCACCGTCTTTCCGCGCGGCGCACGGCGGGGTGAAGGCGATCACGAACGCGCTCGACGGTTCCTGACCGTCGTAGAACTCCTACGACCCGCACTCCCACAGAGGGCTCTTACGACCGCGCCCACCCCCGCGAACCGCTTCTACACCCCGCATTCCGCGAGCCGCTTCTCCAGGAACCTCCGCTCGGCCTCGTTCTCCACCAGCTCCAGCGCCTGCCGGTACGCCTCGGCCGCCTCCTTCAGGCGGCCGGCGCGGCGCAGCAGATCGGCGCGGGTGGCCGGGAGCAGGTGGTAGTCGGCCAGTTCGCCCTCCCGCTCCAGTTCCGCGACCAGGGCGAGGCCCGCCTCCGGGCCCTCGGCCATGCCGACGGCCACCGCGCGGTTGAGGCGGACCACGGCGGAGGGCACGTAGCAGGCCAACTCTCCGTAGAGCGCGGCGATGTCGGCCCAGTCGGTCTCCTCGGCCGTACGGGCGGTGGTGTGGCACGCGGCGATGGCGGCCTGGATCTGGTACGGCCCGGGGCTGCCCCGGCGCAGTGCCGTCTCCACCAGGGCGGCGCCCTCGGCGATCTCGGCGCGGTCCCAGGCACCGCGGTCCTGGTCCTCCAGGGTCATCAGCTCACCCGCGCCGTCCACGCGCGCGTGCCGACGGGAATCGTGCAGCAGCAGGAGCGCGAGCAGGCCGAGCACCTCGGGCTCGTCCGGCATGAGCCGGGCCAGGACCCGGGCGAGCCGGATGGCCTCGGCGCACAGGTTCCGCCGGACCAGCTCCGCGCCGGACGAGGCCGTGTAGCCCTCGTTGAAGAGGAGGTAGAGGACACCGAGGACACCCGCCGTGCGCTCGGGCAACAGGTGCGCGGGCGGTACGCGGTAGGGGATGCCGGCGTTGCGGATCTTCCGTTTGGCCCGCACCAGACGCTGCGCCATGGTCGCCTCCGGCACGAGGAAGGCGCGGGCGATCTCGGGGGTGGTCAGCCCCGCGAGGGTGCGCAGGGTCAGGGCGACCCGCGCCTCGATGGGCACTGCGGGGTGGCAGCAGGTGAAGATCAGCCGCAGCCGGTCGTCCTGCACACCGCTCGCGTCGTCGTCCTCGTACGGCGATCCGGCCCTGTCCCTGTCGTCGTACGGTTCGTCGCCGGCCAGCACCGCCACCTCCCGGAGTTTGGCCGCCCCGACCGCCTCCCGGCGCAGTACGTCGAGAGCGCGGTTGCGGGCGGTCGTGGTGAGCCAGGCGCCGGGGCGGCGTGGCACGCCGTCGCGCCGCCACCGGTCGAGGGCCTGGGCGAAGGCGTCCTGCGCGCACTCCTCGGCGAGGTCCCAGTCGCCGGTCACCCGGATCAGGGTGGCGACTACCTGGCCCCACTCCGCGCGGAAGGCGACGGCGACGGCTTCCTCGACGTCCGCATCGGGCGCCCCCACCTCAGGCGACTCCTCGTCAGGCACCGTCGGTCACCCCCGCACCGGCCGCACCTCGACCGGTCCGCCCCCGCCGGCCGCGGAGTGCCGCGCGGCGAGCGCGATGGCCTCGTCGAGGTCGGCCGCCTCGACCAGGTCGACACCCGCGACGTACTCCTCGGTGCGGGCGAACGGCCCGTCGTCCAGCAGGACTTCGTCACCCCGGACGCGCACGGTGGTGGCGTCGGAGGGCGGGCGGAGGCGGACGGTGACCGCTGTCCGGACGGGTTCCTCGTCGTCCGCCGGTGCGCAGACGAACAGGACGTACTTCACGGTCGTCACCCGGCCTGGAGCGACACGTGCTCGTGGGTGATCAGCCAGCGCAGGCCGGCGTCGCGGTAGCCGGTGGTGACGCGAAGGACATCGTCGAGGGGCTCGCCGTCCGTACGAGTGGCTCGGATCCGTACGAGGGAGTGGGCGAAGGCGACGCTCTCGTCCCCGTGGACACGCAGGTCCAGCACCTCGCGGGTCACCGGGCCGGTCACGCTCCCGAAGAAGTCCTCCACGACCTTCCGGAAGCTGTCCAGACCGTGCAGTTCCCGGCCGTCGGCGAGGTGGAAGGCGGTGACGTCCGGTGCGTAGCAGGCCAGCATCCGCTCGACGTCGCGCTCGCGGGCCGCCTCGGTCAGCTCGGCGTCGAGGCGACGGATCTGTGTCTCCCCGTCCTCCTCCCCCTCCATCGGCCAGAACGGACGTACCTCCATGGCCCCGATCGTCGCCACGGGATGCCGAGCCGCGGCCTGGACGGCCTCCTCCAGGCTGTCGCACTCCAGCACGTCGAATCCGGCGACGTACTCCTTGGTCTCCGCGAACGGCCCGTCGGTGCGCAGCACCTCGCCGCCGCGGACCCGCACGGTGACGGCCTCGGCGGGCTTCGCGAGGCGGTGGCCGTGCAGCCGTACGCGGCTGTCGCCCAGCTCCTCCACCCAGGGTTCGACGGGTGCCATTCCCGAGCCGTCGGCGGTGTCGTCGCCGCAGACGAGCAGCATGTACTTCATGGGGTCCTCCCGGTCGTCTCTTGCTTCCTACACCCCGCCGACGAACGGCACCGACGCGAATCGACACCACGCCGGAAGAAAATCGGACGGGATTTCCGCGCCCGCGCTCCTGGCACCGGCTCCTCGGACCTGCTTCCTGGTACCGGCGGTCCCAGGAAGCAGGAGGTACTGCCTACCCGGCCGCGACCGTAGGAGAGTGGTGATCGCATCGGACGACCACACGAAGGGCGCCACCATGGCCACCTCAGCTCCCGGCGGAACGATCACCCTCGCCCCGGACCTCACCCTCAGCCGTATGGGCTACGGCGCCATGCAGCTGGCGGGGCCGGGTGTGTTCGGACCGCCCAAGGACCGCGACCAGGCGCTGGCGGTGCTGCGAGAGGTGGTCGAGCTGGGCATCACGCACATCGACACCAGCGACTTCTACGGCCCCTACGTCGTCAACGAGCTGATCAAGGAAGCCCTGCATCCGTACCCGGCGGACCTGAGGATCGTCACCAAGGTGGGCGCCCGCCGCGACGGCACCGGGGCGTGGCTGCCGGCCCAGGAACCGCACCAGCTCAAGGCACAGGTGCACGACAACCTGCGACGGCTGGGCGTCGACGCCCTCGACGCCGTCAACCTGCGGCTCGGCTCGGTGGAGAGCGACGGGGACGAGTCGATCGCCGAGAGGTTCGGCGCCCTCGCGGAGCTCCAACAGGAGGGACTGGTCAGGCACTTGGGCCTGAGCGGTGTCTCCGTCGCCCAGCTCACGGAGGCCCAGGCCATCGCCCCGGTCGTGACCGTGCAGAACCTCTACAACCTGGCCAACCGGAAGGACGACGACCTCGTCGACCGCTGCGCGGCCGACAACATCGCCTACGCCCCCTTCTTCCCGCTCGGCGGCTTCTCCCAGCTCCAGCACGACGCCCTCGACTCGGTCGCCGCCCGCCTCGACGCCTCACCCCAACAGGTCGCGCTGGCCTGGCTGTTGCAGCACTCGCCCTCGATCGTCCTCATTCCGGGTACGTCCTCGGTCGACCACCTGCGCGAGAACGTGGCGGCGGCCGAGCTGACGCTCCCGGCGGACGCGATCGCGGAACTGGACGCGATCGGAAAGTGATCGGGAGGCGACCGCGATCGGCAAGCCGACCCCCGGGGCACTCTCGTGGGCTACCGATGCCGGGTCACGCCCCGTCCCCGACCTCCCGCACCAGCTCGATCGCCCGCCCCAGCGTGGCGAGCCGGGCGTCCAGGGTCTCCCCGGCCGGATACAGCCGTACCGTGTCCACCCCGGCGTCCCGCCACACCCGCAGCCTGCGTCGCACCATCGCCTCGGTGCCGATCAGCGTCGTGCCCAGGACCATCTCGTCGGTGACGAGGGCCGCCGCGCCGTCCCGGTCGCCGGCCTGCCAGCGCTCGCGCACCTCGGCGGCGACCTCGGCCCAACCCTGGCGGCTGTACGCCCGGTTGTAGAAGTTGGTGGAGGCGGAGCCCATGCCGCCGAGGCTGAACGCGAGTTCCTTCTTGCGACCGGCGACCATCGCGCCGAGGGCGTCCTCGTCGGGGGCGAAGGCGACCTCCGCTCCCTGGCAGACGTCGAGGTCCGCCCGCTCGCGCCCGCCGCGGGCGAGCCCCTCGTCGAGCGGGGCGAAGTAGGCGTCGGCGGCGCCCTCGGGCACGAAACTGGTGCCGAGCCAGCCGTCGGCGACCTCACCGGTGAGCCGGAGCATGGCCGGTGACAGGGCGGCGAGGTAGACGGGGACGGCGTGCTCGGCCCGCGTCGACAGACGCATCGGGACGGCGTCGCCGTCGGGCAGCGGGATACGGAACTCCGTGCCCGCGTAGGAGAGTTTGCCGCCGTCGAGGACGCGGCGCACGATCTCCACGGTCTCCCGCATCCGGGCCAGCGGCCGGGCGAAGGGAACGCCGTGCAGTCCCTCCATGACCTGGGGGCCTGACGCCCCGAGGCCCAGCAGGAAGCGTCCGCCGGACAGGTTGGAGAGCGTGATCGCGGTCTGCGCGACGGCGACCGGGGTGCGGGTGCCGATCTGGATGACGCCGGAGCCCAGCAGCATCCGCTCGGTGCGGGCGGCGTAGTAGCCGAGGGCGGAGGGCGCGTCGGAACCCCAGGCCTCGGCCACCCAGCAGACGTCGAGTCCGAGTTTCTCGGCCTCCACGACGAAGTCGGTCTGCTCGGACCAATGGTGGCCGCCGGAGGCCTCGACGGTGGTCGCGGTGCGCATCAGCCGGTCTCCGCCAGCCGCTTGATCCGCTCCAGGGTGGCCGTCATGTTCCGCTCGAACTCCCGCAGCCGTACGAACACGATCTTCTCCTCCTTGTCCGGCATCCGGCCGATGGCCACGGACAGTCCGGAGCGACCGGGCCCCAACTGCACCCACTCCGACAACTCGGTGCCCCCGTCGCCCGCGTGCAGGCGGAAGCGCCAGACGGCGGACGGGTCCGCGGGATCCTCCACCGCCCACGCGAAGACGCGGCCCGGTTCGTACTCGATGACGTACGAGGTGGTGGACCAGTCCCCGAGCGCCTCATGCCTGCTGCGGCCGAGGAACCGGGCACCGACCGCCGGTGCGGTGGCGCCGTCGAGCCATTCCACCGACTGGAGTTCGTCGCTCAGGCCCGGCATCCGTCCGACGTCCGACACGAGCGCCCACACCCGCTCGGGCGGGGCGTCGATCCACGTCCGCACCTCGACGGTGGGTTTGTCGGTGTAGCGCGCACCCGTCCACTTCACGCCCGTCGGCCTCCTCGCCGTCGCAGGACTTTTGCCGCATGCCGACACGATATCCAGTCGTCAACTTCGCGTCTTTCCTTAAGTGTTGACGCACCCATTCCGACCTGCCAAGGTCTGGACCAGTTCGCATCAGTGGTGCCCTCTGGACTCACCCCCAACCCCCCACTCACCGCCAAGGAGCGACATCCGATGCTCTCCCCCACCTTCGGAATGGTTCAGCCCAGACGCAGATCTCTGGTCTGGCTCGTGCTCACGTTCGTGCTGACGGCCGCGATGACAACGTTGTTCTCCGTCATGCCCGCCCACGCGGCGGACGGCCGGATCACCGGCCTGGCCGGCAAGTGCGTCGACGTCGCGGGTGCCAACACCGCCAACGGCACCGCCATCCAGCTCTACGACTGCAATGGCACCGCCGCCCAGACCTGGTCCAACCCCGGCGACGGCACCCTGCGCGCGCTCGGCAAGTGTCTGGACGTGACCAGTGCCGGCACCGCGGACGGCACGACCGTCCAGCTGTACGACTGCAACGGCTCCGCCGCGCAGCAGTGGGTCGTCAGTTCGGCCAACGACATCGTCAACCCGCAGGCCAACAAGTGCCTGGACGTCACCGGCAACAACAGCGCCAACGGCACCCGGCTGCAGATCTGGACCTGCGGGGGCGGGGCGAACCAGAAGTGGAGCGCGCCCGCGAGTGGCGGTGGCGGTACCAACCCCTCGGGCTTCGTGGTGAGTGAGGCGCAGTTCAACCAGATCTTCCCGGGCCGGAACTCCTTCTACAGCTACAGCGGCCTGACCGCGGCGCTGTCGGCCTACCCGGGCTTCGCGAACACCGGCTCGGACACCACCAAGAAGCAGGAAGCCGCCGCGTTCCTGGCCAACGTCAGTCATGAGACGGGTGGGTTGGTGTACGTGGTGGAGCAGAACACCGCCAACTACCCCACGTACTGCGACTGGAGCCAGTCCTACGGCTGCCCCGCCGGACAGGCCGCCTACTACGGCCGTGGTCCCATCCAGCTGTCCTGGAACTTCAACTACAAGGCAGCCGGCGACGCCCTGGGCATCGACCTCCTCAACAACCCCTGGCTGGTGCAGAACGACTCGGCCGTGGCCTGGAAGACCGGCCTCTGGTACTGGAACACCCAGACCGGTCCCGGGACCATGACCCCCCACAACGCGATGGTCAACGGCGCCGGCTTCGGCCAGACCATCCGCTCCATCAACGGCTCTCTTGAGTGCGACGGCCGCAACCCCGCCCAGGTCCAGAGCCGCGTGGATGCCTACAACCGCATCACCTCCGTCCTCGGAGTCACCCCCGGCAGCAACCTCTACTGCTGACGCTCGTACGTGCGACAAGGAAGCAACATGAACAAGTTGAGATCTCTCGCCAAGGTCCTCCTCGGCACGGTCGGCGCCATGACACTCGTCGTGGCGATCCCGGCCAGTGCCCACGCAAGCGTCCTGACCCTGCTCCCCCAGAACGCCGACGGCCTGGAGCAGACCTTCTCGCCGGCCTACGACTACGACGGTGACGGCTGCTACGCGACCGCCGCCATCGGCGCCGACGGCACGCTCAACCCGGGCCTGAAGCTCGGCGGCGACGTCAACGGGCACTGCCACGACTACGCCCAACTGGCCAACGCCAACACGTACTCGCGCGAGAAGTGCAACAACGACTGGTGCGCCGTCATGTACGCCAGTTACTTCGAGAAGGACCAGGCCACCCTCGGTCCGGCCGCGATCGGGCACACGCACGACTGGGAACACGTCATCGTGTGGATCAACAACAACCAGGTCCAGTACGTGTCGGCGTCGCAGCACAGCAGCTACGCGACGGCCGCCGCCTCCTCGATCCGGTTCGACGGCACCCACCCGAAGATCGTGTACCACAAGGACGGCGTCTCGACGCACTGCTTCCGCTTCGCCAACAGCAACGACGAGCCGGCGGAGAACGCCACGGGCAACTGGTTCTACCCGCGTCTGGTCGGCTGGAACGGCTACCCGGCCGGCTTCCGCGACAAGCTCATGAGCGCCGACTTCGGCTCGGCGACGCTCAAGATCGACGACGGCGACTTCCAATACAACCTCAACTACGCGAAGCCGGCGGGGATCCCCTTCGACCCGTACGCGTGAGCCACCCATGACAGAGGGGCCGGGGTCAGGTACCCCGGCCCCTCTGTCATGCCCGTCCGGCACCAGGGAGGCACAGCCGCAGATCACCACGCCCAACGCCATGCCGTGACCGAGCGCGGTCCGGGCGGCGGCCCGGGCGTTGTCGCTGCCCGCGTTCACCACGGCTAGCGGACCCGCGGCCGCCTCCATGCCGGCGTCCGCGCCGCTGAGCCTGCCCACCAGGACCGAGGAGGCGGCGCTCATCGCGACGGTGCTGATGACCGCCGGGCCGAGCGCCTGCCCGAACTCCCGCACCAGGCTGGTCGCTCCGCTGGCCATGCCGGTCATGTTGATGGGTACGGCGTTCACGGCCGCGGAGGTGAGCGATGAGACGACGCAGATGAAGCCGACGCCGAGCAGCAGCACCGGGCCGATGAAGGCCGCGAGGGACGTCGAGGTGATGGGCAGCGCGGCGATCCAGAACTGACCGGCGGCCATCGGCAGCAGACCGCCCATCAGCAGCCAGCGCGGCTCGACCCGGGTCAGCATCCTGCTCAGCACCGGGGCCAGCAGGAGCGGGATCAACTACAGGATCACGAACGGCATTCCGGCCCTCAGCGGGCTCAGGTGCATCACGGCGCCGAGCCGGATGGAGACGCAGTACGCGGTGCCGATGAAGCCGAACATGCCGGCCAGGGTGAGCGAGCCGACGATCGCCTCGCTGCCTCAACCGCGGTCACCGCCCTCGATGATGCCCCACAGCAGGGCGGTGAGGCCAAGGGCGTTGAGGAGTTCACCGAGCGCCAGGATGAACCCGCCCAGTACCAGAAGGCGTTTACGGCCGAACAGGTCACCGAGTACGCCGAAATTCAGCTCGAGAATCGCGGTGGGCAGAATGAACGCGGACGTGACTCAGGCGACCTGAGAGCCAGAGGCGCCGAAAGCCGCCTGAATATTGCCGTTGATCGGTGAGGGCACCGTAATGCACAGCTGTGCCGCGGCCACCGCGAGACAACACGCTATGAGCGTCCCTTTGTCGAGCTTTTTCAAGGAGATCGATTCCGTCATCGCGGTGCCCTCACTCTGCGTTCTTCGCTACGGGGTCGAATTTCTCTATGAGTTCGATGAGATTTCCCTCGGGGTCACTGACCCAGGCCATGCGCACCCCGAGTTCGGGAGAGGGGCCGGGTTTCATGACCTCACCGGCTTCGTGGGCCACCACAGCGGCGTAGACCGGGTCGAGTTCGGGGGTGGTGACCGCGAAGTGCCCGTATCCCTCGGTGAGGGCGGCGGTCAGGGGGTCCGGGGCGGGCGAGCAGCTCGATGCGCCAGCCCCGCTGATGAAAGCGATTTTCCCGGCCAGTCGACCCATGACTGCCCAAGTCCCTTGTCCAAGCCCGCCGGAGTGCGGTGGTGGCAGCGTAGGTAGGGGGTTGGGCCGGAACAAGAAGTAGGTCCGCGAAAGGGCATCGGGGGTTCGTATGGCTGGTATGCGGCGCGGAGCCGGGGACGTTTGGTTGGATGGTCTTCATGACCACCGACGAGCAGGCCCGGTTCATGCGGGCCAACCAGGCGAACTGGGACGCCCGCACCCCCGTCCATCTCGCCAGCCGGTTCTACGGCCTCGACCAGGACCTCGATCCGGCCCGCTGGTTCGGCGCCTTCGAGTGGGCGGACCTCGGTGAGCTGGCCGGACAGGACGTGCTCCATCTCCAGTGCCACCTCGGCACGGAGACGATCGCCTTCGCGCAGCGCGGCGCCCGGGCCACCGGGCTCGACTTCTCGGCCGCGTCGGTGGCGGCCGCCCGTGACATCGCGGCGAAGGCCGGGCTGGACGTCGAGTACGTGCAGGCGAACGTGTACGACGCCGTGGAGGCCCTGGACGGGCGGCAGTTCGACGTCGTGTACACCGGCAAGGGCGCGCTGTGCTACCTGCCGGACCTGACGCGCTGGGCGGGCGTGATGACTCAACTCCTGCGCCCCGGCGGGCGGTTGTACATCTGCGAGTTCCACCCGCTGCTCAACTCCCTCGGCCCGAAGCCGGGTCCGGGCGAGGGCCCCGAGCTGCTGCTGCGCCACGACTACCTCGGCGGCGCGGGCGCGGTGCACCGAGACGGCACGCACACGTACACCGACGGCCCGGCGCTCGAGGAAGCCACCGACAGTTACGAGTGGATGCACGGAATAAGCGAGGTCATCAACGCGTTGACGGATGCAGGAATGAAGATCCAGCGCTTGACGGAGAGCGACGAGCTGCCGTGGCCGCGCTGGCCGCACATGGTCCGCACCCCCTCCGGCTGGTGGCGGCTCCCTGAGCCCAGGATTCCGCTCCTGTACGGCCTCCTCGCCACCCGCTGACGGCTCACACCGCCGAGGGCCGTGTGCTACGGTCCTCCTAGCACTTGTGTACGCCCCCTTCCGGGCGCCGGTGCCAGTTCCCCTTCAGTTCGCCGAACCGCCCGCCGTTACCAGGCCGGCGCACCGGCTTTCCAGCACCACTTCGTGACCGGCACAGCTGTGCCGTACCCGAGGTGCTGTTTCTCTCGCCGCCGAAGGCGCACGTCCGCCTTCCCTCTCGCGGCATCCCCTTCCTTCGCATGTCACATGCCAGCCGTCCTCGAAAGGACACACCATCATGACCACCACACTCGAACACCCCCCGGTCAAGCAAGAACCCACGACCCAGGTCGCCCTCGGTGTCCTCGACATCGACACCAACGGGAAGGGGTACCTGCGCGCCGAGAGCCTGCAGCCCTCCCCGTCCGACCCCACGGTCTCCCCCGCCCTGATCCGCCGTCACGGCCTGCGCAAGGGCGACCTCCTCGAAGGCGTACGCGACCGCCGCGCCCTCACCGAGGTCGTACGGATCGACGGGCGCACACCCGCCGAACTGCGCGGTCGCCGCAGCTTCCGCGACCTCACCCCCCTGCACCCGCAGGAGCGGCTGCGTCTCGAACACCCGGCGTCCGGCCTCACCGGTCGGGTCGCCGACCTGATCGCCCCCGTCGGCAAGGGCCAGCGCGGGCTGATCGTGGCCCCGCCCAAGACCGGCAAGACCGTGCTGCTCCAGCAGATCGCGGCCGCCGTCGCCGGCAACCACCCCGAGGCCCGGCTGATGGTCGTGCTGCTCGACGAACGCCCCGAGGAAGTCACCGACATGCGGCGCTCCGTGCGCGGCGAGGTGTACGCCTCGACCTTCGACCGGCCCGCCAAGCAGCACATCGCGCTCGCCGAGCTGGTGATCGAGCGGGCCAAGCGGCTCGTCGAGGCCGGCGAGGACGTCGTCATCCTGCTCGACTCCCTGACCCGGCTGTGCCGGGCGCACAACAACGCGGCCGCCTCCGGTGGCCGTACCCTCAGCGGCGGTGTCGACGCGACCGCGCTGCTCGGCCCCAAGCGGTTCTTCGGCGCCGCCCGGCTGGCCGCGGAGGGCGGTTCGCTCACCATCCTCGCCACCGCGCTGGTGGAGACCGGCTCCCGCGCCGACGACTACTTCTTCGAGGAGCTCAAGAGCACCGGCAACATGGAGCTGCGGCTGAGCCGCGAGCTCGCCTCCCGGCGCGTCTTCCCGGCCGTCGACATCAACCCGTCCGGCACCCGCCGCGAGGAACTCCTCCTGTCCCCGGCCGAGTTGAACACCATGCACGGACTGCGCCGCGCGCTCCAGACGCGGGACGGCCAGGGCAGCCTGGAGACCCTCCTGGAGCGGCTGCGGGACACCCCGGACAACGCAACCTTCCTGCGTCGCATCCAGCCGACACTGCCCACCGGCTGACACAGCGGCCGTCTTGGGACCAGCTCGGCATCGCCGGCCCTGACGTGCGGCATCCGGGTTGCACGCAGGTGCTCATCGGCCGGGGCAGCACGGTGGACGGAGAGTCCGTTCCTACGGTGGCCGGTATGACTATCGGATTCTCTTCCCGGGCCGGGGTCACGACCTGCGCGCTCTGTGTGGCGGGCGTCCTGGCGTTCGCGCCCCTCGCGTCAGCCGCGGGCCCGGCACCCACGCCACCCGGTGGCCCCGGGCCGACGGCCGTACAGCCCTCCCTGCTCTACCGCCCCGGCATCCAGGCCAGGCCCCACCGTGGCACCCCCGGTCCCCCTGACCTCTCCGCCCTCTCGTGGCTGGTGGCCGACGCCGGCACCGGGGAGGTGCTCGCCGCGCACGACGCGCACCGCAGGCTGCCGCCCGCCAGCACCCTCAAGACCCTCTTCGCCCTCACCGTGCTGCCCGCCCTGCCCGGCGGCATCCAGCACAAGGTCAAGGAGGAGGAGTTGGCGGGCATCGGCGCGGGCAGCAGCCTGGTCGGCGTCGCCGAGGGCCGTACGTACCGGATCGCCGACCTGTGGCGCGGGGTCTTCCTCAACTCCGGGAACGACGCCGTGCACGTCCTCGCCGCGCTCAACGGCGGCTGGCGTACGACGGCCGTGCGGATGCAGGCGAAAGCTCGTGCCCTCGGCGCCCGGGACACCCACGTCCGCTCGCCCGACGGCTACGACACCCCGGGCCAGGTGTCGTCGGCGTACGACCTGGCCGTCTTCGGGCGGGCGGGGCTGCGCAACGCGGACTTCGCGCGGTACTGCGGCACGGCCGAGGCGAAGTTCCCGGGCGGGGGCGGCTGGTCGTACGGGATCCAGAACACCAACCGGCTGCTGACCGGCGCCGACGGTGTGGAGGCGTATCCGGGGCTGATCGGCGTCAAGAACGGCTACACCAGCAACGCGGGCAACACCCTTGTCGCTGCGGCCCGGCACGGCGGGCGCACGCTGGTCGCCACGGTGATGAACCCCCAGTCGGGCGGTGGTTTCGCGGTCTACGAAGAGGCCCGCGAACTGCTCGACTGGGGGTTCGCCGCGGCCGGGCGGGTGGATCCGGTGGGTTCACTGGACGCGCTGCGCGTCCGGCCGAGGCCGGGTCCCGAGGCCCGGCCGGTGGCGGCCGCGGTCGCGCCGGACGAGGGGCCCGGCTGGGCCGAGACCTGGGCCGTCTCCGGGGCCGCCGCCCTGGGCGCGGTCGCGGTGGCGCTCGTACTGCGCGCCAAGGGCGGCCAGATCAGGGGCGGCCGGGTCAAGGGAGTCCGGTCGGGGCGGAGCTGACCGGCCGGCAGCCACAGGAGCAGGCCGAGGGTGATCCAGGTGTAGGTGTTGCTGCCGAGGAATCCGTCGATGCCGGACGCGTCGTGGAACCACAGCCACACCACACTGGTGCACAGCACGGCGTACAGGGCGCCCGCGATCCGTGGGTGCCCTGTACGGATGAGTACCGCGAAGGACGGCAGCAGCCATACCAGGTGGTGCACCCAGGTGATCGGGCTGACCAGACACGCGGCCAGGCCGGTGAGCGCGAACGCGGCCGTCCAGTCGCCGGCCGCGACCGCCCGCCGCGTGCGCACTGCCCAGACGCCGAGGACCAGCAGGACCGCCAGCGCCCAGACCGGGCGGCCCTCGATGCCGAGGCGGGCGAGGATGCCTTGCAGCGACTGGTTGGAGACGTAGTCGAGGCGGCCCACCCGGCTGGTGTCCCACAGCGCCACGGTCCAGTAGAACCGGGAGGCGCCCGGGTCCACCCAGGCGGCGAGCGCGGTGGCCGCCCCCGCGACCGCCGTGGCGACGGCGGCGGCGCGCCAGCGCCGGGCGAGCAGCAGCAGGCCGATGAAGAGCGCGGGCGTCAGCTTGATCGCGGCGGCGAGGCCGATGCCGACGCCGGCCCGGTTGCCCCGCCCGGTGCGCAGCAGCCACGCGTCCCAGAGGACGAGCCCCAGCAGCAGCAGATTGACCTGCCCGAAGCTGAAGGTGTCCCGGATCGGCTCGAACAGCGCCAGCAGACAGGCGCCCAGGGCACAGCCGTACCACCCGTAGCGCCGCCACGCGCCCTCGGTCACGATGTGCACGACCAGTGCCAGGGCGGCCAGGTTGAGCAGCAGCGAGAGCAGGATCGCGGTGCGCAGGCCGACGAGGGCCATGGGGAGCATGCCGACGGCGGCGAACGGCGGGTAGGTGAAGCCGTAGTCCGTGCCGGGCACCCGGTAGTCGTAGATCCGTCCGCCGTGGTGCACCCAGCCGTTGACGGCACCGTAGTAGACCCGCAGGTCGAACCAGTCGCGCAGCAGCGGGACGGTCGCGGTGAAGGCCGCGACCGCGGCGGCGAGGACGAGGACCAGCAGGACCCGGCCGCGGTCGGTGCGGGGTGGTCTCATGCGGTACGTCCCAGGGTCGGGGCCTGTGCCGCCTGGTGGGCCTGCCACAGGACGACGACCGCCAGCACCCCGCCGGAGACGGCGAGGACCAGCTGTCCGGTGTCGGCGGCGCTGCCGCTCGGCAGGGTGGCGAGCGCGAGCACCCCGGTGACGGCGGCCACCCGGTGCCGTACGGAGGTGGTGGGCGCGGCCGCGGCTATCAGGAACAGGCCCCAGAGCGCGTACCAGGGGCGGATCGCGGGGCCGAAGGCGGCGACCGTGGCGAGGCTGAGGCCGAGCGCGTACACCGGACGCGGGCGCAGCCGCCACCATATGGCCGCGATCAGGACCCCGGTGATCGCGAGGCCGAGCAGGTGCCAGGCGGGCACGGCGAGCGGTGCCAGGTCGCTGCCGAGGTGTTCCAGGAGGGCGCGGGTGGCGCGGCCCAGGAGGCTGGTGAGGGCCCAGTTGTGCGAGGAGACCGGTGTGTCGAGGGCGCCTATCCAGCCGTATCCGGTGCCCGCCGCGGCCGTCATGGCGACCGTGGTGGCCGCGGCGGCCAGGACCGTGGTCACGGTGGCCTTCGCGGGGCTGTGTCCGGCCCGTATCTGGAGCAGGACGACCGCGGCGAGACCGAGCGCGGCGGGCGCCTTCACCAGCGCGGCGAGCGTCACGAACACGGCGCCCAGCACGGGCCAGCGGCCGAGCGCGGCGACCAGGCCGACACCGAGGAGACCGAGCATGATGGCGTCGTTGTGGGCGCCCGCGATCAGGTGCAGCAGCACGAGCGGGTTGAGGCAGCCGAGCCAGAGAGCGGCGGACGGGTCGGCGCCGCTGTGCCGGGCCAGGCGAGGCAGCGCGGCGGCCATCAGGGCCACGCCGAGCAGGGCCACGCACCGCATCCCGAAGAGGCCCGCGGGGATCTCGCCGCGGGTCAATCCGGACAGCACGGAGGCGAGGCCGAGGAAGACCGGGCCGTAGGGGGCGCCGGTCTGCTGCCACAGCGGAGCGACCTCGTCGGCGAGCGGGCCGCCGAGCTGGGCGGGTCCGTGCGCGTACACGTCCATGTGGGCGTCGACCATGGCGCCCTGGGCGAGGTAGCTGTACACGTCCCGGCTGAACAGGGGCGGCGCGAGCAGCAGCGGGGCCGCCCAGACCGCCAGGACGAGCAACAGGGCGCGCGGGGACGGCGGTTCGGCACTGCGGACCAGCCGACCGAGCAGCACCCAGGCGGCTATCAGCAGGACGACGCCGAAATAGACGCCCACCAGGCCGATCGCGACACGGACATTGGCGGGGGTCAGCAGTTCCTGGACCGGCAGGGCACCGGCCGTCTCGCCTCCCAGCGCGAGGAAGGCGGTTCCGGCCAGGCCGAGGACCTGACAGCGACGGAGATCGACGGGGAAAGCCATGGCCAACACTCGGAAAGCGTGTCAATGCCGCATGGCCGGAAGGCGACACGCCGCTCTCCTGGCGGGGGCCTGTGTGTGTCCGGCGTGTGATCCGGCCCCGGAACCGATGAGTTCCGTCGGCCCGACCGGTCTCCCTGGTATCCGACACTCACAGAACGGACGTGACGACAATGCCCAGCAGCTCCGCATACGCCAAGGTCAACGGCCTGGAGATGTACTACGAGACCCATGGCGACGACGACGGTACGCGCCGCCCGCTGGTGCTGCTGCACGGCGGCATCCTCACCGTCGACCTGTCCTTCGGCGCCCTGCTGCCCACGCTCGCCGAGGGGCGCCGGATCGTGGCCCCCGAACTCCAGGGACACGGCCACACGGCGGACACCGACCGGCCGATCACGCTGCCGAACCTGGCCTCCGACGTCGTGGCCCTCCTCGACGAACTCGGCATCGCCCAGGCCGACTTCGTGGGCTTCAGCCTCGGCGGCCTGACCGCGCTGCAACTCGCCGTCGACCATCCCGAGCGCGTCGGCCGGCTCGTCCTGGCCGCCACCCACTTCGCCCAGGACGGTTATTACGAGGACGTCCGCATCCCCGACTACAGCTCGCCGCGGCTGCCCAGCGAGGCGGACTTCCAGGAGATGGCCGACGCGTACGCCGCTGTCGCGCCGCACCCCGAGCACTTCCAGGACTTCCTCGCCAAGACCTCGACCGCGGCGCACGCCCCGTTGCCCTGGACCGCCGACGATCTGCGCACGGTGACAGCGCCGACACTGCTCGTCATCGGGGACACCGATTTCGTCCGGGTCGAGCACGCGGCGGAGATGCAACGCCTGATCCCCCGCGCGGACCTGGCCGTCCTCCCGTCCACCACGCACATGAGCCTGATGCGCCAAGCGCCCCTGCTGCTGCCGATGTTGGACGCGTTCCTCGACGGAGACGTCAAGTAGCACGAAGGCGGCCTCGCCTGCCGCTCCGAACGGTCAGAACACGGAAACCCCGGTCAGCGTCGTGAAGCGATCCAGGGCCGCCACGCCCGCCACCGAGTTGCCGCGTTCGTCGAGTCCCGGACTCCACACGCACAACGTGCACCGCCCGGGCACGATGGCGATGATGCCGCCACCGACACCGCTCTTGCCGGGCAGTCCGACCCGGTAGGCGAACTCGCCCGCCGCGTCGTACGTCCCGCAGGTCAGCATCACCGCGTTGACCTGCTTGGCCTGGGTGAGGGTGAGCAGCCGGGTGCCGTCGGCGCGGCTGCCGTGCCGGGCCAGGAAGCCGGCGGCGAGGGCGAGGTCGGCGCACGAGGCCCGCACCGAGCACTGCCGGAAGTACTCCTCCAGCAGCACCGGCACAGGGTTGTCGATGTTGCCGTACGACGCCATGAAGTGGGCGAGCGCGGCGTTGCGGTCCCCGTTCGCGGACTCGGAGGCGGCGACGTCCAGGTCGAAGTCGAGATCCGGGTTGCCGCTCTCGGTGCGCAGGAAGGTCAGCAGTTCGCCCGACGCGTCTCCGGTACGGGTCTGGAGGCGGTCGGTGACGACGAGCGCGCCCGCGTTGATGAACGGGTTGCGCGGGATGCCGTTCTCGTACTCCAGCTGGATCAGGGAGTTGAAGGGGTTGCCGGAGGGCTCGCGGCCCACGTGCTCCCAGAGTTCGTCGCCCTCGCGGGCCAGGTCGAGGGCGAGGGTGAAGACCTTGGTGATGGACTGCGTGGAGAACGGCTCGCGCCAGTCCCCCACGCCGTACACCGTGCCGTCCAGCTCCGCGACCGCCATGCCGAAGCGGCGCGGGTCGCAGGCCGCGAGCGCCGGGATGTAGTCGGCGGGCCGGCCGCGGCCGGGCGTCCGCTCCATCTCCTCGGCGATGCGCTCCAGGACCGGCGCGAAGGTCAGCGACGACGTCATGATCACCATTGTGCCTCCGTACCGGTCGGGGCGCGCATCCGCAGGTCAGGCCGGAGAGGAACCGCTGCCGCTGCCCGCGACGACCTCGGGCCGCAGCAGATCGGCGAGGGTCTCGGCGGGCAACAGCCCCTTCTCCAGGACCAGTTCGGCGACTCCCCGGCCGGTGACGAGGGCCTCCTTGGCGATGTCGGTGGCGGCCGTGTACCCGATGTGCGGGTTGAGAGCGGTGACCAGCCCGATCGAGTTCTCCACGCTAGCCCGCAGTGCCTCGGTGTTCGCCGTGATCCCGTCGACGCACCGCTCGGCCAGCGTCAGACAGGCGGCCCGCAGATGCGTGATGCTCTCCGACAGCGAGTGCAGGATGATCGGCTCGAAGGCGTTGAGCTGGAGCTGTCCGGCCTCGGCGGCCATGGTGATGGTGACGTCGTTGCCGATCACCTCGAAGGCGACCTGGTTGACGACCTCGGGGATCACCGGATTCACCTTGCCGGGCATGATGCTCGAACCGGCCTGCACCGGCGGCAGGTTGATCTCCCCGAGCCCGGCACGCGGCCCGGACGACAGCAGCCGCAGGTCGTTGCAGCTCTTCGAGAGCTTGACGGCGACCCGCTTCAGCACGCCCGACATCTGCACGAACGCGCCGCAGTCCTGGGTGGCTTCGACGAGGTTGGCCGCGGTGACGAGCGGCAGCCCGGTGATCTCGGCGAGATGCCGACGCGCGGACTCCGCGTATCCGGCCGGAGCGTTGAGCCCTGTCCCGATGGCCGTGGCACCCAGGTTGATTTCATGGATCAACTGGACGGCCTCGTCAAGACGTTGACGATCCTCGTCAATCATGACGGCATACGCCGAGAACTCTTGACCGAGCGTCATGGGCACCGCGTCCTGCAACTGTGTACGGCCCATCTTGAGCACGTCACGGAACTCGACGGCCTTACGGGCGAAGGAGTCCTGCAGTACAGACATGGACTGGAGCAGTCCATGCACAGCGAAGACCGTCGCTATCTTGACCGCGGTCGGATACACGTCATTGGTCGACTGACCAAGGTTGACGTCCTCGTTGGGGTGCAGGTGCCGATACTCGCCCTTGGCATGACCCAGCAACTCCAACGCCCGGTTCGCGACCACCTCGTTGGCGTTCATGTTGGTCGAGGTCCCGGCCCCACCCTGGACGACGTCCACGACGAACTGCTCATGCAGTTTCCCGTCCCGGATCTCCCGACAGGCGGCGACGATCGCGGCGGCCTTCGCGGGCGCCAGCAGCCCGAGCTCCTCATTGGCGAGAGCAGCGGCTTCCTTGACGGCGGCGAGGGCGTCGATGAGATGGGGGTAGGCGGAGATGGGCGTACCGGTGATAGGGAAATTCTCCGTCGCACGCAAGGTATGAACACCCCAGTAGGCATCGACGGGAACGTCCCGATCCCCGAGCAGATCGTGTTCGCGACGGGTGACGACGTTCATGGGCGTGCAGGCCCTCCTTCTGACGAGGTGAGTGTGAGCGCCCCTGTCTTCAGGGGCGCGGGGAACTGCGCGACCAGCCACAACGAACCCGCAGATCCCCACAACCGATCTAGGCACACGCGGACAACGGCGACACCGGGTCCATAGAACGCACGACCCGCACGCACCCCACCGGCTCCCCGCCCCCGAGCAACGGCTCCCCCGCGAACTCGGTGAGCAGCGCCGGATCAACCCCGGCCACGGAAAGCGCCGCTGCCGCGACAGGCACCCGCGCCCGATTCGCCCCGTCGGCGATCTTCACCGCAACGGCCCGCCCATCCGGAAGCGCGGCAACCTGAACGCCCTCGAACCCGTCCTTGGCGACAAGCCCCGGCACGGCCCGCATCAACCGAGCCACGTCCCGCCCCTCCCCGGACACCATCTCGGCGTGCGAGCGCATCGCATCCGCGACCCGCGCCTCGGGCGTACCCGGCACCGCCGTGGTGATCCGGGCGACCGCACGGGCGAGCCCGTGCAGCGAGACGGAGAACAAGGGCGCACCGCACCCGTCCACGGTCACCCGAGCGATCCGCTGCCCGGTGAGGTCCTCGACGATCTCGGCGATCGCCTGCTGCAGCGGATGCCCCGGGTCGAGATAGTCGTCCAGGGACCAGCCATTGAGCCGGCAGGCATAGAGCATGGCCGCGTGCTTGCCGGAGCAGTTCTGGGCGAGCCGGGAGGCCGGCCGACCCGCACGGATCCAGGCGTCCCGGACCGCGGGGTCGTAGGGCAGATCCGGCACGTTGCGCAGGTGATCCTCGGTGAGCCCGGCGAGTTCGAGGATCCGCCGGGCACCGTCGAGATGCCGTTCCTCGCCGGAGTGGCTCGCCGCGGTGAGCGCGAGGAGGTCGCCGTCGAGCGGCAGCCCGGCCCGGACCAGGGCGACCGCCTGGACGGGCTTGAGCGCCGAACGCGGATAGCAGGCGGCCTCGATGTCGCCGAGCTGGAACTGGACCTTGCCGTCGGTGTCGAGGACGACGACGGAGCCGTAGTGGATGCCCTCCACGATCCCGCCGCGTATGAGGTGGGCGACGGGTGCGTGGAGGGGTTCACGGAGAAGGGGTGGGTCCGCGAGGGAACTGCTGTACATGACTGCCTGTCGGGGTTCGGACGGCGTGGGCCTCACGCGTCGGGTGCGGTGGTGGACATGCGCGCGAGCCGACGGCGGACGGCGAACCATCCGGCGACCAGCGCGGCAGCGATCAGCGGCAGGCACAGCACGGTGGTGCGGCCCACGCCTCCGTCGGCGTACATGAGGACCAGGACGGAGGCGAGGAAGGCCAGCGTCACGAGTTCGGTCCAGGGGGAGCCCGGAAGTCGGTAGTCGGGGCGGGTCAGTTCGCCCTTCTCGGTCTTCTGCCAGAAGAGCAGGTGACAGAGCATGATCATGCCCCAGGTGGAGAGGATGCCGATCGCGGCGAAGTTGAGCACGATCTCGAACGCGTCGGCGGGGACCACGAAGTTGAGGGCCACACCGAGGACGCACATACCGCTGGTCAGCAGGATTCCGCCGTACGGGACCTGGGTCCGGCTCATCCGGGCGGTGAACTTGGGGGCTGAGCCGTTGACCGCCATGGAGCGCAGGATGCGACCCGTGGAGTACAGGCCGGAGTTGAGCGAGGACATGGCCGCGGTGAGGACGACGAGGTTCATCACGCCGCCGGCCGCCGGGACACCGATGTTGGAGAGCACGGTCACGAAGGGGCTCTGGCCGGCGCTGTACTTGTTCCACGGCAGCAGCATCGAGAGCAGGACGACCGAGCCGACGTAGAAGAGGCCGACGCGCCACATGATCGAGTTGATCGCCTTCGGCATGATCTCCTCGGGGTTCTCGGTCTCGCCCGCGGCGACGCCGACCAGTTCCACGGAGGCGTAGGCGAAGACGACGCCCTGGATGACCAGAAGCATCGGCAGGACGCCGCTGGGGAAGACACCGCCGTTGTCGGTGATCAGCGACGGGCCCGGGCTGTGGCCGTCGACCTGGTGCTGGGTGACCAGCAGGAAGATGCCGATCAACATGAACGCCACGAGCGCGCCCACCTTGACGATGGCGAACCAGAACTCCATCTCGCCGAACATCCGCACCGAGACGAGGTTCACGGTGAGGACGACGGCGAGCGCGATCAGTGCGATCACCCACTGCGGGATGTCGGAGAACATGCCCCAGTAGTGGGTGTAGACGGCGACCGCGGTGATGTCGGCGATGCCGGTGGTGGCCCAGTTCAGGAAGTACATCCAGCCGGCGACGTAGGCGCCCTTCTCGCCGAGGAACTCCCGGGCGTACGACACGAAGGCGCCGGACGAGGGGCGGTACAGGACGAGTTCGCCCAGTGCGCGCACCACCAGGAAGGCGAAGAGGCCGCACACCGCGTAGGCGACGAACAGGGAGGGGCCCGCGTCGGCGAGGCGGCCGCCGGCACCGAGGAAGAGGCCGGTGCCGATCGCGCCGCCGATGGCGATCATGTTGATGTGCCGTGACTTGAGGGTCTTGCTGTAGCCCTCGTCTCCGGCGTCGACATGGCCGGAACGTTTCTGCGTGCCGTCGTGCAGGGACTGCTCGCTCAAGGACTGCTCGCTCACGCCTCGGGTCCGCCTTCCGTGGGGGTGTCCGCGCGCGTGGCGCGCACGATGTCGGTGAGGGTCGTCTCGACGCGGTCCAGGTGGTGGGCCATGGCCTCCACGGCGTCGAGTTCGGAACCGTCGACCAGCGCCTCGACGATGGCCCGGTGCTCGCGGTTGGACTGCTCGCGGCGCCCGCCCAGCTCGTTCAGGAAGGCCGACTGGCGGGCCAGCGCGTCCCGGATCTCCTCGATCACCCGGCGGAAGACCGGGTTCTGGGCGGCCTGGGCGACGGCGAGGTGGAAGAGCGTGTCGAGGGCGACCCACGAGGTGGTGTCGGTCTCCCGCTCCATCCGCTCCAGCAGGTGCGCGAGGTGATCGAGGTCCTCGTGCGTGCGGCGCCTGGCCGCGTAGCCCGCGACCGGGATCTCGACGTGCCGGCGCACCTCCAGCAGGTCGCTGGCCGCGTAGTCGCCGAAGGTGGGGTCCTCGACCGTGCTGGCGACGACGAAGGTGCCCTTGCCCGTCTTGGAGACGGTCAGGCCCATCGTCTGCAGGGCCCGCAGGGCCTCGCGCAGCACGGGCCTGCTGACCTCGAGGGTGCGACACAGCTCCGCCTCGGAGGGCAGCTTGTCCCCCACCCCGTACTCGCCGCGCTCGATGGCCGCGCGCAGGTGTCCGAGCACCGCCTCCATGGCGCTGATGCGCCGGGGGCCGCCCTGACTGGCTGTCTGGCTGTCTGACAGGTTCACGGGTGTGATCCTGCGGGTGACGGGTGCGGGCTGTCAAGGGAAGCGGGACGTGACATGCGCGGGGCGTGACGCCTTGAAGCGGCGTCACGCCCAGTGCCGACCGAACGACCGCTCAAGTGCGGCCGGTCAACTGTTGAGGGTCAACCCTCGCGGATCAACTGTTGATCGCGCCCGCGCTCAGCAGCCCCAGCAGCAGGACGCCGACGATGATCCGGTAGATCACGAAGGCGTTGAAGGAGTGCTTGGCGACGAACTTGAGCAGCCAGGCGATGGATCCGTAGGCGACGACGAAGGAGACGACCGTGCCGACGATCAGCGGCGCGGCGCCCACTCCCGCGCCCAGGGCGTCCTTGAGCTCGTAGATGCCGGCGCCGGTCAGGGCGGGGATGCCGAGGAAGAAGGAGAGCCGGGTGGCGGCGACGCGGTCCAGGTCGAGGATCAGGGCCGTGGACATGGTGGCGCCGGAGCGGGAGAAGCCGGGGAAGAGCAGGGCGAGGATCTGCGAACCGCCCACCAGCATCGCGTCCTTGAACGTGACGTCGTCCTCACCGCGCTTGTGCCGGCCCATCTGGTCCGCCGCCCACATCACGCCACTGCCGACGATCAGCGAGCCCGCGACCACCCACAGAGACGCGAGCGGTCCCTCGATCAGCGGCTTCGCGGCGAGACCCACGATCACGATCGGGATCGTCGCGGCGATGACCCACCACGCGAACTTGTAGTCGTGGTGGTACCGCTCCTCCTTGTTGACCAGTCCACGGCCCCACGCGGAGACGATCCGCACGATGTCCTTGAAGAAGTACACGAGCACGGCGGCGATCGCGCCGACCTGGATGACGGCCGAGAACCCGACGACGGCGTCGTCGTCGACGGGGATGTTCATCAGCCCCTCGGTGATCTTCAGATGCCCGGTCGAGGAGACGGGGAGGAACTCGGTCACCCCCTCGACCACTCCGAGGACGACGGCCTGACCGACATTGATGACGCTCATGGAATCCAGTTCTGAGGTGTTGGTCGACAGTGCTGTAGACAGTCTTACTACGCCCGAGTGAGGCCGGTGACCTAACCCCAGAGGGCCTGGGCGACCGAAACCCCGACAAATGCCGCGCCGAGGCCTGCCATCACACTGCCCACGACGTTGGCGGCAGCGTAGAGCCCCGCACCGGTCTCGGTGAGCCTCAGGGTCTCGTAGGAGAAGGTCGAGTACGTCGTCAGGGCCCCGCACAGCCCGGTGCCGAGGAGCAGTTGGAGGTGGGCGCCCGCTACCCCGGCGGTCGCCGCGCCGGTGAGCGTGCCGAGGATCAGGCAGCCGCACACGTTCACCGCGAAGGTGCCCCAGGGGAAGACCGAGTCGTGCCGGGTCTGCACCGCGCGGTCGGTGAGATAGCGCAGGGGCGCGCCGACCACGGCTCCCAGCACGACGAGCAGCCAGTTCACAACGACTTCTTACCCTTCGTGTCCGATTCGCCGGGCCCGCGGTCGCGGCCGACGTACCTGATGACCTCGCAGTCGTCGAGGATGACGAGCCCTTCGTCGACGAGTTCGTCGAGCTGCGGAAGGAAGGCCCGTACCCGTTCCTCGGTGTCGACCACGATGATCGCGACGGGCAGGTCCTCGCTCAGGGACAGCAGCCGCGAGGTGTGGATCCGGGACGAGGCGCCGAAGCCCTCGATACCGCGGAAGACGCTGGCACCGGCGAGTCCGGCCGCGTGCGCGCGGTGCACGATCTCCGAGTAGAGGGGCTTGCGGTGCCAGGTGTCGTTCTCGCCGACGAAGACGGTCAGGCGCAGGGCGCCGCCGGTCAGCCTCGTCATCGGTGCCTCCACTTCAGGGCGCGGCGGGCCGCCGTCGCGGCGAGCCACACCGCCGTGAGCGCCGCGAGCAGGGTCGCGGCGAGGTAGGCCAGACCCGTGCGGGGGTGGCCGGCGTCGACGAGTTTCTGGATGTCGACGGCGTACGTCGAGAAGGTGGTGAAGCCGCCGAGCACACCGGTCCCGAAGAACGGGCGGAGCAGACGACGGGTGGTCCAGACCTCGGTGACGAGCACCATGAACACGCCTATGACGGCGCAGCCGACGACGTTCGTCCAGAAGGTCGCCCAGGGGAATCCGCCGGGCTGGGCGGGCCACCACAGGGCCAGTGCGTAACGGGCCGTGGCACCGATCGCGCCGCCGAGGGCGACCATCGCGACGATCGGGGTCTGGCCCCGCCAGTCGGCCCGGCGACGGGTCTCGGGGCGGGTGCGGAGGCTCTCGGCTTCGGGGGCTGTCATGGTCGTACGTCTCCTACTCGCCTGGGCCCGGGCATGCGGGCACCGCTCGTTCGCAAGTAGGGACCGTTGGCGGCAGCGCTGCCGCGGTTCGGGTACGGCGGGCCCCACCGCCGCGCCGCGGGACGTGCCCGCGACCGGGCATCAGGTTAACGCCAGGGCGGGACCGGGGTCACTTCGGGACCGGCGGCTCGCACACCGCGATACCGCGCTCCCAGAGGCTGCCCAGGACCAGGAACCCGGCGGCCTCGCACACGCTGGTCACCATGCGGAAGCCGGAGCGGCGGCGGGCCAGGTGGTGGACGGTGACGCCGGTGTCGTCGACCGCGAGGGCGCCGATCGTGCCGGTGGGGCGGAAGGGGGCGCGGACGGCGATGCGGGCGGCCCGGGCACGCACGGCGGGGTTCGCGCGGTGCAGCAGGTCGAGGGGCGGGATGCGGGGGCCGGCCAGGGACACCCAGATCGGGCCGTCGGGGCCGCCGCGCCAGAGGTTGTCGGGCATGCCCGGGAGGTTCTCGACGAA
The DNA here is from genome assembly GCF_053595415.1 of Streptomyces sp. NPDC002499. NCBI lineage: Bacteria > Bacillati > Actinomycetota > Actinomycetes > Kitasatosporales > Streptomycetaceae > Streptomyces > Streptomyces sp. NPDC002499. The sequence goes on from NZ_JBSFXO010000001.1 coordinate 807,990, forward strand.
CGGTTCGGCGTGTCCCGCCTTCGCGCCGGTGAGCCAGTAGCGGGTCAGCCGGCAGTCGCCGGTCTCGGCGACGACCAGGAAGGACTCGTCGGCGCTCAGTGCGAGGCCGTTGGCGAACTGCAGCCCCTCCAGCAGCACTTCGGGTGTCTCGGTGCCCGGCGCCAGGCGCAACAGGCGGCCGGTTCCGGTGTGTTCGACGAGGTCGCCGATCCACTGGTCGAGGGGGTAGCGGCGGCTGGAGACGGTGAAGCAGACGCTCCCGTCGGACAGCGCGACGACGTTGCTGCAGAACCGCAGCGGCTCCCCCAGCACCGAGTCGGCGAGGATGCGCACGACCCCGTCGGTCAGGTCGACGCGCAGCAGGCCGAGTTCGGCGTCGCACACCAACAGCGCGCCGTCCGGGAGGAGTTCGAGGCCGAGCGGTCTGCCGCCGGTCTCCGCGAGGACCTCGACACGGGCGCCTGCGGAGTCGGCCAGGCCGTCGACGCGCAGAATACGGCCGTCCTCGACGCCCGTGATGACACGGCCGCGGGAGTCGGCGACCACGTCCTCGGGGCCCCGGCCGCCGATGTCGACGTAGCGGAGCGGGACGAGTGGCGTGGGACGGTCCATGTGCGTCTGCCCTTCGGAGAGTTCGCCGGCCGGCTCGCGAACGGCCTCCGCCTTCGCGCCCGTTCGCGGCTACCAGCCTTTCTCAAACATGCGCGCGACCTCGGCGATCCGCATCTCGTCGCGCCGGTAGTAGGTGCGCCGGCGGATCCTGCGGGTGCGCACCAGGCCGAGGGCCGCGAGCAGACCCAGGTGGGTGTCGGCGACCTTGCGGGGCACGCCCAGCTTCGCGGCGACGGCCTGTGCGGTCACGCCGTCCTCGGCACGGTCGCCGTGCGGCTGCGGCGGGAAGTTGGCGACCGGGTCCTTCAGCCACTCCAGGATGCCCAGACGCTGCTCACTGACCGGAGTCCTCAACATCTCGTCCTCCTCCCGGACGGACCGCCGCGTACCGCGCCTCTTCCCACTCTCCCGCAGTCGAGGCCGTCGTGTCCGGGACTCGGCGAGCCTTGTCCGGGACCGGGCGGCCGGGACCGCCCTGAGCCGTCCGCTCCCGGCGCCGGAAATGCGGGCGGGGGCCCGGCCGCTCCCCTGCGACCGGACCCCCTCCTCGTGGTTCAGCGGTGGCTGAACCACGCCATCGCCGGGAGCGCCCTGTCGTCGTAGCCGAACAGGGCCTGGTTCTCCCAGCCGTTGCCTGAGGTGGAGTCAGCCGGGTCCCAGCCGTTGCCGGTGACCGCGGTCCAGGTCGCCTCCCAGTAGAAGACGCCGAGGCCACGGCCGTTCGGGACCGCCTCCACGATGTTGGCCACCGCGTTCATCCACGCCAACTGGCCTGCCGTGGTGGCCGGATAGCCGGTGACCAGTTCACCGGTGGTGTCGATCTGGTTGGCGAGCGAGTCGTCGTTGTCGAGCCGGAAGGGGTAGGCCGTCTCGGCGACGAACACCGGCTTGGCATAGCGGGACGCCACGTCGTCGAGGGTGGTCTGCGCGGCGGCGAGCGAGCCGTGCCAGTACCCGTAGTAGGACAGCCCGATCACGTCGTAGTTGATCCCGTACGTCTTGGCGCTGTCGAACCACCAGCGCACGGTCGCGTCGTCGCCCGCGTTGGCGAGATGCAGCGCGACCTGCGTGCTCGACGAGACCGCCTTGACCGCGCTGTAGCCGGAGTTGATCAGCCCGGCGAGCTGCGACCAGTTGCCGGTGGACCCGTCGGACCACAGCATGCCGCCGTTGATCTCGTTGCCGACCTGCACCATGTCGGCCGTGGTGCCCTGCGCCTTCAGGGCGTTGAGCACGTCGTAGGTGTGGTTGTAGACGTCGGTCTTCAACTGGCTGTACGAATGCGTGGCCCAGGCGGCCGGCTTGGTCTGCTTGCCCGGGTCGGCCCAGGTGTCCGAGTAGTGGAAGTCGACCAGCAGTTTCATGCCGGCCGCCTTGACGCGCTTGGCGACGGCGAGCACGTGCGCCTTGTCGTTGTATCCGTCGGCCGGGTTGACCCACACCTTGAGGCGCGCGTAGTTCATGCCGGCGTTCTTGAGGATCGTGACCGCGTCGCCGGTGGCGCCCGAACTGGTCTTGTAGACACCGCCCTTGGCCTCGCTCTTGGCGAGGGAGGAGATGTCGGAACCCTTGATCGACAGTCCGGTCGAACCGGACGCGAAGGTCAGGTCGTCAACATTGATCCAGTTGCCCGCGTTCCCGTCACTGTTGATGCTGATGGTGCACTGGTTGTTCGTCACGTTGATCGACGCGACGATCCGGACCCAACTGCTGGTGGACACCGGCAGATCGGTGCGCTGGTCCGCACTGCCGCAGTTCTTCAGGGCTATGTAGGCGGAGTTCTGCCCGCCGCCGGAGCGGACCCAGGCGGTGAGTGTGTAGCTGCCGTTGGTCAGGCCCGACAGGTACTGGTACGTCTCCACCTTGTAGGCGGCGGCCGAGTACTGGGACAGGCGGTAACTCCCGCCGTGGCCGCCGGACTCGGTGTAGGAGGCGCCGGTGTCGCCGTACTCGGACCAGCCGGCCGGCGCGGCCGTGGCCGCCTCGTCGGACTCGAACCCGCCGTTGGTCAGCGTGCTCGCCGCCGTCGCGGTCTGGGCGGGCAGAGCGGTGAGGGCGAGCCCGGCCACGAGCGGCAGCAGCAGGGCCCTGAGAGTGCGTCTGGGATGGAACATCGTCGTCCGTCGTCCCTTCGACATGCATGGGGATGGGGGTGCCCGCACGCCCGGCCCGGGTTCGGGGAGGAACCGGTGTGCGAGATCCCCTCCGCCCGTGGCACGCGGCTCGCGCGGGCGGAGGGAGTCGGCTCAGCCGTCGAGTCGCAGAACCCGCACGGCTCCCGCGGGGACCGCGAGGCGGCCCGCGGCGCGTTCACCGGTCAGCAGCTCGGTGCCGGACGCGTCCAGCGGCACCTTGACGTCCGACACGGTGTGGTTGATCGCGAACACGAAGCGGCCCGACTCGCCCGTGCGGCGCACCACTTCGACGTCCGGGGGCAGATCGGCGGGCGGGGCGAGGCGCGCGTCCTCGCTCGCCCAGCCGAGCAGGGCGTCCAGGCCCTCTGCGCCGAGCCGGGTGGAGACGTACCACGCGGTGCCCTCGCCGAGCCGGTGCCGGGTGACGGCGGGGTGGTCCGCGGCCGGTCCGTCGGCGTACGTCCAGACCGTGTCGGCGCCGTGCGGGACGACGAACTCGGTCCACACGTCGCCGCTGAGTTCGGAGCCGTCCGGGCCGGTGATGCGCGTCGACTCGCCCGCCGGCAGCGGCGCGAACTCCTCGACGGTGAGGCCGAGCACGTCCCTGAGCGCGCCCGGGACGGGACCCTCGTGGACGGCGTCGTGTTGGTCGACGATGCCGGAGAAGTACGAGACGACGAGGGTGCCGCCGTGCTCGACGTACTCCTTGAGGTTGTTCCCGGCCGCCTCCGTCATCAGGTACAGGGCGGGCACGACGACAAGGGGATACCTCGACAAGTCGGCTTCCGGGTGGGCGAAGTCGACGGTGAGGTGCCGGTCGTAGAGGGCCGCGTAGAAGGCGTCGGCACGCTCGCGTGCGTCGTGGTCCTCGCTGGGCCGCCACTGGAGTTTCTGCGCCCACCAGGAGTGCCAGTCCCACAGGACGGCCACGTCGGCCTCGGTGCGGGTGCCGCGGACCGGGGTCAACGAGTCGACGGTGGCGCCGAGTTCGACGACCTCGCGCCAGACGCGGGTCTCGGTGCCGCCGTGCGGCAGCATTGCCGAGTGGAACTTCTCGGCGCCGCGCCGGGACTGGCGCCACTGGAAGAACATGGCGCCGTCGGAGCCGCGGGCCACGTGGGCGAGGGAGTTGCGGGCCATCTGGCCGGGGGCCTTGGCGGGGTTGCGCGGCTGCCAGTTGACGCCCGAGGTGGAGTGCTCCAGCAGGAGCCAGGGGGCGCCGCCGGCGACCGAGCGGGTGAGGTCGGCGGCCATCGCGAGGTTGACGTGCGTGCGGCGGCCGTCGGTGATCAGGTAGTGGTCGTTGGTGACGAGGTCGACCTCGCGGCCCCAGGCCCAGTAGTCGACGGAGTCGCACTGGCTGAGGGCGGCCATGAAGTTCGTCGTCACCGGGACGCCAGGCGACAGGCGGTGCAGGATGTCCCGCTCCATCACGAAGTTCTCGCGCATGGTGGCGTCGGCGAAGCGCTTGTAGTCGAGCGCCTGACCAGGATTGCCGACGGTCGGGGTGGCGCGGGGCGGGTTGATCTGGTCGAAGCCGGCGTAGCGCTGACCCCAGAACGCGGTCCCCCAGGCCTCGTTGAGGGCCTCGACCGTCCCGTACGTCGTCGCCAGCCAGCGGCGGAAGTGGGCCGCGCAGGAGTCGCAGTAACAGGCCGAGACGGGGACGCCGTACTCGTTGTGCACGTGCCACAGCGCCAGGGCCGGGTGGGCGGCGTAGCGCTCGGCGAGGCGGGTGGTGACGGTCGCGGCGGCGGTGCGGTAGTCGGCGTTGCTGTGGCAGATGGCGCCGCGCGAGCCGAACTCCAGGCGCACGCCCTCCGGGGTGACCGGCAGCGCCTCGGGGTGGGCGCGGTAGAACCAGGCGGGCGGGGCCACGGTCGGGGTGCCGAGGTCGACGCCTATGCCGTTGTCGTGCAGCAGGTCGAGCAGGCGGTCCAGCCAGCCGAAGTCGTACTCCCCCGGCGCGGGTTCGAGCAGCGCCCAGGAGAAGATCCCGACGCTCACCATCGTCACGCCGGCCTCCCGCATCAGCCGCACGTCCTCCGGCCAGACGCGCTCCGGCCACTGCTCGGGGTTGTAGTCCCCGCCGAAGGCCAGCCTGGTGAGGCCCTTGGGGGTGGTCTCCGGCATGGGGCTCTCCTGATGGGTCAAGAATTTGGGAACGTGCACACAGAGTGGCGGCGGTGTGAGCACACAATAACCGCACCACCTCGACCACTGACAAGGGTCCGGAGGGGTTCGGTTCTGTGCACGTTCCCAGCCACAGGACACAGCCCTCGCCGATCCAGCGGTTCCGGCATCTCGATCCGCGCCCCGGGGCCGTAAAGTCATGACCATGAGCAACACGGGGGGCCGACGCAGACCGCCGACGATCCATGACGTGGCCCGCGAGGCGGGGGTCTCGCGCGGGACCGTGTCACGGGTGCTCAACGGCGGGCACTACGTCAGCCCGGCCGCCCAGGAGGCGGTCAACGCCGCGATCCGCAGGACCGGGTACGTCGTGAACCGGCACGCGCGGTCGCTGATCACCGGGCGTTCGGACTCGGTGGGCTTTCTGCTGACGGAGCCCCAGGAGCGGTTCTTCGAGGACCCGAACTTCAACGTCCTGCTGCGCGGCTGCACCCAGGCACTGGCCGCCCACGACATCCCGCTGCTGCTGATGCTGGCGGGCACCGAGGACGAACGGCGGCGCATCACGCGGTACATCACGGCGGGTCATGTCGACGGAGTGCTGCTGGTCTCCAGCCACTCCGGGAATCCGGTCGCCGAGGAACTGCGGGAGGCGGGCGTACCGCTGGTGGCCTGCGGAAAGCCGATCGGGCTCGGCTCGAAGGTGAGTTACGTGGCCGCCGACGACCGGGACGGCGCCCGGGACATGGTCCACCACCTGCTCTCGCTGGGGCGCCGCCGGGTGGGTGTGGTCACCGGCCCGCTCGACACCCCCGGCGGTGTGGAGCGCCTCGCCGGCTACAAGGAGGTGCTCGCCGAGGCGGGCATCGAGTTCGACGAACGGCTCGTCGTGTCCGGGGACTACAGCCGGGCCAGCGGCGAGGCGGGCGCCGAGCGGCTGCTCGCCCAAGTACCGGACCTGGACGCGGTCTTCGTCGCGTCCGACCTGATGGCCCAGGGCGTCCTGACGGCGCTGGAGCACGCGGGCCGGCGGGTCCCGCAGGACGTCTCGGTCGGCGGCTTCGACGACTCCCCCGCCGCGGTGGCGGCCCGGCCGGAACTCACCACCATCCGCCAGCCCTGGGACCGCATCAGCGCCGAGATGGTCCGGGTGCTCCTCGCCCAGATCGGCGGCGAGGACCCGGCGGCGGTGATCCTGCCGACGGAGCTGATCCGGCGCGAGTCGACCTGACGGACGAAGCGCGGGCAACCGGTCAGTTTCCGAGAAGCGGCCCTCCCCTCCCCCGCCTTAGCGTGAAACCACCGACGCGGAACGTCGGACCACCCACGCGAAGGAGTACGCCATGACTGCCGGAGTGCAGACGATCATCTACCCCGTCAAGGACATCGCCCAGGCGAAGGCCCTGTTCAGCGCCCTGCTCGAAGTGGAGCCGTACGCCGACGAGCCCTACTACGTCGGCTTCAAGGACGGCGGGCAGGACATCGGGCTCGACCCCAACGGCCACGCGAAGGGCATGACCGGACCGGTGCCGTACTGGCACGTCTCCGACATCCGGGGGCGGCTCGCGGCGCTCGTGGAGGCGGGCGCGGAGGTGCTTCAGGACGCCCAGGACGTGGGCAACGGCCGGCTGATCGCCTTCCTCAAGGACGCGGACGGCAACCTCGTGGGACTGCTCCAGGACCCGGCCGCCTGAGGTCCGAAGCCGGGCCCGCGCCACGTGCGTCCGCACTGCACGCATCCAAAACTGCATGCACCCGCACTAGTTGCACACTCAACGAATGGCCGATTCGGTGTTACCGTGCGGGTATGGCAGCGAACACCGTCGACACCCGGCTCGAAGAGAGATGGCGGGACATCCTGTCCGTGCACGCCCGCACGATGTGCGAGATCGACCGGGTCCTGCACCCGCACGGCCTGGGCGCGAGCGACTTCGAGGTGCTCGACATCCTCGCGTCGGAGGCGCCCCGCGAGGGCGACCAGTGCCGGGTGCAGAACCTCGTCGGCCGGGTCCATCTCAGCCAGAGCGCACTGTCCCGGCTCATCGGCCGGCTGGAGAAGGACGGCCTGCTGGAGCGTTCCGTCTGCGCGGAGGACCGGCGTGGGGTGTTCGTCACCCTGACCGGCAAGGGTCGCGATCTGCACGCACAGGTGCTGCCGGTCCAACGGGCCGCGCTGGCCCGCATGTTGGACGAGGGATCCGCGGCGCGGGACTGAGTCCGGGGCGGACCGCCCGGCATTGCGCCGCCGCGTCCGTTCAGGCGCGCCCGTCCGGCGCGCAGCCCCGCAGCATGAACGCGATCACCTCGTCCAGCCCGTGCTCCGTGACCTCGGGGGGGAGCATGCCGTTCGCCGCCAGGTCGGCATAGCCGTGCAGCGCCGCGAAGATCGGGATGCCGACGCGCTCGACGGATCCCTCCCGCACCTCACCGTCGCGCTGCCCGTCGACCACCAGCCGCTCGATGATCTCGGACCATTTCCGGGTGGCCTCCCGCAGGGCGGCGGACGCTTCCGGATCGTGCTTGATCGAGTACATCAGGTCCAGCAGTACGGCGTTGTCCAGACAGAAGCCCACGTATGTACGGACGATCGCGTCCAGCCTCTTCGGGAACGCCCCCCCGGCGTCGGCCTGTGACTCCGCCATCGCCGAGGTCATCCGCTCGTAGCCGACCAGCGCGAGCGCGTCCAGGAGCGCCTGCTTGTCCTTGAAGTGGCGGCTCGGCGCGGCATGACTGACACCGATGTCCCGGGCCAGCTCGCGCAGCGACAGCGCGGCGGTCCCCTTCTCCCGGAGGGTCTCTTCGGCGCGCGCCAGCAGGGCGGCGCGCAGGTCTCCGTGGTGGTAACGGCGAGGACTGGTCTGCATGAGCGCCAGTGTATCGACCACGTACGCGCTGCCTACATTGTTGCCGGTGCCATCATTGTTGGCGACGTCACCATTGTTGTCGTTGACAGCATTGTTGGCGGCGCCTACATTGGCTGGCATGACTACTGCACCCAGCAAGTGGAACGTCTCCGACATCCCCGACCAGACCGGCCGCACGGCCGTCGTCACCGGGGCCAACAGCGGTCTCGGCATCGCCACCGTCACGGCGCTGGCCGAAGCGGGCGCCCACGTGGTGCTCGCGGTACGGGACCCGAAGCGCGGCGAGGCCGCCGCCGCGGGCCTGCGCGGCAGCGTGGAGGTGCGTCGGCTCGACCTGGCCGACCTCTCCTCCGTACGCGAGTTCGCCGCCGGCTGGCAGGGCGACCTGGACCTGCTCGTGAACAACGCCGGCGTCATGAACATCCCGGAGTCGCGCACCAAGGACGGCTTCGAGACGCAGTTCGGCACCAATCACCTGGGCCACTTCGCCCTGACGAATCTGCTGCTGCCGCACATCACCGACCGCGTGGTGACGGTGGCGTCCGGCGCGCACCGGATGCCGGGCAGCCCGTACATCCACTTCGACAACCTCGACCTCACCGGCGAGTACGCGCCGATGAAGGCCTACAGCCAGTCCAAGCTGGCCAACCTGCTGTTCACCCTCGAACTCCAGCGCCGCCTCACCGAGTCGGGCTCGTCCGTACGTGCCCTGAGCGCACACCCCGGGTGGGCCGCCACCAACCTCCAGAGCCATGACGGCAGTGTGCTGCGCCGCGTCTTCATGCGGATCGGAAACCGCTTCGTGGCCCAGGACAACAAGGCCGGCGCGCTGCCGACCCTGTACGCCGCCACGCAGGACCTGCCCGGCGCGAGTTACCTGGGCCCGGACGGGCTCGCCGAGATGCGTGGCGCCCCGGCCCTGGTCGGCCGCTCCTCCGCCGCCAGCGACCCGGCGACGGCCCGCCGCCTGTGGACCGCTTCCGAGGAACTGACCGGCGTCACGTTCCCGCAGCCGGCCGCCGCGACCGCCACCGCGTGACGGCCGTCAGGCCCGCGCCCGCAGCCGGAACACCGGATGGTCCGCCGGGTCGGGCAGCGCCGTGAGCACCTGGGAGACCGTCGGCATGCTGCCGTACTTCTCCCGGTAGGCCACCATCAGCGGCGGCCGCTCCGCCTCGGGGACCTCCTCGGCGACGAGCTCCTCGGTCCGGCCGCGCGAGGTCACCCGGCACTCGGGCGCGGCCCGCAGGTTCAGCGCCCAGTCGCTGAGGCCCCGGTACGACACGAGGTAGCGCTCGCCCTCGTGCTCCAGCACGGCGACCGGCACCGTCAGCCACCGCCCGCTCTTCCGCCCGCGCACCGACAGCTTGGACACCATCGAGCGCCCGAACAGCGGTGCCAGCCGGTTGCCCACGTGCCGCTGCATCCACGGCGGCTTGAGATACGTACGGTCCGTCATCGGTCTCCCCTTCGCATGATGTGCAGGGTCCCGAGGACGATCCTCCTCCGTGAACGGGCGGTTCAGCAGGTCCTGGCGGCTCCGAACGTCACTCCGGACGCAGCAGATCCCGTACGGCCGCGAAGGCCGCCTCCGTCGTCGCCGGGTCCGCGCCCGGGCGGGCCAGGGCGCTCATCGGGATCGGGGTGACCGCCGGCAGGCCCTCGTAGAGGGTGAGCCCGTCGGGGGCTGGTCCCACGGCGGCGAGCAGGGCCACGCCCTCGCCGGTGCGGGCGATGTCGAGGACGCCCGCGAGATATCCCGCGTCACCCACGACCGTGGCCGGCACGCCGTGCGCGGCGAGGGTGGCGATGGCCCGGCGGCGGATCGCGCACGGGTCCTCGATGGCGACCAGCGGCACGGGCGCGGGCGTCGGCGGCGGTGCCCAGCCGGGGACGGCGTGCCAGCCGAGCGGCAGGCCGCCGACCCGGGTGCCCTCGGTCGCGGCGGCCTCGGTGACGTACACCGCGACATCCACGCTCCCCCGCTCCACGGCCTCCACAAGCCGGGCCGACCGGTCGATGCGGAACCGCACCCGACACCCTGGCCGCACCTCCTGGACGGCCGCGGTCAGCCGGGGCAGGAACTGGTCGGCCGCGTGCTCGGTGGTGCCGACGGTGACCGTGTCCCCCTCCGAACCGAGCAGGGTCCGTACGGCTTCGTCGTGCACGGCGAGGATCCGCCGGGCCTGTTCCAGCAGCCGTCGCCCCTCCGGGGTGAACCGGGTGCCGCGGCCGTCGCGCTCGACGACCGGGCTGCCCAGCGCCTTCTCCAGTCTGCGCACGTGCTGACTGACCGCGGACTGGCTGAGGGCGAGCGTCCGGGCGGCCCGGTGGAAGCCGCCGCAGTCGGCGATCGCGGACAGGCTGCGCAGGGCCACGATGTCGAGGACAGGTGGGGACATCCCGCGACAGTAACCGCTCTCGGCGATCGATCGCGATTCCTGATCGGTTTCGATGCGGAATCATCGTTGGACGCGATCGGTCATGTCCGGTCATGATGAACACATGTTGCCCGCGACCGCTTCCGCTGCCCTTCTGACGCAGCGCCGAGTCATTGACTTCGGCGTGGCGTGCAGCGCGCTCTGTCGCTGACCTTCCCTTCGGTGGCCCGCCACCGTCCGAGCTGATCACTTCCGCGTACCCAGGCATCAGCCCTCGCTGACACGTGACAGCCGCTTTCGCGCGCCCTCTTCCCTCGCCGTCTGCCGGCCCGCCTCTCTGCCCACCCCCACCCTGTCCCCCGACGCAACGGGAGTTGCCCCCTCATGTCCGCATCCTTCTCCTGGGACGAACCCGAAGGCCTCGCCGCGCGCGGCACGTTGATCGTGCTCGCGGGACGGGGTGAACACGGCGGTGTGTACGAGCGGTTCGGCCGTCGGCTCGCCTTCGACGCCTACCGGGTGCGCGCCCTCGGCGACCCGACCGCCGATCCGTCCGTGCTCGACGAGGCCGCGAAGCTGCTGGCCGACGAGTCTCTGCCGGGCCCGAAGGTGCTGGTCGGCTCGGACACCGGCGCCCGCCACGCCGCCCACCTCGCCGCCGAGCAGATCCCGGGCCTGGACGCGCTGATCCTGGTCGGCCTGCCCACCACGCCCTGGAACAAGGGGAGTTGGGAGGAGGAGGCAGCCGCCCGGACCGCCTGCCCCACGCACCAGGGCCGGCTCACGAACGACCCGGACTTCCGGCGCGGAGCCCTGACCGAGACCCCTGACCTGCCCGAACTCCGGCTGGACCGCGTCCAGGTCCCGGTCCTCGCCCTGCACGGCAAGGACGACGAGGTGAGCCCGGTCGAGGAGGCGCTGAGCGCGTACGCGGGGCACCCCGGCGTCCACGCGGTGACCTTCAACGCCGGTCGGCACGACGTCCTCAACGACGCCCTGCACCGCACCTCCGCCGCCACCGTCGTGCTCTTCCTGGAGCGACTGCGGCTCTCCCCCGAGCTGCCCGTGATCGCGGAGGACCAGGCATGAGCGTCACGACCACCGTCACCGAACTGCGCGACCTGCTGGCCTCCGACACCCCGCCGGTCGTGCTCGACGTCCGCTGGGCGCTGGGCGATCCGCACGGCCGCGACCACTACGCCGACGCCCACATCCCGGGCGCGGTCTACGTCGACCTCGACCGCGAACTGGCAGCGCCGGCCACCCCGGAGGGCGGACGGCATCCGCTGCCCGACCTCGCCGAGCTGCAGGCGGCGGCCCGGCGTTGGGGCCTGCGTCAGGGGCAGGCCGTCGTCGTGCACGACGACCTGGGCAACACGGCCGCGGCGCGAGCCTGGTGGCTGCTGCGGTACGCGGGCGTCGAGCAAGTGACCCTCCTGGACGGGGCATTGGGCGCCTGGCGGTCGGCCGGGCTGCCGCTGGAGTCGGGGATCGCGGCCGACCCGCCGCCCGGGGACGTCGTCCTGACGGCGGGCGGCCTGCCGATCACCGACGCCGACGGCGCCGCCGAACTCGCCGCCACCGGACTGCTGTTGGACGCGCGGGCCGCCGAGCGGTACCGCGGCGAGGTGGAGCCGGTGGATCCACGCGCGGGCCACATCCCGGGCGCCGTCTCCGCTCCCACGGGCGAGAACCTGGCCGCCGACGGGACCTTCCTGCCAGCCGACGCGCTGCGCGAACGCTTCGAGAAGCGGGGTGCCGGGACGGCCGACCGGATCGGCGTCTACTGCGGCTCCGGCGTGACCGCCGCCCATCAGATCGCCGCACTGGAGATCGCAGGATTCGAGGCCGTCCTCTTCCCCGGCTCCTGGTCCGCCTGGTCCACCGATCCCGCCCGCCTGGCCGCCACCGGCCCGCTGCCGGACTGAGGAGAAACCCCGCCATGACGACGAAACCGCTGGACGTGGGGATCCTGCCCGACCAGGACCGACCGGAGGCTCCCTCGCCCGCCGCCCGCGTCACCATCCGCGGCACCACCAAGTCCAGCCGCCGCTTCACCGTTCCCCGCTCGGTGCGCCGGGCCGCGGGTCCCGTGGGCCTGATCCTCCTGTGGTTCCTGACCTCGGCCACCGGAGTGCTCCCCGAGTCGGTCCTGGCCTCACCCGTCGACGTCGTACGCCAGGCCGTCGAGCTGACGAAGAACGGCGAACTGCCCAGCGCCATCGCCGCGTCGGGCCGCCGGGCCGCCATCGGCTTCCTGATCGGCGCGACCGTCGCACTCGGCCTGTCTCTGCTGGCCGGCCTGTTCCGGCTCGGCGAGGACGTCATCGACTCCTCGATGGGCATGTTCCGGGCCATCCCCTGGGTGGGCCTGATCCCGCTGTTCATCGTCTGGTTCGGCATCGAGGAGACACCGAAGATCGCGCTGGTCGCGCTCGGCGTGACCTACCCGCTGTACTTCAACATCTACGGCGGCATCCGCTCCACCGACTCCCAACTCGTCGAGGCCGCACGGATGATGGGGCTCGGCCGGCTCGGTCTGATCAAGTACGTCATCCTGCCGAGCGCGCTGCCCGGTGCCCTTGTGGGCCTGCGGTACGCCCTGTCCACCGCCTGGCTCGCGCTGGTCTTCGCCGAGCAGATCAACGCGGACGCGGGGCTCGGTTATCTGATGAGCAACGCCCAGCAGTACTTCCGCACGGACGTCATCGTGCTGTGCCTGGTCGTGTACGCGCTGCTCGGTCTCGCCTGCGACTTCGCCGTCCGGATCCTGTCGCGGCGGCTGCTGACCTGGCGGGCCAACTTCGAGGGCGAGGCGTAGACATGGCCAACTCCGTTGAAATACGAGGGCTTTCGCGAGCCTTCGACGGCAACACCGTCCTGCACGAACTCGATCTGGACATCCGTGAGGGCGAGTTCGTGGCCCTTCTCGGGCACAGCGGTTGCGGCAAGTCGACGTTGCTGCGGATCCTCGCCGGGCTCGACGACGAGATCGGCGGCGAGGTGACCGTGCCGGCCCGGCGCAGCGCCGCCTTCCAGTCGCCGCGCCTGCTGCCCTGGTTGAAGGTGTGGCGCAACGTCGTCCTCGGTCTGCCGGGGCGCCCGGACCGGGCCCTCGCCGAGAAGGCTCTGGACGAGGTCGGCATCGCGGAGCGCGCCTCCGTCTGGCCCAAGACCCTCTCCGGCGGTCAGGCGCAGCGCGTCTCGCTCGCCCGGGCCCTGGTGCGCGAGCCCGAACTGCTGCTCCTGGACGAGCCGTTCGGCGCCCTGGACGCCCTGACGCGGGGCAAGGTGCAGCAACTGGTCGCCGAGCTGTGGCGGTTGCACGGCTGCGCGATCCTCCTGGTCACCCATGACGTGGAGGAGGCGCTGCTGCTCGCCGACCGCCTGCTGGTGATGGACGAGGGCCGGATCGCCCACGAGGTGACCGTCGACCTGCCCCGCCCGCGCGATCTGACCGCCCCCGAGTTCGTGACCCTGCGCGCCCGCCTCCTGAACTGGCTCGGCGTGACCCACACCCTGGAAGGAACCCCCTCGTGACACGCAGACTCGCCATCGCCGCGACGAGCTTCACCGCCCTGCTGGCGCTGACCGCCTGCGGTGCGGACTCCTCGGCGGACGCCTCCGCCAAGCAGGTCACCCTGACCATCGGCGACCAGGCCAAGACCCTCCAGACGATCGTCGCCGCCTCGGACGCCCTCAAGGGCGCCGGATACAAGGTGAAGTGGGCCGAGTTCGAGGGCGCGGCCCCGCTCTACCAGGCCGTGCAGGCGGGAGCCGCCGACACCGGGTACTCCGCGGACCTGCCGGCGCTCCAGGCGCTGAGCGGCGGGGTGAAGGTCAAGAACGTCGCCGCCCTCAAGAACGACGGCACGCACGTCGGCATCGTCGTCCGCAAGAACTCCGGCATCGACAGCGTCAAGGACCTCAAGGGCCAGAAGGTCGTGGTGTCCTCGGCCAAGGGCAGCATCTCCGAGTACCTGCTGGCCAACGTGCTCAAGCAGAACGGCCTGAGCTACAAGGACGTCAAGGTGCAGTACCTGCTGCCGACCGACGCGCAGGCCGCGTTCGCCTCCGGGAAGGTCAAGATCTGGTCGACCTTCGGCGTCTACCAGGCCGTCGGCCTGGAGCAGGGCGGCAAGCTGCTCGTCGACGGCGCGGACGGCCGGGTCAGCGGCATCGGCTTCATCAACGCCTCCGACAAGGCCCTCGGCGACGCGAAGAAGAAGGCCGCGCTCGGCGACTTCCTCAAGCGGCTCGGTACGGCCCTGAAGTGGACCAGCACCCACCAGGACGCCTACGCCAAGGCGATCGAGGAGCGCAATGGCGCCGACGCCTCGGTGGCCAAGACCCTTGCCTCGGCCGCGTACAGCCAGGTCCTGCCGATCACCCCGGACATCGACACGACCGTGCAGGGCGTGGCCGACCTCATGAACGGCATCGGCGTCCTGGACCCGAACGTCGACGTGGCGAAGTCGGCCGACACCTCCGTCCTCAAGTAGCGCCCTCGACAGGCGCCTCCCGAACGGCGCCCGTCAAGCAGCACCCCTCACCCAGCGACCGGAGACCTTCATGCCTGTCGAGTTCATCAGCGCCGTCCACACCGACTCCGGAGCCTCGGGCCCGGCGGCCTCCAGCCGGACCGGCTTCGACCGCGACCACCTGCGCAAGTACGCCCGCGCTCTGGACGACGGCGGCTTCGACCACACTTTGGTCGCCTACCACTCGGCCTCGCCGGACGCTTTCCAGGTCGCCCAGTACGTCGCCACCCACACCGAGCGCGTCCGCCCGATCCTCGCCCACCGCCCCGGCGTGATCTTCCCGACGCACGCGGCGCGTGCCCTGGCCACGCTGGATCAGATCAGTGACGGCCGGCTGACGCTGCACATCATTTCCGGCGGCAGCGACGAGGAGCAGCGCAGAGAGGGCGACTACCTCAACAAGGAGGAGCGGTACGAGCGTTCGGACGAGTACATCCAGATCCTGCGGAAGGTGTGGCAGGCCGAAGGACCCGTCTCGCACGAAGGCAAGTACTTCAAGTTCGAGGGCTACTACTCCGACGTGAAGCCGGTGAACGGGCTGGTCCCGATCTCGGTCGGCGGCTCCTCCCAGGACGCGTACCGGGTGGGCGGCCAGCAGGGCGACATCTTCGGACTGTGGGGCGAGCCGCTGAAGGAGACGGCGGAGCAGATCGCCGCCGTCAACGCGGTCGCGGAGGCCGCCGGGCGCCCGAACCCCCGTATCTGGGTGTCGTTCCGACCGATCATCGCGCCCACCGAGGAACTGGCCTGGGAGAAGGCCCACCGCACCCTCGGCGTACTCAAGGACCAGGCGAGGAACACCGAGTTGCTGCGCCACTACCGCACGACCGGCCGCCCGGCCAACGTCGGCTCCCAGCGTCTCCTCGACATCGCCGAGCGCGGCGAGGTCCAGGACCGCTGCCTGTGGACGGCGCCCGCCGTCGCCACCAACGCCGCCGGCGCCTCGACCGCCCTCGTCGGCACGCCCGAGACCGTCGCCCAGGCGCTGCTCGACTACGTCGACATCGGCTGCGACCTGCTGTCGATCCGCGGCTACGACCCGCTCAACGACGCGATCGACTACGGCCGGCACGTCCTGCCGCTGGTCCGCCAGGAGCTCGCCCACCGCGCGGCCACGTCCCGGGCCGCCTGAACCACCCGCCCCAACTCCCCTTCCAGGAACCCCTTATGGAGACTCCGTGTTGTTCCGCCGTTCCCTGCGCACGTCCGCCGCCGTGCTCGCCCTGCTGCTGCCCTTCGCGGCCGCCTGCGGAGGTGATGCCGAGGCCGAGTCCTCGTCCGACGTCTCCTCCGTCACCCTGAAGGTCGGCGACACCGGCTGGAAGGTCGACGAGGCGATCCTGAAGTACGCCCACCTCGACGACACCCCGTACAAGGTGAAGTGGAGCCTGTTCCAGGGCGGCGACCAGCAGCTCCAGGCGATGCGCGCCGGAGCCCTGGACCTCGCCTCCTCCAGCGAGATCCCGCCGATCTTCTCGGCCGCCGACGGCAAGCCCAACTTCAAGGTCGTCGCCGTCCAGCGGGGTGCCACGCTCAACCAGGAGGTCGTCGTCCCCGAGGGCTCGAAGGTGACCGACATCGCAGGCCTGAAGGGCAAGAAGGTCGGCTACGTCCAGAACACCACCGCCCACTACTTCCTCTACGAGCTCCTGAAGCAGGCCGGTCTCACCTGGTCGGACATCGACGCCAAGCCGCTGCTCCCCAACGACGGCCTCGCGGCGCTGAACGGCGGCAGCATCGACGCCTTCGCCTCCTACGGCACCTCGATCATCACCGCCCACCAGCAGGGCGCCCGCACGGTCGGCTCCGGCGCGGACATCCTGTCCGGCAACTTCCTGTGGTCCGCGCGCGACAGCGTCCTCAAGAGCCCTGCTCAGAAGGCCGCCGCGGCCGATCTGATCGCCCGGGTCACCAAGGCGTACGCCTACGTCCGCGACGGCCACGAGGACGGCTTCGCGAAGGTCACCGCCAAGGCCACCCACCAGCCCCTGACCCAGGCCAAGTCCGACCTGGTGGCCGCGCAGAAGCAGCGTCCGACGCAGGCCAGGACGGTCGGCGACGACACGATCGCCTCCCAGCAGAAGGTGGCCGACGCCTTCACCGAACTCGGCGCGCTCAAGGAGCACTTGGACGTGAAGTCGTTCTGGACCACGGAACTCAACACCGACCTGAAGAAGGCCCTGTGAGCGACCGGACCACGATCGACCGCATCGCCGAACTGGCCGCCGGACACGACCGGTCGGGCGCGTTCCCCGCCGAGTCCCTTCGGATCGCCCACGAGGCGGGTCTGCTGACCGCGACCATCGGCGAGCGGTACGGCGGCAAGGGCGCCCGGGTCGAGGAGAGCGCGCGCATCCTCCACACGCTCGGCCGGGGCGACCCGTCCGTCGCCCTGATCGCGGCGATGACCCTCAACACGCATGCCCGACAGGCCGTACAGCCGCACTGGCCGGACGAGGTGTACGCGCGGATGGTCAAGGAGTCCTTCGAGCGGCCGGTCCTCGTCAACCACGCACGCGTGGAGCCCGAGTTGGGCTCCCCCGCGCGCGGCGGACTCCCCGCGACCCTCGCCCGGCGCACCCCCGACGGCTGGTCGCTGAGCGGGACGAAACGCTTCGTGACCGGCGCCGAGGGGCTGGACTGGTTCCTGGTGTGGGCGACCACCGACGAGCCGGAGCCGCGTGTGGGCACCTTCCTGGTGCCCGGCGGTTCCGCCGGCATCGAGATCACCGGCCGCTGGGACCAGTTGGGGCTGCGGGCCAGCGGCAGCCACGACGTGACGTTCCGGGAGGTGCCGGTCCCCTACGAGCACGTGATCGGGATCGGCCCGCACGGACCGGCCGCCGAGCAGGACAACCGGGCGGGCGCGGCTCTCCATCTCCCGCTCGCCGCCCTCTACTTGGGCGTCGCCCGGGCCGCGCAGGCGTTCTTCCACACCTTCGCCCACGAGCGCGTGCCCGCCAACCTCGGTCATCCGGTGGCCCGTACGGAACGCTTCCGCCGGACCGCCGGTGAGATCGAGGTGCTGCTCGCCGGCGCCGAGCAGCTGGTGTTCGGCGGGGCCGCGCGGCTCGACGCCGACTACACCTCGTACACCCCCGAACAGGCCCTCGGCGCACGCGTGTTGGCCGACCGGCACGCGGTGCGGGCCGTGGAACTGGCCGTGCGGCTGCTCGGCAATCCGGGGCTGGCCCGCGGCAACCCCCTGGAGCGGCACTTCCGCGACATCCAGTGCGCGCCCGTGCACGCGCCCCAGGAGGACATCTCCCTGCTCGCGATCGGAACGAAGGCACTGAACCCGTGACAGCAGCACCGGAAACGACCGTGTCCGCGCAGTTCCTGGGCCTCCTCGCCCGTGATCTGCCGCCCGACCGGCTGACCACCGACCCGGTCGTGCTCGCCGCGCACGCGACCGACCGCTCCGGCACCCGGCCGCACGGCGAACCGGTCGCCGTCGTGCACGCGGAGCGGACCGAGGACGTCACCGTCACCCTGCGGCACGCGAACGCGCTGGGCGTGCCGGTGGTGCCGCGCGGCGCGGGCACCGGGCTGTCGGGCGGTGCGACGGCCGGCGAGGGCGCGCTCGTCCTGGATCTGTCCCGGATGAACCGGATCCGGGAGCTGTCGGCCGACGACCAGCTCGCCGTCGTCGAACCGGGCGTGATCACGGCCGAGTTGGACCGGGCAGCGGCCGCGCACGGGCTGCGGTACGCGCCGGATCCGGCGAGCGCGGCGATCTCCACGATCGGCGGGAACATCGCCACCAACGCGGGCGGGCTGCGCTGCGCGAAGTACGGGGTGACCCGGGACAGCGTGCTCGGCCTGGAGGCCGTCCTCGCCGACGGCACGGTGATCACCACCGGCAGCCGTACGGTCAAGGGCGTCACCGGCTACGACCTCACCGCGCTGCTCACCGGCTCCGAGGGCACCCTCGCCGTGATCACCTCGGCGACCCTGCGGCTGCGTCCGGTGCCGGTGGCGACGGCGACGCTCGCGGCCTGGTTCGGCTCGTTCGAGGCGGCGGCCGAGGCGTCGTACGCCATCGCGCGGGCCGGGGTGGTGCCCGCGCTGGCCGAGCTGGTCGACGGGCCGGTCCTCGACGCGATCGACCCGGCGCTTCGGGCGCGGGGCACGGCGCTGCTGCTGGTGCAGTGCGACGGCGCCGGAGCGGCCATCGAGGCGGCGGTCGTCGAGCGGGTCCTGGCGCCGCTGGCCTCGGCGGTCGAGGCCACGGCGGATCCGGTCGAGGCCGAGCGGCTGCTGGCCGCCCGGCGGCTCGCGCTGCCCGCCCTTGAGCGGCTTGGCCGGCCGCTGATCGAGGACATCGCGGTGCCGCGGTCCCGGCTCGCCGAGGCGGCCCGGGAGATCCGGGACATCTCCGCCCGGCACGGCGTGCCCGTCTTCACCATCGCGCACGCGGCGGACGGCAACCTGCACCCGATCATCGTGGTCGACCCGTCCCTCGACCGGCTGCCCGACGCGGCCTGGGAGGCGGCGGGCGAGATCTTCGCGCTGGCCCTGCGGCTCGGCGGCACGCTCACCGGCGAGCACGGGGTGGGGGTGCTGAAGCGGCAGTGGGTCGCCGACGAACTCGGGCCCGCGGCTCACGCGTTGCAGCGGCGGCTGAAGGAGGTGTTCGACCCGCGCGGGATCCTCAACCCCGGCAAGAGCCTCTGAGGCATATCCGGCCGCCACTGGTGCCATGCTCATCTGGGACGTGTAGGAGGGCACCGGGGAGAGGCCACGTTGACCGAGACAGCGCACCGGGCGGCGGAGTTCAGCAGATACGCGACGCGCTCCGTCGAGGAGACGCACGACTCCATCGCGGCCCACTACTACGACGCGCGGCTCGTCGTGATGGGCGAACGGGCCGACTTCTCCAACCGCTTGGACGTGGCCGACCTCGGCGCGCTCACCGTAGGCCGGATCACCTTCGGCACGGAGATGCGGTTCGGTTTCGGCGAACCGGGCTGCTACCACGTGATCGTGCCGCTGGAGGGCGTGTGCAGCGTGCAGCAGGGCGGCGGGCCCATCGGGTACGCCACAGAGCAACGAGCCCTGTTCTTCGACCCGGAGTACCACATACGGATGGACACCTGGTCGAGCGACTGCGACGCGCTGACCGTGAAGGTCGACAAACTCGCCCTGCACCGCAGCCTGGAGACCCTGCTCGGCACCCCGCTGCGGCGCCCGCCGAAGTTCGCGCCCGCCCTCGACGTCACGCGGGGGCCCGCCCGCAGCTGGGCGGCGCTGGCCCGCTGGACCCTTCTCGAAGCGGACGTCGCCCAGGGCCTGCTGTCGAACCCGCTGATCCGGGGCCGCTTCGAACAGACGCTGTTGGAAGGCCTGTTGCTGGCCGCGGACCACGACTACCGCGATCACCTCGCCTACCCGCCGCCGATGCGGCCCGCAGCGGTCAGACGGGTGATGGACGTCGTACAGGAACTGCCCGCCGAGCCGTACGACGCGGCCGGGCTCGCGACGATCGCCCAGGTGGGTCTGCGGACCCTCCAGGACGCTTTCCGCAAGCACGTGGGCATGTCCCCCATGGCGTACGTCACCGAGGTACGCCTCCAACGCGTGCGTGACCAGTTACGGGCCTCCGCGCCGGGCACGACCACCGTGGCGGACGTCGCCTATCGGTGGGGGTTCACCCACCTGGGCCGCTTCGCGCAGCGCTACCGACGCCGTTTCGGGGAGCCGCCGTCGCAGACACTGCGGACCATGTGAGGCCGGCTTCGCGCGAAAGGACACGAAACCAGCGCGAGACGGACAGGCCCCGCGTTTTCCGGAGCGACCGCGCCGCTACGGCGGCATATCGTCCGTACGGCGACCGTGACGGCGGCGGGATGAACGGTGTCGGCGCGGTTCATCCCCGCTGTGCGCGTGAGCCGGGGCGTGGGGGCGGGAGACTGCCCGCGCCCGTCCCAGGGGCCCGGCCGCTCCCCCTCCGAACGGTGGCCGGGCCCGAACACCACCCCTAGGGCCGGGCCAGCAGGGTCCGTACACCCTCGGAAGTGAGCGTCAGCGGGTGCGCGGAACCGGCGTCGATGCTGAGCGAAAGATCCTCGGCGGGCCACTGCGACGCGAGTGCGGCCAGCGGCACCAGACGGTAGCGCGAGACGTACGGCAGCAGCTCGGCCAACTCCCCTTCCGAGGTGAACACGGGCACCACCGGCGCTCCGTCGGGCTGCTCCAGCACGGGCAGTGCCACGGCCGCCGGATCGGCGGCCGCCTCCTGTTCCGCGTCGTCGGGCACCGGCACGAGCACCTCACTGTTCGCGAGCGCGGCCAGCGCCGCCGTGTCCTCGGTGTTGACGGACAACGCGTCCAGCGCCCTGCGGGCGGGTGTCTCGGCGTGGTCGTGGGCGGGTGTCTCCATGGCTGATCCCCTGATAGCGGGCGTGCGAACGGCCTGCCCGGGACAAGATCGCCCGGGGCAGGGTCCTGGACGCGTACCCGACCCCGACCACCTCAATCCCCACGCGCCTCAGCGAACCGTCCGACACTCCAACGCGCGCTCCCGCACACCTCCGCGCCCGTCCGGCTCCACCCGGTACACGCGCGCACTCTCCACCCGGGTCACCGCCTCCGTCGGACGCCCCTCCGTGAACAGGACTCCCGCCCCGTCGTCGAGGGCCCATCCGGCGGGCAGCGCCTGACCGGCGACGGCGGCCCGGTAGGAGGTGCGACGGCCCGGTTCGCTGTCGTAGTGGGGGCAGACCGAACCCTGGAGCAGGCCGAGCCCGTCCGTCAGCGCGGCGAGGGAACCGAAGGAGTCGGTGTGGGAGGCCTCGGCCCAGCAGTTGGCGCCGGCGCTCATGCCGCACAACAGGGTGCCGCGGTCGTAGGCCTCGCGCAGGAGCCGGTCCACGCCGTGCACGCGCCACACCGCGAGCATGTTCGCCGTGTTGCCGCCGCCCACGTACACGACGTCCTGGGCGAGCACGAAGGTCCGCAGCGCCTCGTCGTCCAACTCCCTCCCGAACAGCGGCAGTACGGACGGCTCGCAGTCGTCGCGCGTCCGGAACACCTGGAGGAACCGCTCCGAGTAGCCCGGGGAGTCTCCACTCGCGGTGGGCAGGAAACACACCTTGGGGTGCGGACCGCGGGCATGCCCGAGCAGCCAGTCGTCCAGCAGTCCGTCCTCGTCGAGCGTGAAGCCCCCGCCGAGCAGGGCGATGCGGTGCGGCGGAACGGTTGCCACGGAGGCGCCTCCTGAGCGGAAGAGGTGTCGGGCATCGCAGGGCGGTGCTCAGCCGAACTCGACGGTCAGCCTGAAGTGTTCGGGATCCAGCAGGCTGACCACATGTTCCACGAAGGAGTCGTCCGCCGCCCGGCTCGTGCGACGCGCGTCCAGGAACCAGTCGCCCGGAGTCCGTCGCAGCAGCTCCGCCTCGCGGGCGTCTATCCGCCGCCCGCCCAGCCGCTGCTCCCCGTGGTCGGGACGCAGCCCCGCCCGCCCCATCACCTCGGTGAGCGTCTCCCCCGCCAGACCCCGCTCCGGCAGTTCCCTGATCCCGGGCACGGGCGGCAGAAAGCTACGTTCGTACGACACCACCACGGCATCGGCGACCAGCTCCCGGGTCCGCTCCACGCACACGAACTCCGGCTCGGGCAGGCCGAGTTCGGCGGCGAGCGGCACCTCGCGCACGCCCCGCACCGCCACCGTCCGCACCCGCGTGTCGATGCCCTGGGTGGCGAGGGCGCGGGCCCAGCCGAGCCGGTCGTCCAGCGGGCGGTCGTCGAAGAGGACGTAGGAGCCCTTGCCGGTGCGGGTGGCGATCAGTCCGGCCTCGCTGAGTTCGGCGAGGGCCGCGCGGATCGTCGTACGGCTGACCCCGAACCGCTGGGCCAGGGCGTGCTCGCCGGGCAGTTGCTCCCCGGGCGGGCGGCGGCCGCTGCGGATCTCCTTGGCCAGGACCTCGGTGATCCGCTGGTGCTTGAGGCGGACTTCGCTCATCGGGCGGCCGCCTCAAGGAGTTCAGCGGCGGTCGTCACCCGGATCAGGGGGCGGTAGAGGTCCATCACGTGCAGGGCCTTGGCGTGCGAGTCGTCGTCGACGCCCGCGCAGACGTCGGCGGCGACCAGCACCTCGATACCGGCGTCGGCTGCGGCGAGGGCGGTGGACAGGACGCAGCAGTCGGTGCTGACACCGGCCAGGACCATGCGGCCGTCCTGCCCTACGTGCTGGGCGAGTTCGGGACCCCACTTGCCGAAGGTGGTGGCGGTGACGACGTGGCCCGGACGGTCGGTGAAGTCGTCGGTCAGATCCCACAGGCGCGCGTCCGGCGGCTGGCGGGCGAAGGGCCACTGCTCGTAGTACGGGCGCCAGGAGCCCTCGGGTTTCGCGGGGGCCACGAAGCGGGTGAAGGCCACGCGGTCGCCGAACGCCGGTAGCAGACGTCGTACGCCCGCCGCGGCCTCGGTGTAACGCGGGGTGGCCCAGGGGCTGTCGGGCTCGGCGAAGACGCGTTGCATGTCGATGACGGTGAGCAGGC
Organism: Streptomyces sp. NPDC002499; assembly: GCF_053595415.1. Classification (NCBI taxonomy): domain Bacteria; kingdom Bacillati; phylum Actinomycetota; class Actinomycetes; order Kitasatosporales; family Streptomycetaceae; genus Streptomyces; species Streptomyces sp. NPDC002499. Next base: position 831,157 of record NZ_JBSFXO010000001.1, read on the forward strand.
CGTCCACGGCAGTCATGCGATCGGCACCCCTTCCCCCGTCGCCGGGCTCGGTGCCAGCGCCTCCTGTGCGTGGACGCGGGCGCGGCCCAGGGCCAGGGTGCCGAGGAAGCCGACGGCGAGGGCGACGAGGACCCCGAGGTTGGCGTAGGCCCAGGCGCCGGACTTGCCGCCGAGGCCGAACGGGTCGAGCAGGTAGCCCTGCCAGTCCAGCCAGCTCGCGGCGGCGTTGGTGACCAGGCCCCAGCCGACCGCCGTGGCGACCAGCGTGAGCAGCAGCGCGGTGAGGGACACGTCGCCGTAGCGGCCGGCCGGGCGGTAGAGGTCGCCCTCGTCGTAGTCGCGGCGGCGCAGGAACAGGTCGGCGAGCATGATCCCGCACCAGGCGGCGATGGGCACGCCCAGCGTCGTCAGGAAGCCCATGAACTGGCCGAGGAAGTCGTCGGCGACGAAGACGATGTAGATCGAGCCCGCGATCATCAGGACGCCGTCGACCAGCGCGGCCAGGTAGCGGGGGATCCGCAGGCCCGCGGAGAGCAGCGCGAGCCCGGAGGAGTAGATGTCGAGGACCGCTCCGCCGACCAGGCCGAGGACGGCGACCACGGCGAAGGGGACCAGGAACCAGGTGGGCAGGATCGTCGTGAGGGCGCCGATCGGGTCGGCGGCGACGGCCGCGTTGAGCTTGGTCGAGGAGCCGGCCAGCAGCAGGCCGAAGACCAGCAGGAACAGGGGCGCCACCGAAGCGCCGAAGGTGGTCCAGCCGATGACGCCCCGGCTCGACGAACTCCTCGGCAGATAGCGGGAGTAGTCGGCGGCGGCGTTGACCCAGCCGAGCCCGAAGCCGGTCATCATGAAGACGAGCGCGCCGATGAACTCCTGGGCGGAGCCCGCCGGGAGGGCGTTGACGGTGTGCCAGTGGATGTGGTCGGCGACCAGCGTGATGTAGACGACGGTGAGCACACCCGTGACGACGGTGATCACGGTCTGCAGCCGCATGATGAGGTCGAAGCCCATCACACCGCCGATGACGGTGAGCGCGCCGACCACGATCAGGGCGACGACCTTGGTCCCGGTGCCACCGCCCCAGCCGAGCCGGTCGAAGACGGTGGCGGTGGCCATGGTGGCCAGCGAGCACAGGACGGTTTCCCAACCGACGGTGAGCACCCAGGAGATGACCGACGGCAGCCGGTTGCCCCGTACGCCGTAGGCGGCGCGGCTGAGCACCATGGTCGGCGCGGAGCCGCGCTTGCCCGAGACGGCGATGAACCCGCAGAGCAGGAAGGAGAAGACGATGCCGATCACGCCCGCGATCAGCGCCTGCCAGAAGGAGATCCCGAAGCCGAGCGCGAAGGCTCCGTAACTCAACCCGAGAATGGAGACATTTGCCCCGAACCAGGGCCAGAACAGCGTCCTCGGGGTGCCTTTGCGCTCGGCGTCCCCGATCACGTCGAGCCCGTGGGTTTCCACCTGGAGCTGTCGGCCGGAGGATCTGTTGTCGGTGGAGTCCAGCGAATCGGCCATCGTCGACCTACCTGTCTAGACGTGTTGAGTCGAGGCTAGGTCGGCCGAATGGGGGCGTCAAGACGGGAGCGAGCGCCGGAACGCCCGCTCGCGGGACGTCAGCGCGCCCAGAAGGGCAGCGGCGGGCACACGTTGGCGCAGGTGTAGGAGCCGGGCATGAGCAACCCCGCGTCGTCCTCGTTGTTGTCGCCGCCCGCGAAGTAGACCTCGGGCACCCAGCCCCAACGGCCGTTGTCCGCCATGGTGCTGCCCCACCAGTAGTTCTCGGCGGACCCGTCCCGGAAGGTCTGGCCCTTCATCTCGGTGACGAACCAGTTGGCCGCGCCGCCCTGTTCGAGGTAGCCGACCACGGCGGCACCCGGCGAGCGCGTCGCGTACACGGGCACGTGGCCCCGGGTGAGGTTGCAGTAGCGGACCTCGGTGTTCGGCCAAGTGCGGCCGCTGGAGGGGTCGGTGAGGGTGCGCTTGGTGGGGCTGTGACAGGGGACGTTGTCGGTGGCGTGGGCGGCGGGGGCGGTCAGGACCGCGAGACCGGCGAGCGCGAGGGCGGCGGTGAGGAGTCCGCGCTTGAAGTGGATCATGCAAGCGAGAACGACCGGTTCCGGGCGATGGTCACGCCCGGAACCGATGACGACGCGCAGGGCGGGTCGGATCAGGTGGAGTCAGGTCAGGTCGCTCAGGCCGTGGTCTCGGGGCGGCCGGGCGTGGCCCACTGGGTGTGGAAGGCGCCCGGGCGGTCGGTACGGCCGTAGGTGTGGGCCCCGAAGTAGTCGCGCTGTCCCTGGAGCAGGGCGGCGGGCAGACGGTCGGCGCGCAGGGTGTCGTAGTGGGCGAGCGCGGCGGAGAAGGCCGGGACCGGGACCCCGCGCCGGGCGGCCGAGGCGACGGTCTCCCGCCAGGGCACCTGCGCGTCGGTGATCTCCATCGCGAACTCCATCTCGCCCAGCAGGCTGACCAGGTCGCGGTCGGCGGCGTACGCGGCCCGGATCCGGTCGAGGAAGGAGGCGCGGATGATGCAGCCACCGCGCCAGATCCGGGCGACCGTGCCGAGGTCGATCTTCCAGCCGTACTCGGCGGCGGCGTCCTGGATCATCTTCCAGCCCTGGTCGTAGGCGATGACCTTCGACGCGTACAGGGCGTGCTCGACCTGGGAGGCGAAGCGCTCGGCCTCGGTGCGGCTGAGCTTGGGACGGGTGCCGCCGGGCAGGCCCGCGTAGGCGGCACGCAGCTCGCTCTGCCCGGAGGCGGCGCGCGCGAAGGTGGCCTGGGCGATGGCGGTGACCGGTGAGGCCAGGTCGAGGGCGGTCTGCACGGTCCAGCGGCCGGTGCCCTTCTGTCCGGCGGCGTCGGCGACCACGTCGACGAAGGGGGCGCCGGTCTCCTCGTCCACGTGCGCGAGCACTTCGGCGGTGATCTCGACCAGGTACGAGCCGAGCCGGCCCTCGTTCCAGCGCCGGAAGACGTCCGCGATCTCGCGCGGGGTGTACCCGGCGACCTGGCGCAGCAGATCGTAGGCCTCGGCGATGAGCTGCATGTCGGCGTACTCGATGCCGTTGTGGACCATCTTCACGAAGTGCCCGGCGCCGTCGCTGCCGATGTAGGCGGCACACGGCTCGCCGTCGACGTACGCGCTGATCTTCTCGAACATCGGCCCGAGGACGGCGTACGACTCCGCCGAGCCGCCGACCATGATCGACGGTCCGTGCAGCGCGCCCTCCTCGCCGCCGGAGACGCCGGTGCCGACGAAGTGCAGGCCGCGTTCGCGCAGGGCGGCCTCGCGGCGGCGGGTGTCGGCGAAGTGGGCGTTGCCGGCGTCGATGATCATGTCGCCGGCCTCCAGCAGCGGCGCGAACTCGTCGATGACCGCGTCGGTGGCGGCGCCCGCCTGCACCATGATCACCAGTCGCCGGGGGCGCTCCAGGGCGGCCACGAACTCCGCGGGCGACTCGGCGGGGACGAAGGCGCCCTCGTGGCCGAACTCCTCCATGAGCGCGTGCGTGCGGCCCGCGGACCGGTTGTGGACGGCGACGGTGTAGCCGTTGCGGGCGAAGTTCCGGGCCAGGTTGCGGCCCATCACACCGAGGCCGGTCACGCCGATGGCTGCGCTTGCGTTCATGCTCTGTGTCCCTTGGATCGGTCCGGTGACGGTCTCGGGGCGGGCGGCCCCGTCCCCCGCAGGTACGCAGCGGCGGCCGGATCGTCTCGATTCCGGCCGGAACCCCCGCCTGAACGACTGGACGACCAGGGGTTTAGCATATGAGCGCCACCTAGCTCGAAAGAGAAGCCTGTGACTGTCAACGACGACTCGTTCACCAACTGGAAGACCCGCGAGGAGACCGCGGAGTCGATGATCCCGATCATCGGGAAGCTGCACCGCGAGCGGGACGTCACCGTGCTGCTGCACAGCCGCTCCCTGGTGAACAAGTCGGTGGTGAGCATTCTCAAGACCCACCGCTTCGCCCGGCAGATCGCCGGCGCGGAACTCTCGGTCACCGAGACGCTGCCCTTCCTGCGCGCCCTGACCACACTCGACCTCGGTCCCTCGCAGATCGACATCGGCATGCTCGCCGCGACCTACCGCGGCGACGAACGCGGCCTGAGCGTCGAGGAGTTCACCGCCGAGGCCGTCGCCGGTGCCACGGGCGCCAACAAGATCGAGCGCGGCGAGGGGCGTGACGTCGTCCTCTACGGCTTCGGCCGCATCGGACGCCTGGTCGCCCGGCTGCTGATCGAGAAGGCCGGCTCCGGCAACGGTCTGCGGCTGCGCGCGATCGTGGTGCGGGGCAGTGGCGGAGGCGCCGGCGAGGATCTCGTCAAGCGGGCCTCGCTGCTGCGCCGGGACTCGATCCACGGCCAGTTCCAGGGCACGATCACGGTCGACGAGGCGAGCGGCACGATCTTCGCCAACGGCAACGCGATCAAGGTGATCTACGCCGACGACCCGTCCGAGGTCGACTACACGACGTACGGGATCAGCAACGCGATCCTCATCGACAACACCGGCAAGTGGCGTGACCGGGAAGGGCTTTCGCAGCATCTGCGCCCCGGCATCGACAAGGTCGTGCTGACCGCGCCCGGCAAGGGTGACGTCCCGAACATCGTGCACGGCGTCAACCACGACACCGTCAAGCCGGACGAGCGGATCCTGTCCTGCGCGTCCTGCACCACCAACGCGATCGTGCCGCCGCTGAAGGCGATGGACGACGAGTTCGGGGTGGAGCGCGGCCATGTGGAGACCGTGCACTCCTTCACCAACGACCAGAACCTGCTGGACAATTACCACAAGGCCGACCGCCGGGGCCGCTCCGCGCCGCTCAACATGGTCATCACCGAGACCGGCGCCGCCTCCGCGGTCACCAAGGCGCTGCCCGACCTCAAGGCGCGGATCACCGGCAGCTCGATCCGGGTCCCGGTGCCGGACGTCTCGATCGCGATCCTGAATCTCCAGCTCTCCCGCGAGACGTCCCGCGAGGAGGTCCTCGACCATCTCCGCGAGGTCTCGCTGACCTCCCCGCTCAAGCGCCAGATCGACTTCACCACGGCCCCCGACGCGGTCTCCAGCGACTTCATCGGCTCGCGCCACGCCTCGATCGTGGACGCCGGCGCCACCAAGGTCGAGGGCGACAACGCGATCCTCTACCTCTGGTACGACAACGAGTTCGGCTACTCGTGCCAGGTCGTCCGGGTGGTCCAGCACGTCTCGGGTGTCGAGTACCCGACGTTTCCGAGCCCAGCGGTCTGACCTTGGCGTCTGCCCTCGGCACCCGTCCGGTCAAGGGTCGGTAATGACCGCTTGACCGGACATGGGCGGGGCATGAATGTGGCCTCAGGGGCGGATCCACACGCTGGAGGCGTCATGACCACATCAGCAGAGCCCAGGGTGTCGGGCCTGGAGACCCGCTCCATCGACTACGTCCCGCTCGACGAACGCCACGGCAAGCTGTGGCACCTGGGCCCGCTGTGGTTCATGTCGAACGCGCAGATCGCCACCCTCGCCGTCGGCCTGATCAGCATCACCGAAGGCGGCAACCTGATCTGGTCGCTCATCGCGATCGTCGCGGGCACCGTGATCGGCACCTTCTTCATGGCCTTCCACTCGGCCCAGGGCCCTCAGTTGGGCCTGCCGCAGATGATCCAGTCGCGGCCCCAATTCGGTTACGTCGGCGCGCTGTTGGTGTGGCTGTTCGCCTACGTCCAGTACGCGGGCTTCAACGTCTTCAACACGATCCTGGCGGGCGAGGCCCTGCACACCACGGTGCACGGCGGCGTGAAGCCGTGGGTGGCCGTGGTGACCGTCGTCGCCCTGGTCATTGCGCTGGTCGGCTACGACGTCATCCACAAGGCCGAGCAGTTCCTGACGTACACCTTCCTCGTCGTCTTCGGCGTCTTCACCGTGGGCGTCCTGGTCACCCTGCACTACCCGGCGGGCTCCTTCGACCTCGGCGGCTTCCAGTGGACGCCGTTCCTGGCCCAGTTCGGCGTGGTCGCCGGCTACCAGATCAGCTGGGCGATCTACGTGTCCGACTACTCGCGCTACCTCCCGCCGGGTGTGACGGTCCGCAAGACCTTCTACTGGACCTACTTCGGCTCGGCCCTCGGCGGCATCTGGCTGATGGTCCTGGGCACCCTGCTCGCCGCCTGGGCGGGCAAGGACTTCGACACGGTCGCCTCGATCAACGCGGCCGGCGACAAGGTGTTCAGCGGCTTCGGCGCGATCGTGCTGCTGTTTGCGGCCCTCGGCCTGATCTCCGTCACCGCGCTCAACATGTACGGCGGTTCGCTGACCCTGATCAGCGCCATCGACTCCTTCAAGCGGGTCCGCCCGACCGTCGGCGTCCGCCTGCTCACCATCGGCCTCACCGCGGGCCTCTCGCTGATCGGAGCCATGGCCGCGACCTCCGACTTCCTGACCAACTTCAACAACTTCCTGCTGCTGGTCCTCTACCTCTTCATCCCCTGGACCGCGGTGAACCTCATGGACTACTACATCGTGCGGCGCGGCCACTACGCCATCGCCGAGATCTTCAACCCCCGTGGGATCTACGGGCGTTGGGGCTGGCACGGGATCATCTCGTACCTGGTGGGCTTCGTGGTCATGATCCCGTTCTTCTCCGTGGGCACGCTCTACACCGGGCCGATCGCCGACGCGCTCGACGGCGCCGACATCTCCCTGTTCGTCGGGCTGCCCGTCTCCGCGATCCTGTACTGGTTCCTGACCCGGTCGATCGACGTGGCCGCCGAGACCCGGCTGGCGGAGGCGGAGGCCGAGGAACTGGAGCGGTCCGCGCACGCGCACCGCGAGCCCTGAGGGCTACAGCGCCGGGATCCTCTCCTCCCCGGCGGCGACCGCCCGGGGGCCTTGCGGGTGCCGCAGCGGTACGACGCCCACACAGCGGCCGTCCTCGTCCAGCAGCCGCCCCATGTGCTTGACCGTGCGCAGCACCACCGAGCGGTCGTCGACCGCGAGGCGGGGAATCCGGCGTGCCAGATGGGCCTCGAAGGAGTGCACGTCCCGCAGGTCGCGCAGCCAGACGTCGATCACCAGGTTGTGCGGCCCGGCGGTGATCGCACACGCCCGCACCTCCCGCATCCCGGCCAGGACCCGGCAGGTCTCCTCCACGTGCTGCCCGGGCACGGAGGCGAAGTACACGGCGGACAGCGGCCACCCCGACAGCGGCCGGGCCAGGTCGCAGCGCAGGGACAGCCGGGCCGCAAGCAGCGACTGCACCCTGCGGCGCACGGTGGTGATGCTCGTGTCGGCCGCCGCCGACAGGTCGCGCAGCGACATCCGCCCGTCCTGGCTGAGCAGCTGAAGCAGGTGCGCGTCCAGGTCGTCCCAGCGCGCCTCGGCGGCCGGTGTGGGGACGACGGCCGGCGGGATCGCCGCCTCGAGGCGCGCGCACTGCACGTCGTCCAGGCTCCGCAGCCGCCATCGGCTGCCCTCTGCGGGCAGTCCGGTCGACACGTTCGTACGGCTCGCCCGTACGCCCGGTGTGCTCTGGAACAGCCGCGTGGTCAGTCGGGCCAGCTCGGTCAGGCCTGTGGTCTGCACGGACAGGACGAGATCGCGTCCGCCGGCCGTGAGCTTGATGTTCGCCACCGCGGGCTCGCGGGCGAGGATGCCGGCCACGTCCTCGGCGCGCCCCGGCTCGGTGTCCACCTCGACCACCGCGGTCACGACGAACCGCGCGTCGGAGAGCCGGGGGTACGCGGTCACCCAGGCCAGGCCCGCCTCCCGCAGTCGCTGCCAGCGCCGGGCGACCGTCACCGAATTCACCCCGAGCACCTCGCCGACCAGCGTCCACGGCGCCCGGGGGTGGATCTGCAACGCGTGCACGACGGCGCGGTCGAGTTCGTCCAGCTCGAACGCGGCACGATCCTGCACGTCCAGGGGCGGCACTTCTCTGCACGCGTCGCACGGATCCGGCGCGAATTCTGCATGGTGACATCCGGTTGACCCGTGCACTCCACACTCCGTTCCCTGTCCACGACCACGGAGGAGTGACCGCGCCCCATGACCCACCCCACCATTCGGGAAGCCCGGACCGCTCTGCGGATACACGGCGCCAGGCTCGTCGACGGGACCGGTTCGCCGCCGGTCGACGACGCCGTCATCACCGTCGATGCCCAGGGCACGATCACCTACGCCGGCCCCGCCGCGACCGAGCCTACGACGGCCGACCGGCCCGCGGACGCGCGTGTGATCGACGCCGCCGGCCTGACCGTCCTGCCCGGCTTCTTCGACTGCCACGTGCACCTCGCCTACGCGCACGGCTCGGCGCCCGGACGCCGGGCCGAACTCGATCCCGTCCTGGTCACCCTGGACACCGTCACCCGGCTGCGGCAGACCCTGGACGCCGGCGTCACCAGCGCCCGCGACCTGGGCGGCCTGTCGGCGGGGTTCCGCACGGCCGTGGAGAGCGGCCGGGTGGTGGGCCCTCGCCTGCACACGGCGGTACGGATCATCAGCCACACCGGCGGACACGCCGACGTACGCCTGCCCGACGGCACCGACCTCAGCGCCGGGATGTCGGAGATCGCCGACACCGCCGACGAGGCCCGGCTCGCGGTGCGCCGGGTGCTGCGCGAGGGCGCGGACCTGGTGAAGATCTGCGCCACCGGCGGCATGGGCAGCCCATACGACCAGCCCGACGACGAGGGCCTCCTGGAGGAGGAGATCCGGGCCGTGGTCGACGAGGCCCGACGCCACGGCGGCAAGCCCGTCGCCGCGCACGCCCAGGGCAACGCGGGCATCCTCAACGCCCTGCGCGGCGGTGTCACCAGCATCGAGCACGGCTACGGGCTCGACGAGCGGGCCCTGGACCTGGCGGGCGAGCGGGAGGTGTTCGTCGTCCCGACGCTGTCCACCGTGTACGCGGGGATCGACAAGGACACGATGCCCGACTTCCATTACCAGAAGAAGACCCGCTGGTCGGGCATCACGAAGGAGAACATCGCCCGGGCCATCGAGTACGGTGCCCGGATCGCGCTCGGCACCGACGCCGCCGTCGGCCCGCACGGCGTGAACCTGATGGAACTCAGCTACCTCGTCGATCTCGGCATGGATCCGATGGCGGCCATCGTCGCCGGGACCCGCACCTCCGCCGAGCTCCTCGGTGTCGCCGACCGGTTGGGCACGCTGACCGCCGGCCGCACCGCCGACCTGATCCTCTGCGACGGCGACCCCTTGCGGGACATCGGCGTCCTGGGCGATCCGGCGAACGTGGTCTGCGTCGTCCAGGACGGCGTCGTACGCAAAGATCTGCTGCCCGCCGCGGGCACCACCGGAAGGCGGTAGCGCCGATGTCCTCACTGACCGAACTGCCCGCTCCGGACAGCAAGTCCCCGGAGACCGGAAGCCGACGCGGCATCGACCGGGTGCTGGGGCTGATCGAGCGGGTCGGCAACGCGCTGCCCAACCCGATCGTCCTGTTCACCTGTCTCTTCCTGGTCCTGGCCCTCGTCTCGACCGCCCTCTCGCTGGCGGACGTCACCGTCACGGTCCCCGGCACCGACGAGACCAAGCCGGTCACCGGGCTGTTCACCGGCACGGGGATCAGCTGGCTGACGCAGAACCTGGTCATCAACTTCGCCACCTTCCCGCCGGTCGGCGCCGTGCTCATCATGATCATGGCGGTAGGCCTCGCGGAGCGGACCGGGCTCCTGGAGACGGTCATGCGGGCCACCCTGGCCCGCGCCCCGCGCAGGGTGCTGCCGTACCTGGTGGCGCTGGTCGCCTGTCAGGCGCACATGATGAGCGACGTGGCCGCCATCGTGCTCCCGCCGCTGGCGGCCGTGGTCTTCAAGGCCGCGGGGCGCCACCCCGTGGCGGGTCTGATCGGCGGCTTCGCCTGTGTCGGCGCGGGCTACGCGGCCGGGTTCACCATCGGCTCGCTGGACGCCCTGTACATCGGCATCACCCAGCAGGCGGCCTCGGTCCTGCCCGCGGCCAAGGGCCTGGACCTGAACATCCTGGTCAACTACTACTTCACCGCGTCCAGCAGCATCGTCCTCGGCCTGCTCGGCGGCTTCCTCATCAGCCGCGTCCTGGAACCGCGGCTGCCGGCCTACGTGCCCGGGGACGACGAGCCCGAGGAGCAGGACCTGACCCTCACCCCGGTCCAGCGCCGCGGCCTGCTGGTGACCGGCCTGGTCGTGGTCCTGTACGCGAGTGCCGTGCTGTCCCTGTGGCTGCCCGAGGGGGCACCGCTGCGCGGCGAGGGCGGGGCGCTGGTGCCCTCACCGCTGCTCACCGGCATCGTCCCCGTGCTGTTCGGCGCGTTCCTGCTGGCCGGACTCACCTACGGCTTCACGGTGAAGACGGTGTCGGGCGCGGAGGGCGTGGTCACCGCCATGTCCGAGTCGGTGAAGAACATGTCGGGCTACATCGTCCTGATGTTCGTCGCCGCGCAGGTCATCGCCCTGTTCAACTGGTCCAACCTGGGCGTGCTGCTCGCCGTGAAGGCCGCCGCCGGGCTGAACTCCATCGGCCTGACCGGCTTCTGGGTCCTGGTGGCCTTCGTACTCCTGGCGTCCTGCCTCAACCTCTTCATCGTCTCCGGCTCGGCCCTGTGGTCGCTGGTCGGACCGGTCTTCGTGCCCGCGTTCATGCTGCTCGGCATGAGCCCGGCGCTCTCCCAGGCCGCGTTCCGCATCGGCGACTCCGCCACCGGCATCATCACGCCGATGAACCCGTACGTCTTCCTGCTCCTGGCCCTGCTGCGCCGCTACGAACCGGACGCCCGCCTCGGCACACTCATCGCCCGCCTGTCGGTGTTCGTCGTGCCGTTCCTCGCGGTCTGGCTGGTGATCCTGGGCATCTTCTACGGCTTCGACCTGCCGCTGGGACCGGGGGCGCACATCGGCCTGAAGTGACCACCTCCCTCCTCACGCTTTCTCCGGCCGCCCGCCTGCGCGACCATTGATGTACCGGTCCGCTCCAGGCGGCGGATCCGAGGGGCAGGTGGGAGCGGCCTTGATGCCGATGCGGGAACTGGGCGTGGACGACACCCTGGGCATCCTCGGACTGCCGTGGGTGCGTCCGCGTCGGACCAGCGCGGGGCTCGGCTGGCAGGGGCTGTACCTCTCCACCCAGGACGAGCTCCCCTACCGCAAGGCCTTCGACGGAGCGCCGAGCCACCTGCTGATCCTGCACCTGGACGGCCCCGTCACGGTCCGCCGCGGGCGCCGCGGCCTCACCGAGGTCAGCCGCGTCCCGCCGGGCGGCATGTTCCTGCACCCCGCCGAGACCACCCTGGACGTCGAACTCGGAGGCCCGCTCAAGACCGTGCACGTGTACGTCGCGGACGACATCCTGCGCGCGGCCGTCGGCGAGGACCACGGTCCGGTGCGCCTCAACGAGGAACTCGGCGTCACCGACCCGCTGTTGGAGCAGCTGGTCCTGGCCCTGGACGGCGTGGTCCGCGAGGGCGCCCCGGCCGGCCGCACCTACGCGGACCAACTGGTTCTCACGCTCGCCGGTCAACTGGCGTGGCGACACAGCAACGTACGCCGTGCGGGAAGTGAACCACATGACAGGGCAACAGGATTGACGGACCGTCAGTTCTCGGCCGTACGCGACCTGATGGAGGCGCGGCTCGCGGAGCCCCTGCCACTCACGGAGCTGGCCGCGGCGGCCGGTCTTGGCGTCAGCCGGTTCGCGCGTGCCTTCAAGGACCGGGCAGGACGGCCGCCGCACCGCTATCTGATGCGGCTGCGCGTCGAGCGGGCCGCTCGACTGCTGCGCACCGGGACCCAGCCCATCGCCGAGATCGCGGCCGTCTGCGGCTTCTCCCACCAGGAGCACCTCACCCGGGTGCTGCGCGCACAGCTGGGCACCACTCCGGCGGCCCTGCGCCGAGAAGGCTGACGGTCGGCGCGTCTTTCGTGCAGCGCCCGGCACGTTTCGTGCAGGCGCGCCCGGCGTCGCGTGGCCATACTCCTGAACAGGGGTGCAGCGCCGCACCCGGAGCCACGCACATCGGAGAGCCGCATGCGGGAGTTCGTCCACTCCGGCCATTTGGTGAAGGTCGTCTTCGGGACCGGAACCCTGGGACGACTGCGCGAGGAGGTCGAGGCACTGGGCCGCACCCGGGCCCTGATCCTGACCACACCGACGCGCACGGACCTGGTCGAACGGGCGAGGCGGGCCCTCGGCTCCCTGTCCGCCGGGGAGTTCACCGAGGCCAGGATGCACACGCCGGTGGACGTCACCGAACGCGCCCTGGAAGCCGTACGGCAGACGGGCGCCGACTGCCTGGTGGCCCTCGGCGGCGGCTCGGCCGTCGGCCTCTCCAAGGCCCTCGCCGTCCGCACGGGACTCCCCCAGGTGGTCGTACCGACCACGTACGCGGGCTCCGAGGCCACCCCGGTCCTGGGCGAGACACGCGACGGCGTGAAGACCACCCGCTCGGCCCCCGAGATCCGCCCCCGGACGATCCTCTACGACGTCTCCCTCACCCTCGGCCTGCCCGTCCGCACCTCGGTGACCAGCGGCGTCAACGCCATGGCGCACGCCGTGGAGGCGCTGTACGCCCCGCAGCCGGACCCGGTCACGGACGAGCTGGCGCTGCGGGCGATCCGGCTGCTCTCCTCGGCGCTGCCCCGGATCGCCGCCGATCCCGCCGACGGCGAGGCGCGGGCCGACGCGCTGGAGGCGGCCTGGCTGGCCGGCACCTGCCTGGGCACCGTCGGCATGGGCCTGCACCACAAGCTGTGCCACACGCTCGGCGGCTCCTTCGGCCTGCCGCACGCCGACACCCACACCGTGGTGCTGCCGCACGCGATGGCGTACAACGCGCCCGCCGCCGGGGACGCGATGCGCCGGATCGCCCGCGCGCTGTCAGGCCCTGCCGCGGGTCCGGCACCGGACGCGCCCACCGCCGTGTACGACCTCGTCGCCGCGCTGAACGGTCCGACCTCGCTGCGCGACCTGGGCATGGCGGCCGAGGATCTCCCGCGCGCGGTCGAACTCGCCACCGCCACCCCGTACCCCAACCCGCGCCCGGTGACCGCGGACGGGATCGCCGCCCTCCTCCAGGACGCCTGGTCCGGTCACCGCCCGCCGCCCGGCGACCCGCTCGCCGCCCAACTGCACACCCTGCTCGACGAGGTCACCAGCAGCTTCGACCGCGCGCCCGACGCCCGCACCCGGCAGCTGCTCACCGACCTGGTCCGCCATCTGCACGGCTTCGCCGCCGACAACGACCTGACCCAGGCCGAGTGGAACCTGGCGATCGAATTCCTCACCCGCACCGGCCAGTTGAGCGGCCCCACACGGCAGGAGTTCATCCTGCTCTCCGACACCCTCGGCGTGTCCAGCGCGGTGGACGTGCTCACCAACTCCCGTACCGCCGAGGCCACTCCGTCCGCCGTGCTCGGCCCGTTCTACGTCGAGGGCCCGCCGCCGCGGGCGCACGGGGACGACATCGCCGCAGGCCTGGACGGAGCCCCGCTGTACGTGGACGTGCGGGTCACGGACATCGAGGGCGCCCCGATCGCGGACGCGGTCGTGGACGTCTGGCAGGCCAACGCCGACGGTTTCTACGACGTCCAACTCCCGGACCAGGACGGGCCGGTGCTGCGCGCCCGGTTCCACACCGACGCCGACGGCGGGCTCGTCTTCTGGTCGCTCGTGCCGGTGCCGTACCCCATCCCCGACGACGGTCCGGTGGGTCAGCTCCTGGACGCCACGGCCCGGCACCCCTTCCGCGCACCGCACGTCCACTTCATGATCGGCGCCCCCGGCCGCAAGACCCTGATCACCCAACTCTTCGTCGCGGGCGGCCGGTACATCGACGACGACACGGTGTTCGGCGTGAAGGACGCGCTCGTCGTGGACTACCCCGAGCAGAAGGGCCCGACCCCCGACGGCCGTGCCGTGGACGGCCCTTGGCACCGCCTCACCTACACCTTCCGCCTGGCCCCGGGCGCGTGAGCCCCGTATCGACCCCGCAGGACTCGACCTCGCAGGAGACGACAGACACCATGAGCCGCGCAACCAGCTACGACACCGACGTCCTGGTCGTCGGCAGCGGCCCGGCCGGCGGGACGGCCGCGCTGCTGCTCGCCAGTTACGGCATACGCGTCACGATGATCAACAAGTACGGGTGGGTGGCCAACACCCCCCGCGCCCACATCACCAACCAGCGCACCCTGGAGGTGCTGCGCGACCAGGGCGTCGAGGAGGAGGCGCTGGCCGCCGGAACTCCCCAGCACCTCATGGGCGACACGGTCTTCTGCACCTCGATCGCGGGCGAGGAGATCGCCCGGATCCGCACCTGGGGCACCGGCGACGACCGGCTCAGCGAGTACACGGCCGCCAGCCCCTCCCCCATGATCGACCTGCCCCAGACCTACATGGAGCCGCTCCTGGTCTCGAACGCGGCGGCGCGCGGCGCCAAGGCCCGCTTCGACACCGAGTTCCTGCGCCTGAAGCAGGACGAGGACGGCGTCACCGCGTATCTCCGCGACCGCGTGCGCGGCGACGAGTTCACCCTGCGGGCCCGCTATCTGATCGGCGCGGACGGCGGCCGCAGTCTCGTCGCCGAGCAGATCGGGCTGCCGATCGCCGGCCAGGAAGGCAAGGCCGGCAGCATGAACATCCTGTTCCGCGCCGACCTCTCCGCCCATGTCGCGCACCGCCCCAGCGTTCTGTACTGGGTGATGCAGCCCGGCGCCGAGACCGGCGGCATCGGCATGGGCCTGGTGCGCATGGTCCGCCCGTGGGACGAGTGGCTGCTGGTGTGGGGGTACGACATCGAGAAGCCGCCGCCGGAGGTCGACGAGGCCGAGGCCCGCCGGATCGTGCGCGACCTCGTGGGCGCCCCCGACCTGGACGTGGAGATCACGTCGACGTCCCTGTGGACGGTCAACCACAGCTACGCCACCGCCTATTCGGCCGGCCGGGTCTTCTGCGCCGGGGACGCCGTGCACCGCCACCCGCCGTCCAACGGTCTCGGCTCCAACACCTCGATCCAGGACTCCTTCAACCTGGCCTGGAAGCTCGCCATGGTGATCCGCGGCGAGGCGGGACCCGCGCTGCTGGACACCTACAGCGCTGAACGGGCCCCGATCGGCAAGCAGATCGTCGACCGCGCCAACCTCAGCCGCGACCAGTTCGGGCCGATCTTCGAGGCGTTGGGCATCGGCGGCGGCAGCGACGCCGACGGCATCGAGCGCGCACTGGAGGCCTGCCGCACCCAGGACGCGGCGGGCGCGAAACGCCGACGCGAGCTGGAGCGGGCGGTGGAGCTGAAGAACTACGAGTTCAACGCGCACGGCGTCGAACTCAACCAGCGCTACTCCTCCACCGCCGTCCTGGACGACGGAGGCCCTGACGAACTCTGGCCGCACGACCGGGAGTTGTACCACCGGCCCACCACCCGGCCCGGGGCGAAGATCCCGCACAGCTGGCTGATCGACGCCGCCGGCCACCGCGTCTCCACCCTCGACCTGGTCGGCAAGGGCGCCTTCTCCCTGGTCACCGGAGTCTCCGGTGGCATCTGGCAGGACGCCGTGCGCAGGGCCGTGGCCGAACTGGGCGTACCGCTGCGCCTGGTCCGCATCGGCGCCGAGGGCGCCCGGGACGCGTACGGCGACTGGTACCGGCTCAGCGAGATCGAGGAGGACGGCTGTCTGCTGGTGCGCCCGGACGGGTACATCGCATGGCGGCGTACGTCCCCGCCGGCGGACGCGGCCGACGCGGGCGCGGAGTTGACGCGGGCGCTGAAGTCGGTCCTGGACCGCTGACGGCGTAGCAGGCTCTCCGTCGGAACCTCCGCAACGCGAACGTCCGGGCCGGCTCACGGGAGCCGGCCCGGACGTCGTTCGTCATGACCGCCGCAGCGATCGGACGCGATGGATCAGACGAGGTCGAACCGGTCCAGGTCGGAGACCTTGGCCCAGGCGGCGACGAAGTCCTTCACGAACTTCTCCTTCGCGTCGTCGCTCGCGTAGACCTCGGCGAGCGCGCGGAGTTCGGAGTTCGAGCCGAAGACCAGGTCGGCACGGGTGCCGGTCCACTTGACGGCACCGGAGGCGTCGCGGCCCTCGAAGGTCTGCTGGTCCGAGGACGTCGACGACCACGTGGTGCCCAGGTCGAGCAGGTTGACGAAGAAGTCGTTCGTCAGCGTGCCGACCTTGTCGGTGAGGACACCGTGCGTGGACTGGCCCTGGTTGGCGCCCAGGACACGCAGGCCGCCGACGAGGACGGTCAGCTCGGGGGCGGTCAGCGTGAGCAGGTTCGCCCGGTCGAGCAGCAGGTACTCGGCGGGGAGGCGGTTGCCCTTGCCGAGGTAGTTGCGGAAGCCGTCGGAGGTCGGCTCCAGCGCGGCGAACGACTCGACGTCCGTGTGCTCCTCGGTCGCGTCGACACGGCCCGGCGTGAAGGGGACCTCCACGTCGACGCCGCCGTCCTTGGCGGCCTTCTCGACCGCGGCGGCACCGCCGAGGACGATCAGGTCGGCCAGGGAGACCTTCTTGGCGCCGGAGTTGAACTCCGTCTGGATGCCTTCGAGGACCCGCAGCACCTGGGCGAGCTGGTCGGGGTCGTTGGCCTCCCAGCCGCGCTGCGGCTCCAGGCGGATGCGGGCACCGTTGGCGCCGCCGCGCTTGTCGCTGCCCCGGTGGGTGGAGGCGGACGCCCACGCGGTGGACACCAGCTGCGAGACGGTCAGGCCGGAGGCGAGGAGCTTCGCCTTGAGGGCCGTGACGTCGGCCGCGTCGATGGTCTCGCCCTCGGCCTGCGGCAGCGGGTCCTGCCACAGCAGGGTCTCGGAGGGGACCTCCGGGCCGAGGTACAGGGACTTCGGGCCCAGGTCGCGGTGGGTCAGCTTGTACCAGGCGCGGGCGAAGGCGTCCGCGAACTCGGCCGGGTTCTCGTGGAAGCGCTTGGAGATCTCACCGTAGATCGGGTCGAAGCGCAGCGAGAGGTCGGTGGTGAGCATCGTGGGGAGCTTCTTGGCGTCGCTGTGGGCGTCCGGGATGATCGCCTGAGCGTCCTTGGCCACCCACTGGTTGGCGCCGGCGGGGCTCTGGGTCAGCTCCCACTCGTAGCCGAAGAGGATGTCGAAGAAGTCGTTGCTCCACTGGGTGGGCTTGGTGGTCCAGGTGACCTCGAGACCGGAGGTGATGGCGTCGCCGCCCTTGCCGGTGCCGTAGGTGGACTTCCAGCCCAGGCCCTGCTGCTCGATGGAGGCGGCCTCGGGGTCGTCGCCGACCGACTCGGCCGGACCGGCGCCGTGGGTCTTGCCGAAGGTGTGGCCACCGGCGATGAGGGCGACGGTCTCCTCGTCGTTCATCGCCATGCGGCGGAAGGTCTCACGGATGTCGCGGGCCGCGGCCAGCGGGTCCGGGTTGCCGTTGGGGCCCTCGGGGTTGACGTAGATGAGGCCCATCTGGACGGCGCCGAGCGGGTTCTCCAGCTCGCGGTCGCCGGTGTAGCGCTGGTCGTCGAGCCAGGTGGTCTCGGGACCCCAGTAGACGTCCTCGTCGGCCTCCCAGACGTCGGCACGGCCGCCGCCGAAGCCGAAGGTCTCGAAGCCCATCGTCTCCAGCGCCACGTTGCCCGTGAGGATCAGCAGGTCGGCCCAGGAGATGGACTGGCCGTACTTCTTCTTGACCGGCCACAGCAGTCGGCGGGCCTTGTCCAGGTTGCCGTTGTCCGGCCAGCTGTTCAGCGGCGCGAAGCGCTGCTGACCGCGGCCGCCACCGCCACGGCCGTCGCTGATGCGGTAGGTGCCGGCGCTGTGCCAGGCCATCCGGATCATCAGCGGGCCGTAGTTGCCGAAGTCCGCCGGCCACCAGTCCTGCGAGGTGGTCAGTACCTCGGCGATGTCCTGTTTGACGGCCGCGAGGTCGAGACCCTGGAACGCCGCGGCGTAGTCGAACTCCGCACCGAGCGGGTTCGCGACCACCGGGTCCTTGGCAAGGATCTTCAGGTTGAGCCGCTCCGGCCACCACTGACGGTTGCCGCCGCCCTGGGTCGGGTGCGGGGCGCGCCCGTGCGCGACGGGGCAGCCCCCGGCGTCCTCCGACTTCGCGTCCGTGACGATTGCGTCGTGGTTCTCAGACATGGGAATCCTTCCGAACTGGGTGAATCACGTTGCTCAGGAGCTGGGGGCGTTGCTACAGGCGGGGCACAGGCCCCAGTAGATGACCTCGGCCTCGTCGATCGAGAAGCCGTGGTCGTCGGAGGCGGTCAGGCAGGGGGCGTCGCCGACGGCGCAGTCGACATCGGCGACGGCGCCGCAGGACCGGCACAGCACGTGGTGGTGGTTGTCTCCCACGCGTCCCTCGAACCGGGCGGGGCTGCCGGCCGGTTCGATACGGCGTATGAGTCCCGCCGAGGTGAGCGCGTGGAGTGCGTCGTACACGGCTTGTACGGAAATGTGGCCCACGCGCTCGCGCACCCCGGACGCGATCGCCTCGACCCCGAGGTGATCACCGCCCCGGACGGTCTCGAGCAGCGCGACGCGAGCGGCCGTCACCCGCAGGCCGGCACCGCGCAGCTCGTCTGCGGTGGTCGGAGGCTGGGATGCGGTCATGGCGCCAACCTACCGGCACAAACACTAATGATTCAAGAAAACGAATCACCCAAGTTTGGTGTCGCGGAGGTCAACGGTCAGGACTGTGCCACGCGGACCGGGACGTTGCACGCATGGAGCACCGGGCGCGGCGGGCTCGATTCCGGCGCAGATGATTCAAGCTGGTGGTCATCTGCGTATGAGATGGCCAGAACGAGACAGCCGGGGAGGAGACCATGGACCTTCGTCAGATGGAGGTCGTCGTCGCGGTCGCCGAGGAGGGCGGGTTCAGCGCCGCGGCCCGGCGGCTGCATGTCGTGCAGTCCGCGGTCTCCAGCACGGTCCGGGCCCTGGAGCGTGAACTGGGCGCGGCACTGTTCCAGCGCACCACCCACCGGGTGTCGCCGACCCCCGCGGGGCACGCCTTCCTGCCAGCCGCCCGCGCCACCCTGCGCGCCGCCGAGGAGGCCAGGACCGCGGTCGACCTCGCCCAGGGAGAACTGCGCGGTGAGCTGACGATCGGCGTCATGCAGGGCCTGTACGGCGGCGCGGAGGCGCTGGCCGGCTTCCATCGGGAACACCCGGGCGTGGTGGTGCGGCTGCGTCAGGCGCCGGCCGAGGAGATCCCGCAGGCCCTGCGCGACGGGACCGTCGACCTGGCCGTGGCCGCGCTCGACGCGCCGTCGCAGCGTGGTCTGACGACCCGGTTGCTGGCGCGGGAGGAGATGGTCCTGGTGACCGCCCCTGTGGCGGACGGCCTGCCGCGTGAGGGCCCGGTGACGCTCGCCGAGGCGGCCCGGCTGCCGCTGGTGGACTTCTCCCCGGGCTGGGCGGTCCGGCACGCGGTCGACAAGGCCTTCCGGAGGGCGTCCCTGGAGCGCACGGTCACCTTCGAGGTGAACGACCTGCTGGCGGCCACCGATCTCGTCCGGCACCGCCTCGGGGTGTGCATCATGCCGCCGTCCCTCGCGGCCCGGTTCCCCGACCTCCCGGTACGCCCCTTCATCGGGCACGCACCCGCGTGGTCGGTCCGCGTGGTCCATCCGCGCGGGGAGCTGCCGCCGGCAGTGACGGCGCTCGTGCGCCACATCACGCAGCGATGATCGTCGCGGGCCGGCAGCCGGACCGGCCCGCGTCGCTCCCCGGTTACTCGGCCCAGTCGGAGCCCTTGATGACCTCGACGAAGTCGCCGCGCACGAACCCGGGCGAGAAGTGGGCCAGCACGTCCGCCTTGACGTTGCCGAAGGTCGTGTCGGGGCGGGCCTCGATGCCCTCGGTGAAGGCCGCGAGGATGCGGTTCTTGAAGTCCGGGCGGGGGTGGGCCGCGACGACGGCCGCGCGCTGCTCGTCGGACACGGCGTGGTAGCCGATGCCCAGGACGTCCAGTTCCACCCCGCGGGTGACCAGGGCCACCTCGGGCGCCATGTGCAGCGGGATCTCGGGGGTGGTGTGCAGGGCGATGGCCGTCCAGACCCGATCGGCCGACTCGCCGTCGATGCCGTGCGCGCGCAGGAAGCGGCGGGCCTCGTCGGCGCCGTCGATCTCGAACCGCTGGTCGGTACGGCGGAACCGCTCGGTCAGTCCCAGGTCGTGGAACATCGCGCCCACGTAGAGCAGTTCGGGGTCGAAGGACAGCCCCTGCTCCCGGCCGCGCAGCGATCCGAACAGGAACACCCGCCGGGAGTGGTCGAACAGCAGCGGTGAGGCGGCGTCCCGCACCAGTTCGGTCGCCTCCCGTGCCAGTGCGCTGTCCGGGATCCGTACGTCCGCGATCGTTTCGCTCATGATGCTGCCTTCCTCGTTCCGTCGGTCGGTGACCTCCTTCAGGCTCGCGCGGTGACCTATCCTGGCGCCGTGTCCACACTGCCGTACAACCCACAGATTCAGACATGACGCATCGGGTCGCCTTCCTCGTGTTCGACGGCGTGACGCTGCTGGACGTCAGCGGTCCGCTGGAGGTGCTGATCAAGGCCGGACGGCCCGATCCGCGCTACGAGCCCGTACTGGTCTCCCCGCGCGGGGGTGACGTCACGACGGCCTCGGGCGTGGTGCTGGCGCGGACGCTGGCGGCGAAGGAGGCGGGCCCGGTGGACACGCTGGTGGTCGCCGGAGCCGACCGGCTCGCGGTGCCGCCCGTCGAGGAGGAGCTGCTGGCGGCCGCCGCCGGCCTCGCCGAGCGGGCGTCACGAGTCGCCTCGGTGTGCACCGGCGCCTTCGTCCTCGCCGAGCTGGGCCTGCTGGACGGACGCAGGGCGACCACCCACTGGCGGCAGGCCGAGGCGCTGGCCCGGCGCCATCCCCGGGTGCGGGTCGAGCCGGACGCCCTCCATGTCCGGGACGGCCGCTACCTCACCTCCGCGGGGATCAGCGCGGGCATCGATCTGGCCCTCGCGCTGGTCGAGGACGACCACGGCGCGGACGCGGCCCGGGAGGCGGCCCGCGAGTTGGTCGTCTTCATGCAACGTCCGGGCGGACAGTCGCAGTTCTCCACGGCGCTGATGACCCCGCCGGCCCGCAGCGACCTGCTGCGCACCCTGACCACGGCGGTGCTGGCCGACCCGGGCGCCAACCACAGCCTGCCCGCCATGGCCGCGTCCGCCGCCGTCAGCACCCGGCACCTGACCCGACTGTTCCAGACCGAGCTGGAGACCACTCCCGCGCGCTGGGTCGAGCGCGTCCGGCTCGACCGCGCGCGCCAACTCCTCCTCGACGGGCACAGCGTGACCTCGGCCGCGCAGCGCAGCGGACTCGGCAGCGACGAGACCCTCCGCCGCGCCTTCGCCCGCCACCTGGGGACCACCCCGACCGAGTACCGCAAGCGCTTCGCCACCACGCACCCGCAGCCGTCATAGCCCGCGGCCGTCCTAGGGGCACCGCCCTCACGTCACTCGGAACCCGCGGGCTCGAACCAGGTGGGCTCGTCGGACAGCGCCTGCTTGATCCGGAAGTGGTGGTAGTCGGTCAGCTCGGGCAGGTCGTCGAGCGCGAACCAGCCGACCGCCAGGGACTCGTCGTCGTTCACCCGGGCCTCGCCGTCGAGTGCCCGGCAGCGGAAGCAGAGGTCCATGAACTGGCAGATGTCCCCGTTGGGGAACGTGACCTGATTCCCGGACCGCACGGTGATCAGCCGCTCGACCTCGACCCGGACGCCCGTCTCCTCCTGCACCTCCCGCGCGATGGCGACCGCGGGCTGCTCGCCCGGGTCGGGGATGCCGGAGATCAGCGCCCACCTGTGGTTGTCGGCGCGCTGCCCGAGCAGGACCCGGCCCTCGTCGTCGAGGACGACGGCGCTGACGCCGGGAAGCCACAGCAACTGGTGACCGGCCGAGGCGCGGATCTCACGGATGAAGTCAGGAGTAGCCATGTCCCCGACCCTAACCGGGAGTTCGGGCCCCTCCGGTGTCCAACGGGGAGCGTGTGTCCGGCGTACGGCTACGCGTCACCGGCGCGTCGCCCGCGCACTCCGGACGCGATCGCCCAGCCCAGTCCGGCCGCGGCGACGAGCACCAGCGCGATCTCGGGAAGGATGCCGAGCCGGGTGGCCGGGGTCTCGGACGAGCGCAGCGGCACCTTCTGCACGAGGTGGTCGGCGACGAACATGCCCGTCTTCTGCGTGATCTTCCCGTCCGGCATGATGATTGCGCTGACGCCGCTGGTGACCGGCACGGTGACGGTCCGGCTGTGCTCGACCGCCCGCACCCGGGACATCGCGAGCTGCTGGTAGGTCATCTCGCTGCGGTCGAAGGTGGCGTTGTTGCTCGGTACGGAGATGATCTGGGCGCCGTCGGTGACCTCGGAGCGCACGGCCCAGTCGAAGGCGGCCTCGTAGCAGGTGACCAGGCCGACCTTGGTGCCGGCCATGTCGAACACGCCCGGCTTGGTGCCCCGGCTGAAGTCCTGGCGGACCATCGAGGTCCAGTTGCTGTTGATGGCACCGATGAGCGAACGCAGCGGCAGGTACTCGCCGAAGGGCTGGATCTGCCGCTTGTCGTAGGTGTCGGTGGGTCCCTTGGCCGGGTCCCAGAGGATCTGCTCGTTCCAGAGCTTGCCGTCGCGCTCCACGACGCCGCCGACCGAGATGGGGACGCCGATCGCCTTCGCCGCCTTGTCGATGACGGCGCGCGCGTCGGCGTTGGCGAACGGGTCGACGTCGGAGGAGTTCTCCGGCCACAGCACGAAGTCCGGCTTGGCGATCTTGCCGGCCTTGACCTCGGCGGCCAGCCGTTCCGTCTCGCGCGCGTGGTAGTCGAGCACGGCCCGCCGCTGGGCGTTGAACTCGAGCCCCGCGCGGGGCACATTGCCCTGGATGACCGCGACGGTCGCGTAGCCGTCCTCGGCCTTGTCGCTGACCAGCGTGCGGGCCGCGAGCGCGCCGGCCACCGGGACGGCCACGCTCAGCAGGGCCACGGCCGCGGCGGACCGCCGTACGGTGCGGGTGCGCCGGCCGTCGATGCCGAGCCGGACCGCCTCGTAGAGGCCGAAGCCGCACAGGACGACCGCGAAGCTGAGGACCGGGGTGCCGCCGACCGCGGCGAGCGGCAGGAAGACACCATCGGCCTGGCCGAAGGCGATCTTGCCCCACGGGAAGCCGTGGAAGGGCACACGCGCGCGTGCCGCCTCGCCCGCGATCCACAGGGCCGCCGCCCACAGCGGCCAGCCGGGCAGCTTCGACACGGCGGCGACGCCCACGCCGACCAGCCCGATGAAGACCGCCTCCGCCGCGACCAGCGCGAGCCACGGTCCGGGGCCGACCTCCACGCCGGTCCACACCAGCAACGGCAGCAGGAAACCCAGGCCGAAGAGGTAGCCGAGACCGAACGCGGCCTTCAGGCCGCGCCCGCGCAGCACCCAGGCGAACCCCGCGAAGGCCGGCAGGGCCAGCCACCACAGGGTGCGTGGCGGGAAGCTGACGTAGAGCAGCACTCCGGAGAGCGCGGCGACGAGGGCCGGGACGAGGCGTACGAGCCGTGCCACGCCGGACGCGGGCGAGGCCTCGGGCCCCGCCGTGTCCGACTCGTCCACGGAGGTTGCGGTGACGGTCACTCCGGGAGTGTACGGCGGGTGACCTTGGCGCCGACAGCGCGGTCCGGATGGCGGCACCGGGCGCCACCAGGCGCGACCGCCGCATCGTTCGTGCACATCTCTGCCCAACTCATCCACAAAACGTCCATCAGCGGTTACGGTGTGCCGGAGCCTCCGTCAACCGCCGGATGACGGGCCGAGCGAGGTCCGGGGGCGCTGACCGGGTGGGGGCTGGGTGGGTTCCACTGGGATGACGTCTGTCGCCGGTCCTGGGGAGGACGGCGAGAGACGAAACGTTTCGGACGCGGCGGGCGTGGTGGTGCTCGGGGCCTGTGCCTCGTGGTCCCTGATCACGGCGGGCGCCCATGACGGCCGCCCCGAGGGCGTGCTGCTGGCGATCCTGGCCGTGGCCGCCGGCTATGCCGTGGGGCGGATCTGCGGGGCGCTCGTGCCGGTCGCCGCGCCGTGCGCGGGAGCGCTGGCCGGGGTTGTGCTACTGGTGGCTGTCCCCCATCTTGCGCCGGGGCCGCAGATCTACGCCCCGCTGGGGCACGCCGGTGCCACCGCCGCCCTGCTGACCCTGTGCACCGGTGCCGCGTGCTGCGCCGCCTGGGCGGCCGAGGCCCCGGCCCTGCGGTTCGCTCTGGGCGCGCTCGGCGCCGGGATCACGGTGACCGCGGCCGTCGTCGGCTCGACCACCGGGCTCATCACCTGCACCGGCGTCCTGCTCTGCTCGCTGGCCGCGGGGCGGATGCCCGGCCGGGGGCTCGGCATCGCGGGACTGGCCCTGGCCGCGGCGTTGGTGACCGGTCTGGTCTGGGCGCTCGCCGGGAACGCGGTGCCCGAGGGCCTGGACGAGTCGCTGGCGGGCCAGTTGACCGGGCACCGGATCGAGCTGTGGCACGACGCGTTGGAGCTGGCCCGTCACAACGTGGGGCTAGGCGTCGGACCGGGCCGTTTCGGCGAGCTGAGCACGACGGCGACCCGGACGCTGCTCTCGGACGGCAAGCCGCACTCGGCACCGCTGCAACTGGCGGCCGAGGAAGGCGTGGTGGGCGTCGCCCTGCTGGCGGCGGCCTTCTGCTGGGTGCTGTACGCGCTGTGGCGCTCACCGCGCCCCACGCCGGTCGTGCTCACGGCAGGCGCGGCCCTGACCGGCCTCGCGGCGATCGCCTCCATCGGCAACGCCCTGAGCTTCACCGCCGTGTCGGTCGGCGCCGGGCTGCTGGCCGGCCTGGCCACCGCGAGACCTCTCGCCGACGACTCACCGCACCGGGAGACGCATGTCCGCAGACATCGTGACCGACTGACGCCCGACTGACCTCAGTCTTCAGCCCTTCGAACTCAGTGCGTCGAGCCGGGCCGCAGGCTGTCCTTGATGGCCCGTACGGCCGCCTCCGCGTTGTCCACGGTGATCGTGAACGTGTGACCGTCCCACAGGCTCAGGACGACGCCCTCACCCCGGCGTACGACGACGGCGGTGCCCTTCTCGGGCCGCCAGCGGTAGCCCCAGCCACCCCACTGGCGCGGGGTGACGTGCGCGTCGAACTCGGCGCCCGACACGTGCGAGAGCGGGATGCGGCGGCGCGGCACACCGATGTGGCCGCAGCGCACTTCGAGGGACTCCTTGTCGAGCTTCAGGTCGACATGCACGAAGGCGAGGGTGCCGAAGATGACCAGCAGTCCGGCCGCGATGCAGCCGACGACGGCCATGGCGAGCGGGGCGACACCGGACTTCCAGGCGGAGTCGACGGCGAGCTCGATGCCGAGCGCC
Source organism: Streptomyces sp. NPDC002499 (assembly GCF_053595415.1). Lineage (NCBI taxonomy): Bacteria > Bacillati > Actinomycetota > Actinomycetes > Kitasatosporales > Streptomycetaceae > Streptomyces > Streptomyces sp. NPDC002499. The sequence goes on from NZ_JBSFXO010000001.1 coordinate 856,495, forward strand.
AGGCAGGCCGCGCCGCCGAGTGCCAGCAGCCACTGGACCCGGTTGGTGGCGCGTCCGGTCCAGAGGTCGGGGTGCCGGGTCTTCGCGGGGTGGGGGTGGTCCCTCATGCCTACGAGATTACTCAGGTTTCGCGGCGCGGGTACCGGGTCGCGGGGAGTTGCTCCGCCGACCGGGCGGTTCTCGGACGCGAGCCGTCCGTTTCGTGCCTGTACCCCGTAGCCGTAACCCGTAGGTCACGTACCCCGTAGGTCACCGTGCGGGGCTGACCGTCCGGAGCAGTCGGCCTTCGGCGTAGGCGAGGGCGGGCTCGGGCAACGCGCCCTCGCGTCCGCTCAGCAGCACCGTGAGCGTGCCGGTGGCCGGGGCTTCAGGAGCGGCCTGCTCGCCGATGCGGCGCAGCGCCTGGGCGGCGACGGCGTCCGCGGAACCGTGCAGGACGAGCGGCGAGCGGCCGGGGCACTGGACGGCGGCACGGATGCGCTCGCCGACGAGTTCGTAATGGGTGCAGCCCAGCACGACGGTCGTTACCTCGTCCGGGGTGAGAGCGGCCGCAGCGGACACGGCGGCATCGATCGCCGACTCGTCCGCGTGCTCCACGGCCTCGGCGAGCCCGTGGCAGGGAACCTCGGTGACCGGCACGCCGTCGGCGAAGTCCGCGATGAGATTGCGCTGATAGGGGCTGCCGGTGGTGGCGGGGGTGGCCCAGATCGCAAGGGGTCCGCCGCCGGCCGCGGCCGGCTTGATCGCCGGGACGGTGCCGATAACGGGGATCCCGGGTTCGAGGCGGGCGCGGAGGGCGGGCAGGGCGTGCACGGTCGCGGTGTTGCAGCCGACGATCAGGGCGGCGGGCCGGTGCACGGCGGCGGCCTCGGCGACGGCCAGGGCGCGCTCGGTGAGGTCCTCGGGGGTCCTGGGTCCCCAGGGCATGCCGTCAGGGTCCAGGGAGAGCACGAGATCGGCGTCGGGTCGCAGCCGCCGTACCGCGGCGGTTGCCGCCAGCAGACCGATTCCGGAGTCCATCAGCGCGATCTTCACCCGGCCACGATAGACGATGAGCCCTTTCCGGCCGGTGGGGTGGGGCAGACTGCGCGGGTGAGCGCCCTCGCGTGGACCGCCGTCGTATCACTCGCCGCCTGGCTCTGGCTGCTGCTCTGTCAGGGCTTCTTCTGGCGCACGGACATCAGGCTGCCGCGCCGCGAGGAGCCGGACGCATGGCCGTCGGTGTGCGTGGTGGTCCCCGCGCGCGACGAGGCGGCCGTCCTGCCCGAGAGCCTGCCGTCGCTCCTCGCACAGGACTATCCCGGGCGGGCGGAGATCTTCCTCGTCGACGACGGCAGTTCGGACGGCACCGGCGACCTGGCCCGTGAACTCGCCCGCGCGCACGGCGGGCTGCCGCTGACCGTCGACTCCCCCGGCGAACCCCCGGCCGGCTGGACCGGCAAGCTGTGGGCGGTGCGCCACGGCATCGGCCTGGCACGCGCGCGTGGACCCGAGTACCTGCTGCTGACGGACGCGGACATCGCGCACGCGCCCGACAGTCTGCGGGAGTTGGTCGCCGCCGCCCGCACCGGTGGCTTCGACGTCGTCTCCCAGATGGCGCGGCTGCGGGTGGAGAGCGTGTGGGAGCGGCTGGTGGTGCCGGCCTTCGTCTACTTCTTCGCGCAGCTGTATCCGTTCCGCCGCATCGGCGGCGCACGCACGCGTACGGCGGCCGCGGCGGGCGGCTGTGTGCTGCTGCGCGCCGACACCGCCGAGCGGGCGCGGATCCCCGACGCCATCCGGCACGCGGTCATCGACGATGTCGCGCTCGCGCGGGCGGTCAAGGGCGGGGGCGGTCGGATCTGGCTCGGCCTGGCCGAGCGGGTCGACAGCGTGCGGCCGTACCCGCGCCTGCACGACCTGTGGCGGATGGTCTCGCGCAGCGCCTACGCGCAGTTGCGGCACAACCCGCTGCTGCTCCTCGGCACGGTCCTCGGCCTGGCGCTGGTCTATCTGGTACCGACGGTGACACTGATCGCGGGCGCGGCCGACGGGGACACGACGGCCGCTCTCGCCGGCGGTCTGGCGTGGCTGGTGATGACGGGCACCTACGTCCCGATGCTCCGCTACTACGGTCAACCGCTCTGGCTCGCGCCCCTGTTGCCGTTCACCGCGTTCCTCTACCTCCTGATGACGGTGGATTCCGCTGTGCAGCACTACCGGGGACGCGGTGCGGCCTGGAAGGGCCGCACCTACGCTCGTCCGGACACCGTCCCCGACGAGCACGCCCTGTAGCGAGCCCGGGGGGCGTCACTTCCGGCCGGGCGTCCAGTTCATGCCCCACCCGTAGGCGTAGTCGATGGTCCGCTGCGGGCTCACCCCGCGCTCGGGCACCAGGTACCGGGCCTCGCGCTGGACGACCAGGTCGTTGCCGGTGTTGGTGATCAGGGCGAGCGCGCACACCGTGGAGGGGACGGTGCACTCGTCCAGCGAGAAGTCGATCGGTGCGCCGTACTGCGGCTGCAAGGTGACCGTGGCGTGCAGATCGGCGAAGGAGCGCGCGCCCTCGTAGATCGTCACGAAGACGAGGATCCGCCGGAAGTCCTGCTTGTGGTCGAGGTTGATGGTGAGGTTCTCGCCGCTCTCGACGGCTCCGCTGCGGTCGTCCCCGTCGAGGTGCAGGTAGGGAGGACGGTGCAGGGACCCGAAGGCATTGCCGAGGGCCTGTACGACGCCCTTGCTGCCGTCGGTGAGTTCGTACAGGGCGCACAGGTCGAGGTCGAGGTCCGAGTGGTTGGCGACGGCCCGGCCCCGCTTGCTGCCCCAGCCCGAGAACTGCTTGCGCGTCTGCCAGTTGAGGTTGACCCGCATGGCACCCGAGGTGCCGCCCTGCTTGGTCAGCGAGACCGAGGGCGCGGACTTGGTGAGCGTCACCTTGGTGAGGCGTACGGGCGCGGCGGGCGGCGCTGTCGGGGGCGCGGGCGGCGGCGGCATCGTCACGGGCGGGGCGACGGGCGGGTACGCGGTCACCGGCGGGGCGACGGGCGCGGGCGGAGTAGGCGTGACGAGCGTCGGAGTCGGGGTCGGCGTCGGCGCGGCCTGCTGCGGCTCGTCCACCGTGATGCCGAAGTCCCTGGCGAGCCCTTCGAGTCCGCTGCTGTAGCCCTGACCGACGGCGCGGAACTTCCAGGCGCCCTGGCGGCGGTAGAACTCGCCGAGCACGAAGGCGGTCTCGACGCTCGCGCCGGTGCTGTCGAAGCGGGCGGCCACGGTGTTCTGGGCGGCGTCGCGCACCTCGATGTACAGGTCAGGGACCTGCCCGAACGTGCCGCCGTCGGCGGACGCCACGAGGACGACGGTCTCGATCGCGGGCTCCACGCGCGCGAGGTCGACGACGAGCGTGTCGGTGATGCTGCCGCCGCCGTCCCGCTTGCCCTCGTGCCGGACGGCGCCCGACGCGTGCGCGGGCTGGTTGTAGAAGACGAAGTCGCCGTCCGACCTCACCTTGCCGCCCACCAGGAGGAGGGCCGAGGCGTCGGCGTCCGGTACGCCCGGACCTGAACGCCAGCCCAATTCGACGCGCAGGGCCGTCGTCGGCACCGGCACATTCGATCCTTTCGGCATTGACATGACCGCCCCCATCACGTGTCATCGCGCCAGGTCCATGTCCCGGCAGCCCTGTTCGGCTTCTCTACCCGACCAACCTATTCCCCGGGACAGCGAACTCCCATGAGGGGCACAGGATCACTCGTGGTCAACCCCTGGTAACCGGCTCGGAACTCGACCTTTACAGGATCCGAACGCAGGTCGGCGCCCTATTTTGCCGAGTTCGCTCGCATTGGGGGTCCCGCGCCACTGCCGACACGGAAAACAACCCTCTTATCGGTCTCCCCAACCAGCACATCGTGGGCTTAACTTATGTGCCATGACCTCCCCCCGCTCCACTTATGGCGGCGGTTACTACTCCGCCTTCCCGGACACTCCGATCTACGACAGGCTCGTCGCCGAGCGGGGCACCCCGCAGATCGCCCCGATCCGGGTTCCCGCCGCCTACGACGCACCAGGCAGTCACCTGCCCGCGTTGCCGTCGGCACTCCCCGCCCTCCCGGCGGGTCCCTCCCAGTACGGCTACCCGCAGGCCGCCCAGCCGTCCCCGCTCCAGCAGGCTCCCGCGGCGTACATCCCGCCGCAGTCGACCGCCCCGCGCGGTTACCCCGGTCCTCAGCAGCCGCAGCAACAGCGTCCGATGGCACCCGGCACGGGTTACGAGGCCATGCGCCCCGCGGCCCCGCGTCCCGCCCAGTACCAGGACCCGTACAACAACCAGCAGCAGTACCGCGGCGGCGGCTACTAGAGCGTCCTCCCCGACGGCCGTCCGCCCTGGCACGATGGCTTCATGGGGAGCGCGCGACTGCAGTCGATCCACGTCCATCCGGTCAAGGCGTTCTGGGGCCTCGCGCCCCGGCAGGCCGACGTGGAGCCCTGGGGTCTGGCCGGAGACCGGCGCTGGGTCCTGATCGACGACGGGGGAAGGGTCGTCACCCAGCGTCAGCAGCCGCGCCTCGCACTGGCCGCCGCCGAGCTCGTGCCCGGCGGCGTTCGTCTGTCCGCACCCGGCATGGAGCCGCTGACCGTGTCCGTGCCGCGGCCGGTCGGCACGGTGCCCGTGGAGATCTTCCGCGACAAGGTCGAGGGCGTCCTCGCCGCGGACGAGGCCGCGCACGCGTGGTGCAGCGGTTACCTCGGCGCCGACATCCGCCTGGTGCACATGGACGACCCGGCCACCCGCCGGCCCGTCGACCCGGAGTACGCCCGCCCGGGCGAGACCGTGTCCTTCGCCGACGGCTACCCGCTGCTGGCGACCACGGCCGCCTCCCTCGACGCCCTCAACTCCCTGATCGCGCAAGGCGATCACCCGGCCGAGGGCCCCTTGCCGATGAACCGCTTCCGGCCGAACGTGGTCCTGTCCGGGACCGCCGCCTGGGCCGAGGACGACTGGTCCCGCATCGTGATCGGCGAGGTCCCCTTCCGCGCCGCGAAGAACTGCGGACGCTGTGTCGTGACCACCACCGACCAGCGCACCGCCGCCCGGGGCCGGGAGCCGCTGCACACGCTGGGGCGGCACCGCCGCATCGGCGGAAAGCTGGTCTTCGGCCAGAATCTCGTGCCCCTCTCGCGCGGCACGATCCGGGTCGGCGACCCGGTCACGATCGTCGAATAGCCACCCTTCGACGCCGTCGGCGGAAAGATCCGGACAAGGGCCGGTGTGCGGGAACCGGGGCCGGGGCCCGGCGCGTTGAGGATGCGTAAGAAGTTCATGAGAGGTCCCGGTCGCAGGTGATTTCGCTCTCTCTTTGACCAGGCCCTCGCGTGAACGGCGGTCGGCGGAGTTATCACGGAAGGGGAAGGGGGTGCGGACGTGCGGACACTCGGTGGGCTCTGGCGCTGGCGGCGCAATCCGCTGCGCCGCACGACCGATCTGGTCGAGGCCTGGCTGGCTCTGGCGGCCCTGCTGCTGATCCTTTTCGTCGCACCCGTGGTCGGCGCCCTCGCCGGCGGTGCCGCCCAGGACGCCCTGCAACAGGCGGTGCGGGACCAGCGCAAGGCCCGGCACCTGGTCACGGCCACCGTGGTTCGCAAACTGGACAGCTCCCCGATGGACAGCGACCCCGAGACCTCCTCGTCGCGCGCGGTGCGCAGTCGGGTCATCGCCGACTGGACCGGCCCGGACGGCACCGCCCAGCACGGCGCGGCTCTGGCGAACCTCAAAGTCCCGCACCGCGGCGACCACTTCGGGATATGGACCGACGCACACGGCCGTCCGACGGCCCGCCCGCTGGACTCCGCGACGGCGACGACCCACGCGGTCCTCGCCGGGTTCGGCGCCGCCATGTTCACCGCGGGTCTGGTCGAGGCCGCCCGGCGGCTGGTCGTGTGGCGCATGGTCCGCCGCCGGTACGCCCGTTGGGACCAGGCCTGGGACCGGGCGGGTCCGGACTGGGGCCGGACCGGCACCGGCAGTTGACGGCATTCCGGCACTGGTCAACCCACCGGCCGCACGCACGCTACGGTGGACCGGCCGAACGTTGTCGGCATCAACCCGCGTACCACGAGGTGGGGGCACAGCAACGCCATGGCACAGGGCACGGTCCAGGTGACGCACACCGGTACATCGAGGTGGCGGCGCCGCACGGGTGAGTACGCGTCGCTCGCCGCCGCCCTGGAGGCCGCGGCCGACGGGGACGTGCTCACCGTCGCCCCCGGCACCTACCGGGAGAACCTCGTCGTCCAGCGGGCGGTGACCCTGCGCGGCCCCGAGGGCTCCCCCGGCTCGGTACGGATCGCCCCGCTGGACGGGGTGCCGCTGACCGTGCGGGCCTCCGCCGTGGTGCAGGACCTGCACGTGGAGGGCCAGGACGCGGCCGCTCCCGCCCTGCTCGTCGAGGAGGGCACGCCCGAGCTGACGGACGTACGGATCGTCACGCGCTCCGCGGCCGGCATCGAGGTGCGCGGCGGCGCCCGGCCCACCGTGCGCCGCTGCACGGTCGACAACCCGGCCGGGGTCGGCATCGCCGTACTCGACGGCGGGGGCGGGGTGTTCGAGGAGTGCGAGGTCGTCTCCGCCGGCCAGTCGGGCGTCTCGGTCCGCGGCGGCGGGCATCCGCGCCTGGAGCGATGCCGGATCCACCACGCCTCGGGCTCGGGCCTGGCGGCGACCGGGGAGAACTCCGCGCTGGAAGCGGTGGGTTGTGAGATCTACGAGGTCCGGGGCAGCGGCGTCCAGGTCACCGGCCGTGCCACCGCGCACCTCACGGACTGCGATGTGCACCGCACCACCGGGGACGGCGTCACGCTCGACACGGACGCGGTGCTGACCCTGGCCGACTGCCGCATCCACGACATCCCGGAGAACGCGGTCGACCTGCGCTCCCGTTCGGTGCTCACGCTGACCCGCACGACGGTCCGTCAGTTCGGGCGCAACGGCCTGTCGGTGTGGGATCCGGGCACGCGCGTGGACGCCAACCAGTGCGAGATCTTCGACAGCACCGGCGACTACCCGGCCGTCTGGGTCAGCGACGGCGCCACCGCCGTACTGGACTCCTGCCGGGTGCACGACGTACCGGACGCGCTGTTCGTCCTGGACCGCGGCTCGCGCGCGGACGTCGTCGACAGTGACATCTCGCAGGTGCGCAACACGGCCGTGTCGGTGAGCGACGGCGCCACCGCGCAGCTCGACGACTGCCGGATCCGGGACGCCGCCACCGGTGCCTGGTTCCGTGACCACGGCAGCGGCGGCACCCTCAACAACTGCACGGTGGACGGCACGCAGACCGGCGTGATCGTCACCAAGGGCGCCGACCCCACGATCGAGCGGTGCACGGTCGACTCGCCGGCCGAGGCGGGCTTCTATGTGTCCGCGGGCGGGCGCGGCAGCTTCCTCAACTGCCGGGTGACGGGCAGCGGCGGCTACGGCTTCCACGTCATAGACGGCTGTCGGGCGACGCTGCGCAAGTGCCGCACGGAGCGCTGCGCGCGCGGTGGGTACGAGTTCGCGGACGCGGGCCCGGACGCCGGCACCGGCACGGGTCCCGTCGTGGAGGACTGCACCAGCGACGAGAGCGCGAGCCTGCGGGAGACGGCAGTTGAGGGCGCGGGTCAGTCCGCCGGGCTGCTCGGCGCGATCCCCGGGCAGCGGGCCGCCGAGCAGGAGCCCCTGGTCACCGCCACCGAGCCGGAGCAGCCGGCGCGGACCCCGCAGTCCGTGATGGGTGAACTGGACGCGCTGGTGGGCCTGGAGAGCGTCAAGCGCGAGGTGCGGGCGCTCACCGACATGATCGAGGTCGGCCGGCGCCGCCAGCAGGCGGGCCTCAAGGCGGCCTCGGTCAAGCGCCACCTGGTCTTCACCGGCTCCCCCGGCACCGGCAAGACGACGGTCGCCCGGCTGTACGGCGAGATCCTGGCCTCCCTCGGTGTCCTGGAGAAGGGGCATCTGGTCGAGGTGTCCCGCGTCGACCTGGTCGGCGAGCACATCGGCTCGACGGCGATCCGCACCCAGGAGGCGTTCGACCGGGCGCGCGGCGGTGTGCTGTTCATCGACGAGGCCTACGCGCTGTCTCCGGAGGACTCGGGCCGGGACTTCGGCCGGGAGGCCATCGACACGCTGGTGAAGCTGATGGAGGACCACCGGGACGCCGTCGTGGTGATCGTCGCGGGCTACACGGCGGAGATGGAGCGGTTCCTCTCGGTCAACCCCGGTGTGGCGTCGCGCTTCTCCCGGACCATCACCTTCGGCGACTACGGGCCCGAGGAGCTGCTGCGGATCGTGGAGCAGCAGACCGAGGAGCACGAGTACCGGCTGGCACCGGGCGCCTCGGACGCGCTCCTGAAGTACTTCACGGACATCCCGAAGGGCCCGGCGTTCGGCAACGGGCGTACCGCTCGCCAGACCTTCGAGGGCATGGTCGAGCGGCACGCGAGCCGGGTCGCCCAGTTCGCCGAGCCCAGCACGGACGACCTGACCCTCCTCTACGCCGAGGACCTGCCCGACTCGGCCTGAGCCGGCGCCCCGGCCTCGGGGCGCGGGGTCGGCAGGTCCGGCCTGAGCCGGGCCAGCAGCCGCTCCCGCTCCTCGGCGAAGGCCGGGTCGGCCTGGTAGTCGGAGTGGCCCAGGACGGGCGCGGGCAGCGGATGCAGCGCGGTGCGGCCGTAGCCGAGCGGGTCCTTGAGCGGGCCGCGGTCCACCGCGGGGCCGCAGTCGCCGGGCAGTCCGACCGGGCCGCCGATGGGGTCGGTGAGCCGGTAGAGGTTGCGCCAGCAGTCGACGTCCCGGTGCAGGGAGCTGAGCGCGGCCGGTCCGAAGTGGGCCGGGAACCAGCGGCCGTAGAGGCGCTCCAGCGGTGAGCCGTAGGTCAGCAGGGCGACCCGTTTGCGGACGGCGGGCTTGAGCTGCCAGGCCGCCGCGGCGGCGAGCACGCTGCCCTGCGAGTGCCCGGACAGGACGAGCCGGCCGCCGGTGGCACGGGTCCAGGTCGCCATCCGCCAGGTCAGGTCGGGCACCGCGCGCTCCGCGTAGCAGGGCGGGGCGAAGGGGTGGGCGGCGCGCGGCCAGAAGGTGCCGACGTCCCACAGGATGCCGATGGTGCGCCGCGCGGAGGCGTCCTTGTAGGCGCGCCGGCCCCAGGTGACGAAGAGTATGAAGCCGAGCCCGATCAGCCAGGAGCCGAGCGCCTGGGCGGTCTGGGCGGCGCCGTGCACGAAGGCGTGCGCGGGCAGTGCGGCCTGGGCCGGTGCCTTGTCGGTGGTGAACGCGCCGACCAGGGCGCCCGCGCCGAGGAGCAGGGTCGTGGTGGAGACGACGGCGACGAGGAGGGGGCCGCGGTCGGTGAGCGTGGCCATCGCGCGCGTGGTGGCGATCTTGCGGGTGCGCGCGGTGTCCTTGGGCTCCCCCGCGTAGTCGAGTTCGATGGTGCCCATCGCGGCGCGGCGCAGCAGCCAGGCCCGCCAGCCGAGTCCGCCGCAGAGCACCAGCAGGACGAGGATGAGTACGGGGATCGCGGACGCCTGCCAGGTCAGCAGGACCGGCGGTCCCGCGATGGAGGTGCCGGTGCCGTCCAGCCAGTCGGAGACCCGCTGGGAGACCCCGCCGGACATCACGCCGCCGAGGGCGCAGGCGAGCATCGCGACGGCGGGTCCGCCCAGGCCACGCATGGCGGCGCGCGGGTCGGGGCGCGTGCGGTGCAGCACGCGTGCGACGACGGCCAGCGCTATCACCAGTCCGCCCTGGACCAGCGTGATGGTGCCGAAGGTGGTGTCCCCGGGCAGCCGGCCGGCGGAGGCCCATCCGGGGCGCTCCCAGCCGGCGTAGACGGCGGAGAGCACGAGCAGGGCGAGCGCGCCGAGCGGCAGGCGCCGTACCAAGTGCTTGTCGAGGCGCCGGTCGATGAAGTTCTCGCTGCGGCCTCGGCGGCACACCACCCACACCACGCCGACGGCGGTGGCCAGGATGGCGGCGACGAGGAAGCGGCCCAGCGTGTCGAGGAGCGTGGAGCCGCCGGGCTCCCGGTCGAAGCGGGCCGCGGTCGTGGCGAGCGCGGCGGCGACGGTCAGCAGCCCGGCCGCGGTGTGCGCGGCGCGGAGCCGGGCCACCAGGCGGCGGCCGTACCAGAAGCCGGGCCGGCCCAGGGCCGTGCCGTCGGTGTCCTCCTCGGGCTCGGCCTTGCGGGAGATCGGCTGCTGGGACTCGTAGGCGCTCCAGGTGCGCCGGGAGAGGTACCAGAGCAGGCAGGTGAGCGCGGCGGGGACGACGGCCGCGAGGGCGAGCCGGCGGCCGGGGTCGCTCCACCAGCCGTGGTGCGAGGCCGCGGGCGACAGGAAGCCCAGCCAGGAGTGGCGCTCGGCGCACGCGTGCGTGCCCGCGCACTGCCAGGCGGCGAGGTCGAGCGCGACCTCACAGGCCGCGGCGACCAGCAGGACCGTCAGGGTCAGTCCGATCAGCCGCACGAGCAGCCCGTACAGGCGCACCGCCCGCCGGTGGCCCTGTGCGCCGGGACGCATCCAGTGCGCGAGGTTGACCACCATGAACGGCAGTAACAGGAGCCACAGGGCGCGGGCGCTGTTGCCCGAGGTGAGGTTGCACCAGACGTAGGCCTCCGGCACCGGCCGGCCGCGCCGGTCGTCGGGGCGGTTCTCCGCGTCGACGTCGTCGGCGCGCCGGAAGACGGCCGCCGTGTCGTCACCGCTGATCCGTACCGTGCGCGGATCGTCGAGCATCTTCTCGGGCGTGGTGCCGCCCACGCCGTGGACCAGGAGTTCCAGGGCCGTGCCGGCTTCCTCCGGCTGTGCGCCGGGGCGCTCGGGCCCACCGGTCGCAGGGCGTTCCTGTACGCGTTCCTCTGCACGTTGCACTGTTCGCACTTCCCCCGTGACGCGCCATCTGCTGTTGTCCGTGCGGGCCATAAGGATGGCCGTTTTCGGCCTCCCCTACACCTCCTGTCACTGAATCTCCCCGATCCGTGTGACAAGGGAGGAACTCGTGGGCCGCCAGTGACATGTGCGCGACGGGCGACCGGTGGCGCCGGTGACCGCGACCCGTGCGAGGATGGGACGCCCACGCACCGGGGCCGGGGAGAACGTCGTGGTCGGAGCGGGTGCGCGGGGCGTGTCGGACGGCATGAGGCGAAAGGACCGGAGCGTACGTGAGTGAGAATCAGAACCTCCTCGCGGAGCAGCGGCGCGCCCTGATCCTGGACGAGGTTCGGCGCCGGGGCGGGGTTCGGGTCAACGAGCTGACGCGGAAGCTCGGCGTGTCGGACATGACGGTCCGCCGCGATCTCGACGCGCTCGCCCGCCAGGGTGTGCTGGAGAAGGTGCACGGCGGCGCGGTGCCCGTCGTGGAGGCGAGTACGCACGAGCCCGGTTTCGAGGCCAAGTCCGGCCTGGAGCTGTCGGCCAAGGAGGACATCGCGCGCTCGGCGGCCCAGCTGGTGGCGCCGGGTACGGCGATAGCGCTGTCGGGCGGTACGACGACGTACGCACTGGCCCATCAGCTGCTGGACGTGCCGGACCTCACCGTGGTCACCAACTCGGTGCGGGTCGCCGATGTCTTCCACGCGGCGCAGCGCACCTCGGGCCCCCGGCAGGGCGCTGCCACGGTGGTGCTGACCGGTGGAGTGCGCACGCCCTCCGACTCGTTGGTGGGTCCGGTGGCCGACCAGGCGATCGCGGCGCTCCACTTCGACGTGCTGTTCCTCGGTGTGCACGGGATATCGGTCGAGGCCGGTCTGTCGACGCCGAACCTCGCGGAGGCGGAGACCAACCGGCGGCTCGTGCAGTCGGCGCGGCGGGTCGTGGTGGTCGCCGACCACACCAAGTGGGGTGTGGTGGGCCTGAGTTCGTTCGCGGCGCTGGAGCAGGTCGACACGCTGGTGACGGACGCCGGGCTGCCGGGCTCCGCGCGCGCGGAGATCTCCGAGCATCTGCGGCGGCTGATGGTGGCGGGCGAGCCGGAGGACTGATCCCGCCGGGCCCGCCATGCCGGCGGGCTCCGCCGTGTGGGTTCCGGGCGGTGCAGACATCTGACGGACCGCCAGCTATCGTGACGCTGCCCGGTCAACCGCCCTCCACCACCAGGGGGTTCTCGCCCATGGCCCGTCAACTGCGCCCCGAGGGGCTCGACTTCGTCGAGACCGCGCCCGTACGTCTCGTCTTCGCCCGGGAGATGTCCGCCTCCCCCGAGGCGGTGCACCGCGCCCTCGCCGAGGACGTGCCGGGGTGGGCGGAGTGGTTCCCGGGCGTGAAACGGGCCCGGCTGCTCGGCGACGGCACCCGGCGCGAGGTGTGGCTCACCGGCGGCGGGCACTTCGAGGAGACGATCCTCGCGTCGAAGGAGCCGGACGTGTACGCCTACCGCGTCGACGCGGGCAACGCGCCGGGCCTGCGGGCGCTCGTAGAGGAGTGGCGGCTGCTGCCGTCCGGTACCGGCACGCGCGCGCAGTGGACCTTCGCTGCGGACGGGTCTGCTCCGCTGCGGCTGGTCACGAAGGGGTCGCGGGCGGCTCTCGGGCGCGCTTTCCGGGGCGCGGTCACCTCACTGGACCGACGGCTCTCCGCCTAGGCCCTCGGCGCACCAGACGCCCGTCCGCAGGAGCGAGTCGATCGCCGTCGTGTACGGCTCGATGTCCATGCCCTGCTGGGCCAGCCACGCGTCCGAGTAGTACTTGTCCAGGTAGCGGTCGCCCGGGTCGCACAGCAGCGTCACCACGCTCCCCCGGCGGCCCTCGGCCACCATCTCGGCGACGATCTTCAGCGCGCTCCACAGCCCGGTGCCGGTCGAGCCGCCCGCCTTGCGGCCGATGGCCCGCTCCAGGGCGCGCACGGCGGCGACGCTGGCCGCGTCCGGGACCTTCATCATCCGGTCGATCGCGCCGGGCACGAAGCTCGGTTCCATGCGGGGGCGGCCGATGCCCTCGATGCGGGAGCCGCAGTCGCAGGTGACGTCCGGATCGCCGGTGGTCCAGCCCTCGAAGAAACAGGAGTTCTCCGGGTCGGCCACGCAGATGCGCGTATCGCGCTGGGTGTAGTGGACGTAGCGCGCGATGGTCGCGGAGGTGCCGCCCGTGCCGGCCGTGGCCACGATCCACGCGGGCTCCGGGAACCGCTCCAACTCCAGCTGGCGGAACATGGATTCGGCGATGTTGTTGTTGCCGCGCCAGTCCGTGGCCCGTTCCGCGTAGGTGAACTGGTCCATGTAGTGGCCGCCGGTCTCGGCCGCGAGGCGGGCGGATTCCTCGTACATTTTGCGCGAGTCGTCCACGAAGTGGCACTGCCCGCCGTGGAATTCGATGAGACGGCACTTCTCGGCGCTCGTCGTGCGGGGCATGACGGCGATGAAGGGGACGCCGATCAGCCCCGCGAAGTACGCCTCGGAGACGGCCGTGGAGCCACTGGACGCCTCGATCACCGGGCGGCCCGGCCGGATCCAGCCGTTGCACAGCCCGTAGAGGAAGAGCGAGCGGGCGAGGCGGTGCTTGAGGCTGCCGGTGATGTGGGTCGACTCGTCCTTCAGGTACAGGTCGATGCCCCACTTCTCGGGCAGCGGGAAGCGGAGCAGGTGGGTGTCGGCCGAGCGGTTGGCATCCGCCTGGACCTTGCGGACGGCCTCTTTCAGCCAGGCGCGGTAGGCGGCGTCGCTGTGGTCGACGTCGAGGGTCACGCCGGTCCGGGTCTGCTGTGGGGTGGTCACGGCGGGGCTCCTTCTGCTTCGCGCCGGCGACGCCTGGCGTGGCCGACACATCGATCATATGCACCTTCCACACGCTTCTCACCTGCATAAACACTCCTTTGGGCAGCCCAAAGGCAGCCCTGGGGCGGGACGGCACCCATCGAGGCACCCACCACGGGGCGCATTCGCGCGAGTGCTCCGGGTGCCGGGCTCGCGGTGTCCAGGCGCACTGGTGCTCGACGCCGGGCGCGGGCAGACTTCACCGGAGGGGGCGCACACTGGATCACGAGACGAGCTGGATCACGAGACCGGCCGGATCAAGAGCCGCGCAGGTTCACGGTCCGGCGCATCGGACGCACACGAGGGGGCGGAGCGGCATGGCGGAGCCCGAGTTCACGGCCAAGGGCGTGGGGATAGGGAAACGGCTGCGCTCGCTCACCCGGGCCGGACAGGTCCGGATCAGCGACGGCCGGCTGGAGTTGCTCACCAGCTACGGCAGCGAGATCGACAGCGCGCCGGTGCAGGCGGTACGCGCCTCCAAGCCCTGGTTCGCGCCGGACGGCCGGGCGCTCGCGGATCTGAACGGCAAGCGATACCTGCTGACCCTCGGCGACCACGACCCCGCCCCCGGGGAGCCGGGGCCGCCCGCGGCCCGCCGGTTCATCGAGGCCGTGCGCAAGGCCGCGCGGCGCGGCGGCTGACCGGTTCGACGGACAGCCGGCCGACCTCCGTAGAGCGGGTGGCCCATCGCGAGTTGCGGTACCGCACCCCCTGCGTCACGCTGGTCTCACGTCACTCTGGGTTTACCGGCGATAACGCTGCGAACCAGCCCGCCGGACACGCCAGTAGGCGGCCGTTTTTGCCGGGGCCCCTGCTGGATCCGAACTCCGTGTTCTTCCGGACCATCTCAGTCGGGGAGTCGCAGCCGTGATCAGTCACCCAAGCAGGCACTGCACGGTGGAGCTCCATGCCCTGCCGTCGCGGATCGGCCAGGTCCGCAGAATCGTATCGGCGCAGTTGCGCTACTGGCATCTGGATCCCTTGATAGACCACGCCGCGCTCGGCGTGACGGAGCTGTTGACCAACGTCCACCGGCACGCGCAGCCCGACAAGCTGTGCACGGTGGAGATCGAGCTGCTGCTCGACCGGCTCACGGTCTCCGTGCACGACCACGATCCCCGCCTTCCCGAGGTACGGGACGTGGACCCCTCCTCCACCAGCGGGCGCGGGCTCGCCATGGTGGCCGCGGTGAGCGAGAGCTGGGGGGTGCGGGCGGACGGCGAGTCGGGCAAGGTCGTCTGGTTCACCCTGCCCGCCGCGCAGCCGCCGCCCGCCACGCCCGCGCGTATGCCGCGGCGGGTGAGCGAGAAGCCGGCCCAACGCTTCGCGGACGTCGAACACGGGGTCGATGTCCGGCGGGCGGCGCATGCCGCCGCCCGGTCCGCCGTGGCGGGGTGAGCGGAGGAGCCGGTCGCTCCTCCGCTCACCCCGTGGGTCCCCCGGGCTCCTGCGCTCACTCGGCAGGCTCTCCCGGGCTCCCCCGTTCACTCGGGCTCCCCCGCTCGCCCGGCCGGCTCTCCCGGGCTTCCCCGCTCGGTCACTCCGTGGCGATCGCCCGCAGTACGTCCAGGCGGGCCGCCCGTCGGGCCGGGCGCCAGCCTGCCAGGGCGCCGGCCGCCAGGCCCACCAGGGCCACGATCAGCAGCTGCACGGGCGGGATCGCGAAGGCGAAGGCGCTGTCGCTCGCGCCGTCCGAGGCCTCGACCAGGACCCAGCCGAGGAAGCCACCGAGCGCGAGGCCGCCGACCGTGCCGAAGGCCGCCACGAGGACCGACTCCCAGCGGACCATGGCCCGCAGTTGGGACCGGGTCTGGCCGACGGCGCGCAACAGGCCCAGTTCTCGGGTGCGTTCGTGGATCGCCAGGGTCAGTGTGTTGGCGATGCCCAGGAGCGCGATGAGGACCGCGAGGGCCAGCAGGGCGTAGACCAGGGTGAGCATCATGTCGATGCCGCCTGCCGAGGACTGCGCGTACTCGGCGCGGGTCTGCACCTCCGGGTTGCCGTAGGCGTCCGCGACCTTCTGCACGGCCGCCTTGCCGGCGTCCGTGCTCACGCCGTCCTTGAAGGAAACCGCGACCAGGGTGTCGGAGTCCTGGGTGCGGTGCGGGGCCCAGGCGGCGCGGGTGATGACGTAGTCGCCGGCGAGTTCCGACCGGCCGTAGACCGCGCGGACCGTGAAGGTCTCCTTCTTGCCGTCGGTGAAGGTGAGTCGGGCCTTGTCGCCGGTGGTGAGGTGCTGCTTCTCGGCCTCGCTCCTGGTGATGGCGATGCCGTCGACGCCGAGCGCGCTCATCGAACCGTCGACCTTGCCGAGGTCGAAGGTGCGTTGCAGGGCGGTCGGGTCGGTGACCGTCAACGCCCTTCCCTTGCCGTCGACTTCGGCGACTCCGCGGCCCAGGCCCACGGCCGTGTCGACCTCGGGCAGTCGCTGGACGGCTCCGGCGAGGCGGGGGCTGAGTCCGCTGCCACCGGCGCCGAACGACGGTGTGCTCACGGCCACGTCGCCCGCGAAGGAACGAGACACGGTCTGGTCCATGGTGGCCTTGAGCGAGGCCCCGAAGACGGTGAACAGGGCGACCACGGCCACGCCGATCATCAGGGCACTCGCGGTCGCGGCCGTCCGCTTGGGGCTGCGCAGCGCGTTGCGTCGGGCGAGTCCGCCGGTGACCCCGCGCAGCCTGTCCAGGGGGCTGCCCAGGACGCGTACGGCCGTCGAGGAGGCGACCGGGCCGAGGACCACGAAGGCGACCAGGGCGAGTACGGCGCCAAGTCCCGCCAGCCAGAGGGACGGTGAGATCAGTACGCCGGTGAGGGTGGCGGCGACGGCGAGGGCACCCAGGACCGTTCCGGTGACCGCACGTGTGCGGGAGGCGCCGGAGGAGTCGACGGCGGTCTCGCGCAGGGCCGCCAGCGGGGCGGTGCGTCCGGCGCGGGCGGCGGGCAGGAGCGCGGAGCCCAGGCAGACCACGATGCCCACGGCGAGCGGCAGCGCCATGGACAGCGCGCTGATCACCAAGTCACCCTTGGGGAACGGGAATCCGATCGCCGGGAACAGTGCCTGAAGTCCGGCCGCGATACCGATGCCGCCCGCCAGGCCGGCGAGCGAGGCGGTCACGGCCACGACGGTCGCCTCGACCAGGGTGGCCGCGGTGACCTGGCGGCTGGAGGCGCCGAGGGCCCGCAACAGGGCGTTCTCGCGGGTGCGTTGGGCGACGACGATCGCGAAGGTGTTGTGGATGGAGAAGGTCGCGACGAGCAGGGCGATGCCGGAGAACACCAGCAGGAAGGTGGTGAAGATGGTCAGGAACTGGCTGGAGATCATGTCGGTGTTCTCCTGCGCCGACTCCTGACCGGTGATGGCCTCAACCCCCTTGGGCAGTACGGGAGTCAGCCGGTCGACCAGCTCCTTCTCGCTCACTCCGGGGCCGGCCCGCACCTGGATGCTCGACGCCTCGCCGGGCCTGGCCGTGAGGTACTTCTCGGCGTCGGCGCGGGTCATGCCGGTGAACGTCACCTGGGCCATGCCGTCCTCGCCGCCGAAGGTCGCGAGACCGACGATCCGCACCTGGACCGGGTCCGGGGTGCGCAGGGTGGTCGTGTCGCCGATCTTCAGGTCGCCCTTGTCGGCGGCACCGCGGTTGACGACGACCTCGCCGGACTTCGACGGGGCGCGGCCTTCGGCGAGTTGGTACGGGTTGAGCTTCGGGTCGGTGATCCAGTTGCCGGCGAGGGTGGGCGGGCCCTGGCCGCCGATGGGCTTGCCGTTCTTGCCGACGAGCTGGCCGGCGCCCTGGATCTCGGGCTCGGCGGAGGCGACACCGGGCACCTTCGCGAGGCTGTCGGCGAGGTCCGTGGCGACCGGCTGCCGTACGCCCTGGCTCTCGCCCGGTGTGGTGATGGCGTCGGCGCTGCGGACGACGGCGTCCGTGCCGCTGGTCGCGTTGCCGAACATGGTGTCGAAGCTGGCGCGCAGGGTGTCGCCCATGACGAGGGTGCCGGCCAGGAAGGCGACGCCGAGGAACACGGCGAGGAAGGTGCCGGCGAAGCGCCGCTTGTGGGCGCGCAGGGAGGACACGCTCAGGCGGACGGAGGCGTTCATGACGGCACCTCGAAGGCTTTCATGCGGTCCAGGACCTTGTCGGCGGTCGGGGCTTCCATCCGGTCCACCAGGCGCCCGTCGGCGAGGAAGACGACCTCGTCGGCGTGGGCGGCTGCGACCGGGTCGTGGGTGACCATGACGACCGCGCGGGAGGTCTGGCGCGCGGTGCGGCCGAGCAGGCCCAGGACCTCGCCGCCCGCGCGGGAGTCGAGGTTGCCGGTCGGCTCGTCGGCGAAGACGACATCCGGCTGTCCGGCGAACGCCCGTGCCACGGCGACGCGTTGCTGCTGGCCGCCGGAGAGTTCGGAGGGCCGGTGGTGGAGGCGGTCACGCAGGCCGACGACGTCGATCAGCGCGTCGAGCCACTCCGTGTCGCCCTTGCCGGCGCCCGCGAGGTCGAGGGGCAGCCTGATGTTCTCCTCGACCGTGAGCGTGGGCACCAGGTTGAAGGCCTGGAACACGAAGCCGACGCGGTCGCGGCGCAGGAGGGTGAGGCGGCGGTCGTCCAGCGTGCCCAGGTCGGTGTCGCCGATCCAGGCGGCGCCGGCGGTGAGCGTGTCGAGGCCGGCCGCGCAGTGCATGAGCGTGGACTTGCCGGAGCCCGAGGGCCCCATGATCGCGGTGAAGCGGCCGACCGGGAAGTCGACGCTCACCCCGTCCAGGGCCCTCACCTCGGTGTCGCCGCGGCCGTACACCTTCACGGCCTCGACGACCCGGGCGGCCGTCCGCGTGGCGGTCGCGGTGGTCATGCGGCACCGCCCTTGCCCGCCGTGCGGCCGAACTGCTCGTCCAGGACGGACAGCCGGCGCCAGTACTCGTCCTCGTCGATCTCACCGGCCGCGAAGCGCCGGCCGAGCACGGCGAGGGGCGAGTCGCCCGAGGGGCGCGGGTCCTCGAACGCGCGCCACGGTCCGCCTCGTCGGCCGCGCCAGACGGTGCGGCGCAGCAGCGTGACGACGCCGACCACGACGGCCGCCCAGATCAGCGGGAAGAACAGGATCCACGGGCCGGGACCGCCGCCGTTCCAGTTCGCGAGAGTCTGCATGTCGATTCATCTCCTTGGAGAGTCCTGGAAGGCCTCAGCGAGGTTCGTTGCCCTCGGAGGAGCTTCCGGTGATGAATCGAGACTGGCCGCGAGGAGGGGTCCGGGTCGTCGTACGGCCAGCGGCAGTGCGCGTACATCCCGAGGAGTACGCGGGTTCGTTCCAGCTGCTCCCACAACCCTGGAATTCTGTAACTACTAGTATGTACAGTGCGTGTATGAGCACCCCGGAACGACTGATCGAGTCCACCCGTGAGCTGTTGTGGGAGCGCGGTTACGTGGGCACCAGCCCCAAGGCGATCCTGGAGCGCGCGGGCGCCGGGCAGGGCAGCATGTACCACCACTTCAAGGGAAAGCCGGATCTCGCCCTGGCGGCGATCCGGCGGACGGCCGAGGAGTTGCTGGCTACCGCCGAGGGAGTACTCGACGGCCCGGGGACGCCGTACGAGCGGATCGAGGCGTATCTGCGCCGCGAGCGCGATGTGTTGCGCGGCTGCCCGGTCGGGCGGCTCACGATGGACCCGGACATCATCGCCAACGACGAGTTGCGCGCGCCGGTGGACGAGACGCTCGACCGGATCCGGGAGCGGCTCGCCGGGATCGTCGAAGAGGGCAAGGAGCAGGGGCAGTTCGCGCCCTCCCTGGACGGCGAGGAGATCGCCGCGACCGTCCTCGCGACCGTGCAGGGCGGTTACGTCCTCGCCCGCGCCGCCGGGAACCCCGCCGCCTTCGACACCGCCGTCCGGGGCCTGCTCTCCCTGCTCGCACCGCGATAGGAAGGCACCGAATGCACGCCATGCAGTACGAGTTGACCCTGCCCGCCGACTACGACATGGCCGTGATCCGCGGCCGGGTCGCCCGCGTCGGCCATCTCCTCGATGACTGGGACGGCCTCGGCATCAAGACGTACCTGATGCGCGAGCGCGGGGTGAACGGCTCGCCGGTCAACCAGTACGCGCCGTTCTATCTCTGGAACACCATGGAGGGCATGAACACCTTCCTCTGGGGAGGCGCCTTCCAGGGGCTCAGCAACGACTTCGGGCGGCCGTCGATCCGACAGTGGACCGGTCTGGCGTACGAGCAGGGCGGCGCCGCCGACTCGCCCGCGCGCTTCGCCGTACGACGGTTCCAACCGGTGCCTGAGGGCGTGGAGTTGGCGGAGGTCATGGCGGACGCGGTACGGGAGACGGAGCGGCTGGCCGGGGCGGACGGGGCGGTGCTCGCGGCGGCGGCCGTCGACACGGGCCGCTGGGAACTGGTGCACTTCTCGCTCTGGGACCACGACGCGCCCAAGGCCGACGGGGACGTGTTCGAGGTGCTGCACCTGTCGGCGCCGGGGCGGGAACGGTTGCCGCGCGGGCGGCAGTGGTGAGCACGGTCCGTACGGTGCTGGGGGATGTCGACCCGGGGGACCTCGGCGTGTGCGACGCGCACGACCATCTGTTCCTCAGCAGCCCGCAGTTGCCCGGCCAGGAACTCAACGACGGCGCCTCCGCGCGGGCCGAGTTGGAGGCCTTTCGCGCGGCCGGTGGAGCGGCCGTCGTGCAGTGGACGCCGTACGGCATGGGGCGGCGGGTCGCCGATCTGCCTCAACTGTCACGCGCCGCCGGGGTGCACATCGTCTGTGCGACGGGGTTGCATCAGGCCGCGCACTACGCGCCGGAGGTGTTGAAGGCGGTGCGCGGGAAGCTGGCGGACGTCTTCGTCTCCGAACTCACCGCCGGTATCGGCACGTCGGGGGTGCGGGCGGGGCTGATCAAGGTGGCCGGCGGCTTCCACGGGCTCGACACGCATGCCCGTTGGACCATGGCCGCCGCCGCGGAGGCACAGCGCGCGACGGGCGCGCCGATCGCCGTGCACCTGGAGCTGGGAACGGGGGCGCTCGACGTACTCGACCTGCTCTGCGGGGAGTTGGGCGTGCCGGCGCACCGGGTGATCCTCGGGCACCTCAACCGGTCGCCTGATGTCGTGATCCAGCGTCAGGCCGCTGAGTCCGGTTGCTGGTTGGCCTTCGACGGGCCGTCCCGCGCCAACCACGCCACCGACTGGCGCATGCCGGAGGCCGTGCGGGCCCTGGTCGAGGCCGGATTCGGCCATCGGTTGCTGCTCGGCGGGGACACGGTTGTCGCGGGGGCGCGGTCGGTCGACGGCGGGCCGGGGATGCCGTATCTGCTGCGACGGGTACGGCCGCGGCTCGCGTCGGACCTGGGTGAGGAGCTGACGGACCGCATCCTCACCGAGAACCCTGCCCGGGCCTTCGCCGTCGAGTGGCGGTGAGGGCGCCGCGACTCGCGGCTCCTCAGGTCGGGTTCAGGTGAGGTCGGCCGGGATGCGGTGATCTGGGGTGCCGTCCTTGGCCAGGATCCAGTGGGCGTCCGCAACCGCGCGGTAGAGAACGAGGCCGGAGTCGTCCTGGACGTCGGCGGGTGTCCAGACCAGTCCCCCGTGGCCGACCGAACGGCGCGAGAAGACGTCGATCGTGCGCTCGATCTCCGACTCCTCCACTCGTGCGGCGACGGCGGACATGTAGACGCCCTGGCCGGTGCCGATCGGGGACGAGGAGTCGAACACCGCGATGCTCACCTCGGGGCGTACCGCGATGTTGCGGGAGTGGGTGGCCTGCGGCGAGGAGACCCAGACGAACTCCCGGCAGTCCGCGTGCGCGAAGTAGACGGGCGTGCTCCAGGGTCGTCCGTCCTGGTCGGCCGTGGCGAGCACCATGTACCGGTTGGCTTCGATGATGCCGCGTGCGGTCTCTGCGGGCGATGAGGTGGCGGGCATGTCAGCGGCTCCTGTGATAGCTGAGGGCGAAGTCGTGCTCGTAGTCGGTCGAGGCGTCCTTCGCGATTTCCCAGGCGCCGCTGATGGTGTTGCCGTCAGCGCTGAACCGCCCGGTGAACCGCTGCCGGAACGACAGTGGCGTGAAGTCCGGTGTCTCCCGCACCAGTTGCCACAGCCCGTCGACGAAGGTCATCGCGTACAGCCGCACGACGCCCCGGCTGTCGAAGTAGTGCTGTGTGTAGCCGTCGGTGTCCGGGGCGACCGCGATGACGGACATGGTGTCCGGGGCCTCCGGGAGCAGCACTTCGGTGCGCTGGACGAGGAACTGCCCGTCCAGGGTCCACTCGAACACACTGCGGCCCGGGGACACCGTCCGGCCGGGGAAGACGGCCCGCAACTCCCACTCGCCGACGAGCACGTCCAACCGTGCCAGCGCCTCCTGCCGTGCCGGTTCGGTCACCGCGCACACCTCCCTCTCCTCGACCGCACAGATCGTCCGTCCGCGCCTCTTCACCAGTAGGACAGCGGGCGCGAGCGAAAATCATCGGTGCCGGTGCGGGACACCAGTGGACAGGGAGGTGCGCGGGACCGAAGGCCTACGCCACGGAGATGTCCACCGACGGCCGCAGCTTCGCCGCCGCCGACAGGGCCTCGTGAGCCGGGTGGGTGTCGAAGGCCGTCAACAGGGCCTTGTCGGCGGGGAGTTCGGCCGCCGGGTAGGCGATCTGCTCCAAGGCCGCCTGGAAACGGGGGCTCCAGCGGCGGGTGCCGAGGCGGGCCGTGCGGGAGCAGTTGTCGACCATGTAGGCCACGTTCCGTGCGTGCATGTAGGGCAGCAGGGAGTCGACGGCCTCGATGACGGACTCGTTGACGATCTCCGACCAGGGGTGGCCGCGTTCGGCGAACTCGTCGATCTGGGCCGTCATGTTGGCGACGAACACGCCGGCCGCGAACGGGTCGACGGGCACGTCGTGTTCGGCGCGGCGGGCGTGCACCTCGTCGCTCACCGACCACATCGGGGAGCCGCCGATCACACTCATCGGACGGCTGCCGAGCCGCCGTTCGGCGAGGATGACGCTGCGCAGTTCGGTGCCGTCGGCGACCTCGTCGTAGATCTCGGCGATGATCTCGCGGGCCGGACCGTACGTGGCCGTGTACGCGCGGTCGAAGACGTCACGGCCGGCCGCGTCGAGGTTCTCCCGCACGGCTCGCAGCCCCTCGTGCGAGATGGTGCGCGCGATCGGCCCGGTGATGTTCTCGCAGGAGCGCTCGTACGCGGTGACCGGGTCGTCACCGGCCAGCCGCCACCGCGTGTAGAGGCTCTCGACGATGCCGTGGACGGCACCGGCCAGGATGGCGCGTTCGCCGACGATGTCGGAGCGGTACTCGCTGTCGAGGGTGGTGCGGAAGGTGTACGGCGAGCCGAGCGCCACCGACCAGCCGAGCGCGAGGTCGGTTGCGCGCCCGTCGGGGTCGACGTGCACCGCGAAGCTGCTGTTGATGCCGGCGCCGTTGACCTCCTCGCCCTGCCGGTACAGCCTGCGCACCGAGTCGCCCATGCCCTTGGGGCAGACGCCGATCACGCCGTGTCCGGGCGGGAACTCGCCGCCCGTCTCCCGGAGATGGCCGACCAGGAAGCCGTGCGAGAGACCGATGACGGCCTCGGGCTTGAGGACCGCGAAGATCTCCTCGTGGTGCGCGGCGAGTGCCGCGTCGGCGATCAGCAGGATGACGAGATCGCTGTCCGCGGCCACGGCGAGCCAGTCGCCGAGCGTGCCGTTCTCCTCGGTGAAGCCGTTGGCCCGCGCGTCGGCGGCCGAGGCGGAGCCCGGGCGCAGTCCGACGGCCACCTGGATGTCCGTACCGGCCAGCGAGTCCCTGAGGTTGAGGGCCTGGGCGCGACCCTGCGGACCCCAGCCGAGGACGCCGACACGGCGGACCCCGGCGAAGGCCTGCGGGAGCAGCGGGAAGAGGTGCCGTCCGCCCCGCAGGACGGTCTCCGTGCCGCCGGGCACATCCATCGTTTCGAGGGGGAAGACGCGGGAGGTGTACGTGGTCGAGGTCATGGTCGAGTTGTAGGCTCCGGGCAGGCATTGCGGCAAGCGCAACTTGTGCAGCGCACTGTTGCGCGAAGTGAAACGGCGAGGTCAGCGCATGCGGGACGATCATCGAGAGCTGCGTCTCTTCCTGCATCTGGCGCAGTCCCTGAACTTCGGGCGCACCAGCCTCGACTGCCATGTCAGCCCGGCCACGCTCACGCGCACGGTGCAGCGGTTGGAAGCGGACCTGGGGCATCGGCTGTTCGAGCGCGGTCCGCGCGGGGTGTCGCTGACCGCCGAGGGCCACCGGTATCGCGAATACGCCGTCCAGGCACTGGAGTTGTGGCGCACCTACCGCGAGGAACATCCCGCGCCGGCCGAACTCACCGGCCGTCTGACGGTGTTCGCCACGGTGACCGCCTGCCAGGCGCTGCTGCCCGACCTGTTGGCGCCGTTCCGGGCCGCCCACCCGCAGGTCCGGCTCGACCTGCGCACCGGCGACGCGGCGGCCGCGCTGGCCCGGCTGGACGAGGGCGAGGTGGACGCGGCGGTCGCTGGGATCCCGGCGCGGCTGCCGGAGGCGCTGGTGAGCCGCACGGTGGCGGTGACCGAGCTGGTTCTCGTCACCGCCCTGGACCGGCCGGACCCCGGTCTCGACGGTCCCTTCGTCCTCCCCCACCGCGGCCTGGTGCGCGACGCGGCCGACCGGTGGTTCCGGGCCCGCGGCCGGACACCCGAGGTGGCGTGCGAGCCGGACGGCCACGAGGGGCTGCTGACCCTGGTCGCCCTGGGCTGCGGCACGGGCGTGGTCCCCAGACTCGTACTCGACCACAGCGCGGTGCGCGACCGGCTGGCGGTGCTGCCCGCCGATCCGGCGCCGGAGCCGTTCTCGATCGGGCTGTGCGTGCGGCGGGCGGATCTGCGGCGGCCGTCGGTGGCGGCGTTGTGGATGCCGGTGCCGGTGCCGTCGAGCAGGTGAGTCTGCGCCTGTGATCGCCGGTGCCTCAGGGTCGGTGACCGCCGGTGCCCCCGCGCCGGGGCATCAGGGCGTGGCCCTGCCCAGGTCGAGCCGCTCGACGCGCTCCACGTTCCGCCGGTCCTCGGCGTCCTCGCTGGCCTCCCCGGCGAACCAGGCGTCGAGGATCTCCCCGAGCAGCGGTTCGGAGGTCAGGCGGAGGCTGAGGGCGAGCACGTTGGCGTCGTTCCAGCGGCGGGCGCCGTCCGCCGTGTAGGCGTCCGTGCACAGGGCCGCCCGTACGCCCGGCACCTTGTTGGCGGCGATGGACGCGCCGGTGCCGGTCCAGCAGCAGACGACGGCCTGGTCGGCGGTTCCGGCGGCGACCTCCTGGGCGGCGGCCGACGAGCACGCGGCCCACTGCGGGTCGTCGCCCGGGGACAGCGCCCCGTGGGCCAGCACCTCGTGCCCGCGCTTGCGCAGCTCCGCGACGAGGGCGCGGGCCACGGGTTCGTCCATGTCCGAGGAGACGGAGATCCGCATGTCCGCGAGCCTACGCGACCGGCGCTACGCCAGCGCCCCCAGCGGGTCGTCCAGGACCGGCTGCCAGGCCAACTCGGCTGCTCCGACAAGGCTGTTGTGGTCGAGGGTGCAGGCAAGGATGGGGACACCGCCGCTCTGGCCCCACAAGCTGCGGTCGGCGACGACCGCGCGCAGCCGCTCGGGGTCGGCGTCCAGGAGGGTGCGGTGCAGGCCGCCGAGGATGATGCGGTCGGGGTTGAGGATGTTCACCAGGCCCGCGAGGCCGAGGCCGAGGCGGTCGATGAGGGTCTCGGTGGCCGTGCGGATCGACGGGTCGTCGTAGTGGTTGCGGATCAGGTCCATGGCCTGGTGGAGGAGCGAGACCACGGGGCCGGGCTCGCGGTGCGCGGCGGTGAGGAAGGCCAGCGGGTCGGCCTCGACGTCGAGGCAGCCGCGGCTGCCGCAGTGGCAGGGGCGGCCCTCGGGGTTGACGGTGAGGTGGCCGACCTCCAGGGCCAGGCCCGAACTGCCCGTGTGCAGACGGCCGTCCAGCACCAGCGCGCCGCCCACGCCCCGGTGTCCGGTGGCCACGCAGAGCAGGTCCCGGGCGCCGCGGCCCGCTCCGTGCCGGTGTTCGGCGAGGGCGGCCAGGTTCACGTCGTTGCCCGCGAACGCCGGTCCGGTGATGCCGGCGGCGTGCACGCACTCCGCGAAGATCCGGCGCACGGGCGCGCCCGCGGGCCAGGCCAGGTGCAGCGGGTTGAGAGCGAGGCCTTCCGGTTCGGCGACCGCAGACGGTACGGCGAGACCCGCGCCGACGCACCGCAGGCCGGTCTCGTGCAGCAGCTCGGCGCCCGCCTCCACGACGGAGCCGAGGACCTTGGCGGGGTCGGCGTCGACGGTCTCGCGGCCGGCCGCGGTGGCGACGATCCGGCCGCCGAGGCCGACCAGCGCCGCCCGGAACCCGTCGGCGTGCACCTGTGCGGCCAGCGCAACGGGTCCGTCGTCCGCGACGGCGAGCCGGTGCGAGGGGCGGCCCTGCGAACCGGCCGCCGCGCCGGGCCTGGCGTCCACCCGGATCAGCCCGAGCGCCTCCAACTCCGCGGCGACCGCGCCGGCCGTCGCCCGCGTCACGCCGAGCTCGGCGGTGAGTACCGCCCTGGTCGGCGCGCGCCCGGTGTGTACGAGCTCCAGCGCGGGCCCGAGCGCACCGCGCCCTCGGTCCAACCGCGCTCTCGGGGTGGTCCCTTCCCCCGCCGGCCGGGGGTCAGCCTTGCCGCTCATGAAGGCGAGTCTCCCATGATCCGCAGGTACGACGACTACAGGACGACGACAGGACGACTACAGACCGCCGACCCGGAGCGTGATGTTCAGACGCCCTGTCAGTCCCAGTTCCGGTGGTGCCGTGCCCGGGTGGACCCTGGGCACCCCGTGGTACGCGAGACGGGACGGGCCGCCGAAGACGAACAGGTCGCCGCTGCGCAGTTCGACGTCCGTCCAGGGCCTGGTGCGGGTCTCGGGGTTGCCGAAGCGGAAGACGCAGGTGTCGCCGAGGCTCAGGGACACCACCGGGGCGTCCGACTTCTCGTCGGCGTCGCGGTGCATGCCCATGCGGGCGTCGCCGTCGTAGAAGTTGATCAGCGCGATGTCGTAGGCCGCCGGGGTCGGCTGCGGTCCGAGCGCGTCGGTCACGGCCCGGCGCCCCAGTTCGCCCAGCCAGGCCGGGAACGGCTTCACCGGGGCGCCGTCACCGTCGACGGCCGTACGGGCGTATGCGTACGGGTACCAGTGCAGGCCGAGGCAGACCTGGCGGGCGGTCATCGTGCCGCCGCCGGGGGTGCGGACGGTGCGCAGACCGGCCGGCGGGCGGGCCCAGGTGCGGCACTTCTCGACGAGTTCGCGCTGCCGCCGCGGGTCCAGCCAGTCGGGTACGTGGACCGCGCCCGGCGCGATCTCGGCGCGTTCGCGGGGGAAGAGTTCGGCCTCGTCCATGGCCTCCATCCTGCCCGAACGGGTCTGAGCTGCGGCTCCGCTAGCCTTGAGCACAATGAACGACCGTATGACGACGCCATGGGGCGAGCGCGAGCTGGCCCGTTTCCCCGAGGACCCGCGCGACCGGCTCCGTGCCTGGGACGCTTCCGACGAGTACCTGCTCAGGCACCTCGCGGACGAGGGCATCCCCCTGTCCGGCACCGTCGTGGTCGTGGGCGACCGCTGGGGCGCCCTGGCCACCGCCCTGGCGGAGTACGAACCCGTGCAGATCACCGACTCCTTCCTCACCCGTGAGGCGACCCGCGCCAATCTCGGGCGGGCCGGTGTCGGGATCGGTGCGGTGCAGCTCCTGACCACCCAGGATCCGCCGCCCGACCGGGTCGACGTGCTGCTGGTGCGGGTGCCGAAGAGCCTGGCGCTCCTGGAGGACCAACTGCACCGGCTGGCGCCCGGGGTGCACGCGGGCACGGTGGTCGTCGGCACCGGCATGGTCAAGGAGATCCACACCTCGACGCTGCGCCTGTTCGAGCGCATCCTCGGACTGACCCGCACCTCCCTCGCGGACAAGAAGGCCCGCCTGATCTTCTGCACGCCCGACCCCTCGCTGCGGCGCGGGACCAACCCCTGGCCGTACAGCTACGCCCTGCCCGACGGTGTGGGCACCGTGTCCGGGCACACCGTCGTCAACCACGCGGGCGTCTTCTGCGCGGACCGGCTCGACATCGGCACCCGCTTCTTCCTGAGCCACCTGCCCACCGCGAGCGGCGCCCGCCGTGTGGTGGACCTGGGCTGCGGGAACGGTGTCGTCGGTACGGCGATGGCGCTCGCCGATCCGGACGCCGAAGTGCTGTTCGTCGACGAGTCGTTCCAGGCCGTCGCCTCCGCGGAGGCGACGTACAAGGCGAACGGGGTGCCCGGGCACGCCGAGTTCCGGGTCGGGGACGGGCTCACGGGGGTGGCCGACGGGAGCGTGGACCTCGTGCTCAACAACCCGCCGTTCCACTCGCACCAGACGACGACGGACGCGACGGCGTGGCGGATGTTCACCGGGGCGCAGCGGGTGCTCGGGGCGGGTGGCGAGCTGTGGGTGATCGGCAACCGGCACCTCGGGTACCACGCGAAGCTGCGGCGGCTGTTCGGCAACTGTGAACTCGTCGCCGGCGATGCGAAGTTCGTGGTGCTGAGGGCGGTCAAGGAGTAGCCCCGGGCCGCCCTCGCGGCGACGTCAGTGCCCGTGCCGCCTCTCCAGGCGGTTGAGGACGGCGGTCGCCATGACGGCCTCGCCCTTGGCGTTGGGGTGGGCGGGGGCCGCCGGGGAGGCGGGCTGGAGGGGCTCGATCCAGCGGTCCGCGGGCGGCTTGCACATGTCGTGCCCGATGGTCGGCTTGTACGTGTCGACGTACTCCGCGCCGTTCAGCGCGGCCACCAGGCGGAGCATCAGGTTGAGGCGCTTCCCGGTGTCCCGCAGATAGGAGAAGTCCTTGGCGGCGAAGGGCACGGAGGGGTAGCAGCCGCTGCCGTCGTCGGGCAGCAGGTCCGGGTAGCCGACGACGAGCACGCGTGCGTGGGGCGCCTTCTTGTGGACGGCCCGGAGCACGCGGGTGACCTTGGGTGCCGTGTCGAGGATGTTCAGCACCAACTGGTCGGTCCCGGACGAGGTGTAGTACCGCTGACACGGATTGCCCGACAGGTCCGTGGAGCTGAGCCTGGCGCAGGTGCCGATGATGGTGCTGAACCCGATGTCGTTGCCGCCGATCTGGACCGTCACCAGGTCGGTGTCCCGCTGGACCGCGTTGAGTTGAGGCGGGTTCGTGCCCTGCGCCTTCCACATCTCCTCGGTGGTCGCGCCGCTGCAGCTCACGTCCTTGAGCACGGTCCCTCTGCGGTCCGCCGCCACCAGCGAGGGGTAATTGTGGTCGGAGCGGGCGCAGTTCGCGTCCACCTGGGTCGGGATGTTCGGCCCCGCGGTGTACGAGTCGCCGAGCGCCACGTACTGCGTACGGCGGTCGTGGCCCGGACCGTGCGCCGCCGCGGGTGCCGCGGAAGCGACGACGAGCGCGCAGCCACTGACCGCTGCCGCGGCCGCCACAACCCTGCGGCGACCGGGTGCGGTTGCGGCCGGATTCAGCTCACGCCTCATGAAGATCCCCCCTGATCCGAGTCGACACGACGGGACGGGCCCGGTGAAGTCCTCGCTCGTTCAACGGACTTTGTATACCCGCCGGTAAGTCCCGGGGGCCAGGGGTCGGCAGGGATGAATTCGAACGCAGAGGCGGAGGACCGTACGGAAGGCGGCCGTCCGCTCAGCTTCTCAGGCCTCGCGGTCCCAGGTGGTGGCGGTGACCCCGCGCTCGCGCAGCACCGCCTTGCGGACCTTGCCGGTCGCCGTGAGCGGCAGTTCCGGGACGGTGTCGATGTACCGGGGCACGGCGAAGGCGGGCAGTTCGCCGGCGCAGTGCCGTACGAGCTCCCGGGGGTCCAGTAGGTGGCCGGGTCCGGGGACGACCGCGACCATCACCTCGTCCTCGGCCAGCTCCGACGGCACCGGGAAGGCCGCCGCGTCGGCGACCGCCGGATGCGAGCGGACGGCCGACTCGACCTCCTGCGAGGAGACGTTCTCGCCGCGCCGGCGGATGACGTCCTTGATCCGGTCGACGAACAGGAACCATCCGTCGGATTCGCGGATCACCCGGTCACCGGTCCGCCGCCATGCGGTGGGGGCGGGCACGGACTCCCCCAAGTAGCCGGTGGAGAAGGCGAGTTCGCGTGTACTGCGGACCACCAACTCCCCGGCGACGCCGTCCGGGACGGGAGCGAGGCTGTCGTCGACCACGCGCGCGGCGAAGCCTTCGCGCACCGTGCCGAGGTAGCCGGGCCGCTGCTCCTCGGGGGTCGACCCGATGACGAGGTTCGTCTCCGTGGAACCGAATCCGTCGACGAGAGTGACCCCGAACCGCTCCCGGAAGGGCGCCCATGCGGGACCGGGAGTGGCCGGGGAGAGTCCGCGCCGGGCCCGGTGCGCGCGATCGGCGGGGCCCGGGGGCTGGGCGAGCAGCATGGGCACCATCGCGCCCAGCAGGTAGACGACCGTGGCACCGGTCTCGGCCACCCGTGCCCAGTACCGCGTGGCGGAGAACCGCTCGTCGATCACACAGCTCGCGCCCACGGCCAGGGCGTGCGCCAGGGTGTTGAGGGCGTTGGTGTGGAACAGCGGGAGGCAGGTGTACAGCACGTCGTCGGCGGTGAGGCCGAGCGAGTCCGAGACGTTGCGCCCCCATTGGACGGTCTGAGCGTGCGGGCAGCGCACACCGCGTGCCGCTCCCGTGGTGCCCGAGGTGAAGAGCACGAAAGCGGTGTCGTCCGGGCGCACTTGGGTCGGCGGCACGGCCGCGGTCGCGCCCGGCGCCGGGACGTCCTCGCCGCCTGCGATCCACAACTCACCCTGAAAACCGGCCGCTACGACACGCTCCGCCAACTCCCCCTCCGCAAGGAGGAATCGCGGTTCAGCGGCGCTCAACACCTGCCGGAGGCCACCACCTCGCAGACCGGTGTTGAGCGGGATCAGCGCCGCTCCCAACCAGGCGCAGCCGAGGATGAGGTCGACCAGTTCGATCCGGTTGCCGGCCATGGCGGCGACGCGGTCTCCCGGCCGACAACCGCGCTCCACGAGTGCTCCCGCCATCGTGGCGGCGGCGGTACGGGTCTGCGCGTACGTCCGCGCCACCTCCCCCACCCGCAGGAAGAGGCGGTCGCCGAACTTACCGGCCGCCTCCTCGAGAAGACGGGGGATCGTGTCGTTCACCGCAGCACTCCGGCCTCCCGAAGTCCCCGGATGCGCTCCGCCGAGAAGCCCGCCACCTCGCTCAGTACGGCGTCGGTGTCGGCGCCGAGCACGGGCGCGGCCTCGCGGATACCGCCGGGTGTGCGAGCGAGGCGGATCGGGACGCCTTCGTGGAGGAAGGCGCCCGCGACCGGGTGATCCTTGCGCACGTAGAAGCCACGGGCCCTCAACTGCGGATCGTGCTCGACGAGTTCGCGTCCGTCCTGGACGGCTCCGGCCGGGACACCGTGCGCCTGGAGCGCCTCGGCGGCGGTGTCGGCGGGCAGCGTGCGGGTCCACTCCCCCAGTGCCGCATCGACCAGGTCCGCCGCGGCTCTCCGGGCCTCCGCCGTACGGGTGCGTTCGTCGGTGGCGAGTTCCGGGCGGCCGATCACCTCGCACAGCGCCGCCCATTCGTGGTCGTCGCGGACGCTGACGGCCAGCCAGCGGTCGGCGCCGAGGCAGCGGTAGACGCCCTGCGGGCTCCAGCTCGGGTGCGTGTTGCCGCTCGGTTTCACCTTGGGGCCGCCGAGGAGACTGGTGCCCATGTGGGCGGCGATCGCCTCCAGTTGGGAGAGGTCGATGTGCTGTCCGCGTCCGGTGACCGCCCGGTGCTCCAGTGCGGCGACAGTGGCGAGGGCGGCCTGGAGGCCCGCGACGATGTCGCCGTGGCCGTAGATCACGCCGACCACGTCGTCGGGTCCCCAGCCGGTCAGTCCGGTCAGGCCCCCGCTCGCCGAGACCGTGTCGGCGTACGACACCCAGCCGTTGCGTGGTCCGGTGTGACCCATGCCCGACATGCTGACGTAGACGAGATCCGGGTTGATCCGGCGCAACTCCTCGTAGTCCAGGCCGAGTTTACGCATGACCGTGGAGCTGAAGTTCTCCACGAGGACGTCGGAGCGGGCGATGAGTTCGCGGAGCACCGCGATGCCGTCGTCGGTTCGCGTGTCGAGGGCGATGCTGCGTTTGTTGCGGTTGACCTCGTTGAAGTAGCCGTTGGTGTTCGGGTCCGTGTGGGGGCCGCGGGAGAGGTGCATGAAGGGGGCGAAGCGGGTGGGGTCGGGACGGCCCGCGGACTCGACCTTGATGACGTCGGCGCCGTGGTCGGCGAGGATCTTGGTGCAGTACGGGCCGGCGAGGACCCAGGTGAGGTCGAGGACGCGGATGCCGTGCAGGGCGGGCTGTACGAAGGCCTGCTGAACAGGGCGTTCGGTGCGTGGCCCGGCGTGCAGCAGTTCCTGGTCCGCGCCCACGCCCCGGACCTCCAACTCCCGTACCCGGCGGCCTTCCGGGAACGCGAACGGGAAGCCCAGGTCGGTCCGCTCCCCCTCCGGTGTCCCGACCCGGGTGAAGAAGCCGCGGGCGGCGAGCTGCGGATTGTCGGGGAGTTCGTGGGGCAGGTCGACGGCGGCCCAGGGCAGCTTCCTGGCCTGGGCCCGCTCCGCGAACTCGGCCTTGGGCCACGTGCCCACGAAGTCCTGGACGACCTTGAACACGTGCTCCTGGTGCTTCTTGCGTTCGACCGGGTCCTGCCAGCGCGGTTCCGTGAGATCGGCCGCCGCGTCCTCCTCGCGCAGCCAGTCGAGCAGGGCGTCCCACATACGTGGGCTGCCGCCCAGGCCTCCGCCCAGGTAGCCGTCGGCGGCCCTGAACAGGCCGTGCGGGACGAGGGGGTGGACCCGGCCCGGGCGTGGCGGCACCCGGTCCTCGTGCAGGTAGGCGAGGGTGCCGGCCTCCAGGGCGGCTGCCACGCAGGCCTGCGCGGAGACGTCGGCGAGTTGTCCCGGGCCGGTGCGGCGGGCGCGGAGGCCGAGCAGGGCGGCGATGGCCGCGTTGACGCCCGCGAGCTGCTCGGCCTGCTGCTCCGGGAGGCGCAGGGGCGGGCCATCGGAGTCGCCTACCTGGGCGAGCATCCCGCCCAGCGCGGCGACCACGAGGTCGGTGCCCTGCCAGTCGGTGCGGGGGCCGAGCAGGCCGAAGGGGGTGACGCGGACGTGGACGAGGTCCTCGCACCCGTCGACGAGCGCCTCCGCGCCGCCCGGACTCCCGTCGAGCAGCACGTCGGCACCGCGCAGCAGACCGCGCAGCTCCTCGCGTGAGGCGGGAACGACCGAGCGTTTGCCCGCGTGCCAGTGGACGAACGCGTCGCCGTCGAGTTCGCGGCGGGTCCCGTCGCCTTCCGGTGGTTCGACGAGTACGACCTCGTGGCCGAGGCCGACCAACAGGCGGCCGGCGAACCGGGTGAAGGGGCTGGACAGTTCGACGACGCGCGGCACGGACTCGCTCACGTCTCCTCCCCGGAGAGTCGGTGGTACGGGGTCAGCTGTGCTGTAGCTGGTTCAGCCGTGCAGTAGCTGGTTCAGCCGTGCTGCTGGTTCAGGAAGCCGGAGACGACGCTGTGGTAGTCGTAGGGCCGTTCCTCCTGCGGGTGGTGGGAGGCCTCGCTCATCACGTGCAGGTTGCCCTTGGGGATCATGCGGGCCAGCATCAGCGGGTAGTCGGGGGTCAGGAACGCGTCCTGCATGCCCCACACGAAGAGCGTCGGCGCGGTGATCAGGCCGAGTTCGGCGGTGAGGTCCTGCCAGTCTCCGCGCGGGTTGTCGGAGGCGCCGGCGAGGGCGGTCTCCTCGGGGTCGAGGCTCTGTTCGTAGCGCAGGGTCACGGTGCCGTCGGGGATGGCCTCCGGGTCGAACCACTCGAGGCGGGCGATGAGTTCACGCATCTTCTGCCAGGAGGGGCCGGTGCCGCCGTAGTACACGTCCCGGGCGTTGCGGCCGCGGCGGCCGCCTTCCGGGAGCGGGGCGAGGGGGCCGTAGAAAACGGGCATGCTGCCGGTGATGACCAACGACCGTACGCGCTCGGGGTACTTGGCGGCGAGGTTGAGCGCGATGGTGCCGCCCCAGGAGTTGCAGACGAAGTCGGCGCGCTCGATGCCGAGTTCGTCGAGCAGGGCGACCGTCTTGGCCGCGTGGTAGTCCCACATGGGGCCCTCGATGACGGGCTTGGCGGACTTGCCGTACTGGAGGATGTCGACGAGAAGGCAGCGGCGGTCCGTCGCGAACAGGGGGGCCACCTGCCCGAAGTCCGACCAGCCGGTGCACCCGGGGCCGCCGCCGTGCAGGAAGACCGTGGGGCTGACCGAGGGGCCGCCCTCCCCGAGTTCGACGTAGTGGTACTTGACGCCGTCCGCTTCCGCGTAGGAGCCCTCCGGGGGCGCCTGGATGTCCATGAGGTCCATGTCCCGATGGTGGGACCGCGTCGATCTCCGCCCAAGCGGAACGGTCCGCTGAGCGGGCCGGTTCCGTGGCGGTCGGCGACGGGTGGTCCTTAGCCTCCGGGCACCGGACGAGGCTCGCGGGCCGCAGGGAGGCACCTCATGATCGGGAACACCGTGTTGGAGCTGGTCGAGGAGCGGGCCCGGGCGTCGATCGGGGCCGGCGAGCAGCGGTCGTTGGGGGTCGTACGGGCCGAGGACGCGGCGGAGTTCGCGCGGGCGGCCGGCGAGCGCGCACCGCATCTCGTCGATCCCGCGCGCGCCGACTTCACCGTCCATCCGATGTACGTGGTGAGTCTGTTGCGCGGGGCGCCCGGGGCCGATGC
Source organism: Streptomyces sp. NPDC002499 (assembly GCF_053595415.1). Taxonomy (NCBI): domain Bacteria; kingdom Bacillati; phylum Actinomycetota; class Actinomycetes; order Kitasatosporales; family Streptomycetaceae; genus Streptomyces; species Streptomyces sp. NPDC002499. Next base: position 891,107 of record NZ_JBSFXO010000001.1, read on the forward strand.
CTCGGAATTCCGGCCGGACGGCATGTACCGCGACGAGGTGCCCGGCACCGACGGGCTCGACGTCCGGCTGATGGCAGGTGGCCAGGACGTGCGGTGGGTCGGGGTGGTGCGCGCGGGCGACCGGATCGAGCTGCGGCGCACGCTCACGGACGTGGAGCGGAAGGGCAGTGGCGAGGGGTTCCTGCTCCTCACGGTGGAGAAGACGTACAACTCGGCGCGTGGGACGCTGGTCGAGGTCACGGAGAGGTTCATCGTCCGATGACCGGCCACCGGGAGCGTCAAGTCGTCGTGGGCCAAGCCGTGTTGCCCGTCGAGCTGACGCCCGACGCGATCGGTCTGCTGCGGTTCGGGGCAGTCACCCGCAACGCCCATCGCATCCACTACGACGCCGAGTTCGCGCGGTCCGAGGGGCTGGCCGGGGCGGTCGTCATGGCTCAGCTGCACGGGTGCCTGTTTCACCGTGCGGCGGCGGAGTTCGCGGGTGCGGGTGGGCAGGTGCGCGAGGTGGGGTGGCGGAACCGGGCGCCGGGCTACGTCGGGGACCGGTTGGTGGTGACGGGCACGGTGGAGTCGGTGGACGCGATCAGCGGTGCGGTCACTCTCGATCTGGTCGAGCGGTGCGGGGCGGGTGGCGCGGGCGATGTGGGCGATGTGGTGTGTTGCCGGGGGCGGGCGGTCGTCGTCCTGAGGTGAGGAGCCAGGGTCGGACCACACGGGGACCCCCGACGCCTCCTCAACGAACTCCCTCTCCGTCCCCCGTATCCCGCGTCCATCCCAGCGCTGATCCATCCTCACAGGTCACAGGCGTGTGATCGTCCCGGCGTCCCAATCGGGGGCCGGAGGATCCGGGCTTCGGGACGGCCGCGCCAGCATGAGTCCGCCGGGCACTTCCGGCAACTCATCAGAGGGGGAACACCAGATGGGACAAAGGACGCTTCTGCGGGGTCTGACCCTCGCCGTGGCAGCGGTCCTGCCCCTGTACGGGACCACGGTGGCGCAGTCTGCGGAGTCCGCAGTCACCGCCGCGGTCGCGGTCTGCGGGCATTCGAGCGAACAGCCCACGCTGCAACAGGGATCGACGGGGGACGCGGCGGTCGAGGCGCAGTGCGAGCTCAATCTGGCGACCAAGCCGAGCAAGTACACGCCGATCGCGGCGGACGGCTCGTTCGGGCCGGCGTCGGCGGCGCGCGTCAAGGACTTCCAGCGGTGTGCCGGCCTCGGCGTGGACGGTGTGGTGGGCCCGCAGACCTGGGCGGCGCTCAACACCTGGGCCGCGCAGCCGCACACCTGCGCCACCCAGGGCACGTCGAGCACCGCGCAGACGTCCGTGTGCGGCCACACCGACACGCGGCCGACGCTGCAACAGGGCGCGAAGGGCACCGAGGTCATGGAGCTCCAGTGCCGGCTGAACCTGGCCATGGAGCCGTACCACTACGCGCCGTTGACGATCGACGGCGACTTCGGGGGCGGGACCAAGTCCCGTGTCATCGAGCTCCAGCACTGCGCGAACCTCAGTGCCGACGGCGTCGTGGGACCCAACACCTGGGCGAAGGTGGTGGATTGGTCCGGCCGTAACGCCTACTGCACGCCGCCGCGCCCCGCCGGCTACGCGATCGACGGGCTGGACACGGCCAAGTACCAGCACCCGGGCGGCGCGGCGATCGACTGGAAGGCCGTGAAGGCCTCGGGAGTCGAGTTCGCGACGGTCAAGGCCACCCGTGGTCTGAACGTCACCGACGAGTACCTCGCCACCGACCTCCCCGCGGCCCGGGCCGCGGGGCTGGCCGTGGCGCCGTACCACTTCTACACGGGCACGGCGGCCGACACGGGTGCGGCGCAGGCCGACCGGTTCATCGCCGCGGTGCGGGCGACCGGTTACACCGGGCAGCGGGCGGGCGATCTGCCGCCGATCTTCGACCTGGAGCGCATGGACGACGGCAGTGGCCGCTGTCCCACCTACGGCACGGTGAGTGACGCCAAGGCCTGGCTCGACAAGGTGGAGGCGGCCTTCGGCCGTACTCCGATGATCTACACCCAGAAGTCCTTCCTGGACGACTGCCTGGGTTCGACCACCGCCTTCGCCCGGTATCCGCTGCAACTCGCGGACTACCGCCAGTCGATCACCTCGCCGCCGGTGCCGAACGGTTCGACGACCTGGTCGATGTGGCAGTACACCGACGCCGCGCTCTTCCCGGGCCTGCGCGCTCCGGCGACCGGGGACGTGTTCAACGGCACCCAGGCCGATCTGGACCGGCTGGCCAACCGCACCTCCGGTCTCGCCACTTCGGCGTCGCGCGCCTCGGCCGTCAACTCCACGACAGCCGCCACCAGTTGCTACGGCGGAGCGGTCACCGTGCGCTACGGGAACGTCCTCGACTTCGGCCCGTACGTGACCACCAGTCGCTGCATCGACATCAACATGCGCGTCATCAGCGGAACCGCCGACTACTTGAATGTCTGCGTGAAGTTCGCCAAGACCGGCACCTGCAACCACTGGACCAAGGTCGGCCGGAGCTGGACGACCATCGCCACCGACGTCCTTGACGGCACCAAGTTCACGGTGCCCAACGGCGTGCCCCTGGAGGGCGACGACGCGGTCGCGCAGATCGCCTTCTGATGCCCTGCCCCTCTCCCGCCGCTCATCTCCTGCACCTCATCTCCTGCACCTCATCTCCTCCTCCCCACATCGAACGGAGACCATCATGGTCCGGACCAAGGCGCTCGCCTCGGCTCTGTTCACCACGGCCGCGCTGCTGGCAGCGGGCGCCGTCCCCGCCACCGCGCAGTCCTCGGTCACCGCACAGCCCGCGGCCGCCGCGGTCAGCTGCTACGGCGGCGCGAAGACCCTGACGTACCACTACCAGGCGGCGGCCAAGGAGTACGGCACGTACACCACGTCCTCGCGGTGCAACGACATCAACATGCGGCTCATCACGGACGTGCCGGGGGTGTACCTGGACGCTTGTGTGGTGTTCGTCGACCACACCACCAAGTGCAACAACGACGACGCGTACACCACGCACGGTACCGAGTGGGGAACCGTCGCCACCGACGTCAAGGACGGCACCCACTTCATCCTGCGCGTGCACGCCTATGACACCGACGCGCAGAACGTGACGTTCCAGATCGCCTACTGACCCCATCTCCCCCACCACCGTTCTCCGAAAGGACGATGATGACTTCCTCCTTCCGTCCCATGAACCGCCGCGCCATGCTGCGTGGCACGCTCGCCGCCGGTGCCGGCGTCGCGTTCGGCCAGTTGCTCTTCTCGGGCGTCGCCGAGGCCTACTCGTGGACGCGCACCCTCAACGAGGGCGCCACCGGCGCCGACGTGACCGAGCTGCAGATCAGGATCGCGGGCTGGGCGGCGGACAGCGCGAGCCACAGCCGGGTCGGTGTCGACGGGGACTTCGGTCCCGGTACGGCCGCCGCGGTGCGCCGCTTCCAGTCGGCGTACGGTCTCACCGCCGACGCCAGCGTCGGGCCCAACACCCAGGCGAAGCTCAACGCGCTGGAGCAGTCGGACGGCTCCACGCTCCACTTCAACTGGACCGAGTTCGAGAACCAGACGGGCGGCGGCTTCAGCGGCGGCAAGTTGAGCACGGCGCAGGTGAAGGAGAACGTCCGCCGCTGCATGTACAAGCTGGAGGCGCTGCGCAAGAAGCTGGGCGACAAGCCGATCACGGTCAACTCCGGCTTCCGCAACATCGCGCACAACGCCGAGATCGGCGGGGCCAGCGACAGCATGCACCTGTACGGCACGGCGGCCGACCTCGACGTGCCGGGGGTGGCCACCAAGACCGTCTACCAGAAGGCGGAGACCTGCGGGTTCTCCGGGCTGGAGACGTACACCGTCGACCACCAGCACGTCGACAGCAGGGCCGACCTCGGCCGCGACTGGTGGTGGCAGGACGGCACCGTCTGACGCCGCACTCGGGGGAGTGGAGCTCCGGGTACCGCGGCGGCGGTACCCGGAGCTCCGCGCATCAGCTCTTCGGCCTGCCCGTCACCTTCTCGGCCTGTCCGTCAGCTCTTCGCCTTGTCCTTCAACGCCGCCTCGCAGGAGGGCCAGTCGTGGAAGTCGTGCTCGGCGCTCCACAGCCGGTGGGCCGCCTTGATGTTCCAGTCCGGGTCGAACGCCCGCAGCGGTGTGCCGCCGAGTTCGGGCAGGCGGCGGTCGGAGATCTGGAACACGCCCCAGTTGCGGCTGCCGTTGGTGTTGGGCAGTACGTAGAGCGGGTCGAGGAAGGACGCGCAGCGGGCGACGGCCACGGCGGTGTCGGGATCCTCGACGAACACCTCGCGGACCCGCTTCGCCACCCTGGCCTGGGACCAGGTCGTCATGCTCACCTTCTGCGCGTAGAGCGCCTTCTTGGTGGCGTCGTCGACCACGTTGGTGGCCGGCAGACCGGCCAGCACCTGGAACGCGGTCAGTCGGCGCAGGGTCTCCGGCCCGAAGTCCCCGTCGACGGCGAGCTTGCCCTTCGCCCGCAGCAACAGGGTCTGCAACTCACGTACGCACTCGTCGTGTTGTCCCATGCTGACCGTCTTGCACGCCTTGGAGTACAGGAGCCTGTTGCCGGCCGCGGGCGAGCCGCCGCCGGTGCCGCTGTCGGGCATCCACACGAAGCCCGCCACCAGCACCACCGCGACCACGGCTGCCAGTACCGCCCACCGGGAGGACCACTTCTCCGGCACCCGGGACCGGCGCGGTTTCCCGGTCTCGCCGGCGGTGACCTCCGGTGGGGTGATGTCGTCCGGCTCCGGATCCGGTTCAGACTCCGATTTCGGTTCCGACTCCGGTTCCGGTTCCGGTTTCGGTTCTTGCTCCGGGTCGTCCTTGACCGGCACCACCGGTGCGTCCCGTTCGGTGTCCGCCAGCGCCCACAGCCGGTGGAGTTCGCGCAGTTCCTCCGCGCTGGCGCCGCACACCTTGGCGAAGGCGTGCACCACCCGATAGTCCGCGGGGACGCTGAGTCCGGAGCAGTACCGATGCAGGCTGGAACCGCTGACGCCCGCCTCCTTGCCGAGCCGGTCGTAGCCCCGACGGCTGCGGTCCTTCAGCATCCGGAGGTGGGCGGCGAACTTTTCGGTATGCGGAGAGGCAACCACACAACCACCCTCGCTCAAGCCTCTACTGACGGGTAGAAGCTACACCCCGTGAAGAGATTGTGTATGTCCTTTCAATTCCGCAACGCGGTTACCAAATGCCTTTTCGGCAGCGCTATTTGACAAGTAGTCAGCTGAAACACTTCGTCCCGGTATTGGAGTGCTTCACCCCAGGTCCAGCACCACCTTGCCGATCGCCTCCCCGGTCCGCAGCCGCTCGGCGGCCTCCGCCAGCCCCTCGATGCCGTGGCGTTCGATCTCCAAGGTCAGCTCCCCCGTGCGCAGTTCGGCCAACAGCCCCTCCGCGTCCGCGGCGACCTCCTTGCCCCGGGACATCAGGTTCACCGGCAGCAGGGACACGTCGGCGAGCAGGAAGTCCGCGAGGTCCACGCCGAATTCACGGCCGGCGGTGTAGCCGACGAGTGCGGCACGACCGCGAGGGCGGACGAGCGGGAGGCAGTCGCGGAGCACTGGTCCGCCGACGGTGTCGATGAGTACGTCGACCGGGCCTCCCACCGACTCCGCGGACAGGTCGGCGGCGAGGAGGGGCTTGGCGGGAGCCGGGACGTGGGCGAGTTTGGCGGGCCGGCCGACCACGCCGACCACCTCGGCCCCGGCCCGCGCGGCGACCTGCACGGTCATCGCCCCGACCGCACCCGCCGCGCCGGTCACCAGCACCCGCTCCCCCGGCCGTACGTCCGCGACCGCGTGCACCGCCGCCCACGCCGTACCGGCCGGCGAGAACCAACTGCACGCCAGCGCGGGGTCCGTGCCCTCCTCGGCCGTCTCCACGGCGGCGTCCGGCACCAGCGCGTGCTCGGCCCAGCAACCGTCGCGGCGCAGGCCGAGGCCCTTGCCGCCGAGCCGGACGAGGGTGCCTTCGGCGTGGGTGTCCGAGGCGAGGACGACCCCGCATCCGGTGGTGCCCGGGACGGCGGGCAGATCGGGCAGAATCCCGAACCTGCCGTCCACGACGTTGAGATCGAGGTGGCCGACCTGGGCGGCCCGCATCCGTACGAGGGTGTGGCCCGGGCGGGGCTCCGGCACCGCGCGCTCCACCAGGCGGGGCAGCGAGCCGAAGCTCTCCAGGACCAGGGCGCGGGACTTGACGGTGGTCACAGCTTCACTCCGTATCGACGCAGGACGCGGGACGCGACGATCCGCAGGACGCGGTCGAAGACGAACCCGAGGATTCCCAGGGTGATGATTCCGACGAAGACCCAGTCGATCCGCCCGTAGTTGCGGGAGGTCCAGATCAGCGAGCCGAGGCCGACCCTGGAGGCGACGATCTCGGCGGAGACGATGGTCAGGAAGCTGTTGCCCATGGCGAGGCGCGCGCCGGTGACGATGTGCGGCACCGTCGAGGGCAGCACGATCCCCTGGAGGATCTGGCGGCGGCTCGCGCCGAGGTTCTGTGCCGCGCGCAGCTTGGACTCGCTCACCGCCATCACGCCGGCGCTGGTGTTCACCGTGACGATGAAGACGGCCGTGTAGAAGATCAGGACGACCTTCGAGGACTCGCCGATGCCCAGCCACACCACCGCCAGGGTGACGAAGGCGACCGGCGGGATGAACCGGAAGAACTCGATGTAGGGCTCCAGGAGCCGGCGCACGAGCGGGACCTGGCCGACCAGCAGCCCCACCGGTGCGCCCACGAGGACGCCGAGCCCCCAGCCGATCAGGATGCGGCGGCTGGAGGCGACGATCGAGTTGGTCAGGGTGCCGTCCGACGCCAACTCCCGTGCTGCGCTGAGGGTTTCACTCGGGGAGGCGACCAGGGAGGGACCGTACACCGTCGCAAGGAGCTGCCAGACGCCGATGCCGATCAGGACGGACAGGGTGTACATGCCGAGGGCGCGCAGCCTCCCCGCGCTCGCCCGGGCCGGACGTTTCCTGGTCCCCGCGCTGCCTGCGGCGGCAGCCGTGGCGACGGTCATCGGTCGTCCTCCTCGGTGTCGAGTCCCTGGTCGCGCAGTGCCTTGCGGACCTCCTCGCCGATGTCCTCCCGCAGCCGGCGGCGCAGTTCGACGGCGGCCGGATCGTCCTCGTCGCGGGGCCTGGGCAGGTCGACCGGGTAGACGGACTTCACCGAGGCCGCCGGGCCCGCGGTCATGACGGCGATCCGGTCGGCCAGCAGGATGGCCTCGTCGATGTCGTGGGTGACGAAGACGACGGTGCAGCCGGAGGCGCGCCAGATGCGGTCCGTCTCCTCCTGCATCACCTGGCGGGTCTGCGCGTCGAGCGCGCCGAACGGCTCGTCCATGAGGACGACGCCGGGTTCGTTGGCCAACACGCGGGCGATCTGCACGCGTTGGCGCATGCCGCCGCTGAGCTGGCCCGGGAAACGGTCCGCGCAGTGCCGCAGCCCGACCAGGCCGAGGTACTCGTCGGCCGCCTTGGCCCGCTGGAGGCGTGAGGCGCCGCGCATGCGGGGGCCGAAGGCCACGTTCTGACGGACCGTCATCCAGTCGAAGAGCGCTTCGCTGCTCTGGAAGACCATCCCCAACTCGGGGTCGGGGCCGGTGATCGGAGTCCCGTCGACGGAGAGGCTGCCCTCGTCCACGGTCACGAAGCCGGCCAGGGCGGACAGCAGCGTGGACTTGCCGCAGCCGCTCGGGCCGAGCAGACACAGGAACTCGCCGGCGGCGATGTCGAGGGAGATGTTCCGGACGGCCTGCACGGTGTCGAAGCGGATACCGACGCCGTCGACGGTCAGGGCCGCGCCGCGGCCGGTGAGCCCAGTGGAGTGGGTGGGGTGGGTGGGGTGGGTTTTCACGCCCTCCGTCATCAAGATCCCTTCACGTTCTTGGTGAACCAACCGCGTTGGACGGCCTTCGTGACATCCGGCTGCGCCTTGACCTTGCCGGTGTCCACGAAGAACTGGCCCGTGCTCGCGTAGGCCTTGAGGTCCTCGGCGGTGAAGTCGCGGGTGCCGAAGTCGATTTCCTTGATGGCGGTCAGGGTCTGGGCCGCCGGGACCTTCACGGCCTTCTCGGTCGCCGCGGCCGCCGCGTCCGGGTCGCTCTCGGTCAGCGCTGCCGCCTCCTGAAGGGTCTTGGCAACCTTGGTGGCGGCGTCGGAGTTGGCCTTCAGCCAGTCGGCGCCGGCGAGCAGCCACTGGGAGTAAGTCACCCCGTAGGCACCGGTGTTCTCCAGGATCCGGCCGCCCTGCTCGACGCCCTTGGTGGGCCACGGCTCCCACAGGACGTACGCGTCGACGTCGCCCTTCTTCATCAGGGCCGGGATCTCGGGCGGGTCGGCGGTGATGAGGTCGACCGACTTCGGATCGATCCCCTTCGACTCCAGGAACCGGGTCGCGGCGAGCTCGGACAGACCCGGGGAGACAGCCATCCTGCGGATCTTCGCGGCGGACTTCACCTTCGGGCCGAGGACGACCTTGAGGTACTCGCCCGACTGCTCGTAGACCATCAAGGACCGCAGGTCGGGGCCCTGGGACAGCATGCTGATGGTGGTGGTGTCGGAGTTTCCGGACATCTGCACCTGGCCGGCCACGAGGTTGTTGACGCCTTCGCTGCCCTGTCCGAACTGGACGAGCTCGACGTTCACCCCGTGCTTGGCCCACAGGCCCTTGGCGTCGGCGAGGAAGAAGGGTGCGTACGAGGCGTCGATGCCGACGCCGATGCGGATCGTGGGGCCCGCGCCGTTCTTGTCGGATCCGGCGCCGGCGGCCGAGTCGGTGGTCGCCGCGCCGCACGCGGTGAGCGTGAGCAGGGCGACAGCGAGAGCGGTGGCGCCGACGAGGGGGTGTCTTGTCGTGGACCGTGCATCCATGAGTACCTCGAGGGTTCGTGGGGAGCCCGCCGGTGGCGGCTGGTCTTCTGGCAGCTGGTCGTCGGGGTGCGGCCCGGGAATTGGCGCACCGTAGAACGGGGGACGGCCCCGACGCATCGCCGAGGGTCCGCTGACCGGGACGCGCAGGTGAGCGCGGGTCTCCCGGCCCGTCCGCGAGCCCCGGTCTGCTCAGCGGACCGGGTCCCTTGGGCGGATCCCGCGGGCCGCCGCATGCTCGCCTCACGGTTCACCCGGCACCTCACGGTTCCCCGGCAGCAGGAGGACGCGCACGATGACGGTCGACGACTCTCCCGACAAAAAGCCCCCCGTCCGGAGCCGCCGCAGACCAGCAGGAGAGCCCGGCCGCCAGGACTGGAAGTCGTGGCCGCACTACGACGCGGCGGGCGCCGGCTTCCGCGGCTACTGGTACCCGGTCACCTGGTCCAGCCAGATCACCGGCGATCCGCTCCCGTTCACGATCTGCGGCGAGAAGATCACCCTGATCCGGGACAACGGCACGGCGTACGCGCTGCACAACCGCTGCCCGCACCGCGGTGTCCCGCTCTCGGAGGGCAACCAGCAGTTCCCCGGCACCGTGAGCTGCCCGTACCACGGCTGGACCTTCGACCTGCCCACCGGCAACCTGGCCGCGGTCATCACCGACGGCCCCGGCTGCCGCCTGACCGGCAAGGTCTCGGTGCGGACGTACCCGGTCGAGGAGCGGCTCGGCATGGTGTGGGTGTACATCCCTCTCGCCGACGAGGAGCCGCACCCCATCGACTCGCAGCTGCCCGAGGAACTCGTCTCCAACGCCTTCGTGATGGGCGGCCGGATCGATCCGCGCAGCGGCAACTGGCGTTTCGCCTGCGAGAACGGCTTCGACGAAGGGCACGCCAAGTACCTGCACCGCACGGCACTTTGGCGCCTGTTCAAGCCGATGCCGACCTGGAACATCACTCGGATCGTGCCCAAGGGCCGCTGGATCTTCCGGGTCCAGGACGAGGTCTACTGGGAAGCGGAGTTCCCCAGCGTCGGCCACTGGACCAACAAGCGCTGGTGGAAGGCCCAGCCGCCGAAGGAGACCTTCAACATCGGCAACACGGGCAAGCCCGACCAGGTGAACCCGACGATCGAGGCCCAGGAGTTCCCCGGCTTCGCGTCCCTGTCGATGCCGGGCGTGCTGCGCATCGCGTACCCGAACTTCATCCACTACGAGTTCTACGTCCCCGTCGACCAGGACAACCACCGCTATGTCGGCGTGATGGTCAACTTCACCGAGGGCTGGGAGACCCTGCGTTTCTACGCCAAGTACCTCGGCGCCATCCGCTGGTTGTTCCACGGCCAGTTCTCCGGCCAGGACGCCTGGATGGTCGACATCACCGACGCGCCCCCGGAGAAGCTCTACCGCCCCGACATCTCGCTGACCGCCTGGCGGAACCTCAGCGAGGAGGAGTACGGCAAGAAGCTGGCCGGCGCGGGCGGCGCCCCCGGCACCGGTTCCGACGAGAAGCCCGACGAGAAGAAGGCATGACCATGGGCCGCACACTGCTCACCCTGCTCATCGGAGTCGGCATCGCGATCGGGCTCCCGCTCGCGAAGAAGCGCTTCGAGCGCACGACGATGACCCAGGTCCACAGGATCAACCAGTGACCGCCGCGGACGAGTTGGCCGGTCTCGACGACACGCGGGCCGCCTGGGTCTCCGACGCCTGGCGGCACGTCACTGCCGACCGGCTGCGCGAGCTGATCACCGGGCTCGTCGACGTCCCGAGCCCCACCGGCGACGAGGGCCCCCTCGCGGAGCACATCGCCGACACCCTCACGACCGCGGGCTGCCCGGCCCGGGTCCAGCCCCTGGACGACCGGCAGGCCAACGCCTGGGCCCGGCTCTCCGGCGACGGCACCGGCCCCGACCTCATGCTGTACGCGCCGATCGACACCCTGACCGTGGGCGAGGAGAGCGAGGATCTCCCCTGGATCGGGCCGGAGTTGCGGGACGACATGCGCCCGCGCGCCACCGTCCACGACGACCTGGTCGTCGGCCTCGGCGCCTCCAACCCGAAGGGCCACGCCGCGTGCGTGATGATGGCCGCCGAGGCGATCGCGCTGGCCGGCATCCCGCTCACCGGCGACCTGGTCGCGGCCTTCGGCGCGGGCGGCATGCCCACCAACGCCCGGCCCGGCGGCAGACGCCTCAACACCGGCCAGGGCGTGGGCTGTTCGTTCCTCCTGGAGCAGGGCGTGTGGACCGACTACGCGCTCATCGCCAAGCCCGGCTGGACGGTGTCCTGGGACGAGGTGGGCCTGGTCTGGTTCGAGGTGACGGTCCACGGCACCCACACCTACGTCGGCTCCCGCCACCGCCTCCCCTACGACAACCCCGTCGCGCGCGCCGGTGAGGTCACCCGGCAGCTGGAGGAGTGGTTCGTCGCGTACGCCGACCGGCACACCTCCGGCACGGTCGCGCCGCAGGGCATCGTCTCCTCGATCCAAGGGGGTTGGCCCCGGATGGCGGCGGTGACACCGGCGTCCTGCACGCTCATGGTGGACCTGCGGATCGGGCCGGACACGACGCCGATGCGGGCCAAACGGGAGTTCATGGGCGCCATCGACGCCCTGCGCGACAAGAACATCGACGTCAGCGCCGACATGGTCCTGGCGATCCCCGGGACGCGGACCGACCCCGACAGCTGGATCTGCCGCAGCGCGACGGCGAGTTGGGCCGCGTTCGAGGGACGCGAGCACGAGGTGATCCGGGGCAACAGCGGGGCCACCGACGCCAACATCCTGCGCGGGCGGGGCATCCCGACCGTGCGGGTCGGCATGCCGAAGGTCACGGACTCCCTGTTCGACATCGACTTCGCGCGCGGCATGAACACCGTCTCCGTACGGGCGATGGAGAAGCTCACCCGCCATCTGATCCGCACGGCGGTCGACACCGTCACGCGCTCGCGCGCCGAGGTCGAAGGGACAGCAGCATGACCGAGATCGTCCTGGGCGTCGGCGCCTCGCACAGCACGCTGATGAACACCCACTGGGAGCAGACCTTCCACAAGGACCGGGCGGAGCGGTTCCGCGACTCGCTCTACGAGGCACGGGACGCCCTGGCCGCGGCCCGCCCCGACACCGTGATCCTGATCGGCTCCAACCACTTCCGCGGCTTCTGGCTGGACCTGATCCCGAGCTTCACGATCGGGGTCGGCGAGTGCGTCGCCAGCGGCGAGTCGGGCACCCCGAGGGGCCCGCAGCCGGTGGACGTACCCCTGGCCCGGCACATCGCCAACTCCCTTGTGGAGGAAGGCGGTTTCGACCCCGCGTTCTCCGCCAGGCTCCAGATCGACCACGGCCAGTCGCACGCCATCCAGTACCTCTTCGAAGGCCTGGACGTGGAGATCGTGCCGATCGTCGTCAACGTCTTCGCCCCGCCCCTGCCCACCCTCACTCGCTGCGAGGACCTCGGCCGCGCGATCCGGGACGCCGTCCTCGCCTTCCCCGGGGACCGGCGGGTCGCGGTGGTCGGCTCGGGCGGGCTCTCGCACCGGCTGCCCTGGCCGGACTGGCGCGAACCGCACGGCGACGACGAGGAGTTCATGGTCGGCGCCTGGCTCGACGGCCGGGAGAACTGGCAGGACTACGACGTCCGGCGCCGCGAGATCATCCGCGCCGCCGAGGCCGCGCTCAACCCCGGGTTCGACGACGACTTCCTGTCCCTCGTCGAGCGGGGCGAGACCGGGCGGATCACCGCGTACTCCACCGAGGAGCTGGAGAAGGTCGCCGGCAACGGTGCGCAGGAGCTGCGCACCTGGCTGCTGATGTCGGCCGTGCTCGACCACGTGCCCGGCCGCCGGCTGGCGTACGAACCGATGCCCGAGTGGCTCACCGGGATGGGCGTCGCCGTCCTCGACCCCGCACAGGCACAGACCGAAAGGCAGTCATGAGCATCTGGACCGAACTCTCGGGCATCGACTACCGGCACGCGTACGTCGAGACCGGTGACGTCACCACCCGCGCCCTCCAGGCCGGCCCCGAGGACGGCGAGCACGTCGTGTTCCTGCACGGCACGACGGGCCATCTGGAGGCGTTCGTCCGCAACATCCCGGCGCACGCCGAGGCCGGCTACCGCTGCCACGCGATCGACATGCTCGGCCACGGCTACACCGGCAAGCCGGACCGCCCGGGTGAGATCCCGGCGTACGTCGACCACTTGATGGCCTACCTGGACGCCGTGGGCGCCGAACGCGCGCACCTGGTCGGCGAGTCGCTGGGCGGCTGGGTCGGGTCCTGGGCGGCGAGCGAGTACCCGGACCGCGTCGCCTCCCTCCAACTGCTGTGCATGGGCGGCACGAAGATCAACCCGGCGGTGATGGAGCGCCTGAAGACCTCGACCCGCGCCGCCGCGACGGAGCCGGAGATCTCGTACACCCGCGACCGGCTGGCGCTGCTGTGGGCCGAGTGGGACGAGGACCTGGGTGAGGAGCTGACCCGGGTGCGCTACGAGATCTACCACCGCCCCGAGTTCCAGGAGAACCTGCACAACCTGCTCGCGCTCCAGGAGCTCGACGCCCGTGAGCGCAATCTGCTGCGCCCCGACCGCATGGCGCGGATCAAGGCGCCGACGCTGGTGGTGTGGGGCAACAAGAACCCGCTCGGGGACGTCCCCGAGGCCGAGGCGATCGCCGCCGCGATCCCCGGGGCCCGGCTGGAGGTCTTCACGGAATGCGGACACTGGCCGCAACACGAGAAGGCCACGCTGTACAACCCGCTGAGTCTCGCGTTCCTCGCAGAGTCGTCGTCGGGTCACTGATCGTGAGATTCCAGCCGTAATACCTGATCGCGAGGTGCCTGCCATGACCGTCGTCCCGATCACCCGCGCCGTGGCCTCTTCTCCCCCGCCTCCCGCGGCCGGGCCCCCGCCGGGCCCGGACTCGATGAACTCCGTGCTCGGCAAGGTGCGGCCCATCCTGGAAGCGTTCACCGTCGACGACGAGTCGCTCTCCCTCGCCGATCTCGTGCGCCGCACGGGTGTCGCGAAGGCCACCGTGCACCGGCTCTGCCAGGAGCTGGTCGTGTGGGGGCTGCTGGAGCGGGCGGGCTGCGACTACCGGCTCGGCCTCAGGCTGTTCGAGATCGGGCAGCGGGTGCACCGGCAGCGGATCCTGCGCGAGGTGGCCCAGCCGTACATGGAGGATCTCCTCCTGGCCACGCAGGAGACCATCCACTTCGCGATCCACGACGGCCTCGACGTCGTCTATCTGGAGAAGATCCTGCCCCACCGGGGCCTGAGCGAGGAGTCCCGGGTGGCGGGGCGGCTGCCTCTCTACTGCACCGCCACCGGCAAGGCGATCCTGGCCTTCTCCCCCGCCTCCCTGTTCGGCGAGGTGATCAGGAACGGGCTGAAACCCTTCACCCGGCACACGATCACCTCTCCGGGGCGGCTGCGCGGGCAGGTGGAGCGGATCCGGGAGGAGGGCCTCGCGACCGAGGCCGAGGAGGTCAGGCTCGGCTACATGAGCATGGCCGTGCCGGTCTTCGGCCGCCAGGACACCCTCGCCGGTGCCCTGTCGATCACCGCGCCGACCTACCGCGTGGACGCGGCCGCACACGCGAGCGCGCTGCGCACCGCGGGTCTGGGCATCGGCCGGGCGCTGCGGTCGGCCCTGTGAGCACGCTGGACGAGGTGCTGGCCCGGGCCCGGAGTCTCGTCGGCCGGTGGGAGGACGAGGACTGCGGGACGGTGACCGTGAAGGACTTCTGCCGGTACGCCGCCGCGCTCAACGACGCCGACTACCTCGTCCGGGCCCGGGAACGGGAGGCGGCGGGCGCGCCGGTCGAGGCTCCCGTGCTCTTCCTCGCGGCCACCATGAGCTGGGAGGACGGGCCGGTCGAACAGGATCTGCGCCCGGACGGACTGGCCGCCCGGGAGTCGCCGTGCACCCAGGGCCTCCCGGTCCGCCAGGTGCACGGCGGCCAGACCGTACGGCCGGCTCGTGCTCCGGTCGCGGGCAGCCGTATCACCGCTTCCCGTGCCGTCGTCTCCGCCGAACGCAAGCAGGGCCGCTCCGGTCCCTTCGTCCTGCTCGGTCTCAGCACCCGCTTCACCTCGGCGGACGGGACCGAACTGACGGCCGTGGACGAGACGATCGTCGTGATGGAAGCAATCGACTCCCCTGGAACCCCATGAACAGGCCCGCCGTCGGCGACATCTGCCCGGCTCAGGAATACACGCACAGCAGAGTCCAGCTCTTCCGCTTCGGTGCCGTGTCCTGGAACTCCCATCGCATCCACTACGACGCCGGGTTCGCTGCCTCGGAGGGCTTCCCGGACGTCGTCGTGCATTCCACGCTGCACGGCGAGACCCTCACCCGGTACGCGTTGGCGTGGGCCGGGCCTGACTCCCGCCTGGAGACGGTGAGTTGGCGCAACCGGACGACCGCGGTGGCCGATGAGCCGCTCACCTGGACCGCGACCGTGCGGGCGGTGGAGGGCGCGCGGGTGTCCCTGGACGTGGCCGTCGTCAAGGCCGACGGGACCGCGTGCGTGACGGGGAGCGTCGAACTCGCCCTCGTCTGAGGGGCGTCCCGTCAGCCGGACCGGTTCCGTTGGGCGGAGAGCCGCCCGTTCCTACGCTCCTGGACATGAGCGTTCCTCCTGTTCAGGTCGCCCCTGACGAGTCGTCGGTGATCGAGACCGACATCCTGATCATCGGCGCCGGCCCGTCCGGCCTCTACGGCGCCTACTACGCCGGCTTCCGCGGACTGCGCGTCACCGTCATGGACGTACTGCCGCAGTGCGGCGGCCAGATCAGCGCGATGTACCCCGAGAAGCCCATCTTCGACATCGCCGGATTCCCGTCGGTGCGCGGTCGCGACCTGGTCGACAACCTGGTCGCCCAGGCGGCGCCGTACGGCGTCCGCTACCTCCTCGGGCAGCGGGCGGTGGACCTGGCCCACGGGACCGACGGCCTCCCCTTGGTGCGTACCGACGGGGGAACCGTCGTACGGGCGGGGGCGGTTGTGATCACGGGCGGGGTGGGGACGTTCACCCCCAGGCCGCTTCCCGCGGGCGAGGACTATCTCGGGCGCGGGCAGGTGTACTTCGTGCCGGACCCGGCCGCCCACACCGGTCACGACGTGGTCGTGGTCGGTGGCGGTGACAGTGCCTTCGACTGGGCGGCGCTGCTCTCCCCCATCGCCCGGTCCGTCACCCTCGTCCATCGCAGCGCGCGGTTCCGGGCGCACGCGGCGAGCGTGGAGAAGGTGCGCGCCCTCGGCATCGAGCTGATCACCGACTCCGAAGTCAGCGCGCTGCACGGCGACTTGGGAGTCGAGCGGGTCGAGGTCCGGCACCGTGTCGAGAAGACCACCCGGCTGCTGCCCGCCCGTACCGTCGTCGCCGCCCTCGGCTTCATCGCCGACCTGGGGCCGCTCCAGACCTGGGGGCTCGAACTCCAGGCCCGGCGGATCGCCGTCGACACCCGCATGGCCACCAACCTGCCCCGTGTGTTCGCGGCCGGCGACATCACCGACTACCCGGGCAAGGTCCGGCTGATCTCCGTCGGCTTCGGCGAGGTCGCCACCGCCGTGAACAACGCGGCCACCGTCATCGACCCCGAGGCGGCACTGTTCCCCGGCCATTCCACCGAGAAGGAGAACTGACATGGCCTACGTCATCGGATCGGCCTGCGTCGACATCATGGACCGCTCCTGCATGGAGGAGTGCCCGGTCGACTGCATCTACGAGGGCGAGCGCAAGCTCTACATCAACCCGGTCGAGTGCATCGACTGCGGCGCCTGCGAGACGGCCTGCCCCGAGCAGGCGATCACCGTCGACCGCCTCGCCGACCCGGAGTTCCGCGCCGACAACCGCCGCTTCTTCGAGGAGCCCCTGGAAGGTCGTACGACTCCCCTGGGCGCCCCTGGCGGAGCGACCGCCCTGGGCCCGGTGGGCGCCGACACTGCCTTCGTCGGCTCCCTTCCCGAGGGCTCCTGACGGGCCCGGAGATCCACCGCGGGTGGCGGAAAACTGCGCCTCCATGGGCGGCGCATTCCTGCGCGCCCCGAGCGAACTCCAAGTGAAAACTGCACCGCAACACAGCCACACCATCGTCGCCCCACACTCCCCCTTACCAGTTCCCGCGAAGGGGAGTGAATCCGGCCTCATGACGATTCCCGCCACATCTGGAACCAGCGCCCACAGGAGCCCCGTATGACCGAACGAACGGTTCTGTCGGGGGTGACCCTGATCGACGGCACCGGCCGCGCCGCGCGGTCGGACGCGACCGTCGTGATCGACGGCGCCGTGATCGCCGAGGTGGGTGCCGCGGACACGGTGGCGACGGCTCCCGGGGACACCGTGTACGACCTGCGGGGTCTGACCCTGCTGCCCGGCCTCATCGACTGCCATGTGCATCTGCGGTCCAACGCGAGCACCCGGCCGCACGACGTCCACCTGTGGAACATGCTGACCTCGACGGAGGAGCAGACCCTGCACGCCGCGGCCAACGCCCGTGAGGCGCTGCGGTCCGGTTTCACCACCGTCCGCGACACCGCGGGATCACTGCCCGAGGTGGCCGTCAAGCACGTGATCGACGAGCACGTCCTCGACGGGGCGCGGGTCGTCGCCTCCGGGCTCGTGGGCATGACCGCGGGGCACGGCGACATGTTCTGTCCGGCGACGCTCGACGAGAAGCGGATGTGGCCGCCGGCGGACGGCGTCGACGAGTGCCGCAAGCGGGTCAGGCAGTACGCCCGGATGGGCGTGGACCTGATCAAGATCTGCACGAGCGGCGGCACGCTCTCGCTCGGCGACAAGACCGGGTGGCGCAACTACACGGACGCCGAGATCGACGCGATCGTCGACGAGGCACACGCCCTGGACCTGCGGGTGGCGGCCCACGCGCACACCCGGGCCGGGATCACCTCGGCGCTCACCGCCGGGGTGGACACCCTGGAGCACGGCTCCGACCTCGACGAGGACCTCGTGGAGCTGATGCTCGAACAGGGCACGTTCCTGTGCCCAACCCTGTCGCTCAGTGAGTTCATGCTGGAGCACGGGGACCAACGGGGCCTGGCCACAGAGCAGTTGGAGAAGGCGGAGGTGCTGCGCGAGCGGCGGCTCACGTCCGTACGCCTGGCCTACCGGGCCGGAGTGCGGATCATCGCCGGCAGCGACTCGTCCAACACGATGCGCTTCGGCAACCACGCCCGCGAACTGGAGCTGCTGCACGAGCAGATCGGCATGACGCCCGCCGAGGTGCTGGTCGCGGCGACCTCGGCCGCCGCCGACGCCCTCGGGCTCGGCGCCAGGACGGGGACGGTCGCTCCGGGAAGGTGGGCGGACCTGCTGCTGGTCGACGGTGATCCGCTCGCCGATCTGAGCGTGCTCGGTGACCGGCGGCGCCTCAGCACGGTGTTCCGCGAGGGCCGGGCGGTGGACCCGAACGCGGCCGAGTCCGTGCCCACCGCGCTGGCCGCGCGGCGCCGTCCCTTCGATCCGACCCGTTCGACGCCCCGGGCGTCGGCGTCGGCCGCCGCGATATAGGGGAGAGATCCAGTGCTGCGCTATCTGTCGATCCGTGTGGTCCGCTCGCTCGCGGTGGTCCTCTGCCTCAGCGCCATCGTGTTCGCGCTGTCCCATCTGGTCCCCGGTGACCCGGCGGCCCTGATCGCCGGCGAGAACTCCACGCCCGAGCTGCGCGCCCAGATCACCCACCAGCTGGGACTCGACCAGCCCGTGTGGTCGCAGTACCTGAGCTGGATCGGGCACGCCGTGCGAGGCGATCTGGGCTCGTCGCTGCTGGACGGGCAGAGCGTCGGCGCGCAGGTCGCCGACCGGCTGCCGGTGAGTCTGGAACTCGCCGTGTACGCGGCGGTGATCGCGGTCCTGTGGGGCATTCCGGCGGGGATCTGGTCGGCCATGCACCAGGGGCGCGCCAGGGACCGGATGGTCAACAGCGCGGCGTTCATGGGGCTCGCCGTCCCGCCGTTCGTGGTCGGCACGGTCATGGTCCTCCTGGTGAGCACGCTGGCACCGGCCTGGCCGCTCTTCTCCTTCGTGCCGTTCTCCGAGGACCCGCTGCTCAACCTCCAGGTCCTGCTGCTCCCGGCGGTGGCGCTGGGCATCCCGTTCGGCGCGACGCTCTGCCGGTACATGCGGGCCGCCGTCCTCGACGTCGAGGGCCAGGACTTCATGCGGACGGCGGCGGCGAAGGGCGCGGGGCGACGACGGCTGATGCTGCGGCACGCGCTGCGCAACGCGCTGGTGCCGGTGGTCACCGCCGGCGGTCTCCAACTCGGAGTGCTGGTCGGCGGCACCGTCATCGTCGAGCAGGTCTTCGCCCTCCCGGGCCTCGGCTCGCTGATCGTCAACTCCATCACCCAGCACGACTTCACGGTGATCCAGGGCTCGATCCTCGCGCTCGGCGCCTCCTACGTGCTGATCAACCTGCTGACCGACCTGGTCTATCCCCTCATCGACCCCCGTATCCGCACGACAGGAGCACGCCGTGACGGTTGAATCCCCCGCGCCCGCCGTCACCGTGACCGCGGCACCGCGCCGCAGGCCCCGGCTCGGCTGGAACCCGACGCTGACCACGGGTGTCTGCATCCTCGGCGCGATCGTGGTGTCGGCCCTGCTCATCGGCGCCTTCGGCCGCTACGCGGCGACCGACGTCAGCGACTCCCTGCTCACCGGTCCCTCGGGCAGCCACTGGCTGGGCACCGACAACCTCGGCCGCGACCTGTTCACCCGGACCTTCGTCGCGGCCCGGCAGTCGCTCCTGGTGGCCTTCGGGGCGACCACGGTCGCCGCCCTGATCGGCGTCCCGATCGGTCTGGTCGCGGGCTACAACGCCCGGCGCCTGGACTCGGTGCTGATGGCGGCGATGGACACCGCGATGTCGATCCCCTCGGTGCTGCTGGCACTCGTCCTGGTGTCGATCTTCAGCCCGGGCATGTGGGTCCTCATCGGGGGCATGGGGCTGATCTTCGTGCCCTACTTCGCACGGATCGTGCGGGCTCCGGCGCTCACCGTGCGCGAGCGCGACTTCGTCTCGGCGGCCCGCATCGCCGGCGTGCGCACCCCTGTGGTCATCGGCCGCCATGTGCTGCCGAACGTGCTGTCCTCCGCGCTCGTCCAGTACGCCAACACGGCGGCGACCTGCGTGCTGGTCGAGGCGTCCCTGAGCTATCTCGGCCTCGGCATCCAGCCGCCGACGCCGAGTTGGGGCCGGATGATCTTCGAGGGGCAGCGCTACATGAAGGACGACCCCCTGCTGGTGATCGTCCCCGGCATCACCCTGGCCATCGCCACCGCGGCCTTCGGCCTCATCTCCGACGGCCTCCAGGAACAGCTCAACCCGCGCGGCAAGCGCCGTACGTCCTGAACGGGCCCTCGCACCACGTCACTTCACCCTCACGTTCTTGAGAAACAGGCGGTCACGATGACGAACCACACCTACACGCGCAGAAACGCGCTGGCGCTCGGCGGCACCACGCTCGCCGGTCTGCTGCTCGCGGGCTGCGGCGGTACGGCCACCACGGCCGGCAAGGTCTCCGGGAAGCCGGTCAGCGGCGGCACCCTCACCATCGGGCTCGACGGGGAGCCCACGGTCGGCTTCGACCCGCAGGTGGCCCAGGCCTACTTCGACCAGCAGATCGTCGCGCAGTTCTACGAGGGTCTGCTGAGCCTGGACAGCAAGGGCCAGATCAAGCCCGGCCTGGCCAAGAGCTACCAGCAGGTGGACGCCACCACCCACCGGTTCACGCTCCGCGACGGGGTCACCTTCCACGACGGCAGCAAGCTCACCACCGACGACGTGATCTTCAGCCTGGAGCGGCTGATGGATCCCGCGATCAAGTCGCCGTACACCCAGCAGTACAAGATCAAGACGGTCACGGCCGTGGACGCCAGGACCGTGGAGATCAAGCTCAGCGCGCCCCAGCCGTCGCTCTACAACTTCCTCGCCCGGCCGTGGAGCGGGGCCATCATGAGCAAGAAGTGGACGACGTCCCGCACCGCGAACGAGCTCAAGCAGTCGGAGAACGGCACCGGACCCTTCTCCCTGAAGAAGTGGTCGAAGGGCATCTCCATCCAGCTCTCCGGCTACAAGGGCTACTGGGACAGTCCGAAGCCGTACCTCGACACGGTGATCTACCGGCTCATCCCCGACGAGACCTCGCGCGTGGCCTCGCTGCGCTCCAACTCCGTACAGCTGCTGTCCTTCCGCGACCTGCGCATGGTCGACGACGTCAAGTCCACGAGCGGTGTCACCGAGGCGAACGGGCCGCTGGTCTCCAGCATCTGGCTCAACATGAACACCCTCAGCGGCCCGCTCGCCGACAAGCGGGTGCGGCAGGCGTTCAACCTCGCCATCGACCGCAAGACGCTGATCAAGACGCTCGGCAGCGGCTCGGCGACCTTCGGCTACGTCATCCCGCCACAGGACCCGTACGGCACCACGCCCACGACCGCCGACCCGATGTACACGCCGAACCAGTCGAAGGCCAAGGCGCTGCTCAAGGCGGCCGGCAAGAGCCGGGTCAGCATCGAGCTGCTCGCGCCGAGCGACCCCGCCTACGGGCCCGACATCTCCGCCATGGAGCTGATGAAGGCGCAGCTGGCCAAGGTCGGCATCACCCTCAACCTCAAGCTCGTGCCGTTCACGACGGTCGTGCCGAAGGTGCTGGCCGGCGAGTACACCGACATGGTGATGATGACGAGCGTGCTCAACGCCGACCCGAGTCAGTACCTCGACCTGTGGTTCGCCAAGGGCAGCCCGGGGACCAAGGTCAAGGACCAGCACCTGTGGGACCTGATGGCGGCCGCGAAGAGCGAGGAGAACAACGACAAGCGGATCACGCTCTACCACCAGCTCGCCCAGTACATCGCCGACGAGGCCTACCTGCTGGTGCCCTACGCCAAGGCCGTGCGCGGCGAGGCGTGGAGCGACAAACTGCACGGCTACCAGCCCGATGCCACGGCGACCCGTCTCAACCTCAAGAACGCATGGCTGTCCCAGTGAGTGCCGACACCCTGACACCCGCCCGTGCCGCCACCGGGACCGGTGGCACGGGCCCGGTCCTCGACGTCTCGGGACTGCGGATCGGATTCGGCGGCTCGGACGTGGTCTCCGGGGTGGATCTCCGCGTCGAACAGGGCGAGGTGGTCGGTCTGATCGGCGAGAGCGGCTGCGGCAAGTCGAGCGTCGCCCTCGCGGCCATGGGGCTGCTGGGCTCCGGCGCCGACGTCCGGGCCGACCGGCTGGAGGCCTGCGGCACGAATCTGCTGGGCAGTGACGCGGCCGAGCTGGAGAGCCTGCGCGGCGACCGGGTCGCGATGGTCTTCCAGGAGCCGATGACCTCGCTCAACCCGTGCATGCGGGTCGGCGCGCAGGTCGCGGAGGTGCTGCGGATCCACGGGAAGGCCGGCCGGAAGGAGGCGCAGGAGCGGGCCGTGGACCTGCTGCGGCTTGTGGAGATCCCCTCGCCCGAGCGCCGGGCCCGGCAGTTCCCGCACGAGCTGTCCGGCGGTATGCGGCAGCGCGTCGTCATCGCCATCGCCATGGCGGGCAATCCGCGGCTGCTGCTGGCCGACGAGCCGACGACCGCGCTGGACGTCACCGTGCAGGCCGAGATCCTCCAACTGCTGCGCTCGCTCCAGCAGGAGCACGGCATGGGGATGCTGCTCATCTCGCACGACCTCGGTGTCATCACGGCGATGTGCAGCCGGGTGCAGGTGATGTACGCCGGTCAGGCGGTGGAGTCCGGCACGGTCGACCAGGTGCTGACCGCGCCCAAGCACCCCTACACGCGGGCGCTGCTCGCGGCGGTGCCCCGGATGAGGGAGAGCGACGGCACTCCGCTGACCGCGATCCGCGGCCAACTCACCGACGACGCGCGCCGGTTGCCCGGTTGCCGCTTCGCGCCGCGCTGCCCGAGCGCCGCCGACGCGTGTGCCGCGCCGCAGCCGCTGCGACCTGTCGGTGCGGGGTGGGTGTCGCGCTGCTGGCGTGACCTGGAGGACGCGCCGACGACAGCCGGAGGAACAGATGAGTGAATCCCAGCCGGCCCTGACCGTGGCCGAACCGACGGCCCGGCCCCTCGCGGCGGACACCGGGCCGCCGCTCCTCGAACTCTCCGGCATCGGCCACGAGTTCGGCCGCCGCCCGGGCCGTTCCGGTGTCCGGGCCGTGGACGCCATCTCGCTGACCCTGAACCCCGGGGAGACGGTCGGTCTGGTCGGCGAGTCCGGATGCGGCAAGAGCACGCTGGGCCGGATCGCGACCAGGCTGTACCGGCCCACCCGTGGTGAAGTGCGCTTCGAGGGCCGGGACATGACGCACCAGCCGAAGGGCGCCGACCTGAGGGCGTTCCGGCGTGCGGTGCAGATGGTGTTCCAGGATCCCAACGGCTCGCTCAACCCCCGGCTGCCCGTCGGCTCCAGCATCGAGGAACCGCTGCGCGCCCGGGGAGTGGCACGGGCCGACCGGCGCACCCGCCTGGCCGAGGTCCTGGCGGAGGTCGGCCTCGACGCGGCGGCCGCCGTGCGCTACCCGCACGAGTTCTCCGGTGGTCAGCGCCAACGCCTCGCGCTCGCCCGCGCGTTGGCCCCGCAGCCGTCCGTCATCGTCCTCGACGAGCCGACGTCGGCGCTGGACGTCTCCATCCAGGCGCAGATCCTCAACCTGCTCCAGGAGATCCAACAGCGTGACCGCATCGCCTACTTGTTCATCTCGCACAACCTCGGTGTGGTCCGCCACCTCAGCGAGCGGGTGGCCGTGATGTACCTCGGGTCGATCGTCGAGATCGCCCCGGCTCAGCAACTGTTCGCCGATCCGCAGCACCCCTACTCCATGGCGTTGCTCTCCTCCGTCCTGGAACCGGGGGCCGCCACGGCGGGCGACACCGACCCCGGCGAACGGATCGTCCTCAAGGGCGAGCTGCCCTCGCCGGCGGACGTCCCGACCGGCTGCCCGTTCTCCTCCCGCTGCTGGCTGGCCGACGACCACTGCCGCAGCGAACGCCCCGCGCTCACCGAACGGACACCCGGCCATCTGACGGCTTGCCACAAACCAGGAGGTCACTCATGACGGACACACTGCGCCGCGGCTATGTGCCGAGCCGTTTCGGTCAGTTGCACTATGTCGAATGCGGTACGGGCGAACCGGTTCTGATGCTCCATCAGACCCCGCGGTCCTGGACCGAGTACCTGGAGGTGCTGCCGCGGGTCGGGGTCACGCACCGGGCCATCGCCATGGACACTCTGGGTTTCGGAGCCTCCGCGAAACCCGACGAACCCCACACGATCGAGCGGTGGGCCGACGCGGCCGACGCGTTGATCGAGGAACTCGGCCTGGAGCGCTTCCACCTGGTGGGGCACCACACCGGCGGGGTGATCGCGGTGGAACTCGCCGCCCGCCACCAGGACCGGGTCGCGAGTCTGCTGCTGTCCGCCACGCCCTTCATCGACGAGGAGAAGCGCCGCACGGCGGGCGAGCGCAAGCCCGTCGACCACGTCGTCCCGCGGCCCGACGGCTCGCATCTGCTCGAACTGTGGAACCACCGGCGCGAGTTCTACCGGCCCGGCGAGGAGGCCGCCCTCAACCGGTTCATGATCGACGCGTTGACCGTGCTGGACCGCGTCGAGGAGGGACACGTGGCGGTACGCGGCTCGATGATGGACCAGCGTCTGCCTCTGATCACCGCCCGCATCCTCGCCGTCTGCGCCTCCGGCGACCACTACTCCCTGCCGGGACTGGAGAAGTTCGCCGCCGCGGGCTGCGAGACACAGGTCATCGACGGCGGACACGTACCCCTGCCGGAGCAGCTCCCCGAGGAGTTCTCCAAGCACGTCCTCGAATGGGCGGCGGCGCGGTGACCACCGCGAGCGGAGCGGTGACCACCACCGGCGAAGCGGTGACCCACGCCGGCGAGATCCCAGAGACGGGCGAGCGGCCCAACTCGGTGCTCGGCAAGGTGAGTCTCATCCTGTCGGCCTTCGGTGACGACGACTTCTCGCTCGGTCTCGCCGAGCTGAGGTCTCGTACCGGGATAGCCAAGGCGACCGTCCACCGGCTCTGCCAGGAACTCGTCGCCACGGACTTCCTGGAGCGGGACGGCTGCAACTACCGCCTGGGTGTACGGCTTTACACGATGGGCCTGCGCTCACCCCGTCAGCGCACCCTGCGGGAAGCGGCCAGGCCCGTCGTCGAGAGCCTGGCCCAGGGCCTCGACAACGCCGTCATCCTGGCGATACCCGACCACGGCGACCTGCTGTGCGTCGAGAACCTCGGCACGCACCGCAACCACGCCGGCTCCACCGCCGACGGCCGGCGTCTGGAGCTGCACAGCACCGCCGCGGGAAAGCTCACCCTCGCCCTGCTCCCCGAGCGCTACCCGCTCGCGCAGGTCCTGCCCGGGATGACCCGCCGCACTCCGCACACCCTCACGCCCGCCCAACTGCCCGGCGAACTCGACCGGATCAGGGCGAAGGGCTATGCCGTGGAGGTCGAGGAGAAACGCATCGGCTACCTCGCCGTCGCGGTGCCCGTACGCGACTCCGGCGGTGCCTACCTGGGGGCGCTGTCCGTCATCTCCCCCACGGCGGGCAGCAGGCTGCCCCGGCTGCTCGCGGCCCTCACCGAGGCCTCGGGCGTCATCACGGCCCGACTCGCCCGCTATGAGTCGCATCGCGTCCCGCGCTGACAACTCCCGTGCGCGGGGCGGGCTTCGCACCGGCCTCGACCAGGGCCGCCACGAACCCCTCGGGGTTGTCGCGCATCATGTGGTGGCCCGCGTCGGGGACTTCGACGACGGGGATGCCGGCCTGCCGGACGGCGTGCTCGTCCTCGTAGGGGCGGCTGCGGGCGCCGATCAGCATCACCCGCGGCTGCGGCAGGCCGTAGAGGAGTTCCGCGGTTCCCGGAGTCGTCCCGGCGACCAGGCTCACCGCGCTGCGGTGCAGGATCGCGGGGTCCGCCGCCCGCACCCGGGCCGCGTAGTCGGGCTCCAACTCCGCCAGCACGGCGCGGAATCCATGGCTGACGAAGTCCTCCTCGCGGTAGGCGGCGATGGCCTTGCTGTACAGCCCGCCGCCCGCGCGCAGGTTCGGCTCGGCCACCACGACCCGGGAGGCCAGGTCCGGGCGGGTCGCGGCGAGGAGGATCGCGACGGCGCCGCCCATCGAGTGCCCGACGACGACGGCGTCCTGGATCCCGCAGTCGTCCAGAACGGCGGCGACCGATGCGGCATGGGCCTCCAACGTGCCCGCGAAGGCCGCCGGGCGGTCGCTGAAACCGTGGCCGAGCAGGTCGACGACGAGGGCGCGTCCGCCGTAGAGGCCGGGATGCGCGACGATCCCGGCGAAGTCTGCGGAGCCGGCGCACCCCAGCCCGTGCAGGTACACCCGCGCGGGGCCTTCGCCCGGGATGTCGAGCCAGCGCAGGTGCCCGCCGGCCGAGGGGATGTACGTGGATCGCACCGGTGCTCCTCAGCGCCAGGAGGTCTTGTCGGCCGGTACGACGGGGTCCGCCGCCGGGGGGTGGGTGCCCTGCGGTTCGCGCAGCGGTACGACGCCGACGCAGCGGCCGTCCCGGTCCAGCAGCCGGCCCATGTGCTTCACGGTGCGCAGCACCACGGAACGGTCGTCGATCACGAGGCGGGGCAGCCGCCGCGACAGATGTGCCTCGAAGGTGTGCACATCGGCCAGTGCGCGCAGCCACACGTCGATCACGAGGTTGTGGGGGCCCGCGGTGATCGCGCACGACCGGACCTCTCGCACCTTGGACAGTACGCGGCTGGTCTCCTCCAGGTACTGGGCGGGCACGGACGCGAAGTACACCGCCGACAGGGGCCACCCGGACAGGGGCCTGGCGAGGTCGCAGCGCAGGTTGATCCGCGAGGCCAGCAGCGACTGGAGTCGACGGCGGACCGTCGTGAGGCCGACCCCGGTGGCGGTGGCCAGGGCGCGGATCGACATGCGGCCGTCGGAGCTGAGCAGCTCCAGGATCTGCGCGTCCAGGGCGTCCCAGGGCGGCTGGGTACCCGTGCCCTGATCCGGCGGGACGTCCGAGGCGTGGCTGGCCTCGATCCGCGCGCACTGGGCCGCGTCGAGGCTGCGCAGCCGCCAGCGGCTGCCCTCGGTGGGGACGCCGGTGGAGACGTGGGTGCGCGTCGCCCGCACGCCGGGTGTGCGCTGGAAGAGCAGCGTGGTGAGGTGGGCCAGTTCGTCCAGGTCCCTGGTCTGCACGGCGGCCACGACGTCGCGGCCACCGGCGGTGATCTTGACGTTGGCCACCTCGTGCTGCCCGGCCAGGGCGTGCGCCACGTCCTCGGCGACCCCCGGTTCGGTGTCGACCTCCACAATGCCCGTCACCACGATCCGGAAGTCGGACAGCCGTGGATAGGCGGTCACCCAGGCGAGCCCCGCCTCCTCCAGCCGCTGCCAGCGCCGGGCCACGGTCACCGGATTGACGCCGAGGACATCACCCACGAGCGTCCACGGAGCCCGGGGGTGGATCTGGAGCGCGTGGACGACACCGCGGTCGAGTTCGTCGAGTTCCGCGACAGCGAAATCCTGCGTCTCCTGGGGCGGCGCATTTCTGCGTGCCGAAGTGAAATCACGATCGGAAGCTGCACCGTAGCGCGGGGTTCTCTCGTCCATTGCAGACTCCCTTTCGCCTGATCCCGACAACCGCGGTCGACCACCGAGGTTCCTGATTCCGAGGAGTGATTCGGCCTCACCATGACGGATGCCATGACGCAAGAGACCTTGAGGACCGCGCTGCGATTCGAGAACGCCCGCCTCATCGACGGTACCGGTGCGCTCCCGGTGGACGATGCCGTCATCGTCTCGGACGCGACGGGAAACCTCACCTACGCCGGCCCGGCCGCCGGGGCCCCGCCCGTCCCCGGCGACCCTGACGCGGTCCGGATCATCGACGCCGGCGGCCGGACGGTTCTCCCCGGGTTCTTCGACTGCCACACCCACCTCGCGTACGCGCAGGGCTCGCCGCCCGGCCGCCGGGGCGAGCTCGACCCGGTCCTGGTCACCTACGACACCGCGGCCCGGTTGCGGCAGACCCTGGACGCCGGCATCACCACCGCCCGTGACCTGGGCGGACTGTCCACCGGGTTCCGTACCGCCGTCGAGACCGGCCGGATCGTCGGCCCCCGTCTGCACACCGCCGTCCGGATCATCAGCCACACCGGCGGCCACGCCGACTTCCGCCTGCTCGACGGCACCGACCTCAGCGGCGGCGAGATGGCCGAGCTGGCCGACACCGTGGACGAGTCCCGGCTCGCGGTGCGCAGGATGATCCGCGCGGGCGCCGACGTCATCAAGATCTGCGCCACCGGCGGCATGGCCAGCCCCTACGACCAGCCCGAGGACGAGGGCCTCCTGGAGGAGGAGATCCGGGCCGTCGTGGACGAGTGCCGGCGGCACGGCGGCAAGCCGGTCGCCGCGCACGCCCAGGGCACCGCGGGCATCCTCACCGCCATCCGCGGTGGTGTCACCAGCATCGAGCACGGCTACGGCCTGGACGAGCGGGCGCTGGACCTGGCGAACGAGCGGGGGACCTTCGTCGTGCCGACCCTGTCCACCGTGTTCGCGGGCATCGACAGGGATTTGATGCCCGGGCACCACTACCAGAAGAAGATCCGCTGGTCGGGCATCACCAAGGAGAACATCGCGCGCGCCATCGACCAGGGCGCCCGCATCGCCCTCGGTACGGACGCCGCGGTCTGCCCGCACGGCCAGAACCTGCTGGAGCTCGGCTTCCTCGTGGAGCTGGGCATGGACCCGATGGCCGCGATCGTCGCCGGCACCCGTACCTCCGCCGAGCTCCTGGGCCTGTCCGAACGCCTCGGCACCCTGGCCGCGGGCAAGACCGCCGACCTCGTCCTGTGCGACGGCGACCCGCTCGCGGACATCGGGGTGCTCGGCGACCCCGGCAACATCGTGTGTGTCGTCCAGGACGGTGTCGTACGCAAGGATCTGCTGCCCGTGGCGGGACCGCGCTGACGTTCTCACGCGTGCGGGGCCGCGGAGCGCAGGGCCGGCAGGACCGAGGCGCCGACGGTCTCGATCAGTTCGGTGGGCGGGTCGTAGGAGCCGACGTGCTGGAGGAACACGTCGGTCACTCCCGACGCGCGCAGGGTCCGCAGCCGTTCCGTGATCTGTGCGGCCGTGCCGAACAGGCAGAACTCCTCGGCGAACCGGACGGCCGCCTCGTCGCTGATCCAGGCCGAGCAGATCCGGACGGCCGCGTCCCAGTCCTCGGCGTGCACGAGATCCGGGTAGACGCCCTCCACCGTCGCCGGGACGTCCACGTCGATGCCCGCGAGGGCGAGGAAGGACGCGCCGCCGTTCTGGGCGATCGAGGCGCAGATCGGTTTGATCAGGCGGGCCTCGGCCTCGACGTCGTCGGTCACCGCGCAGAACGCGGACACGGTCACCGGCAGCGCCTCGGCGCTCCGGCCTGCCGCCTCCGCGCCCTCCTGTACCCGCGCGGTGGCAGCGGCCAGGGTCCGTGGTGAGACACCGCTGAGCAGGATGACACCGTCGGCGATCTCACCGGCGAGGCGGAGGTTACGAGGTCCGCTCGCCGCCAGATGGAGCGGGACCGTGGGCTGGGGATCGCGCAGCCGGGAGCGGACCTTGCCCTCGAAGTCCCATTCCCGGCCGTCCAGCAGGGCCCGCAGCATGCTGAGCCCCTCGCGCAGTTCGGCCGAGGTGCTCTGGCGAAGGCCGACGGGTCCGACGGAGCTGTTGCCCACGCCGAGGCCGAGGGCGAACCTGCCGAGCGCGAGTTCGGCGACACTGCGGGCGGCCGAGGCGACGACGGACGGGTGCCGGGTCGCCAGGTTGGTGACGGCGGTGCCGAGGCCGATCCGCTCGGTGGCCAGGGCCGTCGCCGTGAGTGTGGTGAACACGTCCCGCCACAGCAACTGCGAGTCGGGGAACCACACTTGGTCGAACCCGAGCTCCTCGGCCCGCCGTGCGGTCCGCGCCACCCGGTCGGCCCGGTCGCACGGCGGGATCCGCACCCCGATCCGCAGGGGGCCGCTGTCGCTGCTCATGTCGCCAGGAACGCTCATGGGAAGGACCCTAGGGAGGCCTGAGCTGCGGCAAAATGGCTGCGGTCCGGTGAGTGGGCCGCCACCGAATGGCTGCGGTCCGGTGAGCGGGCCGCCCAGGACGGACCCGGTCAGGCCTCCCCGCCCAGCACCTGGATGATCCGTCGGGCCTCCTCCGCCATCGCCTCCCGGCCCACGCTCAGGTACTTGCGCGAGTCGACCGCCTCGGGGTGCGCGGCGAGGAAGTCGCGGACGGCGCCGGTCATGGCGACATTGAGGGCGGTGCCGACGTTGACCTTGGCGATGCCGCCCGCGATCGCGGCGGTGAGTTCGTCGTCCGGCACTCCGGAGGAGCCGTGCAGGACGAGGGGGACGTCCACGGCGGCGGAGAGGCGTTTGATCAGGGCATGGTCGAGGGTCGCGGTGCGGGTGGTCATCGCGTGCGTGCTGCCGACGGCGACGGCCAGGGCGTCCACGCCGGAGTCCGCAACGAAGGCTCCCGCCTCCACCGGGTCGGTACGGGCGCCGGGCGCGTGGGCGTCCAGCTGCGGCTCGCCGGTCTTGCCGCCGACCTGGCCCAACTCGGCCTCGATCCAAAGCCCTTGGGAGTGCGCCCAGTCGGCGGCGGCCCGGGTCGCGGCGAGGTTGTCGAGGTAGGGAAGGCGGGCCGCGTCGTACATCACCGAGCTGAAGCCGGCGGTCGCCGCCTGGCGCAGCAGGTCGTCGCTCTGGACGTGGTCGAGGTGCAACGCGACGGGCACGCAGGCACGTTCGGCGGCGGCGACGGCCGCGCGGGCGAGCGGGAGGAGGCGGCCGTAACGGAACTTGACGGCGTTCTCGCTGACTTGGAGGACGACGGGCGCCTGCGCGGCCTCGGCGCCGGCGACGACGGCCTCGACGTGTTCCAACGTGATGACGTTGAAGGAGGGGACGGCGGAGTGTGCAGCGGCGGCGCGGGTGACGAGCTCTGCGGTGGTGACGAGGGGCACGGCTTCTCCTCTCCCTGCTTCTTTTTGAGCGGGGTCGGGTCAGGGGGCGAGAATCACCGAGCGGGTGAGGTGGCGCGGGGCGTCCGGATCGAGGCCCCTGGCCGCGGCAACGGCGACCGCGAGGCGTTGGGCACGGACCAGTTCGGCGAGCGGGTCGAGGGTGCCGGCCACCCACAACGCGCCGGTGGCGCTGACCTGTTCGGCGAGTCCTTCGGGCGCCTCGCCGAGCATCCAGGTCGCGGTGCCCCGGGTGGTGATGCTGATGGGGCCGTGCCGGTACTCCATCGCGGGGTAGGCCTCGGTCCAGGCGAGAGATGCCTCGCGCATCTTCAGGCCGGCCTCGTTGGCGAGTCCCACCGTCCAGCCGCGGCCCAGGAAGGTGAACTGCGTGCAGGCGACCAGCCCTTCGGGCAGCGGTGTCTCCAGCGCGGTACGGGCGTCGGCGACGGCGGTGTCGGGGTGCAGGCCGAGGTGGGCGCGGAGCAGGGTCAGCGCGGTGGTCGCGAACCGGGTCTGCACGACGGAGCGTTCGTCCGCGTAGTCGAGGACGACGACGTCGTCGGCGGCCGTCATGACCGGCGTCTCCGGGTCGGCCGTGATCGCGGTGGTGCGGGTGCGGCCCTTCAACTCACCGAGCAGTTCGAGGACTTCGGTGGTCGTGCCGGACCGGGTGAGGGCCACGACACGGTCGTACGAACGCCTGCGCGGGTACTCGGAGGCAGCGAAGGCGTCCGTCTCGCCCTGGCCCGCGCCCTCACGCAGGGCCGCGACGGCCTGCGCCATGAAGTACGAGGTGCCGCAGCCGACGATCGCGACCCGCTCCCCCGGCGCCGGCAGCACCCCGCCGTACCGGGGCGCCTCCGCGGCGGCACGGGTCCAGCACTCGGGCTGGCTGGTCAGCTCGTCCTCGACGTGGGTCATGGCCCTACCCCTCCCCGGATATGATTGTTCTTGCAAGATATAGCGAGTTTCCAAGCATAATCAAGCATTCGAGCGCACTTCAGGTGCGCTAGGGTCGCCGGAGATCGAGCATCGGACGGGGAACGGAGGGGTCGGATGTCGCGCGACGCCCGCTGGCAGACGCTGCTGGAGCTGCTCGTCGAGCGGGGCCGGCTGGACGTCGAGGAGGTGGCCGTCGAGCTGGCGGTCTCGGCCGCGACGATCCGGCGCGACTTCGACCAGCTCGCCGAGCAGCAGATGCTGGTCCGCACCCGCGGGGGCGCGGTCGTGCACGGCGTGTCGTACGAGCTGCCGCTGCGCTACAAGACGGCCCGGCACGCCTCCGAGAAGCAGCGCATCGCGAAGGCGGTCGCGGATCTCGTCGCACCCGGCGAGGCCGTCGGCCTGACCGGCGGGACGACGACCACCGAGGTCGCGCGCGCCCTGGCCGTACGCGGCGATCTCGGCTCCGGCTCCCCCGCGCTCACCGTCGTCACCAACGCGCTCAACATCGCCAACGAGCTGGCCGTACGCCCCCAGTTCAAGATCGTGGTGACCGGCGGGGTCGCCCGTCCGCAGTCGTACGAGTTGATCGGGCCGCTCGCCGACGGGGTGCTCGGGCAGATCACCCTCGACGTGGCCGTGCTCGGTGTCGTCGCCTTCGACGTCACGCACGGGGCCGCCGCGCACGACGAGGCGGAGGCCGCGATCAACCGGACGCTGTGCGAGCGCGCCGAGCGCGTGGTCGTGGCCGCCGACTCCAGCAAGCTCGGTCGGCGCGCGTTCGCCCGGATCTGCGCGGCCGAGGCGGTGGACACGCTCGTCACGGACACGGCGGCGGGCGCGGACACGGTACGGCG
Organism: Streptomyces sp. NPDC002499; assembly: GCF_053595415.1. NCBI lineage: Bacteria > Bacillati > Actinomycetota > Actinomycetes > Kitasatosporales > Streptomycetaceae > Streptomyces > Streptomyces sp. NPDC002499. The sequence continues at coordinate 923,872 of NZ_JBSFXO010000001.1, forward strand.
CTTCGAGGAGGCGGGGATCGGCGTCCTCGTCGTGTGACCGGCCACGCCGTCCTCGCCGTGCGACTGGCCACAGTCTCTTCCGGCCACCTCGATCCTCGCGCCCGCAAGACCGTTTCCACCTAGGCTGAGAGCGCACTGTGGGTCGGGGATCGGGAGGCGGCGATGGGCGCGACGGAGAACGACCAGGACACCCCCGGGGGCGATCGCCGCTATCTGCCGATCGCCGAGCACGGGCTGATCGGCGATCTGCGCAGTGTGGCCCTGGTCGGGACCGACGGCACCATCGACTGGTACTGCTGCCCGGCCTTCGACGCGCCGAGCGTCTTCGCGGCGATCCTGGACGCGGAGCGCGGCGGCTCCTTCGAGCTCGCGGCGGCCGTGCCGGCGAAGACGAAGCAGTTCTACTTCCCGGACACCAACGTCCTCATCACCCGGTTCTTCACCGAGGAGGGCGTCGGTGAGGTGCAGGACTTCATGCCCATCGACGGCGACGACGTCGACGCCGATCGGCATCGGCTGATCCGCCGGGTCGTGTGCGTACGCGGCTCCATTCCGTTCCGCGCCCGGGTGGCCCCGCGCTTCGACTACGGCTCCCGGCCGCACACCGTGCGCATGGCCGGCGAGGCGGCCGTCTTCGACACCGACGAGATCTCGCTCGCACTGACCGCAACCGTGCCACTGGAGGCCGACGGACCGGACGTGCGGGCCGAGTTCAAGCTCGCCGAGGGCGAGGAGGCCGTCTTCGCGCTTGACCAAGTCGGCCGTGACGTGGAGCCGCGCCGGTGCGCGAAGGCGGAGGCCGAGGCGCAGTTCGCCACGACGGTGGACTACTGGCGGCGCTGGCTGTCCGCCTCCAAGTACCGGGGCCGCTGGCGGGAGATGGTGCACCGCTCCGCCCTCACCCTGAAGCTCCTCACCTACGCGCCCACCGGCGCGATCGTCGCCGCCCCGACGACGAGCCTGCCCGAGCAGCTCGGCGGCGAGCGCAACTGGGACTACCGGTACGTGTGGGTGCGCGACGCGGCCTTCTGTGTCTACGCGCTTCTGCGGCTCGGGTTCACCGGCGAGGCCGAGGCGTTCATGAAGTTCGTGACCCGGCACATCAGTCCGGGCGACGGCAAGCCCTCGGGTCCGCTCCAGATCATGTACGGCATCGACGGCCGCGCCGACCTCCCCGAGATCGAACTCGACCACCTGGAAGGGCATCAGGGCTCCGCGCCGGTACGGATCGGCAACGGCGCCGCCGAGCAGCTCCAACTCGACATCTACGGCGCGCTCATCGACTCGATCTACCTCTTCGACAAATGGGCCAAGCCCGTCTCCAGCGCCCAGTGGGACGACGTGTGCGCGCTGGTGGACTGGGTGTGCGACAACTGGGACCAGCCCGACGAGGGCATCTGGGAGACGCGCGGCGGCCGCAAGCCCTTCCTGTACTCGCGGCTGATGTGCTGGGTGGCGATCGAGCGCGCGATCCGGATGGCCAACCGCCGCGGTCTGCCGGCCGACCTGCTGCGCTGGCGCGACTGCCGGGACACGATCTACCGGCGGATCATGAGCAAGGGCTGGTCCGAGTCCCGCCAGGCCTTCGTGCAGTACGAGGGCAGCGAAGTCCTGGACGCGTCCGTGCTGATGATGCCGCTGACGAAGTTCATCGCGCCCACCGACCCCAAGTGGCTGTCCACCCTTGACGCCCTCACCCACGACCTGGTCTCGGACTCGCTGGTCTACCGCTACGACCCGCTGGCCAGCCCCGACGGGCTGCGCGGCGACGAAGGCACCTTCTCCATATGCTCGTTCTGGTACGTCGAGGCCATGGTCCACGCCGGCCGGATCGACGAGGCGCGCCTCGCCTTCGAGAAGATGCTCACGTACGCCAACCATCTGGGCCTGTACGCCGAGGAGATCAGCCAGACCGGTGAGCAACAGGGCAACTTCCCGCAGGCGTTCACACATCTCGCACTGATCAGCGCGGCGTTCAACCTGGACCGGGCCCTCGGCTGAGGACCCGGTCGGGGCAGTACTCCGGTCAGGACGGCAGGCCCGCCCAGAAGCCGAGGTTGTGCTCCTTGCCGAAGTCCCGGGTGGCCTTGGAGCAGGCCGCCGGGGGCCGGTCGCTCGACGGAGCGGTGTCGCAGGCGACCAGGGACATCAACTCCCCTGTCCTGGCCCGGTACTTGGGCCAGGCGGGGGTGCGGGGTCCGTTGGGATCACCGGCGGCGGCGAAGCGCCCCCAGTAGGTGATCATCTGGTGGGACAGCTCCAGTTGGTCGTCGTCGTAGGGCAGGGTCTGACCGAGGTAGTCCCAGAGGTAGCCGAGGTCGTCGACGTGGATCGCGCCGCCGAACGGGAAGTCCCGCGCGGTCTCGCTCTTCTGCTGGATGAGGAAGATCGAGGTGAAGTGCGGGGTGTCGCTCTCGGCGAACTCGTAGGCATAGGTGGGCACCCACTTCGACAGCGTGGCGATGAGCTGTTGGCGGGTGTAGGAGGTCGAGCCGTTCTGGACGGCGGTCCAGGCCTGGCCCGGCGTCGGGTAGGCGCTGAGCGGGTACTCGGCGAGCACCTTGCCGGCGTTGGCCCCGTAGGCGGAACGCACGGCGGCCTCGTACTGCGCGGCCGTCATCGGCGTACCGAGGTAGTCGTAGTTCTGGAAGGTGAACAGGCCGCGCTCGCTGTTGGTCTGGCCGAGCATCACGGGTACGCGGTTGAAGGCGCCGGTCTGGACAGCGGTGCCGGGGTTGACCGGGAAGGCGGAGCCGCCGAGGGACGGGGCGACGCCGGCCTGTTTCTGTGCGGTGAGCAGGTCGGCGGCGGACTTGCCGCGCAGACAGGCGAGTTGGTCCGGGGCGCCGGCGCAGCCGACGGCCTTCACGAAGGCTTCGCTCTGCGCCTGCCCGGAGGCCGCGGATTGCAGGTTGCAGCCGCCGCTGAGGATGCCGGCGCGCGCGAACAGGCCCTTGGCGGTGGGCGAGGCGAGATGGTCGCAGACCGAACCGGCGCCGGCGGACTGGCCGGCGATGGTCACGTTCTTCGGATCGCCGCCGAAGCGGGAGATGTTGGTGTGCACCCAGCGCAGGGCCGCCTGCTGATCCAGGAGGCCGTAGTTGCCGGGGCCGTCCTTGTTCTCGGCCCGCAGCTGGGGCAGGTTGAGCGTACCGAGCACGCCCAGGCGGTAGTTGACGGTGACGACGACCGCGCCGGTCTGCTCGACGAACTTGCGCGGGTTGGTGTCCTGGCCCGCGCCACCGGTGAAGCCGCCGCCGTGGATCCAGACCAGCACGGGGGTCCGCGCCCGGGCGTCGTCCGGGACGTAGACGTTGAGGGCGAGGCAGTCCTCGGTGGTGGTCGTCTGCTCGTAGCCGGGGTCCCAGCCGCTGTTCTGCGCGCACCGGTCGCTGAAGGCCCCGGCGTCGCGCACGCCGGACCACGGGGTGACCGGCTGCGGGGGCCTCCAGCGGTTCGCGCCGGCGGCGTCGGCCGCGTAGGGAATGCCCAACCACGCGTCGTAGCCGGTGCGTTGGGCGCCCCGGACCTTTCCCGCGGTGGTCTGGACGGTGGTCGAGACCGGGCGTTCCTGGGTTCCGGTCTGCGTGGTGTGGGCCGCTACAGGGGCTGCGATGCCCAGGCCCAGGAGACTCAGGGTGGTCAGGACGGCGCGGGCTCTGCCGCGCGGGACGGTGATCGCTCTCCTGGCTCCTGCTCTCTGCGTGCGGGCTGGCAGGCGCTGCGCTTCGAGGGGCGTGAGGGGCGGAACGGCACGTTCTGCGACGGTAGTTCGGGCGGCATCCTGTGAGCAATATGTGCGACGAGATTGTTCACAGTGGCCGGTTCTGTCGGCACCCGGTGGTCGCCACGTAGCCTCGGTCCCGCCCCACCGCACGTGATCACACCACTGGAGCCCTTATGACGAGCCTCGACGGCATCTCCGGCCCCCTTGCGGACGCTCTCGACGACCCGCCGCCCGCGCTGACGCTCACGCGGGCGCGCTTGGGGGCGGGCGGGCCGCTGCGCAGCCTGCGGATCGAGGGCGGCAGGATCGTCACGATCACGGAGGTAGCAGCGGAAGGGGTCGCGGAGGGCGACCTCGGGGACGGCCCGGTGGTCGATCTCGACGGGCGTACCGTGCTGCCGGGTCTGTGGGACGCCCATGTGCATGCGGCCCAGTGGGCGGGCAACCGGCATCGGGTGGACCTGTCCGGGCTGGGGTCCGCGCGAGCGGTGGCGGATGCCGTACGGGCGGCCGCGGCCGAACTGCCCGGCGCGGACATCCTGTTGGGGCAGGGGTTCCGGGACGGGCTGTGGCCCGACCTGCCGCACAAGTCGCTGCTCGACGCGGTGTGCCCGGACCGGCCGGTGGCACTGATCAGCGCGGACCTGCATGCCGCGTGGCTCAACTCGCCCTGTCTGGCGCTGGTCGGGCGCGGCGACCATGCCACGGGCGTCCTGCGGGAGCACGAGTGCTTCGAGGCGGTCACCGCGCTGCCCGAGGTGCCCGAGGCGGTCCTGGACCGCTGGGTGGCGGAGGCCTGCCGGGACGCGGCGGCGCGCGGTGTCACGGGGTTCATCGACTTCCACTTCTCCGACAATCTCGCCGACTGGAGCCGCCGGGCCGCGAGTTCGCCGCTTCCGGTGCGGGTACGGGCCGCCGTCTACCCCGCGCACCTGGAGGCGGCGATCGAGCGCGGGCTGCGGACCGGTGACGTGCTGCCCAGGACCGGTGGCCTGGTCCAGGTCGGGCCCCTGAAGCTCTTCACCGACGGCTCCCTCAACACCAGGACCGCGCTGTGCTGCGACCCGTACCCCGGCATGGAGGGCAGCGAGGAGGCGTACGGCATCGAGGAGACGCCGTACGAGGAGCTGGTCCGGCTGATGCGGCGGGCCTCCGCGCACGGGATCGAGCCGGCCGTCCACGCGATCGGCGACCGGGCCAACACCCTTGCCCTGGACGCGTTCGAGGCGGTCCGCTGCCGTGGGCGCATCGAGCACGCCCAGTTGCTGTCGGCCTCCGACGTGCCTCGGTTCGCGGAGCTGGGGGTGACGGCGGGGGTGCAGCCCGCGCATGCCCCAGACGACCGCGATGTGGCGGACGTGTACTGGGCGGGGCGCACCGGGCGGGCGTTCGCCTACGCCGACCTGCTGGCGTCGGGGGCCCGGCTGGAGTTCGGTTCGGACGCCCCCGTCTCGCCGCTCGACCCGTGGCTGGGCATCGCCTCGGCCGTCAGCCGGACGAGCGACGAGCGGCCCGCCTGGCATCCGGAGCAGCGGGTCCCGGTACGGGCGGCGCTGGCCGCGTCGGCGCTCGGGCGGTCGCTGATCCGGGTCGGCGACGAGGCCGATCTGGTGGTCGTGGACGTGGATCCGCTGGAGGCGGACGCGGACACGCTGCGGGAGATGAGGGTGCACGCGACGATGCTCGGCGGGCGCTGGACGCACGGTCCCTCCTGACGCCCTCCGCCGCCGGCGAAGGCTCGGACGACCCCTCGCGCCGGGGTCCCGTCCGAGCCCGCCGACACGGGATCGGCCTTCGGGTCCAATAGAGGCGACAAGGAAGCTTAGGTGAGGCTAACCTAAGCTTCTACGCCCGACCGGGAGGCCGTGCCGTGGACGAGTCCTGCCACTCGCCACCCGCGCGCCGACGGCCCCCGTACGCCCCGGGCCCGTGACCGCGAGGGGAAACGATCTGTGAGCAGCGACGCATCCCTGCACACCACGCTCGACGATGTGCTCCACGGGCGCGCGGAGCTGCATCCCGAGCGGGTGGCGCTCGTCGAGGTGACGGAGGACCGACGGACGTGGACCTACCGCCAACTGGACGACCACGTACGGTGGCGCGCGGCCGAGCTGACCGCCCGCCGGACCGGTCCCGGTGACCGGGTCGTCGTCCAACTCCCGGGCTCCCTCGACCTGTTCACGGAGTTTTTCGCGCTGCGGCGGATCGGATCCGTACCCGTTGTCGTGCCGCCCGGGGTACGCGGGTCGGTGACGCGGGCGGTGAGCCGGTTCACGGCGTCCGCCGAGGGGTCCGGGCCCGACGGCCTCGCCCTCCTCCAGCTCACCGGCGACGGAGTGGGCGTCCCCCGGCTGGTGCCGCTCGGCGACCGGCAGTTGACGCGCTCGGTCGAGGACCGGGCGACCGTACTGGGCGTCGGCGAGGACACGGTCCATCTCGCCGCGCTGCCCGAACTGCCTGTCGGGGTACCGGGGTTGCAGGACTGGCTGGCGGTGCTGTGGGCGGGCGGCCGGGTGATCCTCGGCCCCGGGGCCACCGATCCGGACACCGCCTTCCCGGTGGTCGTGCGCGAGGAGGTGACCCACACCGTCCTCCCCGCACACCTGGTCGCGCAGTGGACCCAGGCCGCCGCGGTCACCTCCTACGACCTCGGCAGTCTGGAGACCCTGGTGGCCAGTGGCGCCGCCCTGGACGAGCGGCTGGCCCGGCGGGTGCGGCCCGCGCTCGGCTGCTCGCTGCGCCAGGTGTTCGGGACGGCGGAGGGCCTGGTCTCCTGGACCCGGCCGGACGACGGCCCGGAGGCCTGTCTGACCGGCCGGGGGCGTCCGGTGTCGACGACGGACGAGGTGCGGATCGTCGACGACTCGGGCCGTGAGGTCCTCGACGGCACGAGTGGTCACCTGCTCACCCGTGGCCCGTCCACGATCCGCGGCTACTGGCGCTCGCCCGAGCACGACGCCGGATTCCTCACCGCCGACGGCTTCCACCGCACCGGGGCGATCGCGCGGGTGACCGACACGGATCACCTGGTCGTCGAGCGGGGGCCGGAGACGTCCTCAGGCGGTCCGGTCGTGGCCGGGCGCACCACCCGCCCCGTCCCGGCGACGCACGGCCGACGGCCCCGTCCGCACACTCCCGAAGGGCACACCGAGATGGCTCCTCCGATGTTCCCCTACGTCATGCCGACCCCCGCGATGCTGCCCGCCGACCAGACGGGCTGGACCCTCGACCCGGCCCGGGCCGCGCTGCTGGTGCTCAACCTCCAGAACCGGTTCGTCCGGGCGCTGGAGCGGGAGGCCGCCCCGGCCACCGAACTCCTCGCGAACGCACGCCAATTGGTCGACCGCGCCCGGGCCGCCGGAGTGCCCGTGATCCACTCGGTGCCGGCCGGCGACCGGCGTGCCTCGGGCCGGGGTCCCGTCCCGTACGCGAAGCTCACCGGTTTTTCGGCGGGCGCGGCGGCGGAGGCGTTCGTCCCGCAGGTCGAGCCGCTGGCCGGGGACACCGTGCTGACCGCCCGGAAGTACAGCGCGTTCGCCCGGACCCGACTGGACGGCCGGCTGCGGGAGTTGGAGCGCGACCAGGTGGTGATCCTCGGGCTGTACGCCCGGGCCGGCGTGCTGATGACCGCCGGTGACGCCTGGGCGCAGGATCTGGAGGCGTTCGTCGTGGCCGACGCGGTCGCCGACATGACGCCCGGGAGCCATGAGTTCGCCCTGGAGTGGGTGGCGGACACGTGCGGGGCGGTGACGGCGACGGACCGGGTGGTGGCGGCGTTCGGCACCCGGCACTCGGTGACGGAGGCGGAGGCGGTCTGACCGACCGCCTCCGCACCACCTCGCCGGTGTGGCCGGCCCGGTCGGCTCAGACGTTCGCCACGCGCCGAGACACCAGTGAGCGGTGGATCTCCCCCGCCCGGATCGCGGTCGTCGACAGCAGCGTCGAGGTCAGGCCGTGCGTGTGCTCGGTGCCGCCCTGCAGATAGATCCCCGCGGTGACGCCCGAGACCGTCTCCACCCGATGGTCCCGGCTCACCCGCAGCGCGTCCTCGTCGTCGCGCAGACAGATCTTCGCGGCCTCGCCGAGCAGCGAGGTCAGATCGCGCGGACGGTAGCCGGTGGCGTGCACCAACACGTCCGCCGAGAGGATCTGTTGTTCGCCGGTGGGCAGGAACTCGACGGCGATGTCGAGCGATCCGTCGTCCCGGTTCACCACGTCACGGATGCGCGAGACATTGAGGAACCGCAGCCGCTCCCGCCCGCTCACCTTCTCCTGGTACGCGGTGGCGTACAGCGCCTCGATCAACTCCATGTCGACCACCGAGTAGTTGGTCGAGCGGTGGTAGTCGAAGAGGGACTGCTTCACCTCGGAGGGCGCGCCGAAGTACACGTCGACGGCCTCCGGGTCGAAGATGCGGTTGGCGAACGGGCTGTCGTCTGCCGGGGTGTAGCCGTATTTGGCGAAGACCGCGCAGACCTCGGCGTCCGGGAAGGAGCGGTGCAGATAGTCGACCGTCTCGGCCGCGCTCTGCCCGGCGCCCAGCACGACGGCACGGTTCACCGTCGTGCCCTCGGCGGCGAGTTCGGTCACCCGGGGCAGCAACTGGCTGTTGTGCCAGATCCGCTCGGACAGCTCCACGCCGGGCGGCACATGGGGTTCCAGGCCGACCGCCACGCTGAGGTCCCGGGCCTGGTAGGTGACCGTCCGGCCGGGGCGCTCCGGGTCCCGGCACACCACGTCGAAGTGGGTCACGGTGCCCGCCTCGTCGCGGACCGGTTCGACCGCGGTGACGACATGCTCGTACGCCACCATGTGCCGTACCCGCTCCGCGGCCCACGCGAAGTACTCGTGGAACTCGACCCGCAGCGGGAACAGAGTCTTCTGGTTCAGGAAGTCGATCAGCCGGCCGCGCTCCCGCAGGAAGCACAGGAAGCTGTAGTCGCTGGTCGGATTGCGCAGGGTGACCAGGTCCTTGAGGAAGGACACCTGCATGGTCGCGTCGTCGATCAGCATCCCCCGGTGCCAGCCGAAGCCCGGCTGGCGTTCCAGGAACAGGGCGTTGAGCCGTTCCTGCGGTGGAAGTCCCGCATTGTGCTCCTCGATCGCTATGGCGAGAGCCAGATTTGACGGTCCGAAACCGATTCCGATGACGTCGTAGCGGGTGTCGGATCCCTTGAGCGGTGACTTCACCGTGGCATCGCCTCCCTCAGGCAGCCACATGTTAGATAAGGTTAGCCTTACCTTGCAATGGAGCCGTTGGACGGGAGAACCGCATGCGCGTCGCCATGTTCGGCTACCAGACCTGGGGCCACCGCACCCTCCAGGCCTTGCTGGACTCCGATCACGAGGTCGTTCTCGTGGTCACCCACCCCAAGAGCGACCACGCCTACGAGAAGATCTGGGACGACAGCGTCGCCGAACTAGCCGAGAAGAACGACGTCCCTGTCCTGCTGCGCAACCGCCCGGACGACCCCGAACTCCTCGCCGCCCTGCGCGAGGCGGCGCCGGACATCATCGTGGCCAACAACTGGCGCACCTGGCTGCCCCCGGAACTGTTCGACCTGCCACCGCACGGCACGCTCAACATCCACGACTCGCTGCTGCCGTCGTACGCCGGCTTCTCGCCGATCATCTGGGCCCTCATCAACGACGAGCCCCGGGTCGGCGTCACCGCGCACCGCATGAACGGCGAACTCGACGCCGGGGACATCCTGATGCAGCGCTCGGTGGCGGTCGGTCCGACCGACACCGCGACCGACCTGTTCCACCGCACGGTGGACCTGATCAGCCCCCTCGTGCGCGAGTCGCTCGATCTGATCGCGTCCGGCCAGGACACGGGCCAGTGGCAGCCGCAGGACCGCAGCCGGGCGAGCTTCTTCCACAAGCGGTCGGCCGAGGACAGCCGCATCGACTGGAGCTGGCCGGCGGACCGTCTGGAGCGGCTCATACGCGCCCAGTCGGACCCGTATCCGAACGCGTACACCTTCCACCGCGGACAGCGGATCCGGATCGTGTCGGCGGGCGTGTCCGAGGCGTGCTACGGCGGCACACCGGGCCGGATCTTCATCCGCGAGGGCGACGGCGTGGTCATCGTGGCGGGCGCCGAGGCGCACAACGGCCGCTGCCGCGGACTGCTCGTGCGGCGCGTACGCACCGAGGACGGCACGGAGTTGGCCGCCACGGAGTACTTCCGCACGATGGGCGGGTATCTCACGGCACGCCCCTGACCTCAACTCCCGCGAGCCGGGGCGTCGCCGTCGGCGGCGCCCCCTCCGGTGTGTCCCAACACCCGTATGCACGAAGACATATGACACCAGGTCAGGCGAGGCAAACGGCCTGAATCCATTGCTAAGGCAAGCCTAACCTTGCTTTACTGGCGGCCTTATGACTCTGCCCACGCCCGGCGAAAAGGGAAGCACCGCCATGTCTAGATCGCTCCGGACCACCCTGCTCAGCGTCACCCTGATCGCCGGGCTGGCAGCCTGCGGCTCGGTCAAGGACGACGACAGCAGCTCCTCGACGGACGCGGCGAAGGCGGAAGCCTCCTCCGCCGCGTTCCCGGTGACCATCAAGCACAAGTTCGGGGACACGAAGATTCCCTCGGCGCCCAAGCGGGTCGTGGTGATCGGCAACGGCGGAACCGACGACATCGACGCGCTCTACGCACTGGGCGTCACCCCGATCGCCGTGTCGAAGGACACCTTCGCCTCCGACGGCGTCTACCCGTGGCTGAAGGGCAAGCTCGACACCAAGAAGACCAAGCTCCTCGACACCGTCAACGGCGTCGACTTCGAGGCGGTCGCGGCGCTCCAGCCCGATCTGATCCTCGCCACCTCGGACTTCACCCTCGACAAGGACTACAAGAAGCTGTCCGCGGTGGCCCCGACCATCGGCTACGAGACGGCGTGGGGCCAGCAGACCTGGCAGCAGCACGTCGAGGTGGTCGGCAAGGCCGTCGGCAAGGAGGCGCAGGCCGAGCAGGTCGTCAAGGACACCGAGGCGGCCGTAGCCAAGGTGAAGGCGGCCCACCCCGGCCTGGACGGCAAGACCTACAGCCTGTCCATCGGCAACACCCCGGCGAAGATCTACACCATCGCCTCCGAGACGGACTTCGCCGCGAAGCTGATGAGCGAACTCGGGCTGGGTCTGACTCCGTCGATCAAGAACATCAAGACGGTCAGCGGCAGCCCCACGGGCGAGCTGTCCTTCGAGCAACTCGACAAGCTGGACGCCGACCTCGTGGTCATCGCGTTCACGACGAAGGACCTGCAGAAGGCGTTCGAGGCCAGCACGCTGGTGAAGAACATGTCGGCGGTGAAGAAGGGCAACTACTTCGTCACCGACGTCGAGACCATCAGCCAGCTGCGCAGCCCCTCGGCGCTGGGCATCCCCTGGGCGCTCAACAACCTGGACGCGGGCTTCGCCAAGCTCGACAAGTAGGCACGCCGGGCGGCCACTTGGGCCACGGCACAGACGGTGAAGCGGCGGGGCGCCTCAGGCACCCCGCCGCTTCACTGTGTCACGCGTCCCGCAGCGCCGAGTCGATCTCCGCCGCCGACATCCCCTCGATCTCCAGGTGGATGGCGGCGACCTGTTCGAGCCGCCCTGCCGTCTCCTCCTCGGCGGACAGCCGCTTGGCCATCCCGCCGGCCGTGAGGGTCGCGAACAGGGCGCGGACGGACACCTCGGAGGTGTCCAGCGCCTCCCGCAGCCGGCTCACGATCACGGTGGCGAGCACCGAGTCCCCGCCGAGCGCGAAGAACCCGTCGTCGAGACCGACGCGCCCGGTGCCGAGGACGTCTCCCCAGATCCGCGCGACGACGTTCTCCAGGGCGGTGCCGGGCGCCCGGTGCTCCAACTCTTCAGCGGACTCCCAGAGTTGCGCCACCGTCCGCCGGTCCAGCTTCCCGTTGGAGGTGAGGGACAGCTCTCGTACGACGACGATCCGGGCCGGGACCATGTGCGGGGGCAGCACCGTACGCGCCCACTCCCGCAGGTCGTCCTCGGTCACGTCCTCGGCGGCCACCGTGGCGGCGAGCTGGGCGCCCTGCGCCCGGGTCACCCCGGCCACCGCACGCCGTACCGCCGGATGACCGGCGAGCGCCGCCTCCACCTCACCCAACTCGATCCGGAAGCCGCGCAGTTTCACCTGGTGGTCGCGGCGGCCCAGGAACTCCAGCGTCCCATCGGGCCAGTACCGGGCGAGGTCGCCGGTCCGGTACCAGCGGATGCCGTCGCCCTCGGGGAACTTCTCGGCGGTGCGCTCCGGATCGCGCCGGTAGCCGAGCGCCACTCCGTCCCCGCCGATCCACAGCTCCCCCGGCACCCAGTCCGGGCAGTCCCGGCCCTGGGCGTCGACCACCCGGCAGCGCACATTGCGCAGCGGGGTCCCGTAGGGCACCGCCCGCCAGTGCGCGGGGACCTGAGCGTCCGTCACCTCGCAGACGGTGGAGTGGATCGCGGTCTCGGTGGTCCCGCCCAGACCGATGAACCGGCAGCCCGGCGCCCGTTCGGCGAGCCGCCCGGGCAGATCGGTGCCGACCCAGTCGCCACCGAGCAACACCGTGCACAGTCCGGCCAGTTCACCGGGTCCGGTGGCCAGCAGGAGCATGTCGAGCAGCGGGGGCGCGCAGTTGAGGAGGGTGACCCGGTGGGTGCGGACGAGTTCCGCCCACTGCCGTGCTTCGAGCCGGTCTGCCTCGTCGACCAGGACCACGGCCCCGCCCGCGCTCAGCAGCCCGAACAGGTCGTAGACGGAGAGGTCGAAGTCGAGGGCGGATACGGCCAGGCAGCGGTCGGAAGGGCCCACCGAGAAGCGGTCGTTGAGGTCGTCGATCGTGTTCATGGCCGCCCGGTGGGGCACCTCGACGCCCTTGGGCTCGCCGGTGGAACCCGAGGTGAACAGGACATAGGCCGCCTGCTCCTCGTCCACCTGCACCGGCTCCGACAGCGGCTCGGTCGACAGGGCGTCGGCGACCGCGAGGGTGTCGAGTCCCTCCACCGGGCGTCCGTCGGTCAGGGCGAGCCGGAAGCCGGCCGTCGCGCGGATGCGGTCGCGGCGGGCGGCGGGCTGCTCGATGCCGATCGGCACGTAAGCGGCGCCGGCCGCCAGCACACCCAGGGCGGCGACGATCTGCTCGGGCCCCTTGGGCAGGCTGACCGCGACCGTGTCCCCGGGGCGGGTGCCGCGCTCGACCAGGGCGGCGGCGGTGCGCAGCACCCGGTCCGCCAACTCGCCATAGGACAGGGCGTTTCCCTCGCCCCACAGCACGGCGGGTGCGTCCGGCTGCTCGGCCGCCCGCTCGAAGAACCCCTGGTGCAGGAGGCGATGGCTGCGCGGTCCGTCGGTCGCGTTCGCGGCGGCACGCACGGCCGACTGTGCGGCGGGCAGCAGCGCCGGGACCGGCTGCTCCCAGATGGTGTCGTCGGTGCCGAGCCGGGTGACCAGGCCGTGGAAGGCGGCGAACATCGCGTCGATCAGCCCGGCGGGGAACGCGTCCTCGCGGACGTCCCAGTTGACGAGCAGACCGCCGTCGACCTCGGTCACCTGGGCGTCCAACAGGACCTGCGGCCCCTGGGAGATGATCCAGACCGGCTTCCCGAAGGAGTGCGTGACACCGGAGTCGAACAGCTCCCCCAGGTTGAGCGCGCTGGTGAACACGACCGGCGCCAGGACCTGTTCGCCGTTGTGCCGGGTCAGGTCCCGCAGTACCTCGACACCGGAGTAGTCGGCGTGTGCGGCATCGGTGTGCATACGGTCCTGGAGGCGCCGCGCGTGGTCGGTGAACGACGTGGGCTCGGCGACGTCGACGTCCAGCAGCACCGAGCTGGTGAAGTCGCCGACCAGCAGGTCGACATCGGGATGGGAACCACGGCGGTCGAACATCGGCACGTTGAGCAGGAAACGCGGCTGTCCGCTCCAGGCCGCGAGCACCTCGGCGAAGGCGGTCGCCACGGCCATGGCGGGGGTCAGCCCGTGCCGGTGGGCCCGCCTGGTCAGGCGCTGCTTCTCCTCGGGCGGCAGCCAGTGGTGGCGGCGGGTCACCCGGGTGGGGTCGGTGCGCTCCGCCTCGGGCACGAGCGGGAGTTCGGGCGCGGTGGGCAGATCGGGCACCCGCCGCAGCCACCACTCCTGCGACTGCTCACGGCTCAGCCGCCGCACCTCCGCACGCTCGGCGAGGTACTCCGGATAGCTGGTGCGGATCGCGGGCAGCGCCACATCGGGCTTCGCGTACAGCGCGGCGAGGTCGGAGAGCAGCACGCGGTAGCTCAGCGCGTCCGCGGCGAGCATGTCGACGTCGACATGCAGCCGGGTCCGGCCGCCGGGCAGCAAGGAGAGCCGGACGAGGAACACTTCACCGGCGGCCACGTCCAGCCGGGCGTGCGAGGAGGAGTGCCGGGTCTCCTCCAGCGCGGCGGAAACGGCCTCCGCGTCCAGGGCCCGCAGGTCGTCGACGACCGTGACCGGACGGGTGACTTGGGGCAGGATCTCCTGCCGTCCGTCGTCGGTGAACCGGGCCCGCAGCATCGCGTGCCGCGCCACGAGGGCCCGTACGGCGGTGTCGAGCCGTTCCGGGTCCACGTCCGCGCCGTCGAACTCGACGTAGAGATGCGCGGCGACGGAGCCGAGGTTGGTGTCGTCGCCGCGGCCGATCCAGTAGGCGTGCTGCATGACCGCGAGCGGGAACGGCTCGTCGGGGACGGTCGCCACGACCGGCGGCGGTGGGGTCGGCGGGACGGCCGGCTCCGGTACGGCGGCCGCCAGCAGGTCCCGCCAGGCGCGCAGGGTCGGTTCCTTGGCCAGGTCGGAGAAGCCGATCCGGACGCCCTGCTTGCGCCAGCCGCCGGCGATCTTCATCAGGGTGATCGAGTCCAGTCCGAACCCGATGAGACTGTCGTCCTCACCGGGCGGCGGTTCCTCCGAGCTCAGTGCGTCGGTGACCGAGCGGAGCAACTCGTCGGGTGTCGGGGGCTGCTGGGTCACCGGTTCCTCCGCTGCGGGGGTCGTACGGGCGTCTGGGGTGTCATCTCGGGGTCTCTCAGAACTCGTCGTTCTCGAAGTCGTCGATGTCTTCCTGGGTCAGTTCGACCAGGGGGAGGTCGGACGGGGTGAGCCCACCGGCGGGCGAGCCGTCGGCGTGCCGGGCGAGACCGCGCAAGGCGCGTTCCCAGAAGGCGAGCAGGGAGTCCGACTCGTCGGCGGTCAGGAAGGCCTCCGGCCAAGCGGCGGAGATGTGCAGCCGGGTGCCGCCCGCCTCCTCGACGGCGACCGCGTTCAGCTCCAGACCGAAGGCCGCGGGCCGGTCGGGGTCCGGCGGGACGCGCAGCATCGGGGCCTCGGGCGCCAACTCCCAGGCCACTTCCGCCGACTCGGCCGCGCTGAACCTGCCCAGGTAGTTGAAGACGAGCTGCGGCTGGGGCAGTTTCTCCAGTTCGGGCCCGGTGTCGGGGTTGAGGTGGCGCAACAGGCCGAAGCCGAGGCCGTGCTCGGGTACCGCGCGCACCTGCTCCTTGACGCGCTTGAGAGCCGTACCCACGGCGGGACCACCGGCCAGGGCATCGTCGAGGTCGAGTGGGCCCGGGTCGATGCCGACCGGGTGGAAGGTCGTGAACCAGCCCACCGTGGTCGACAGGTCCACACCGTCGGCGATGTCCTCCTCGCGCCCGTGCCCCTCCACACCGACGAGCAGCGACCGCCCCGTCAGGTCCCCGCGCTCCTCGCGCCAGGCCGCCGTGGCCAGGGCGAGGGCGGTGAGCAGTACGTCGGGAACGGCCGCGTGGTAGGCGGCGGGAACGGACGTGAGGAGGGACGCGGTGATGTCCTCGGGGAGGACGAGGGTCCGCTCCCGTACCGTCCGCGCGGTGTCGCGGTCCGGGTCGAGCGTGCGCTCCAGCAGGGGCCGCGCACCCTCCAACGCCTCGAGCCACCAGGGCAGTTCACGCAGCCGCTCGGGCTTGCGGGCCTCCTCGGCGAGCAGGACGCTCCAGGTACGGAAGGAAGTGCCGGTACGCCGGGGCCGCGGGACCGTCCCGGCACGCACCGCCTCCCATGCCTCGGCCAGTTCGGTGCCGATGATCCGCCAGGACACGCCGTCCACGACCAAGTGGTGGGCGACGAGGAGCAGTCGGCCGGGCCCGCCGTCGGCCGCCTCGAACCGGACGGCTTGCAGCATGCGCCCGGCGCGCGGGTCGAGGCGGGCGGCTGCCGCGGCGAGCTGCGCGTCGAGGTCTTCGCCGGTCGCACGGGTCAGCAGGTCCTCGGCCCGTACCGCCCCTTCCGGCGGCACCACCAGCCGCCGCGCGTCCGTCAGTTGGGCCCGCAGCATGTCGTGGCGGTCCACGACGGCTTGGAGTACGGCGATCAGCGCCTCGTCGGTGAGGTCGGGCGGGGTGGTGAGCAGGACCGCCTGGGCGAGGCCGCCGTATGAGCCGTCGGGGCCGGCCGTCCAGTGCATGACCGGGGTGAGGTCCAGCTCGCCCACCGGCTCGTCGGCGGGGCCGGATTCGGAGCGGACCGCGTTGCCTGCCGCCGTGGCCAGACCGGCGGGGGTCGGCGACTGGAAGACCTGCCGGGGACTGAGGTTGAGGCCTGCCTTGCGGGCGAGGGTGACCAGCCGGATGGAGACGATGCTGTCGCCGCCCAGCTCGAAGAAGTTGTCGTCCACGTCGACGCTCGCCAGCCCGAGGACACTCGCGAACAACTCGGTGAGCTGCTCCTCGCGTTCGTTCGCGGGTGCCCGGGTCGCGGTGGTCGCCGTGGTCTCGGGGGCGGGCAGGCCGGTGCGGTTCACCTTGCCGGAGGGAAGCAGCGGGAAGGCGTCCAGAACGGTGAGCGTGCGCGGGACCATGTGCTCGGGCAGCCGCTCCAGCAGCCAGTTGCGCACCTCGGTACCCACGTCACCAACTGCCAGGCAGTATCCGGCGAGTTGCTTGACGCCCGGCGCGTCCTCGCGGATCACCACGACCGCGCGCCGCACGGCCGGGTGCTGCTCCAGGACCGCCTCGATCTCCTCCAACTCCACCCGCATACCGCGGATCTTGACCTGGTTGTCGGCCCGGCCGAGGAACTCCAGCGTGCCGTCACGCTGCCAGCGCACCAGGTCACCGGTGCGGTAGAGCCGTTCGCCGGGCGGGCCGAAGGGGTCGGCCACCCAGTGGTCGGCGGTGCGGCGCGGGTCGTTCACATAGCCGCGGCCGAGGTAGACGCCACCGGCGTACAGCTCGCCGGGGACGCCGACCGGTGTGGGCCGGAGCCGGTCGTCGAGCACGTACAGACGGGTGTTGCCGTTGGGCCGGCCGATGGAGACGGCGCTGCGCATCGCACCCGTGCGGTAGACGACGTGGCTGACGCCGATGGTCGCCTCGGCCGGTCCGTACCCGTGGTACATGATCGCCGGGCTCGCGGCCCTGAAGCGGGCGAACAGCTCGGGTGTGAGCACCTCGCCACCGCACCACACGTGCTTCAGCGACACGGCTCGTCGGGCGAACCCGTCCTGTTCCAGAAGGAGATCGAGCATCGAGGAGACCAGATAGGTGAAGGTCACCCGGTGTCGTTCGACGGTCTCCAGCAGATAGTCGACGTCCCGTTCGCCGCCGGGCTCGGCGATCACCACGCGTCCGCCGTGCACCAGCGGGAGGAAGATCTCGTTGATGGAGATATCGAAGCCGAGCGGTGCCTTGAACAAGGAGGCGTCGTCGGTGTCGAAGTCGAGCAGGGCGCGTTGCCACAACAGCCGGTGCGCGATGGCCCGGTGCCGGATCATCGCCCCCTTCGGTACGCCGGTGGAGCCCGAGGTGTAAATGACGTAGGCGAGCCCCTCGGGATCGACGACGACATCGGGGGCCGCCGCGTCCGGAACCGGACCGCTCAGGTCGACCTCGACCAGGGGTGGCCCACCGGGAGTTGCCGTGTCACCGACGCGCCCCAGTACCGCCGTGAGCCCCGCGTTGCGCGACACCTCCTCGATCCGGCGGGCCGGCCAGGACGGCTCCAGCGGCACGAAGGCGCCGCCCGCCTTGAGGACGGCGACCAGTGCGACCACCATCTCCACCGAGCGTTCGAGATGGATGCCGACCCGGTGCTCGGGACCGACGCCGAGGGAAATGAGCCTCACCGCAAGGGCGTTGGCGCGGGCACTGAGATGCGCGTAGGTGAGCGACGGCCCGTCCTCGGTGCCGTACTCCACGGCCATGAGGTCGGGCGTCGCCGCGGCCTGCTCCTCGAACAGGGCCGTCAGGGTGGTGGACGGCATGGGGCGTGCGGTGTCGTTCCACTCCCCCAGCAGCAACGACCGCTCGTTCGGGGTGAGTACGTCCGCCTCGCCCACCGGGCGGTCCGGCTGCCGGGACAGCTCGCCCACCAGCCGCACAAACCGTTCCACCAGGGCCCGCGCCGACTCGAGGTCGTAGAGGTCGCGGCTGAAGACCAGCGCCCCGCTGATCCCGCCCGCCTTCGCGCGCTCGAAGAGGTGGAAGGCGAGGTCGGTCTTCGCGGTGTAGAAGTCGACCCGCCGCTCCCGCAGGGTCAGTCCGGCGAAGTCCCTTGTCTCGTCGGCCGCTTGCTGATGGGCGAGCATCACCTGGAAGAGCGGGTGGCGGCCCATCGAGCGGGTCGGGGCGAGCGCGTCCACCAACTGCTCGAACGGCAGGTCCTGATGGGCGTAGGCGTCCACATCGGCCTCGCGCACCCGGGCGAGGAGCGCACGGAACGTCGGGTCGCCGGAGAGGTCGGTGCGCAGCACCAGCGTGTTGACGAAGAGGCCGACGAGGTCGTCGAGTGCGGCGTCACCCCGTCCGGCGACCGGCGTGCCGAGCGGGATGTCGTCACCCGCGCCGAGCCGGCCGAGCAGGACCGCGAGGGCGGACTGGAGGGCCATGAAGACGGTGCCGCCGGTCTCGGCGGCCAGGTCGCGCAGCGCGGTGTGCACGTCGGCGTCGAGGGTGAAGTCGATGGCGCCTGCCTGATAGCCGGGAACGGCGGGGCGCGGCCGGTCGACGGGCAGCTGGAGTTCCTCCGGGAGCCCCTCCAGCGCCTGTCGCCAGTAGTCCAGTTGGGCGTCCTGCCCGCCGAGCGACCGCTGCCAGAGCGTGTAGTCGGCGTACTGCACCGCGAGCGGCGGCCAGTCCGGGGCGGTGCCGGCGTCGGCCAGTCGCGCGGAGTAGGCGGTCTCCAGATCCCGGAGCAGCGGGTCCGCCGACCAGCCGTCGGTGGCGATGTGGTGGACGAGCAGCAGCAGGACGTGCTCGTCGGGCGCGAGGGCGAACAGCGTGGCGCGGACGGGGATTTCGGTGTCCAGCGCGAAGGCGTACGCGGCCTCCTCGCGCAGGAGGGCGTCGAGTTCCGCCGCACTGGCGGCCCGCACGCTGAAGGGCACCTCCGCGTCCCGCGCCGGCAGCACGACCTGTCGGGGAGTGCCGTCGTCGTCGGGGAAGACCGTGCGCAGGGACTCGTGGCGGGCCACGACGTCGTTCAGCGCGGTCCGGAGCGCGGTGGGGTCGAGCGGACCGGACAGCTGGATGGCCGTGTGGATGTTGTACGTCGGGCTCGGGCCCTCAAGCCGGTACAGGAACCAGAGCCTGGCCTGGGCGGAGGACAGCGGGACCGGGTCGGGGCGCCGGGTCGGACGCAGTGCGGGGCTGCGCTCGGCCGGGGTGCCGAGGACGGGCGTGAGGAGCGTGGCGAGTTCGGCGACCGTCGGGGTGTCGAAGACGGCGCGCAGCGGGACGACCGCGCCGAGGTCGGCCCGGATCCGGGCGACCAGTCGGGTAGCCAGGACGGAGTGGCCGCCGAGGGCGAAGAAGTCGTCGTGGACACCGACCGTCGGCAGTCCGAGCAACTCGGCGAGGAGGGAGCAGAGTTGCTCCTCCGCCTCGGTGCGGGGCGCGGTCGCCGTGGTGAGGGCCGCGAGGTCGGGGGCGGGCAGGGCGGCGCGGTCGAGCTTCCCGTTGGGGGTGAGCGGCAGCTCGTCCAGGACGACGACCACCGCGGGCAGCGACTGGTCCGGCAGCGTCGCCTTGAGGTCCTGCCTGACCTGGAGGGGGTCCAGTCGGACGCCGGGACGCGGGACGACGTACGCCACCAACCTCGGTTCGCCGGGCACATCCTGACGTACGGTCACCGCGGCCTGGGACACGCCGGGCAGGGCGGCCGTCGCGGCCTCTGTCTCGCCGGGCTCGACCCGGAAGCCCCGGATCTTGACCTGGTCGTCGCCCCGGCCGAGGAACTCCAACGCCCCTTGCGCGGTCCAGCGCACCAGGTCGCCGGTGCGGTACAGGAGGGCACCCGGTGGGCCGTAGGGGTCGGCGACGAAGCGGGTGGCGGTCAGGCCGGGGCGGTCGAGGTAGCCGCGGGCCAGTTGGCTGCCGCCGAGATACAGCTCGCCTGGGATGCCGGGCGGGACCGGGCGCAGGGTGGGGTCCAGGACCAGGGTGCGGGTGTTCCACACCGGTCGGCCGATCGGTACGGATCCGGCGGCGGACCCGGTGCCCTCGACGCACGGCCAAGCGGTGACGTCCACGGCGGCCTCGGTCGGACCGTAGAGGTTGTGCAGTTCGGTGCCGTCGAGGAGTTGGGCGAAGCGGTCGGCCAGTTCGGTCGGGAGGGCCTCGCCGCTGCACACCACTCGGCGCAGGGTGCCGCGCGTGCGCTCCGCCGCGGGGTCGTCGAGGAAGACGCGCAGCATCGAGGGGACGAAGTGGGCTGTGGTGACCCGTTGTTGGCTGATCAGCTCGGCGAGGTAGGCCGGGTCACGGTGGCCACCGGGGCGGGCGAGCACCAGGGCCGCGCCGGTGATCAGCGGCCAGAAGAACTCCCACACGGACACGTCGAAGCTGGCCGGGGTCTTCTGCAGCACCCGGTCCTCGGGGCACAGTCCGTACGTGTCCTGCATCCACAGCAGCCGGTTGACGATCGCGGCGTGCGCGACGACCGCACCCTTGGGGCGGCCGGTGGAGCCGGAGGTGTAGATGACGTAGGCAGGGTGGGCGGGGCGCAGGGGCTCCAGCCGTTCCTCGTCGGCGAGTTGGGCGGGGTCCAGGGCGGTGAGCCGGGCCTGCACGTCGGGATCGTCCAGCCGCAGGGTCGGTGCCGTGTGCGGCGGCAGGGTGTCGCCGGCGGTGACCACGAGTGCGGGCATGGCGTCCTGGATCATGAACGCCAGTCGTTCGGCGGGATAGCCGGTGTCCAGGGGGACGTAGGCGCCGCCCGCCTTCAGCACGGCGAGGAGCGCGACCACCAGGTCCGGGCCCCGGTCCAGGGCGACCCCGACCAGCCGCTCGGGGCCCACGCCTTGGGCGATGAGGAGGCGCGCGAGGCGGTTGGCGCGGGCGTGGAGTTCGGCGTGGTCGAGTTCGGTGGCTTCCGCGATCAGGGCCAGGGCATCCGGGGCCGCGTACGCCTGTCGGTCGAGGAGGGCGGCGAGGGTGGTGGCGGGGACGGGATGCGTGGTCGCGTTCCAGTCCGCCAGCACCCGCGCTTCCTCGGCCGCTGTCATCAAGGGCAGCCGGGAGAGGGCGAGTTCGGGTTCGGCGAGCGCGGCCGCAAGGAGCGTCTCCAGTTGCCGCAGCAGGCGGTCGACGGTCTCCGGGGTGAAGAGGGAGCTGCGGTAGGTGGCCTCGACGCGCAGCCGTCCCGCGGTGTGGAACGCCTCAAGGGAGAGATCGAACTGTGTGGTGTCGTTGTGGACGGTCTCCCACTCGGCCGTCACTCCGGGCAGGCGCGGCCCTTCGAGTCCTTGGGTCAGGAAGAGCAGCATGACGTCGAAGTAGACGGCGCGGTCGGGGTGCCGTTCCGGGCGCAGCCGCTCCACCAGCAGATCGAACGGCATGTCCTGGTGGGCGTAGCCGTCGGTGCACAACTGCCTTACGCGCTCGACGAGTTCGGCGAAGCCCGGGTCGCCGTCGAGGTCGGCGCGGAGGGCCAGGGTGTTACCGAAGTTGCCGATCAGCTTCTCCAGCCCTGGCAGGTCGCGGCTCATCACGGCCGAGCCGACCGGGATGTCGGTGGCGCCGGTGGTGCGGTGCAGCAGGGCGGTGAGTCCGGCGAGGAGGACCATGAAGGGGGTCGCGCCGGCGTTGCGGGCGAAGACGGTGAGCCGGTCGGTGACGTCGGGCGCGAAGGTGTGGAAGCGACGGTCACCCTGTGCGGTGGGCAGGGCGGTGCGGGCGGCATCGGTGGGCAGGGCGAGCGGGGCGGGCGGCGGGACGAGTGCCGTGCGCCAGTGGTCGAGGTGGTCGGCCAGTCGCTCGTCGGTCCAGGTGTCGCGCTGCCAGTGCGCGAAGTCGGCGTACTGGACGGGCAGAGGTTCGAGATCGGCCGCCTCACCGCTCGCTGCCGCTCGGTACAGCGCGCTGAGATCACGGGAGAGGGCGTTGAACGTGCCACCGTCCCAGGCGATGTGATGGACCGTCAGGACGAGCGTGTGGTCCTGTTCGCCGCGGCGGACGAGCAGCGTACGCATGGGGTGGTCGGCGGCGAGGTCGAACGAGGTCGCCGAAGCCGTCCGCGCGAGCACCTCGGCCCGGCGATCCTGTTCCTCCTCGGACAGTCCGCTCAGGTCGGCGGTCTCGAAAGCCACCTCCGCCCCCGCGTCGACCACCTGCTCCGGCGTGCCGTCGCCCGACGCCGGGTAGCGGGTGCGCAGCACCTCGTGCCGGTCGACCAACCCCTGGAGAGCGGTCCGCAGGGCGGTCGCGTCGAGCGGGCCGCGCAGCCGGATGGCCAGGCACACGTTGTAGGCGGGGCTGGTCGGGTCGAGCTGCTGGAGCAGCCACATCCGGGACTGGGCGTACGACAGGGGGAGGCGGCCGGCGTCGGCAGGGCGGCGCGGGATCCTCTCCGAGCGCGCGGGGGCGTCGGCCAGGCCGGCGTTCTCCAGCCTGCGGCGCAGCAGTTCACGCTTGCGTGCGGCGAGGTCGCCGGGGGCGGCCGTGGGGGTCTCCGTCACAGGTCTCCGCCTTTCAGCGGCTCGTCGAGTGGGGTCGCTGTCAGCCGCTGGTCGGGTGGGGTCGTCGTCGGCAGCTGGTCGGGGGCGGGCGTTGTCAGCCGCTGGTCGGGTGGGGTCGTCGTCGGCAGCTGGTCGGGGGCGGGCGTTGTCAGCCGCTGGTCTCCTGAGGGCGTCCTCAGCAGCTGTTCGAGTGCAGTCGCCCACGCATCGGCCAGCCGCTGGATCTCCGGCTCGGCGAAGAGCCGGTCCGGCCACTGCCAGCAGACGCTCAGTTCCTCGCCGGTGATCACCGCGTCGACGACCAGCGGGTACGGGGCCGGCATGTTCGGGTCGGCTCCACTGCCCATGGCGCCGGTCTCGGGAGCGCTGGTGAACACATCGCTGTCCCTGCGTTCACCCATGGTCATCCGGCCCAGGTAGTTGAACTCGATCTGGGGCTGCGGGAGTTCGGCAAGCACGGCGGCCGTGTCCGGGTTGAGGTGGTGCAGCAGGCCGTATCCGATCCCCTTGTCGGGGAGCGCGGTGAGCTGGTCGCCGATGCGCCGGACCTGGTCCGGGCCGGAACCGTCGCCCGGGTCCAGTCGGACGGGGAAGACGCTGGTGAACCAGCCGAGGGTGCCGGACAGGTCGGCGTCGGGCAGGAGTTGTTCCTCCCGGCCGTGGCCCTCCAGGGCGATCAGGAGCGAGGTGTCCCCGTCCGGTGTCGGGCGGCCGAGGGCGCGCCGCCAGTCCGGGACGGCGAGCGCCAGCGCGGTCAGCAGCGCTTCCTGGACGGGGGCGGCGGTCAGCGGGGTGGTGACGTCGGGGCCGAGGGTGGTCCACAGCCGCTGGATCGTCGCTCTGGTGTCCTGGGCGGGGTTCAGCGGGGAGGAGCCGAGGGACGGCTCGGGACGGTTCAAGATGCCTTGCCACAGCGGGAGTTCGGCCGTGCGGCGGGGCGACCGTGCCTCGGTCCGCAGAGCCTCGGCCCACTCCTTGAAGGACGTACCGGGTGGCGCGACCGGTGATCCGTCCCAGGCCGCGGCGAGTTCGGCCACCAGGACGCCCCAAGAGGCGGCATCGGTGACCAGGTGGTGCAGCACGACCAACAGCCGTCCCTCGCGGCCCTCTCCGGGGTCGAACCACAGGAAGCGGGCCACCGCCCCGGCCGCCGGGTCGAGTTCGGCGACCAGTTCATCGAACGCGTCGGGGACCAGCGTCCCGACGGCCGTGTGGTCGAGGTGCTCGGCGTCGATCCGGCGTACGCAGTCCGCGGCGCGGGCCGTACCGACGGGCCCGGCACGGAAGCTCCACGTCCCGTCGTCGGCCTGGGCGAAGGACGCGCGCAGGAGGTCGTGCCGGTCCAGGACGGTCTGGACGGTGCGGTGCAGTCCGTCGAGGTCCATGCCGGCCGGCGTCCGCAGGAACCGGGCCTGGCTGAGCGCGCGGAACGGGCCGCCCTGCTCGACGAGCCACGTCAGCATCGGGGTCAGCGGGATCTCGCCGGTCCCGGCGTCGGGGTCGACGGTCCGCTCCCGGGTGCCGTTGCTGCCCGCGCGCTCGGCGAGTCCCGCGACCGTGGGCTGCTCGAAGACGTCCCTCGGCGAGATGCCCAGACCGGCGGCGCGGGCCTGGGAGACCAGTCGCATCGACACGATGCTGTCGCCGCCGAGGACGAAGAAGCTGTCGTGCACGCCGACCGTGTCCAGCCCGAGGACATCGGCGAAGAGCGCGGCGAGCCGTTCCTCGACCGGGGTGCGCGGGGGCTGCGTCCCAGGCCCGGCCGACCGGGTCGGGGCGGGCAGCGCGGCGGTGTCCAGCTTCCCGTTCAGGGTGAGCGGGAAGGCGTCGACCGTGACGAAGGCGGACGGGACCATGTAGTCGGGGAGTACGGCGGCCACGTCCCGGCGCAGCACCTCGGCCGTGTCCTCGGGAGCCGCAGCAGGGGCGACGCCCGAGCCGTCCGGCGCGGCCGCAGGGCCGGCACCAGCCGACGTACCTGCACCCGCACGCGCACTCGCACTCGCACTCGCGGGCACGACATACGCGACCAGCCGCCGTACCCCCGGCGTGTCCTCCCGCACGATCACCGCGGCCCGCTCCACCGACTCGTGGTCCAGGAGCACCGCCTCGATCTCGCCGGGCTCGATCCGGTAGCCCCTGATCTTCACCTGGTCGTCGACCCGGCCCAGGCACTCCACCAGGCCGTCCTCGGTCCACCGCGCGATGTCACCGGTGCGGTACATGCGGGCGCCGGGCCGGTCGGTGAACGGGTCGGCTACGAAGCGCCCCGCGGTGGCGCCGGGGCGGCCGAGGTAGCCGCGGGCCAGTCCCTCGCCGGCGATGTAGAGCTCGCCGTCGACTCCGGTGGGCACCGGGTTGAGGTGTCCGTCGAGGACGTACAGGGTGCCGCCGGCCACCGGGCGGCCGATCGCGGGACGGTCGCTGAGGGCGAGGTCGCAGTCGGCCGAGTCGACGGTGCATTCGGTGGGGCCGTAGAGATTGTGGGCGGCCAGTCCCTCGGTGGCCCGCAGCGTGCGCCACAGGTCCGGCGGTACGGCCTCGCCGCCGACGCCGAGCACCTTCAACTCGTCCTGCCAGTCGCCGCCTTGGGCGACCACCTCGGCGAGCAGGGACGGCGACAGCTCGATGAACTCGATGCCGTGTTCGGCGAGGAAGGCGCGCAGCGCGTCGGGGTCGCGGCGGACGTCCTCGGGCACGAGGTGCAGTTCGTGTCCGGCGAACATCCACAGCATGGGCTGCCAGGACGCGTCGAAGGCGGTCGGCCAGGCGTGCCCGATCCGCAGCGGCCGGCCGCCGACGGCCGCGCTGGCCGGGGTGTGCAGGGCCGCGTTGTGGGCGGCGAAGAGGTTGGCGATGGCCCGCTGCGGGATCACGACGGCCTTGGGGCGCCCGGTGGAGCCGGAGGTGTAGATGACGTAGGCGGGGTGTTCGGGGTGCACCGGCGCCGACCGTTCGGCGTCGGTGAGGTCGGTGTCGTCCGTGGCGTCGAGGCGCCGCCCGACACCGATGTCGTCGAGGAGGAGCAGCGGCACGCCGACGAGGGCGTCCCGGTCCGGCACGGTGTCCTCGGTGGCGAGCAGCGCGACCGGGCGGGAGTCCGCGAGCATCCCGGCGATCCGCTCGCCCGGCCAGGCCGGGTCGAGCGGCAGATAGGCCGCACCGGCCTTCTGCACCGCCAGCAGCGCGACGAGGGTGTCCGGCGTCGGCGGCAGCGCCAACGCGACCAACCGCTCCGGCCCGGCGCCCGACTCGACCAGCAGCCGGGCCAGTTGATTGGCCCGGGAGTTCAGCTCGGCGAAGGTCAGCCGCTCCCCCGCCCCAACCACCGCGACCGCGTCGGGCGTACGGGCCGCCTGCGCCTCCAACGCCTCCGGCATGGTGGCGTACGGCGCGGGCAGCCGCTCACCGATGCCCGCCGCCAACAGCTCGGCCCGCTCCTCGGGCGCGAGCACGTCCAGTGCGGCCAACGGGGTGTCGGGCGCCGAGACGGTCGTACGGAGGAGTCGTTCGAAGCGTGCGGCCAGTTCCTCGACCGCCGGTCGCTCGTAGCAGTCGGGCCTGAACTCGAAGACGACACCCAGCTGTTGCTCGGCGAGCACGGCCAGGGTCAGCGGGTAGTGCGTGGCGCCCGCGCCCTTGACATCGACGATCCGCAGGCCGGACTGTGCCTCGGCCTCGGCGACCGCCTTCTGGTCGATGGGGTAGTTCTCGAAGACGAGCAGCGTGTCGAAGAGGTCGCCCGCGCCGGCCAGGCGCTGGATCTCGGTGAGGCCCAGGTGCTGATGGTCCATCAACCGGGCCTGTTCGTCCTGGAGTCGGCGCAGGAACGCGCCCGCCGTCTCACCGGGCGGCACGGCGACCCGTACGGGCACGGTGTTGATGAAGAGTCCGATCATGGACTCGGCACCGGCCAGTTCGGCGGGCCGCCCCGCCACGGTCGCGCCGAACACCACGTCGTCCCGGCCAGTGAGCCGGGCAAGGAGCAGCGCCCACATTCCCTGTACGACGGTGTTGACGGTGACGCCCCGGCGCCGTGCCAACTCCGCCACCTGGCCGGTGATTTCCTCGGTCAGGCGGAGGGTGTGCAGCTCGGGCGCGACCGGCACCAGGCCTGCGGTGGCGGGCGAGAGCAGCGTTGGTGCGGCCCCGGCGAGGGCCTCGCGCCAGGCGCGCGCCGACGCGTCGCGGTCCCTGGAAGCCAGCCAGGCGAGGAAGTCGCGGTACGGGCGTACCGCGGGCAGGGGTGCTGTGCGACCCGGGGCGAGCTGGGCAGCGTAGAGCTGGAGGAGTTCGCGGACCAGCAGCGGGATCGACCAACCGTCCAGCAGGAGGTGGTGGTTGGTGAGGATCAGGAGCCATCGGTCGGCGCCGCGGTCGACCAGGGTGAGGCGCAGGAGGGGCGGATCCGTGAGGTCGAAGCGGGCGGTGGCGTCGGCGGTGGCCAGGCGGGCCACCTCGGCCTCCTCCGGGCTCGCACCCTCCTCCTCCCCGCTCGCACCTGCCGACTCTCCGCCGGACCCTGACGACGGTCCGCCGGTGCGGACCTCCTTCCAGTCGACGGCGACCTGCTTGAGGACGACCTGCACCGGTTCGTCGAGATCCTCGTGGAGGAAGGCGCTGCGCAGGTTGGCGTGCCGGGCGTAGAGCTCCTCGGCGGCGGTGCGCAGCAGTTCGGGGCGGAGGGGTCCCTCGATCTCCACCAGGGTCTGCATCGTGTAGACGTCCTGGGCGCCCTCGTCGAACAGGGCGTGGAACAGCAGTCCCTGCTGGAGCGGGGACAGCGGCAGGACGTCCTCGACCAGGGAACCGTCGTCCCCGGGCTCCTTGCTCATCGACTCCTCCACCTGGCCTTGACGTTGTCGAGCTGGGTCGCGCTGAGCTTCACGAGCGGTGCGGCGGTAGCGGTGAACTCCTCCTGCGGGGGCCCGGATTCGTCCCCGACGGCCTCGGCGAGACCGGCCGGGGTGCGCCGGGTGAACACATCACGGGGCGAGAGCCCGAGCCCGGCTCGGCGGGCCCGGTCGGCCAGTCGGACCGAGACGATGCTGTCGCCGCCGAGTTCGAAGAAGTCGTCGTGGATACCCACCCGTTCGAGCTCGAGCACCTCGGCGAAGAGTCCGCACAGGACCTTCTCCGGTTCGGTGCGCGGCGGTTCGAAGGTGCTCACCCCCGTGAAGTCGGGGGCGGGCAGGGCCCGGCGGTCCACCTTGCCGCTGGGGGTGAGCGGCAGGGCGTCGAGCAGGACGACGGCGGACGGTACGAGGTGGGCGGGCAGCCGCTCGGCCAGCGCCCGGCGCAAGGCCAAGGCGTCGAGCGCGGGAGCCGTGTCCGGAACGGCACCCGCACCAGCACCAGCACCAGCACCGGCATCGGCATCGGCATCGGCATCGGCATCGGCATAAGGAACGGAAGCCGCGTCGCGCGTCCCCGGTACGACATACGCGACCAGCCGCCGCGCCCCCGGCCCGTCCTCCCTCGCCACGACCGCCGCCCGGCGCACCCCCGGCAGCGCGCGGGCCGCCGCCTCGATCTCGCCCGGCTCCACCCGGAAGCCCCTGATCTTGACCTGGTCGTCGGCACGGCCGAGGAACTCGACGGTGCCGTCGGCCTGTTGGCGGGCCAGGTCGCCGGTGCGGTAGAGGCGGCTGCCGGGTGGGCCGAAGGGGTCGGCAACGAAGCGCTCGGCGGTGCGGCCGGGTTGGTTCAGGTAGCCGCGGGCCAGTCCGTCCCCGGCGAGATACAGCTCGCCGGTGCCGCCGACCGGGACGGGGCGCAGGAACGGGTCGAGGACGTGGACGCGAGTGTTCGCGATGGACTGCCCCAGCGGGACCGGTCCGTCGCCGCCCTCGTACACATGCATCAGGCTGTCGCCGGCCGCTTCGGAGCAGCCGTACAGGTTGACGAGCCGGGCCGCCGGCCAGCGGCGCACGATGGATTCGGCGAGTTCGGCGGAGAGCGGTTCGCCGCTGGCGATCCAGGCGCGGACGGAGGCGAAGCCGTCCGTCGGGGCGGATTCGACCAGGGTGGAGTAGAGGCTGGGGACTGCGGTGAAGACGGTGGCCCCGTGCCGGTCGGTGACCGCCGCGAGGGCGGCCGGGTCGCCGGTCGCGTCGTCGTCGACGAGCGCCACGGCGTCCCCGATGACCAATGCGCCCAGCAGCTCGGTCAGTCCGTCGATGAAGCTGATCGGGCTCTTGGCGAGACGCACCCCCGGGGCGCCTCCCTCCCGCAACTCCCTCCCCCAGGCGAGCCTGTTGGCGAGCGCGCGCTGGGTGCCGAGCACACCCTTGGGGCGGCCGGTGGAGCCGGAGGTGAAGATGAGGTACGCGGGGTTCTCGGGCGACAGCGGCGGACGCGGTCCTCGGAGGTCGGTCGACGCGTCCGGGGCGCACACCAAGTCCGGGGCGATACCGAGCTGTTGAGCCGTGTCCGGCTCGCAGATCACCAGCCGCGGCCCGGCGTCGCCGAGCATCAGGGCGATGCGGTCCGCCGGGTAGGACGGGTCCACCGGCATACAGGCGGCGCCTGCTTTGAGGACCGCGAGGAGTGCAGTGACCAGGTCGGGGCCGCGGTGCAGCGCGACGGCGACGACGGACTCGGGGCCGACGCCGCGGGCGGTCACGGCTGCCGCCAACCGGTCGGCGCGGGCGTTGAGTTCGGCGTAGGTGAGGGTGGTGTCGCCGTGCAGTACGGCCGGTGCGTCGGGGGTGCGAGCGGCCTGTTCCTCGAAGAGGGCGCGGATCGCGGGGTGGGTCAGGGAGCGGGTGGTGTCCGCGGCGGGCCGGTCGTCCTGGTCCGGCAGGGAGAGCTGGGCGACGGGCCGCTCGGGGTGGTGGGTGAAGTCGTCCAGCAGCTGGAGGAGTTGCTCGGCCACGCGCACGATCGCGGTGTGGTCCAGGACGCTCGGCTGGTGGCTGAACGTGAGGGTGAGGCCCGGTCCCGGCAGCGCGGTGAGGGCCAGGGGGTAGTGGGTGGCGTCACGGACGGAGACGTCCGTCATGCGCAGGCCGTCGAGGGCGCGGGCGATGCCGTCGTCGTCAATCGGGTAGCTCTCGAAGACCAGCAGGGTGTCGAAGAGGACGGTGTGTCCGGCGGCGCGCTGGATGTCCGCGAGGCCGAGGTGGCGGTGGTCCAGCAGGGCGGACTGCTCGGACTGGACCCGGCGAAGCAGGTCCGCGAGGGGTTCCGCGGGGCGCAGCCGGACCCGTACCGGCAGGGTGTTGATGAAGAGGCCGATCATCGACTCGATGCCGGTCACGTCGGCGTCGCGGCCGGAGACGGTGGCGCCCAGGACCACGTCGGTGCGGCCGGTCAGCCGGGCGAGCAGGACGGCCCACAGTCCTTGGAGCACACTGCTGACGGTGAGCCCGTGGGCGCGGGCGGCGGCGGTCAGTGCCGTGGTGTCCCGTTCGGGAAGTTCCAGGACGTACCGGTCGGGCTGCCCGGCGGGTTTGCCCTGGGCCTCGGGTGCGACGAGTGACGGTTCGTCAAGTCCGGTCAGGGCGGCGGCCCATGCCGTGCGCGCGGCCTCGCTGTCCTGGCGGGCCAGCCAGGCCAGGTAGTCGCGGTAGGGCCGGACGCGGGGCAGCGCGGCAGGGTCGCCTGCCGAGGTGTACAGCTGGAACAACTCCCGTACCAGGACAGGCGCCGACCAGCCGTCCCAGAGCAAGTGGTGCGAGGAGACGACCAGTCGGTGGTCCCGCTCGCCGAACACGACCAGGCGGAACCGCAGCAGGGGCGGGCGGGCCAGGTCGAAGCGCTGGTCGAGGTCCGCGGCCAGGAGCCGACCGAAGGCCGTGTCGCGCTCCGGTTCCGGCAGGGCGGAGAGGTCGGTCACGGCCCAGGGGACGCGGACCTCGCTCCGGATCACCTGGACCGGACGGCCGGAGCGCTGGGTGCGGAACGCGGCGCGCAGGTTGGCGTGCCGGGCGACCAGCGCCTCGGCGGCGGTACGCATCCGGGCGGGGTCCAGGGGGCCTTCGAGGCGGATGGTGAGCTGCCCGGTGTAGACGTCCTGGGCGTGATCGTCGTAGAGCGCGTGGAAGACCATTCCCTCCTGCATCGGCGACAGGGGGAGTACGTCCTCCACGCCCGGGCGGGCCGCCATCAGGCCTCGGTCCGGCTCATGGCCTCGGCCAGGCTGCGCGGGCGCATGTCCGTCCAGTGCTGTTCGATGTGGTCCAGGCAGGCGGCCCTGGTGTCGGGGCCGTGGACGCCGGTCCAGCCGGCCGGGACGGGCACGAAGTCCGGCCAGAGGGAGTATTGGCCCTCGTCATTGACCAGCACGTGGAAGACGCCGTTCTCGTCGTCGAACGGGTTGGCCATGGCTCAGTTCCTCTCCTGGTGCGGGGCGGGGGCAGGGGCGGAGGCGGGGAAGGCGCCGGAGAACTGGTCCGGCGCGCCGGGCACCGGCTCGGCCGGGTCGGCGCCGAGTTTGACGATGCGGTTGGCCTTGTCCACGTGGACCACGCGGGGTTCGTGGGCGGCCCGTTCGCGCTCGTCGAGCGCGGCGAAGGACATGATGATCACGAGGTGACCGGGGTGAACGAGATGGGCTGCGGCCCCGTTGATGCCGATGACGCCGCTGCCGCGTTCCCCGGTGATGGCGTAGGTGGTGAGCCGTGCGCCGTTGTCGATGTCGACCACCTGGACCACTTCGCCCTCGACGATGTCGGCGGCTTCCATGAGGTCCTGATCGATCGTCAGGGATCCCACATAGTGCAGATCGGCCTGTGTCACGGTGGCTCGATGGATCTTTCCATTGAGAAGGGTGCGCTGCACCGGTTACTCCCTGGAGTAGATACTTAGGTGAGGCTAACCTAATTTAAGATCGACTGGCGTGGAAGAACCACTGCGGAAGAAGTCCAGAAGCACCCGGTTCACCTCGTCCGGGCGCTCCAAGTACCCGTAGTGGCCGCAGTCCTTGATCTCCCGGTAGCCGGCGGAGGGGATGGCGTCGGCGACCTCGCGGGCGAGGTGCGGGGGCAGGACGAGGTCGTCGGCGAAGCCGATGACCAGGCAGGGTGTGGTGATCGCGCGGTAGGCGTCGAGCCGTCCGGGCGGGACGGTCAGGTCGAGCTGGGCCCGGGCGCCGGGGCCCGAGGCGGGCGGAG
Organism: Streptomyces sp. NPDC002499; assembly: GCF_053595415.1. Lineage (NCBI taxonomy): Bacteria > Bacillati > Actinomycetota > Actinomycetes > Kitasatosporales > Streptomycetaceae > Streptomyces > Streptomyces sp. NPDC002499. Next base: position 955,659 of record NZ_JBSFXO010000001.1, read on the forward strand.
AGAACTCGAAGAGCTCCAGCCAGTCCTGGATCCGCTGAGCGTCGTCGAGGGTCGCCGGGGACAGGTTCTGCAGCGCCCGCACCCAGGCCGAGTAGACGGGCGGCAGCTCCGAGTCGCCGTCGTACAGGGCGCGTTCGGCCTCCCGCATGGCGGCGCGCAGGACGTCCGTACGGCCGCGGGTGGCCATCAGGACGCCCTGGACGGCCAGTTCGGGCCGGGCGAGGAGCAACTCCTGGACGACGTACGCCCCCAGGGAAACACCGACGAACCGGCACGGGCCGAGGTCGAGGTGCTCGACGAGTCCGGTGGTGTCGGCCACCAGGTCGTCGATCGTGAAGCCCTCCGGGCACTCGTCTGTGGGCGGGATGCCCCGGTTGTCGAAGGTGACGACCCGGTGTCCCGCCGCCACCAGGTCCGGCACCTGGTGCAGGTGCCAGGACCGGCCGCGGGCGCCCTGGCCCATCACCAGCACCACGGGCTCGCCGTGGCCCTCATCGTCGTAGTGGAGTCGGATTCCGTTGACCTGCGCGCTCGGCACGGGTCCCTCCTGAGTCAGTCGGCCGCCGGGGAGACCTCGGGGGCCGGCGCGGGTTCGGTGGCGGCAGGGCCGTGCAGGGTGGCCTTGCGCAGGCCCGGCACGGCCAGCGCGACCGCCGCCACCCCGGCCAGACAGACCACTCCCCCGACCACCGCGGCCCCGGCCGACGAGCCCAACGCCCGTGCGACCAGGCCGGCTTCGAGGTTGCCCACGGAGGGTCCGGCGGTGGCCTGGGCGAGCCACAGGCTGCCGACCCGGCCCTGGAGGCGGTCCGGCGTGTAGTGCTGGAGCAGCGCCCGGCGCAGGATCTCCGAGGCCGTGTCGCCCAGGCCCGCCAGGGCCAGGAAAGCCAGCCCGAGCCACAGATTCGGACTCAGGCCGAAGCAGGTGATCGCCACGCCCCACACCGCGACCGCGCCGATCAGTGCCCGCCCGGTGTGGTGGATCCGGCCGGTCCAACCGCTGGCCAGCGCGCCGCAGAACGAGCCGACGGCGGGGGCGGTGTAGAGCAGCCCGACGGTGGACGGGCCGCCGCCGAAGTGCTCGGTGCCGAGTTCGGGGAAGAGCGCGTACGGCATCGCGAAGACCATGGCGCAGACGTCGATGAGCAGCAGCCCCGCGACCACCTGGTTGCCGCGCAGGAAGTGCAGGCCCTCCGCCATTGCTTTGAGCGGGTGTTGGGCCTCGCCCGATCCTTCGGGCGGCATCGCGGGGAGGGGTGCGAGGAGCGCGAGTCCTACGACGTAGACGGCCGCGTCGATCCCGAAGCACCAGGCCAGACCCGGTCCCGCCGCGATCACGCCGGCGAGCGACGGGCCCGCCATACCGCCCAGTTGGGCGGTGAGGGTGGTCAGCGCGCCCGCCGCGGCGAGTTGGCTCTTGGGCACCAGGTTCGGGGTGGCGGCCATCATCGCGGGGCCGCCGAGGCCGGCGCTGCCGCCGGCCAGGACGGCCGCCACGAAGACGAACCACACATGCGGGTCGGGCAGGGCCGCGTTCACCGCGAGTCCGGTGACCACGACCGCTGTCACCGACCGGGTGACGAGGACGACGCGGCGCCGGTCGGCCCGGTCGGCGAGCAGACCGCCCGCGAGCAGGCCGACCAGCAGGGACATGCCGAGCACCAGACTCATCAGGCCGACCTGGACGGTGGATCCGGTCAGCTCGTAGATCTGGAGGCTCGCCGCCACCGAGGTGAGCTGGGTGCCCACCATGGAGATCGCCTGGGTGGCGAACACCAGCCGGAAGTCCCTGCTGGAGCGCAGCGGGGCGACGTCGACGACCATTTCTCCGAGGCGCACGCGAGCCCCTAACCCTGGAGTGACGGTACGGCCAGCGGCGCCGGCTGGGCGGGGACGACGTACGGGGCGACGCTGCGCAGTTTCTCGCAGGTCTCCTCCAACTCCCGTTCCGGCGTGGATCCGGAGAGGATGCCGGCGCCGGCCCGCAGCCAGGTGCGGCCGTCCTCCTCGAAGAGACTGCGCAGCACCAGGGCCGCGTCCAGCGCCCCGTCGCTGCTCGCCGCCAGGACCGCCCCGCTGTAGATGCCGCGGGGGCCGCTCTCCAGTCGGCTGATGCAGTCGTAGGCCGGGAGTTTGGGGATGCCCGAGGCGGTGACGGCCGGGAAGACGGCGCGCAGGACGTCCCAGGCGGTGGCGTCGTCGGCGAGCAGTCCGTGCACGCTGGAGCCCAGGTGCTGGACGCTGCCGCGCTGGCGCACGCTGAGCAGGTCGCGCACCGAGACGGTGCCCGGACGGCAGACGGTGGCCATCTCCTCCTCCGCGAGTTTCACGGACAGGACGTGCTCGGAGATCTCCTTGGGGTCGGCGAGGAGTTCGGCGCGCAGCCGCTCGTCCTCCGCGCCGCCCAGGCCGCGGGCCCGGGTGCCGGCGAGCGGCTGGGTGACGACCTCGCCGTCCGCGCTCACCTCGGCGACGGTCTCGGGGCTGAAGCCGGCGACGCGTCGGCCGCCCAGGTTCACCAGGAAGGAGCGGGCCGGGGTGTTGTGCGAGCGGCCGTGCACATAGGTGGCGACGAAGTCGACCGGGAAGGGCACGGGGACCGAGCGGGAGAGGATGACTTTCTGGAGGTCGGTCGACGTCCGGATCTCCTCGATGGCCCGGCCCACGATGCGCGGGTAACCGCCCGCGTCGTCCGCCACGTCGATCGGGCGGGCCTCGACGGCCGGGCGGTCGACGGGTTCGGCGAGGAGGGTGAGCAGGGCGTCGAGGGTCTCCTGGTCCGCGCTGCGTACCAGCACGCTTCCCTGACGGAACCTCACTTCGCTGTGCGGTACGACCAGATGGAGCAGGTCGGCGTCACCGGCCCGCTCGGGTCGGTCGGTGTGCAGGTGGGAGAACTCGAAGGCCATCCAGCCGTACGCGTTCCAGTCCTGGATGTCCATGTCCGCGAGTTTTTCCTGGACTTGGCGGAGGGGGTGCGGTCCGATCGGGGTCCTGGTCTCATCGGCGAGCCATCTGCGGCGGATTCCGGAGCGAGCGACCACGACCTCGCCGAGCACACCGCCGGCGAAGCAGAAGTCACCCTCCCGTTCGTAGACCACGTACTGGTCGAACAAGCCCGACTCCGCCAGTGCCGCGGTCAACAGGAGGGGGTCACCCGGCAGATCCGTCTCCGCGCTCCGATAACGCAGCAACGAGCTACCTCCCTGAACTTAGGTTAACCTAACCTAATTACATGCCGACCCTAGCCCCCGGATCGATCGCCCGTCCAGAGCCACCCTCAGGCTTGACCGAGATCGCTTATTAGGCAAGCCTTTCCTAAACCAAAGGAGCTAGGCAGCGGCGGGAGTTGGGCATGCTCGACGGGTGGGTGACCTGGCCGGAACCGTTCGTTCAGAGGTACCGGGACGCCGGTCACTGGCAGGGCCGGCCGCTGGACCGGCTGCTGCGGGACCGGGCCGAGCGCGACCCCGGGCGGATCGCGCTGGTGGACGCCGGGGGCCGTCGGTGGTCGTACGCCGATCTCGACCGGCGCGCCGACCGTACGGCCGCGGGGCTGCGGCGGCTCGGTATCGGCCCCGGCGACCGGGTGGTCGTCCAACTCCCCAACACCGACGCCTTCGTGGTGCTGTTCTTCGCGCTGCTGCGGGCCGGCGCGGTGCCGGTGTTGACGTTGCCCGCGCACCGGGAGAGCGAGATCGTGCACGTGGCCGAGACGGCCGGCGCGACGGCGTACGCGATCCCCGACCTGCTCGACGGATTCGACCACCGTGGGCTGGCGCGCGCGGTGCGCAAGGCGGTGCCGTCGGTCGAGCACGTCCTGGTGGCCGGCGATCCCGCGGAGTTCACCGCGCTCGACGACCTCGACACCGAGCCGGTGCCGCTGCCCGTGCCCGACCCCGGGGATGTGGCCGTGCTGCTGCTGTCCGGCGGGACCACGGGCAAGCCGAAGCTCATTCCGCGCACCCACGACGACTACACGTACAACGTCCGGGCCAGCGTGGAGGTCTGCGGCTTCGACGAGTCGACCGTCTACCTGGTGGTCCTGCCGACCGCGCACAACTTCGCGCTGGCCTGCCCGGGCATCCTCGGCACGCTGCTGGTCGGCGGCACGGTGGTCCTCTCCCCCACGCCCAGCCCGGACGACGCGTTCGCGCTGATCGAGCGCGAGAAGGTCACCGCGACGGCCGTGGTGCCGCCGATCGCCCTGCTGTGGCTGGACGCGGTGGAGTGGGAGGAGGCCGACCTGTCCTCGCTGAGCCTGCTCCAGGTCGGCGGCTCCAAGCTCGGCGCCGAGCCCGCCGCCCGCGTCGAGCCGACCCTCGGCTGCACCCTCCAGCAGGTCTTCGGCATGGCCGAGGGACTCCTCAACTACACGCGCCTGGACGACCCTTCGGACCTCGTCATCGGCACCCAGGGCCGGCCGCTGTCCCCCGACGACGAGATCAGGGTCGTCGACGAGGACGGACACGACGTACTCCCGGGCGAGACCGGCGAGTTGCTCACCCGCGGCCCCTACACCCTGCGCGGCTACTACCGGGCGCCCGAGCACAACGCCCGCACCTTCACCGACGACGGCTACTACCGCACCGGCGACCTGGTCCGGGTCCTGCCCAGCGGACACCTGGTCGTCGAGGGCCGGGCCAAGGACCAGATCAACCGGGGCGGTGACAAGATCTCCGCCGAGGAGCTGGAGAACCACATCCTGGCCCACCCCGCGGTCCACGACGCGGCCGTGGTAGGCATGCCCGACGCGACGATGGGCGAACGCACCTGCGCCTACCTGGTCCCGCGCGGCGAGGCCGGCACCCCGACCCAGCGCGAACTCGCCGCCTTCCTCGCCGACCGCGGGGTGGCTGCGTACAAGCTGCCCGACCGGGTGGAGGTGGTCGACGTCTTCCCCCGTACCTCGGTCGGTAAGATCGACAAAAAGGCGCTCGGTCGCCGGATCGCCGAACGGCTCAGCGCGGAGGGTGGCGGTGTCAACTAAGGTCGCCACGCCCGTACTTGAGCAGGCGGACCAACCCCCTCGACGGCGCGCCCGGACCCGACTGCTGGCTGTCATGGGCGCGTTGGTGCTCCTGTTCGTGGCGATCGTGCTCAGCCTGGCGATCGGTTCGCGCTCGCTCGCACCGGCCACCGTGTTCCACGCCCTGCTGCACGACGACGGGTCGATCGCGAGTTCCGTCGTCTGGGACGTACGCGTGCCCCGCACCCTCGCCGGGATCGCCGCCGGAGCCGCGCTGGGCGTCGCGGGCGCGCTCATCCAGGCGCTCACCCGCAACCCGCTGGCCGACCCCGGACTGCTCGGCATCAACGCGGGCGCGGCCACCGGAGTGGTCTTCGCCATCACGGTGTTGGGGCTGACCAGCCTGTGGGCCGGGGTGTGGTTCGGCATGGCGGGGGCAGTGATCGCCGGTCTGCTGGCGTACTCGCTGGCCTCCGGCGGACGCGGCGGCGCCACCCCGGAACGGCTCGCGCTGGGCGGCGCGGTGATCGCCGCGGTGTTCACCGGCCTGAGCCAGACGGTGATGCTGCTCGACGCCCAGGCCCTGGACCAACTCCGGTTCTGGAGCGTGGGTTCGCTCGCCCGCGCCGACAATCAGACGCTGACGACCATCACACCGTTCGTCGCGGTCGGCCTGGTCCTCGCCCTCTCCCTGGTCCGCCCGCTCAACGCGCTCGCCCTCGGCGACGACGCGGCCCGCGCCCTGGGCGCCCACCTCAACCGGACGCGGTTCCTGGGCCTGTTGGCGGTCACCCTGCTGTGCGGCGCGGCCACCTCCGCCGTCGGCCCCCTGGTCTTCGTGGGCCTCGCCGTCCCGCACATGGCCCGCATGATCGCCGGCACCGACCAGCGGTGGACGCTGCCGCTGTCCATGCTCCTCGCACCGGCGCTCCTGCTCTACGCGGACGTCCTGGGCCGGGTCGTCGTCCGGCCCGACGAACTCGACGCGGGTGTGGTGACGGCGGTGATCGGCGCGCCGGTGTTCATCGCGCTGGTCCGGCATCGCCGGGTGGTGTCGTCGTGACCGCGGCCTTCTCCCTCGGCAAGGTGGTGTCGTCGTGACGACAGCTCCGCCCGGCACGACCAAGACCCTCCCCCGCCGTACACACGTCGTCCGCAGCCGCTCACGCGGGCTGTCGTTGCGCGTGGACGTCCGTACGGTCACGGTCTGCGCACTGGTGCTGGTCGCCACCTTCGCGGTGGGTGTACTCGCCCTGGGGACAGGTGAGTTCGCCATCTCCCCGGCCGACGTGATCCGCACCCTGCTCGGCAACGGCAGCCGGCAGACGAACTTCGTCGTCAACGAACTCCGCCTGCCCCGCCTGGTGACCGGTGTCCTGGTCGGCGCGGCGCTCGGGCTGAGCGGGGCGCTGTTCCAGAGCCTGACCCGCAATCCGCTGGGCAGCCCCGACATCGTCGGCTTCACCTACGGCTCCGCCACCGGCGGCCTGTTGGTCGTGCTGGTCATCGGCGGCACCGGCGGGCAGGTCGCGTTGGGCGCGGTGGGCGGTGGTCTCGCGACCGCGCTGCTGGTGTATCTGCTCGCCTGGCGGCACGGCATCCACGGCTACCGGCTGGTCCTGGTCGGCATCGGGATCAGTGCGCTGCTCCAGGGCGTGAATGCCTATCTGCTCGCCAAGGCCCGTTTCACGCAGGCCGCGCAGGCGATGGTGTGGCTCAACGGCAGTCTGAACGGCCGGGGTTGGCAGGACGCCCGCCCGGCCGCCTTCGGGCTGCTCGTGCTGCTGCCACTGGTCGCCCTCACCGCGAGCCGGCTGCGGATCCTGGAGATGGGCGACGACGTCGCGGGTGGTCTCGGCGTGCCCGTCCAGCGCACCCGCCTGGTGGTGCTGGTGCTGGCCACAGCCGCCTGCGCGGTGGCGACGGCCGCCGCGGGACCGGTTCCCTTCGTCGCCCTCATCGCACCCCAACTGGCCCGCCGCCTCACCCACGCCCCCGGCCCCAACCTCGTGGGCGCCACCTGCACCGGTGCCTTCCTCGTGGTCACCGCCGACTTCGCCTCCCAACGCATTCACGAGACGGCCCAGTTGCCGGTCGGCGTGGTCACGGCGGTGGTCGGCGGGCTGTACCTGGGGCTGCTGCTGCGCCGACAGCGGCGGGCAGGGCATATCTAGAGTCGGCCCTCGGGTCCGTCGTTCTTCCCCCGCACATGGCGTTCGCCCTGCGCCGACGTGGTTCCTGAGTCACGCTGGCCCTTGGGAACAGTTCACCCCTGACACCTGGGAGCACCTCATGGTCCACGAACTGGACGGTCGCACCGCGGTCGTCACCGGAGCCAGCCGGGGCATCGGCCTCGCCGTCGTCCGGGCACTGGCCGCCGAGGGCGCGCGGGTGATCGCGGGTGCCCGGCACACCTCCGACGAGCTGGCGGAACTGGCCAAGTCCGGCACGGTCGAGGTGGTCGAGGTCGACCTCGCCACGCAGGACGGTCCCGCCCTGCTGGTGGAGCGGGCGGGCGACCGCGTCGACATCCTGGTCAACAACGTCGGCGCCGCCCCGGTCCGCCCCGACGGGTTCCTGTCCATCACCGACGAGGACTGGCTGTCCACCTTCACCTTGAACCTGCTGACGACGGTACGGACGACCCGTGCCGTGCTTCCGGCGATGCTGGCGCGGGGCGAGGGCAGCATCGTGACCATCGCCTCGGTGAATTCCTCCCTGCCCGATCCCCTGGTCCTCGACTACAGCGTCTCGAAGGCAGCCGTCGCCGCCTTCTCCAAGGGCCTGTCGAAGGAGGTGGGCGGGCAGGGCATCCGGGTCAACACGGTGAGTCCCGGACCGGTCGCCACCGATCTGTGGCTGTCGGACAGCGGGGTGGCGGCCACGGTCGGCCGGGCGACCGGCGCCGACCGGGCCGCGGTCGCGGAGGGTGCCGCGCGGTCGATGGTGAGCGGCCGGTTCACCCAGCCCGCCGAGGTCGCGGAAGCGGTGCTGTACCTGGCGGGTCCCCGGTCCGGGAACGTCCTCGGCGCCGACATCAGGATCGACGGCGGCCTCATCCCGACCTGGTGACTCGGCACTTCCGCCCGCCCGTTCACGTCAGGCGTCGAGCCCGGCCAGCCACTCCACCAGGATCCGGTTGACCTCTTCGGGCCGCTCCTGCTGGATCCAGTGGCCGCAGCCGTCCAGGAGGTGGGAGGCGGTCAGGCCGGGGAGCGTGGTGGGGTACGCCTCGATCGCGTCCGCCAGCCAGGTGGTGGACGCGTCGAGGGAACCGCCCAGGAACAGGGAGGGTTGAAGGATCGGGGCGCCCTGGTGACCGGCCAGGTCCGCCCAGTCGCGGTCCATGTTGCGGTAGCGGTTCAGCGCGCCGGTGAGCCCGCTGCGCTCGAACTCCCCCGCGTAGACGTCGAGTTCGTCCTCACCGAGCCAGGCCGGCCGACGCCCCTGCGGGAAGCGGTCGCGGAGCGTGCCGCCGCGGGTGACGAAGTGCGGGTCGGGGGCGCCGGGTTCGGCCATGGTGTCGGCCGACAGCGCGGCGTAAAAGCCGGCGAGCCAGCCGCGTACGTCGGGCTCGATCTCCGCCTCGGCGCGGCCGGGCTCCTGGAAGTAGGAGACGTAGAACTCCTCTTCGCCGCCCATCCCCGCGAAGACCTCGCTGGGCTTGGGGCCGCCGGGCGGGGTGTAAGGGACGCTCAGCAGACCGACCGCGCGGAAGACGTCGGGGCGTACGAGTGCGGAAGTGGCTGCGATGTTCGCGCCCCAGTCGTGCCCGACGATCACGGCGGAGCTCTCCCCGAGGGCGTCCACGACGGCGACGTTGTCCTCGACGAGGTCGAGCATCCGGTACGCGGACTCGGCGGCGGGCTTGGAGGAGCGGCCGTAGCCACGGACGTCGACGGCCACGGCACGGTAGCCGGCCGCGGCCAGAGCGGGCAGCTGGCGGCGCCAGGAGTACCAGGACTCCGGGAACCCGTGGACGAGCAGCACCAGCGGGCCCTCGCCCTGCTCCACGAGGTGAGTACGGCCGGCGGGCGAGGTCACGAGGCCGTGCGTGCGGTCGGCTGGGGTCGGCTGCGGCATGGGGTCCTCCCGGGTGACGCGAGGGCCGTCGGGTCCACCGGACCAGGCAGCCCTCGCGATCGACGGCTTCGACACCGATCATCCGACGGACGACACGGCGTGCACGAAGCCTGTTGCCGATTCGGCAAACTCGGGACCGCCCCAGAGACACGTCGGGACCGGCCCCGGAGACACGTCGGGACCGGCCTGGGAGACACGCGTCAAGCCGCGCAGATCCAACCGCCGGGCGGGCCCGCGCATGCCGGCCCGCCCGTGGCAACCGGCCTCAGGGAGCGCTGCCCGCTCCCCCGCCGGACGGCGACCGGCGTGACGTACGCAGGCCGCCGACCGTCTTGAGGAGGCGGTCGGCGGGTTCGCGGAGGCGGGGGTGGGCGTTGACCGTGTTGCGCAGACCGCGCACAGGTCTGCGCCAGACGCGGTACGCCGCCGCCACCGGGTGCGGGCGGCTGGCGAAGCCCTCGCCGACGCGGAGCTCGCGGGTCTTGAGCCAGTCCTTGTACTCCTTGTCGCCGCGCCCCAGGTCCATCATCGTCACCCCGGCCCGGGCCGCCGCCTCGGCCGTGCGCAGGTGCATCATCAGTCCCGGCGAGTAGTAGTGCAGGTCGGGGTCGTAGGCGGTGAACCAGGCCGCGAGCACCGTGCGCGATCTCGGTCCGAAGTGCGCGGCCACCGGCCGGTCGCCCGCGTACAGCACGGACAGCACACCGGTGAAGTGGTCCTCGCGGACCTGGAAGAGGTCGTCCACCAGGTCGACGATCCACTGCCGGGCGAAACGATCCATCCGCCCGGTCCTGCGGTACTGGGCGGATTTCCAGCGCATGAGCGTGCGCAGCATCGCCGGGTCGCGCTCGTCGAAGACGAACCGCACTTCGCCCACGTCACGCCCGAGGCGACGTTCCTTCTTCAGCGTCGTCTTGGCGAGGCCCGGGTACGCGCCGCGCAGCCACTGCGGGTAGCCGCTCTCGTCGGGCTTCAGATCCACCACCGGCGACGCGAACCGGCCGGTGACATAGCCGGCGAAAGGCGTCTGCTCCTCGACCAGGTGATCGAACTCGAAGATGGACAGTCCGCTGGCCCGCAGCAACTCCTGTGCGTCCCAGGTGACCCCGGGCCGGTGCACCAGGGCCTGACAGTCCGAAAGGCCGAGACCAATGGCCCGGCCGATGCCCAGAGCATCTCGTTCGTACGGGAAGAAGCCGACCGGCTTCCCCTCCTGCCGCAGGACGGCCAACCGCACCGCGTCCCGCTGTCTGGCCACCCCGAGCGCGAACTCCGGTGCGAGAAAGGGATTCGAGTACTCGGGCGACTCGTCCATCGCCCCGTGCCAAGCCGCTCGGAGCGAGGCGGTCAAGTCTTCAAGTCTGTGGATCGTCACTTCCACGTCTGATCTGCTCCCCCCGTGACGCGCTGTGCGCGACGCGCCACTGTTTGATTACCCGCCGATCCACGACGCGTACCCGCCTCCGCCCCCGATCCACCCCGGGACACGGATTCCCGCAGTTCTCAAACGTCGCGAAACAGTACGCACGTCGTCAAGAGTGCCTCTCGCGGCGGACGACTGCGAGTGGGTCGACACGATCAATTCCACGGGCCGACGATTTTCACAGGAAGTCGACGCCGTTCGTAGGAAGTTGGTATGAGACTGGTACGAAGTCGCCTGTTTCGCCCCATGTATGGCCGGTGTCGGTATTCCACGCGGCGTAACGTCCCTCGCGCATCGGACGCGACACGGAGCGAGGAGAGACCTGGTGATGGGGAGTCTGCCGGAGCTCACCGCGGGACGGCTGCTCTCCTCCTGGCGACCGGACGTGCCCGCGCTGCTCCTCGTCGTCCTGCTGGGCGGCCTGTACGCGGCGGGCGTGCTGCGGCTCGCGCGCCGGGGCGAGCACTGGCCCCTCGCCCGCACCGCGGCCTTCGCCCTGCTGGGCCTCGGCACGCTCACCGCGGCCACCATGTCCGGCCTCGCCGTCTACGACCGGGTGCTGTTCTGGCCGGCCGCCGTCCAGAACGTCCTCCTCGATCTGGTCGCGCCCATCGGGCTGGCCCTGGGCGACCCGCTGGGCCTCGCGCTGCGGGCACTGCCGGCGGGCCCGGCCGGCCGGCTGCGGCGGACGATGACCGGACGGGTCGTACGACTGCTCACCTTCCCGCTGGTCAGCACGGCGCTGGTGCTGGCGACCGAGCTGACGGTGTACTTCACGCCGTACTTCGCGACCGCGCTGCGGTACGGGCCGCTGCACGACCTCATGTATCTGCATCTCCTGCTCGCCGGCTGTCTGTTCGTGGTGCCGGTGCTGACCGGCGAGGAGACGCTGCCCGGCTGGTGCACGCATCCGGTGCGGGCCGCGCTCGTCTTCCTCGACGGGATCGTGGACGCCGTGCCCGGTGTCGTCGTCATGACGCACGGCACGCTGATCGCCGGCGCCTGGTATCTGCACCACGCCCCGCCCTGGGCGCCGGACGTCCACCACGACCAGCAGGTCGGCGGCGGCGCCATGATCAGCATCGCGGAACTGGTGGCGCTCCCCTTCCTGCTGGCGATCCTCGTGCAGTGGGCGCGGACGGAGCGGGCCCGCAACGTCGTACTGGACCGACGCCTGGACACCGATCTCGTGCCGGTCGCGCGGACGGCGGGGCCGGACCTGGTCCGTCCGTGGTGGGAGACCGAGGACAGCAAGGTCGCCCGGCGCGTGCGGCAGCAAGGACCTGGGTGACAGACCCCTTTGGGGCGTTTGCTACGCTCCCGGAGCCTCCCGCGGGGGAAGTCCGGTGAGAGTCCGGCGCTGACCCGCAACGGTGTGCGCGGCATCTTGAGAGAGACGTGCCGTGTGAGCCCGATCGCCTGTGGGTGGCGCGACCCGTCGACTGCTCGCCGTGGACTGCGAGAGGGGACCGCGCGGCCGGCACGGTCGTACGGGCTGTCTCCTGCTTGAGGTCCCACAGGTGGCCCCAGGTGAAGGACCACCCCCGCCGTGCGCCGAAGTGCCACCCCCACCCGCATACCCGTGCCGCCGCTGCTCCTCGGCCTGGCGCTGCTGCTCCTGGTCTCGCTCGTGTGCGGGGTCGGACTCGGGGCGGCCGGGATCGGCTGGGCAGCCGTGTTCCGGTTCCTGTGGGCCGGGCTCACCGGTGGGACCGTGCATGCCGACGATGTCGCCGCGTACACCATCGTCTGGGAGATCCGGCTGCCGCGGGTCGTACTCGGCGCCGTCGTGGGGGCGGGGCTCGCGGCCGTCGGCGTGGCCGTGCAGGCCATGGTCCGCAACGCGCTCGCCGATCCCTTCGTGCTCGGCATCTCCTCGGGCGCGGCCGTCGGCGCCAACGCGGTCATCCTGCTCGGGGCGTTCGCGGGGCTCGGGGTGTGGGCGCTGTCGGCTTCGGCGTTCGCCTCGGCGCTCGCGGCGATGGTCCTGGTCTACGCCGTGGCCCGCTCCCCGCACGGCCTCACCCCGCTGCGCCTGGTCCTGACCGGGACGGCGCTGGCGTACGGCTTCGAGGCCGTGACCACGGTGATGGTGTTCGGCGCGGCCCGGGGCGAGGCGGCCCGGTCGGCGATGATGTGGCTGCTGGGGAGTCTGGGCGGCGCGACCTGGGTTCAAGTGCCGCTCGCCGCGGTGACGGTGGCGGCCGGATGGGCGTGGTTGCGGTGGCGTGCCGAGGCGCTCAACGCGCTCGCCATGGGTGACGAGACCTCCGCCGCGCTCGGGGTCCGGCCGGGCCGGCTGCGCCGGGAGCTGTTCCTCGTCACCGCGGCCGTGACCGGGACGGTGGTCGCGGTCAGCGGAGCGATCGGGTTCGTCGGGCTGATGGTCCCGCACGTCGTACGGATGCTCGTCGGCGCCGACCACCGCCGGGTACTGGCGGTGGCGCCCCTGGTCGGGGCCGTCCTGCTGGTGTGGGCGGACGTGCTGTCCCGACTCCTGCTGGCACCCGCCGAGTTGCCCGTCGGAGTGATCACGGCCGTGGTCGGGGTGCCCGCCTTCCTGCTGCTGATGCGGCGGGGCGGCTATGCGTTCGGAGGGCGGTGAGCGTGCGGATCGACATGGACGACGTGCCGGGCGGTCCTCAACTGCGCGTGCGGCGCGGCCACTACGCGTTCGGAGGTAGGTGACCATGCGGCTCGACATCACCGGTGTGACGGTCGAAGTGGCCGGCGCCCGGCTGGTCGACGACATCGAACTCGCCGTGGACAGCGGGGCGTTCGTCGGGCTGGTCGGACCCAACGGCAGCGGCAAGTCGACGCTGCTGCGGTGCGTGTACCGGGCGCTGCGGCCGAACCGGGGCGCGATACGGCTCGACGGGGAGGACGTGCACGGCATGCGGTCCCGGGCCGCCGCACGGGTGTTGGCGGCGCTGCCCCAGGAGTCGGCGGCGGAGTTCGACTTCACGGTCGCCGAGGTGGTCGCCATGGGTCGGCTGCCGCACCGGGACCGGACGGCCGCGCGGGACCGTGCCGTGTGTGCCGAGGCCATGGAGCGCACGGGCGTCGGCCATCTCGCCGAGCGCGGCTTCCTCGCCCTGTCCGGCGGTGAGCGGCAGCGCGTCCTCATCGCCCGCGCGCTGGCGCAGCAACCCCGGGTACTGGTCCTCGACGAACCCACCAACCACCTCGACATCGCACACCAGTTGGACGTACTCGCGCTGGTCCGTCGCAGCGGCCTGACCGCGCTCGCCGCCCTGCACGACCTCAACCTGGCCGCCGCGCACTGCGATCGGCTGTACGTCGTCGCCGGCGGCCGGATCGTCGCGTCGGGGCCGCCGTACGAAGTCCTTCAACCCGCCCTGCTCGCCGAGGTGTTCGGGGTGCGCGCGCATCCCGTACGACACCCGGAGACGGGCGCGGTCCAGCTGCTGTTCGACCTGCTCCCCGCCACTTCGTAAGAACCCTGCTCCCACTCGAGAACCCTGCCCCCACCCGCGTAAGGATCCCTGTGCGCAAGTTGCTCATCGCCGCCCTCTGCCTCGCCGCGACCGCCACCGGCTGCGGTGCCACCGTCGAAAAGCCGCAGGCCGACGCGAAGGCTAAGTCCACCGCCGTCACGCTCACCAACTGCGGCCGCAAGGTGACCTACGACAAGGTCCCCGACCGCGTGGTCACCAACGACGTCGGCATCACCGAGCTGATGTTCGCGCTCGGGCTGGAGGACCGCATGGCCGGGTTCGCCATGCCCGACGACAAGGGCGACCTCACCGACGTCCCCTGGAAGGACGGCTACCAGAAGGTCAAGTGGCTCTCCAAGGACCAGCTCACCAAGGAGAACGTCCTCGACGCCCGCGCCGACCTCGTCTTCGCGGGCTGGAACTACGGCTTCCGCGAGGACAGTGGCTTCACCCCGGACGCCCTCAAGAAGCTCGGCATCCCCACGTACACCCTCACCGAGTCGTGCCACAACGGCCGTACGGAGAGCTCGCGCGGCATCATGCCGCCGCTGGACGCGCTGTACGAGGACCTCACCAACCTGGGCAAGCTGTTCGGGGTGCGGCAGCGGGCCGCCACCCTCATCGCGGGGTTCAAGAAGCAGATCGCCGACGTCGAGGCGAAGGCACCGGCCGAGCGTCCCAAGGTCTTCCTCTACGACAGCGGCCAGGACCAGCCCTTCACGTCCGGCCGTCACGCCGCCCCGGACCAGATCATCAGCGCGGCCGGCGGCGAGAACGTCATGCACGACCTGGCCGACTCCTGGACCACCGTCGGCTGGGAGAGTGTCGTCGAGCGTGACCCCGACGTCATCGTGATCTGCGACTACGGGGACGTGAGCGCCGAGCAGAAGCGGAAGTTCCTGCTGTCGTACGCCCCGCTGCGCAACGTCTCCGCCGTCAAGCACCGCCGGATCTTCGTCCTCGACTACGTCGACCTGGTGGAGAGCCCCCGCAACCCGTCGGCGATCGCTCGGCTCGGGGCGTATCTGCGCGGCTGACGGGCGCAGGCGTACGGCTGCTCAGTGGGTCCGCGTGGCTGAGTCCGGGCGGCCGTTCGGTGAGGGTTCATGGCGGGAACATGTCCACGCTGTTGCGTACGCCCATGGCTCAACTAGCGTCTCCTGCTCGCCCGAACCGACACGAGTGAGGTTTCGATGTCCGCACGACATGCCCTCGCCGGCCTGGCCCTGGCGCCGGTGCTCGCCCTCCCGACGGCCGCCCACGCGACAACGACAACGCATACGCCCACGCCCCAACCGCCCGCGCACAGAGCCCTGTTCGATCTGCAGGCCCATCGCGGTGGCCTGGGGCTGACGACCGAGGAGTCGTTGCAGGGGTTCGGCAAGGCCCTGCGGCTCGGGGTGTCCACCCTGGAGCTGGACACGCACATCACCAAGGACCGCAAGGTCGTCGTCAACCACGACCGGCAGATCAGCGGGGTGAAGTGCAGGGACACGGCACCGGTCACGCCCGGCGACCCCCTGTACCCGTATGTCGGCAAGTACATCAAGGATCTGACGCTGGCTCAGATCAAGACCCTGGACTGCGGTTACCAGCAACTGCCCGGATTCCCGCAGCAGGAGGTGGTCAAGGGCTTCCGGATGGTCGAGCTCAAGGACGTCCTGAACCTGGTCAAGAGCTACCGCGCCAAACAGGTCAAGCTGAACATCGAGACGAAGGTCGAGGCGGGCGCACCCGAACAGACCGCCCCGCGCGAGCTGTTCGTGCGCCGCGTCTACGAGGAGATCCACCGCTCCGGCATCGAGGACCAGGTCACCATCCAGTCCTTCGACTGGGGCGCGCTGAAGGCGATGCACAAGCTGGCACCGAGATGGCCGCTGGTCGCGCTCACGAACTACGACTTCCTTCAGGTCGGCAAGCCCGGCGCCTCCCCCTGGCTGGGCGGGATCGACGCCGACGACTACGACGGCGACTTCGTCAAGGCGGCGGCCACCGTCCCGGGCCTCAAGGCGCTCTCCCCGAACTACGGCTTCCCGCAGAGCGGCAAGATCGGCGACCCTGACTTCCGCTTCTACCCCGACCCCACGATGATCTCCGAGGCCCATGCCCGGGGCCTGAAGGTCATCCCGTGGACCTGTGACGATCCGGCCACCATCGAGGCGCTCATGGACATGGGCATCGACGGCATCATCACCGACTACCCCGACCGCGTCCGCCAGATCATGGCCGACCGCGGCCTGCGTCTGCCCAAGGCCTACCGGCCCCGGCACTGACCACCCTCAGGAGGTCCCACCGCACTGTTTTGAACACGTTCAACATCGGCGTATGCTCGCTCCGAGAACAGAGGGGGCGAGCCGGATGAAGATCGTGATTCCCGGGGGTACCGGGCAGGTGGGGACGCTGCTGCGCCGCGAACTGACCGCGGCCGGTCATGAGGTCGTGGTGCTGAGCCGACGGCCCGGGCGCCCCGGCGACATCCCGTGGGACGGGGTGCGCCAGGGCCCCTGGGCCGAGGTGATCGACGGCAGCGACGTGGTGATCAACCTGGCGGGGCGGAGCGTCAGTTGCCGCTACACGCCCGCCAACATGCGGGCGATGATGGACTCGCGGGTGGACTCCGCCCGGGCCGTCGGCGAGGCGATCACGGCCGCCGCCCGGCCGCCCCGCGTCTGGCTCCAGATGAGCACCGCGACCATCTACTCCCACCGTTTCGACGCGCCGAACGACGAGGCGACCGGCGTCATCGGCGGCACCGAGCCGGACGTCCCCGACTACTGGGCGTACAGCATCGAGATCGCCCGGGCCTGGGAGCGGGAGCTGGAGGCGGCCGACACCCCGCGCACCCGCAAGGTGGCCCTGCGCTCCGCCATGGTGATGAGCCCCGGCCGGGGCGGTGTCCTCGACATGCTGCTGCGGCTGGTGCGGCTCGGGCTCGGCGGCCCGGTCGCGGGCGGCGCGCAGTACGTCTCGTGGATCCACGGCCACGACTTCGTCCGCGCGGTCGAATTCCTCGTCGAGCGGGACGACTTGAGCGGACCGGTGAACCTCGCCGCCCCGAACCCGCTGCCGCAACGGGACTTCATGCGTGACCTCCGCGCCGCCTGGGGCACCCCGGTGGGCCTGCCCGCGACGAAGGCGATGGCCGAACTCGGCGCCTTCGCGCTCCGCTCGGACACCGAACTCCTCCTCAAGAGCCGCCGCGTCGTCCCCGGCCGCCTGCTCGCGGCCGGCTTCGACTTCGGCCGGCCGGACTGGCCGACGGCCGCCGAGGATCTCGTACGGCGGGTACGGGGGTACCGGGGAGCACATCACGTGCGCTCGACAGCGCGGTTCCTAAACTGAGTCCACGGCCGAGGACAGGAGGACGATGGAACCTGAGGACCAGCCGGTGCCGGTGTCCGGTGCCGCGCCGCTCAGCTCGTATGTGGAGTCGTGGACCCCGGGTCCGGTCACGGACGAGGATCCGCTGCCGGTCGGTCCGGTGGCCGCCCTGTCGGCGGTCCTGGATCTGCCCGACGCCGTGGCGAAGGCCGGCGATCCGCTGCCTCCGCTGTGGCACTGGCTGTACTTCCTGAGCTGGCCCGCGCAGGGCGGGCTGGGCCCCGACGGCCATCCGCTCGACGGCCACTTCCTGCCGCCGGTCCCGCACCGCCAACGGATGTGGGCCGGGGGCCGCTGCGAGATCCGTGAACCGCTGCGCCTGGGCGAACCGGCCGAGCGCGTGCGCAGCCTGGGCGCGCTCACCGCCAAGCAGGGCCGCACCGGGGAGCTGCTGTTCGTCACCGAGCGCCGTGAGTTCCGGCAGCGCGGGCGCCTCTGTGTGGTCGAGGAGCAGGACAGCGTGTACCGGTCGGGACGCAGTGCGGGCCAACACCCAGGTGTCCTCGATCAGTTGACGCTCCCCGACACCGACTCGCCCTGGCAGCTCCCCGCGCACCCGGATCCCGCGCTGCTGTTCCGGTTCAGCGCCCTCACCGCGAACGCGCACCGCATCCACTACGACGCCCCGTACTGCCGTGACGAGGAGGGCTACCCCGGCCTCGTCGTCCACGGCCCGCTGCTCGCCCTGCTCATGCTCGAACTCCCCCGCCGCCGGGCACCGGACCGCCGGGTGCGCTCACTGTCGTACCGGCTCCACAAGCCGGTGTTCGGAGGCGAGCACCTGGCGGCCTGCGGCACTCCGGCCGGGGAGGGTGCCGAGCTGTGGGCGGCCACCCACCGGGAGGGCCGGCACGCCACGGCCCAGGTGACGTTCGGGTAGATCCTGCGCGGCCACCGTCAGGACGCGCTCGGGGCGGCCGGGCCGATGCCGCGCAACTGCTGGATCTCGCCGCCCAGTTTGGTGCGGAACTCCTTCAGCTTGGCCGGCTTCGCGCTCACCACCCAGCGGGAGCCGACGAGGTGCTGTCCGCCGTAGCCGCTGGCGGCGTCGAGCCAGGCGAGCTTGTACTTCTCCTCGGGGAACGTGGTGATGACCTGGTCGGCCGCCTTGGTGTGGCACACGCCCTGCCGCAGCTCGTCCGCTTCGACCCGGATCTTGGGCTTGCAGCCGATCAGCCCGGCGATCACCTCGACCTTGGCCGGTGCCACGACCCCTGCCTCGGGCGCGGCGGTCACCGCGATCTTGCCGGTCCTCGTCTCCGCGCGGTCGTCCTCGCCGCCACTGCACGCCACGGCCAGGGGCAGCAGGGCCAGGCCGCCGACGAGAGCGACGGCCCGTGGCCGGCGGGCCGGGGACGGGACGCGATCGACGTCGATTCGCGCTCGCTGCTGGAACAAAGGGCCTCCTGCTCAGTGTTGGCTCGACAGGAGGTACGGGTGTGTCCCGGCGGACGTTCAGCCCTGGCGCAGCGTGATCGAAACCACAGAAGAAAAACGCTAGCGTTTCGATAGGTGCGGGGCTACGCTGAAGCCCTAGGGGAACGATACCGTTTCGTTCACGAAGGGCCCCGCCATGACCTCCGTACTCATCGTCAACGCACCCTCACTGCAGCGACTCGGCCTGCGCATGCTGCTGGCCGCCGAGCCCGATCTGACCGTCGTCGGCGAGGCGACCAGCGCGGACGAGGCGATCCGCGAGAGTGCCGCACTCCACCCCGACGTGGTCCTGGTGGACGACCGCTTCTCCCACACGATCGGCGTCGACGCCATCCGCCGTATCACCCGATCCGGCGCGGTCGGCGAGCGCCGGCCGCGCGTGCTGGTCCTGACGCCAGCCGACAGCGAGGCCTATCCCTACGCGGCCCTGCGCGCCGGCGCCGGCGGATTCCTCCAGCCCGACGCCACGGCCGAGGAACTGATCGCGGCCGTCCGGATCGTGGCCGCCGGGGACGCCGTCATCACGCCTGATCTGACCCGCGCCCTCATCGACGCGGTCCGCGAGGGGCAACCCGCCCGCGCCACCCGCGAGGTGGGCCTCGACACGCTCACCGGGCGCGAGCGCGTGATCCTCTCCGGCGTCGCCTCAGGCTGGTCCAACGCCGAGATCGCCGAACGCCTCTCCATCGCTCCGACCACCGTGAAGTCCCACGTCAGCCACATCCTCGCCAAGATCGGCGCCCGGGCCCGCGTGCAGGCGGTGGTCTTCGCCTACGAGTCGGGGCTGGTCCGCCCGGCGGCGGCCTGAGCCGACGCCGAACGGTCGGCCGCGGGCGGGCGCACCGCGGCCGGCCGTGTGAACCGAGGTGTCAGGGCTTGACCGGCTTGCCCCGGCCCCAGGCCCAGGCGAGGCGGTCGGCGCCGGACTGGTTGGTGGTGGCCAGCCAGGGGCGGGCGACCGGTCCGGTGAGGGTCTGGATGGAGTAGGTGTCGTCCGTGCGCAGCCCGGGCCAGTACACCGAACCCATCTTCAGCTCGCGGAAGGTGTCCGTCACGGCCTGGATGAAGTTGACGAAGTTGTCGTCCGGAGTCGCCTTGTTGTAGTCGAGGCCCGTGGTCATCGGCGCTCCGAACTCGTCGGCGACCGTACGCCCCGCACAGTCGCCGATGCGCACCTTGAGGTCGGCCACCCACTCGTCGTAGGTGGCGTAGCTCTTCCAGAAGCCGTAGTGGTGCAGGGACAGGTACGTCCCCTTCAGGCGCGGGTCGGCGCAGACCGAGGTGACGTGGTCGTTGTAGCCGGCGCCGCTGACGAAGACGCGGTTGCGGGGCACCGAGGGGTAGGTGGCCAGCCACTTCGCGGCGATGTCGGCCCACTCGGTGTCGGTGTAGCCGTGCGGCTCGTTCATCGGCTCGAAGTAGACCAACGGGTTGTGCTTGTAGGCCTTGACCACGGTGTTCCACATCGGCCAGTACGTGGCCTCGTCGTCGATGAACCCGTCCTTCTGCGCGCCGGTGCCCTCCCAGTAGGACACGATCACCTTGAAGCCCTGGGCCGAGGCCGCGTCGACGACCGCGCGATACGACTTCCAGTAGGCGCCGTTGACGGTGTACGGGTTGATCGGCAGCCGCACGGTGTTGGCGCCGAGGTTCGCGCGGAAGGCCGCGATGATCCGGCTCGCCTTGGCGTACGTCTTCGCGTAGCCGTCGGTGGTGGAGAGACCGGACAGCTGGAGGAGGTCGTCGGCGAAGTTGTCGCGCGGGTCGGCCCAGTTCACGCCCTTGAACTGGGTCGTGCCGGTGCTCGGCGCGGTGGCGGAGGCGGGGGTGCCCGTGAGGGTCGCCCCGCTGATCGCGGTGATCGCCAGCGCCACGAAGGCGGCGCGCAGCCGGGGGGTGCGGCGGCTCGTGGCAGGGGTCTTGCGCATCGACGTGCCCTTTCAGGAGGACCGGATGTTTACGTAAACATGCTGTGCGGCAAGAGGCGGCGGGAGTGGCTTGGGAGGAGGCGGAGTCCGGATCGCCGCAGCGATGTTTACGTAAACTCGGAGGCGCCGGAATCGTGACATCCGCCCTGGCGACCGTCAAGGTTTCCCACACGTAACATCCGGTGCGCGCAGGGAGTTCGGGCATCGGTCGAAGGAGGCAGCCGTGGTGGAGCGGGGTGGTTCGGGTGTGCCCGGCGGGCGGCGCAAGCAGCGCGTGTCCATGGCCGACGTGGCCCGGCTCGCGGGTGTCTCGTCGCAGACGGTTTCGCGGGTCTCCAACGGCCAGGCCGGGGTGGTCGGTTCGACCCGGGAGCAGGTCCTCGCCGCGATGCGGGAGCTGGGCTACCGGCCCAACAGCGCGGCGCGCGCGCTGCGTTACGGCCAGTTCAACACCATCGGCGTGATCCTGTTCAGCCTCTCCTCCACGGGCAACAGCAGAACCGTCGAGGCGATCGCCACGCACGCGGCGGCCGAGGGGTACGCGATCACGCTGATCCCGATCGACGTCCCGACGCAGGACAACGTCCTGGGGGCCTTCACGCGCATGGGCGAGCTGGCCGTCGACGCCGTGATCGTCATCATGGAGATCCATCTTCTCGACACCGGCACCGGATCCTTCCAACTCCCGCCCGGGGTCCACGTCGTGGTCGTCGACTCGGACGCCGGCGACCGCTACAGCGTGGTCGACACCGACCAGAGCGAGGGCGCCCGTACCGCCGTGCAGCACCTGCTCGACCTGGGCCACCGCACCGTATGGCATCTGACCGGGCCGGAGACGTCCTTCTCCGCGCAGCGCCGGACCGAGGCCTGGCGAGCGGCACTTGAGGAGGCGGGGCGTCCGGTGCCGCCGCCGTTGCACGGTGACTGGTCGGCCGAGTCGGGGTACGCGGCGGGTCTCGCGCTTGCCGAACAGGCCGACTGCACGGCGGTGTTCTCGTCCAACGACCAGATGGCGCTGGGACTGCTGCGCGCCTTCCACGAGCGCGGGCGGTCCGTGCCGGAGGACGTCAGTGTGGTCGGGTTCGACGACATCCCGGACGCCGCGTACTTCGTGCCGCCGCTCACCACCGTCCACCAGGACTTCGCCGAGGTGGGCCGACGGTGTGTGCGCAAGGTGCTCCAGCAGATCCGCACCGGCGGCGAGCCACGCCCCGGCACGGATCTGGTGCCGGCCCGGCTGCTGGTCCGGCGGAGCACGGCGGCTCCGCCGGACTGATCCGAACGGCAGCCCCGAACGTCAGGCGATCGCCTCGGCGAGCAGTTCGATCTGCTCCAGACCCGAACCGGTCGGGACGAAGATGAGCTCGTCGCAGCCGGCCGCCTCGAACGCGGCGACGTACGACTTGACCATCTCGGGGCTCACCGCCGCGCTCCCGGCGACCTGTGCGGCGACGTCACCGAGGAAGCCGTAGTAGTCCAGCAGGTATCCGTCCGCCTGGGCGCGGGCGTTCGGGCCGAGCCCGAAATAGGCCAGGGACAGCTTGCGGGGCTTGCCGGAACGTCCGGCCTCCTGCCAGGCGGTGTCCACACCGACCGCGGCCTGCGCGAACATGTCCGGCGTGCCGCCGCCCATGATCCAGCCGTCGGCCAGCTCGGCCACCCGTCGGAAACTCACGTCGGTAGAGCCGCCGAGGATCAGCTCGGGACCGCCCTTCCGCACGGTCGCCGGTCCGATCCCGCCGGCGAATCCGCGCTCCTCGCCCGCCCAGATGCGCTTCATGTCGTCGATCTGTTCCTCGAAGCGCTTCCCGCGCCCCTTGGTGGACAGCCCGCTCGCGGCGAAGTCGTCGTCGCGCCCGCCGAGCCCCACGCCCAGGACGAAGCGCCCGCCGGAGATGCGTTCGAGTGACGCGGCCTGCTTCGCCAGCAGCGCGGCGTTCTCGTACAGCGGCGCGAGCAGCACGCTGGTCGTCAGCCGGATCCTGCTGGTGACGGCGGCGGCCGCGGTGAGGGCGATCAGCTCCTCGTAGCCCTGGTACACCAGCCGGCCGATGGTGCCGAGCGTGCTGAAGCCCGCCTCCTCCGCCTGCCGTGCCCAGTCGAGCAAATTCTGTGGTTCGGTGCCGGGAACCGTGTTCGGAAGGCCGATCCCGATGTCCATCTGTTCCTCCGGTCATAGGAACTCGTTTCGAGCCCATCATGCGCACAGGTGACGGTCGGGCGACCGGTCGGGGATCAGATTCCGACACCGGCCGGGTGACGGGCCGGGCGGCGTCCGGCCCAGCCGAGCAGCACCAGGGAGCACACCGCCGCGAGCGCGCACCAGGTCGAGACGAACTCCGTCCGCCACAGCGCCGAGCAGATCACCGCCCCCACGCCGGCCAGCACACCGAACCCCACCAGCCAGCGGTCACCGGCGAGCAGCAGCGCGCCGACGGTGGCGAGCAGGTAGCCCGCGATGAGCAGGCGCCCGTGGTCAAGGCCGATGGCGTAGCCGACGGTGTGGCCGCGGATGTCGGCGCGCACGGAACGGGTGGCCAGGCTGTAGGCCAGCACGGCGGCGGTCAGGACTCCGGCCACCAGTGGAGCCATCAGCCGGGGCCTGGCGCGCGGGGGCGCGGCGCAGAGCACGGCGACCGGGACGAACACCGCGAGCAGCGGCAGGGCGATGACGGCCCAGGCGACGGTGGCCGGTCCCGTGCCCCCGCCGTTGTGCCAGACCTGGGCCTCGACCAGCTGGTGGGCGCCGAGCAGCAGGGGCAGCGCGGCGAGGGGCACGTCCCGGCGACGACGGGTCCGCGCCACGCAGACCGCGCCGACGGAGGCGATGGCGGTACCCGCCCAGAGATCGGCCGTCGCACTCCAGCACATCGCGTCACCATCACCTCGACCGTCACGGACCCTTCCGGGGCACCCACCACGCTATGACCCGACTCCTCCCTCTGCCATCCTGACCCTCGTGCCGAACCCCGCCCCCGTCACGCCCGACGCGCCCGCCCTCATACGCGCCCCGCTCCTCACCCAGCAGTGGCTCGACCTCACGTTCATCCACTGGGCCGTCCAACCGGACGTCGTGGCACCGCTGTTGCCGCCCGGTACCGTCCCGGACACGCACGACGGGGTCACCTTCGTCGGGCTCGTCGCCTTCCGGATGGACCGGGTGGGCTGGCTGCGGCTGCCCGGGGTGCCGTACCTCGGGACCTTCCCGGAGACCAATGTGCGGCTCTACTCGGTGGACGCGCACGGGCGGCGGGGTGTCGTGTTCCGCTCGATGGACGCCTCGCGGCTGATCCCGGTGGTGATGGGCCGCCTCGGCTTCCGGCTGCCGTACCTGTGGTCCCGGATGACCGTCCGCACGGACGGCGACACCGTCACCTACCGCAGCTCCCGCCGCTGGCCGGGCCCACGCGGCGCGCACAGCCGTATCACCGTACGGACGGGTGAACCCATCGGGGAACCAACGGAGTTGGAGCACTTCCTCACCGCCCGCTGGGGCATGCACAACGCCTTCTTCGGCGGCCCCGACGCCCTGGCGTTCCTCCCGAACGACCACCCGCGCTGGCCCCTGTACCGCGCGGAACTCCTCACCTGCGACCAGGATCTCGTCACGGCGGCCGGCCTCCCCGCCCCCACCGAGCCTCCGGTCAGCGTGCTGTACTCCCCCGGCGTCCCGGTGCGGCTGGGCCGTCCGGCCCGGCCTGCGGGCATGCCGACGCCCTGAAGTGACGGAGGGGAGACACGAGGATGGCGTCGAAGGCATCCCGGCGCAGGGCCAGGAACCAACAGATGTGGGCGTTGAGGGCAGAGCAGCATCAGGAAGCGCAGCGGAAGGCGGCACAAGAAGCCGCCGCATCCCGTCCGTGGCGACGGCTCAGGGCGGTCACCCACGCCGCGACAGCCGCGGCATGCCTCTTCGCCCTCCTGTACGTGGGCGTATTCGCTGGGTGGAGTCTCCTCGGAGCGGTCGGACTGGTCGGTACCCCCGGGCGCCTGCACGTGGAGTCGTGCTGGGCGACGCACGAGCCGAAGGCGTCCACGGAGTGCGGCGGCGAACTCCGCTCCCCCGGCGGCCGGTTGCTGGACCCGGACGCGGCCATCCTGGCGAACGTCAAGGTCGGCTCCACGATCTCGGTACGTGACGAGCCGGTGGTGGGTCTCGAAAAGGTCGGGTCTGAGTCCGTGGTGGGTTGGGGGACGCTTGTGACCGTGGCCCTGCTCGCCTCGGCGATCTCGATACGGGAGGCGGTGCCCGTGCCGGGCCTGCTGGGTCGTTTCCCTCAAGTGGTGGGCGGTCGATGGCCCGTGCGCTGTCTGGGCGCGATCGCGGTCGTGGGGGCGGTGACGTACGGGGTGCCCGTCGGCTACGAGCTGGTCGGTTCCGCCCTCGCGACCGTGTTCGGGAAATGATCGCCCCCACACCCGAACCGCACCGGGGCCTTCGCCGTCACCGGCCGGCGAAGGCCCCCTGAGCCAGGAGTGCGGTCAGGGCGTGTGCGGGGTCAGGCCGTGTGCAGGGTCAGGCCGTACCGGTTGAGGATCTCGTTGACGGGCTGGAACCAGGTCTCGCCGCCGCTGCTGCAGTTGCCCCAGCCGCCGGAGGTGACGCCTTGTGCCTGGTCGCCGCTGATGAACGACCCGCCGGAGTCGCCCGGTTCGGCGCAGACGCTCGTCTTGGTGAGCTGACGCACCGCGCCCTGGCTGTAGTTGACGGTCTCGTTCAGGGCCAGGACGTTGCCGCAGTGCCAGTGGGTGGTCGAGCCCGAGCGGCAGATGGAGGAGCCGACGGGCGCCACGGCCGAGCCACGCACCAGTTGGTCGGAGACGGTGCCCCAGCCGAGGACCACGGGAACCGTCCACCAGCCGCTGCCCACGCTGACCCAGGCGTAGTCGTTGTCCGGGAACGAGGAACCCTGGAAGGTGCCGACGTAGGAGCGGTCCCAGCCGTAGACGGCGGCCGAGGGCTGGCCGCAGTGCCCGGCGGTGACGAAGCCGCCGTACACCGAAAAGCCTATGGAGCAGCGGACGTTGCCCGTGTAGTACGGGTCGCCGCCGACCGTGCCGGCCGCGAAGGTGCCCGGCGCCGAGGAGACCGTCTCGACGGTGACCGGACCCGCCTGGCGGGCCTGGGACAGGAAGCGCCGGACATCGTTGTCAGCTCGGTCGCCGCGGACGACTTCGACGACGACCGCGCCGGCGGCCGGGTCGACGTGCCAACTGCTCACGCCGGCCGGGGCGTTCAGCCGGTCGATGCGCGCCTTGGCCGCGTCGAGTTCTCTTGCGCTGTGCCGGACGGTACGGATCGTGGCGCCGGTGGCACGGACGGCCTGGCGGGTGGTGGCGGAGGCCTTCGCGGTGACGGCGACGGTGAGCCGGTTGGTCTTCGCGTCGAACCAGGAGCCGCCGTAGGTCGCTCCGGCCGCCTTGCGGGCCTTCGGGGCGATGTCCGTGGCGGTCGCCTCGGCCTTGAGTCGGGCCTTCGCCTGGGACTCGGTCAGGCCGAAGTCCCGTTGCATGGCGGACAGCAGTCCGGCCGAGGCGGGTTGTTCGGTGGGGGACGCGGCGGAGTCGTTCGCCGCCGCGGGGAGGGTGCCCGCGGCGGTCCAGCCGCCGAGCATCAGCAGGGCGGCCAGACCGGCGTGCATGAGTCGCCTGCGTCTCAAGGGAGATCTCAAGGGAGTTGCCCTTCGTCGTTCCAACAAGGTGGGGGTGGAACAGCGGGTGCGTGAGAGCGCTCTCAAGCGTGCGCGGCAGAGCTTAGCGGCGTCATTCAGCCAGGTCCATGCCAATCACAGAGACAGTTTTCGACCAGCGGTGGAGCGGCGTCGACGGGCGTGCCACAGGGCTCGCGGGACCGGCCGGCGGGCCGTTGTCAGTGCCCCGCGTTACTGTGCCGACATCTGACCTCTGCCCCTGTACAGGAGGCTCTCATGACGTCACGACTCAACCCCTACATCAGCTTCGACGGCGATGCCCGTCAGGCGCTGGAGTTCTACCAGGAGGTGTTCGGCGGCACCCTCGCGCTCAACACCTTCGGGGAGTTCGGCCGGCCCGACGCGTCCCACGCCGACAAGATCATGCACGGCATGCTGGAGACGCCGAGCGGCTTCACTCTCATGGGCGCGGACACCCCGCCCGAGATGCAGTACACCCCGGGCGGCAACTTCTCGGTGAGCCTGAGCGGCGACGACGAGAAGGACCTGCGCGGCTGGTGGGAGAAGCTGTCGGCCGACGGCACGGTGATCGTGCCGCTGGACAAGCAGATGTGGGGTGACGTGTTCGGTATGTGTACCGACAAGTTCGGCATCCCGTGGATGGTCAACATCGGCGAGACGCAGGGCTGACGGCCGGACCCCGCAGGTCGCTCCCTCGCACCCCGCCGCGTCACTGCTCCCAGGGCGGCGGTCCTTCGAAGGCGAGTTGATGCACGTCGAAGAGGACCGCCGCCGCCACACCGAGCGCCGGGCCCGCCATGCCGGCCGCCCAGGTCAGGAACGGGCGCGGCTCGAAGCCGTGCGCGCCGAGCCCCTTGGTGTACTCGGCGTGTGCCGCAAGCGAGGCGATCCCGCGCTCCAAGGGCTCGCCGGTGATGTCCACGCCGTGGCTGGGCCGGCCGGTACCGGCGAAGCAGACGAGGCGGACTCCGCCCCAGGGTTCCAGGCCCTCCTCGGCGAGTTCCGGGAAGATCCAGCGGTTGCCGGCGTCCCGGGTCGCGTCCAGCGCGGCGAGTCCGACCACGCGGTGGTCGGCCTGGTTGGTCATCCCGCCGATCATGCGGACGTCGAACGCCCCTGACACCACGACCTCCGGCCGGTGGCGGCGGATCGCGCGCACGATGTCACGGCGCAGTGCGGGGCCGTACTCGATGATCCCGTCGGTGTGGTCGAGGAACTCCACCGTCTCCACGCCGACCTCGCGTGCCCCGGCCCGTTCCTCGGCTTCCCGCAGCGGTCCTGCCTGGTCCGGGTGCAGTCCGTCGATGCCCGCCTCGCCGCGGGTGGCGAGCAGATAGGTGACCTGTTTCCCCTGGGCCGTCCACCGGGCCACGGCGGACGCCGTCCCGTACTCGATGTCGTCCGGATGTGCGGCTACGGCCAGACATCGTTCCCAGTCCTCCGGCAGGGCCGGCAGGGCGGATCCGGCACCGAATGCGCTCGCGTCGTCGAGAGTCGTCATGTCCGAATGATGGCGCTCCCGGCGACTGTCCCGATAGAGGCGCGTATATCCGATTGAGGCGACCCTCAGGGGCGCGATCCCGGCTCAGCTCGCCTGGCGCAGCGCCCGGGACAGCCCGAGGGCCGCGGTGCGTACTGCCGGGGCGAGCTGGGCGGGGCTGAAGCGGGCTCGCGGCACGGCGACCGAGAGTGCGGCGACGGCCGTACCGCCGCCGTCGAAGACCGGGGCGGCGATGCAGCACACGCCCAGGGCGGCCTCCTGCTCCTCGTAGGCGAGGCCCGAGACCTGTGCCTGTTCGACGGCCGTACGCAGCCGTACCGGGTCGGTCACCGAGTGCGGGGTCAGGCGCGGCAGCGGCTCGGCGAGGATCCGCTCCGTGAGTTCGGGGCCGGAGAAGGCGAGCAGCGCCTTGCCCACGCCGGTGCAGGTCAGGGGCAGTCTGCCGCCGACCCGGGACGGAAGGGGCAGCGGGTCGTGACCGTGGACGCGCTCCAGGTAGACCACGTCGTGGTCGTCGCGGACACCGAGGTGGACGGTCTCGTGCGTGGCCTCGTAGAGGTCCTGGACGAAGGGCAGTGCCGTCTCGCGCAGGCCGTGGCGGCGGGGCACGAGCGTGCCGAGTTCGAAGAGCTTGCCGCCGAGCCGGTAGACCGCGCCGGACCGCTCCAGGAACCCGAGCCGTACGAGGTCGGCGGCCAGCCGGTGCGTGGTGGTCTTGCTGAAGCCGGTGCGCTCGGCGAGTTCCGTCAGACGGTACGAGCCGCCGTCCGGGCGGTAGCAGTCCAGGATGACCGCGGCTTTGGCGAGCATGTTGCCCTGGTCGGTGTTCCGTGTCACGGAACAATGATTGCCGGTGTGGCACAGCCACGTCTATACCGGACGTCATCAGACCCTCGTGCGCCCGCCGTACGTCCTCATCCCTCGTCCTTTGTTTCTCGTCCTTTGTTTCTCGTCCCTCGTCCCTTGGAGTGGTCGTATGCCGACACCCCCCAGCGCCGACCGGCCGTCCGCCGCGGTGGTCAAGGCCGCCGACGCCCTGGTCGAGGCGGCCCGTACCGCGGTGCCCTGTCCGCCGGTACGGTCCCTGCTGCCCGACGGCGACATCACGGCCGCCTACGACGTGCAGCGCCTCAACGTGGCGCGGTCCCTGGAGCAGCGGGGCACCCGCGTCGTCGGCCGCAAGATCGGCCTCACCTCCCCCGCCGTCCAGCGCCAACTCGGCGTCGACCAGCCGGACTTCGGCGCGCTGCTGGCCGACATGGCCGTCCCCGACGGGGGCACGGTGCCCGCCGGGCGGCTGCTCCAGCCCAAGATCGAGGCGGAGGTCGCGCTCGTGCTGGGCGCCGATCTGCCGGACACCGGGATCACGGTGGCCGACGTGCTGCGTGCCGTCGACTTCGCGCTGCCCGCGCTGGAGATCGTCGACAGCCGGATCGCCGACTGGGACATCAGCCTCGTCGACACGGTCGCCGACAACGCCTCCTCCGGCCTCTTCGTCCTCGGCACCAGCCCGGTGCCGCTGACCGCGCTCGACACGCGCGGGGTACGGATGACGATGAGCCGCGCGGGCGAGCAGGTCTCCGCGGGCACCGGCGCCGACTGCCTCGGCGGTCCCCTCAACGCGGCCGTCTGGCTCGCGTCGACCCTCGCGGCGGCGGGCGATCCGCTGCGGGCCGGCGACATCGTGCTCACCGGGGCGCTCGGTCCGATGGTGGCCGTCGACCCGGGCGACACCTTCGAGGCGCGGATCTCCGGGTTGGGATCGGTGCGGGTGACGTTCGCGGCGGAGGAAGAGGCGTCGGAAGAACCGACGGAGACGTCCACCGAAGGAGACCGGCGATGACCGACGCCCTCCCTAAGTCCCGTACGAACGAAGGTACTTCGGCCCGTACCAAGGTCGCCGTCATCGGCTCCGGCAACATCGGCACCGATCTCATGATCAAGGTCCTGCGCACCTCGGACGTCCTGGAGATGGGCGCCATGGTCGGCATCGACCCGGACTCCGACGGTCTGGCCCGGGCCCGCCGCTTCGGGGTCGCCACCACGCACGAGGGTGTCGACGGCCTGGTGCGGCTGGACGAGTTCGACGAGATCGGGATCGTCTTCGACGCCACCTCGGCGGGCGCCCACCACCACAACGACCGGGTGCTGCGGGACCTCGGACGCCGGGTGGTGGACCTGACGCCGGCCGCGATCGGACCGTACGTCGTGCCGTCCGTCAACCTGGACGAACACCTGGACGCCACGAACGTCAACATGGTCACCTGCGGCGGCCAGGCCACGATCCCGATCGTCGCCGCCGTGCGCGCGGTCACGCCGGTCCACTACGGCGAGATCGTGGCCTCCATCTCCTCCCGCTCGGCGGGCCCCGGAACGCGCGCCAACATCGACGAGTTCACCGAGACGACCGCGTCGGCCATCGAGAAGGTGGGCGGCGCGGCCCGTGGCAAGGCGATCATCGTGCTCAATCCCGCCGAGCCGCCGCTGATCATGCGGGACACGGTGTTCTGCCTGGTCGGCGAGTGCGACGAGGCCGCGGTGACGGCGTCGGTGGAGGAGATGGTCGGCCGGGTGCAGGCGTACGTGCCGGGCTACCGGCTCAAGCAGAAGGTGCAGTTCGACCGGGTCGCCGACGACGATCCGCTGCGCGGACTGCTGCCCGCCGCCACCCGCGGCCCGGCGGCCCGGGTCTCGGTCTTCCTGGAGGTGGAGGGAGCCGCCCACTACCTGCCGTCCTACGCCGGCAATCTCGACATCATGACGTCCGCGGCGCTGCGTACCGCGGAGCGCGTGGCGACGCACCACACCCCGGAGGCGGCCAAGTGACCAGGCTGTACGTGCAGGACGTGACCCTGCGGGACGGCATGCACGCCGTCCGCCACCGCTACACCGTCGAGCAGGCCCGCACCATCGCCGCCGCCCTGGACGCGGCCGGCGTCGGCGCGATCGAAATCGCCCACGGGGACGGCCTGTCCGGGTCCAGCGTCACCTACGGGGTGGGCGCGCACACCGACTGGGAGTGGATCGAGGCGGTGGTCGGCGCCACGCACCAGGCCGTGCCGACCACCCTGCTCCTCCCGGGCATCGGCACCGTGCACGACCTCAAGCAGGCCCACTCGCTCGGCATCCGCTCGGTACGGATCGCCACCCACTGCACCGAGGCCGACATCTCGGCCCAACACATCTCCGCCGCGCGGGAGTTGGACATGGACGTCGCCGGTTTCCTGATGATGTCCCACATGGCGGAGCCGGCCGAACTGGCCCGCCAGGCCAAGCTGATGGAGTCCTACGGCGCCCACTGCGTCTACGTCACCGACTCCGGCGGCCGGCTCACCATGGACGGCGTGCGCGACCGGTTCCGCGCCTACCGCGACGTGTTGGACCCGGCGACCGAGACCGGCATCCACGCCCATCACAACCTCGCCCTCGGCGTGGCCAACTCGGTCGTCGCCGCCGAGGAGGGCGCCACCCGCGTCGACGCGTCCCTCGCCGGCCAAGGCGCGGGGGCCGGCAACTGCCCCCTGGAGGCGTTCGTCGCGGTCGCGGACCTGATGGGCTGGGACCACGGCTGCGACCTGTTCCCGCTCATGGACGCGGCCGACGACGTCGTACGGCCGCTACAGGACCGCGACGTGCGGGTGGACCGCGAGACCCTCACCCTCGGCTACGCCGGCGTGTACTCCAGCTTCCTGCGGCACGCCGAGACGGCCGCGGCCCGCTACGGCCTCGACACCCGCTCGGTGCTGGTGGAGGTGGGCCGGCGTGGGATGGTCGGCGGCCAGGAGGACATGATCACGGACATCGCGCTGGATCTGGCGGGGCGGGGTGAAGGCTGAAGGGCCCCTGCCTTCTAGGGAGTTCCTATCGCCAGGTCCGTACGGGCCGCCTTGTGCAGGGAGTTTAGGGCCTCGATGAGCGACGCGCTCAATTCCTTGTAGTCGGCGGGCACGCCGCCGGCCGGGGAGTAGGTGGGCGCACTGCCGGCCGGGACCCGCGCGAACCAAATGACCGCCCACAGGCGCTCGTTGACCGTCATCGCGGCCCGCGAAGCCGCGTCGTCACCCAGCAGCATCAGTCCCTCGAACAGGACGGAGCGTCGCGCCTCCGCGGCCTCCATCGCCGCCAGTGGTGCGGCGTTGTCCTCGTCCCGTCCGTGCGCCTCGACCGCCTGCCGGGCCGCTCGGGCCGCCTCCTTCACACAGGAGATGTAGTCGATGTAGGTGTCGAGTTTGCGCTCGTCCCACCGTGTGGCCATCGTCTGCCGGAACTTGGCCCGCTCCGCCACGCTCGTGGCGAAGTACGAGGTGAGAGCGCCCAGCAGGACGCCGACGAGAGTGATGATCTGGCTTGCCATGCGGATCAAGTTAGCGGGACGCAGGGCGTGTTGGAGGGGGCGGGCGCCGCGACGGGGTCACCGGGGCCGGAGCCCCTCGGTCGCTCGCGCGAGGGCGTCCTCGGCCTGGGCGGCGAGCGTGGCGACGAGTTCCGCCGCGGGCGGCAGGTCGTTGACGAGGTCGACGGCCTCGCCGGCCCACACCGGCAGTGGCGGCAGGTCGCCCCGGGCGACGCCGGCCTGATAGGCGTCACGGGCTCGGGGGTCGGCGGCGAGTTCCGCCTCCCTGCCCCGCCAGCGGTCGAGGTAGGGATGGCCGAGCGTACGAGCCGTGTACCGGTCCGGCCAGGGCGACGACCTGGCGATGTCGAGCACACGGTTGCGTTCCGTGTCCTCCCCGCGCCCCGCCACGATCGCCCGGGCGGTCGCGGGCTCGACCAGGGCCTCGGCCGTGGCCTGGAACCTGGTGCCGATGAGCGCGCCCGCGGCCCCCAGCGCGAGAGCGGCGGCCACGCCACGGCCGTCGGCGATCCCCCCGGCCGCCAGCACCGGCACCGCTCCCGCCAGATCCACCACGACCGGCACGAACGGCAGCGTCGCCCGCCCGTGCCGCGCCCCGTGCCCACCGCTCTCCGTGCCCTGCGCCACAATGACGTCGGCCCCCAGATCGAGCGCCCGGCGGGCCTCCTCCAGATCGGTGACCTGCACGATCAGCGCCGCACCGGTGGCCCGGACACTCCTGACGAAGGGGCTCGGGTCACCGAAGGAGAGCACCACGGCGTCGGGGCCGTACTCCAGGGCCTGTTCCACCGCGCCGACATCGGCCGCCCAGCACAGGAACCCGACTCCCCACGGCTGCCCGCCCCCGGCCACGACCGGCAACTCCCGTGCCAGCCAATCCCGTTCACCGCCCCCTGCGCCGACCAGGCCCAACCCGCCACCGCGCGAGACGGCGGCGGACAACGCCCCGCCGGCCGACCCGCCCATGGGCGCCGACGCGATCGGGTGCCGTACACCGAACAGTTTCGTGAACGCTGTCGACAGAGTCATGCCTGTCATCATCGACTGGAGAGAACCCGAGGGAGAAGGAGAACGGACATGACCGCACTCACCACCGCCGAGTCTCTCCACAGCACCCCGGAAGGCCTCCTGTGGGAACCCAGTGATCGCTGGGTACGCGGCCGAAAGGACAAGGTGACCGTCGTCGACAGCCGCCATCCCGTCCTCGTCTGGGAGCCGGGTGTCCCCGTGCCGCTGTACGCATTCCCTCGCGCGGAGGTGCGCGAGGACCTGCTCCGCCCCGCGAAGAACCCGCCGACCGGCACGCACACCGGCTCGCAGATCTTCTACGACCTCGAGGTCGACGGCGAGCTGCTGGAGAACGCCGCCTGGACGTTCCCCGCCGCCGACCTCGCCGACCACATCGCCTTCGAGTGGTTCCGGCGTACCGGCAAGGGCCTCGACCACTGGTACGAGGAGGAAGAGGAGATCTTCATCCACCCGCGCGACCCGCACAAGCGGGTGGACGCCATCCCGAGCAGCCGGCACGTCCAGGTCGAGATCGACGGCACGGTCGTCGCGGACACGCACCGCCCGGTGCTCCTCTTCGAGACCGGGCTGCCGACCCGCTACTACATCCCGCGCGAGGACGTCCGCCTCGAGCTGTTCACCCCCACCGACCACCACACCGGCTGCCCCTACAAGGGCACCGCCGCGTACTGGTCCTGGGCCGGCGAAGGGGACGTCCCGCCCAACCTGGTGTGGAGTTACGCCGCTCCGCTCCCCGCGGTGGGCGCGATCCAAGGGCTGCTCGCCTTCTACAACGAGGTCCTCGACATCACCGTGGACGGCGAACGTCTGGAGCGACCGGTGACCCACTTCAGCAAGCACCGGCCGTAGAAAGGACGTCGGGAGACGGAGGACTCCGTTCAGACGCTCACGTGCCGAACGAGCCAGGACATCATGTCGCTCAAGTCCCCGACGGCGTCCGCCACCGCATCCACCGCCTCCGGGGTGTGCAGCCAGCCCTCGCACCCCAGCGGCCGGACCGCGATCAGCGAGCGGTGCCGCAGGAGTTCGGCACGCGGGTGGTCGGCCGGGTAGCCACGGGGGACCCGCTTCATGAGGTCGCCGGTGATGTCGTAGTCCCGTTTCCTCAACTCCTCGACGATGGCAGGGAGTTCACGACCGCTGCCCTCGGCGGCCACCGCCTGCCGGAACCTGCGGATCTCCTCGGGGACGGGGTACCACCAAGCCCCCTGGATCCGCAGTCCGTCGAGGTCGAAGCGCAGCCCGATCTCGACATGGCGCGCGAGCCGGATCACGGCTCCTTGGTGCTGCCACCACCAGGAGTTCGTCCGGTAGTGCCAGACGGAGAAGTCCTCGTACGCGGTGTCCCTGTCCGCCAGATCGTTGAGCAGCGCGATCATCGGCCGGCGCACCAGTTGTTCGCGCTCTTTCCGACACTGCTCCCGCACCGACTGCGAGGGCTCGCCCTCCAGTCGGAGCAGCACGTCGAAGGCCCCCTCGGGCCACCCCGTGAACCGTCCGCCCATGCGGAGACCCTACTTGCCCGTTGGGGCAATTCCACTGCCCCCGTCCCTGTCTTCGCGGCCGGAGACGTCCTGTCGGACAGCCGCTAGCGTCCGAGCGTGAGCTCGAACATCCCGCCGACGCCTCCGGCCGTCCGCGATGGCGCCGAACGGGCAGCTGCCGAGCCGGCGTTGAGCACCCCACCGCCACCGAACGGAGATCGTCCGCGCCGTCGCGGCCCCGGTCCCTTCCTCCTGATCGTCGCACCCGCCCTGCTGGCGCTCGTCGGAGTGTCCGGCTACCTGGCCCTCACCGGCGGCCTCTCCCCCGCACTGTCCCAGGGCGCGGATCCGGCATCGACGGACATCAGCAACGTCGATGCCTCGTACGTCCCTTGGCTGCGCAAGGCGACCGCCGACTGCACGGTCGTCACGCCCGCCGTGCTCGCCGCCCAGATCGATCAGCTCTCGGGTTGGAGCGACGACACCGCGAGCCTCTCGCAACAGGGCATCGCCCGCTTCACGGACGCCCAGTGGCGGAGGTGGGGCCGGGACGCCGACGGCAACGGCCGCTCCTCACCGCACGATCAGGTGGACGCGATCATGGCGCTCGGCCGGCAGGACTGCTCGCTCGCGAAGAAGGTAACGGGCCTCAGAACCAAGGGAACCGTCAACGGCGACCTCACGGACCTGACCCTCGCCGCGTACGCGGTCGGGACGGACGCGGTGGCGAAGGCGGGCCGCGTGTCCGGCAGCGCGCTCACGTTCGTCGACGGGGTCAAGGGACGGCGTCCGCAGTACGACGCACTCGTACGGCGGACTCCCGAGGACACCGGGGGCCAGAACGCCTCCGCCCTGCTGTCCCCGCCGGTGACCACCCTCACGATCACCTCCCCCTTCGGCTCGCGCAAGCACCCGCTCACCGGCGTCACCAAACTGCACACCGGGGTGGACTTCGGTGCGCCGAAGGGCGCCCAGGTGTCGGCCGCGCGGGAGGGCCGGGTCGAGTTCGCGGGCATGACCACGGCGTACGGACTCCGCGTGGTCATCGACCACGGCACCATCGAGGGCAAGCGGCTGGAGACCACGTACAGCCATCTGTCCGCTCTCCAGGTCACCGTCGGCCAGTCGGTGACGGCGGGTTCACCGGTCGGTCTCGTCGGGTCCACCGGCCTGTCCACCGGCCCCCACCTGCACTTCGAGGTGCTTCTGGACGGCCAGTACACGGACCCGGTCCCTTGGCTCAGCTCGACCGGCTGACACACGGACAGCACCCGCCCGACCATCAGACTCCGGGCGGGGGCGACCCTTCGTCGTCGTCCGGGGCCGGTGAGGGTCCGGGCGAGGTGTGCGGGGTCCCGCCGTCCACGGGGCGGCGAGCGCGGTACGCCTCCCGGTACGCGGCCGGAGAGGAACCCATCTGTCCGCGGAAGTGACCCCGCAGGGCCACCGGGGAGCGGAAACCGCAGCGTGCGGCGATCTCGTCGACGGAGTACTCGGAGGTCTCCAGGAGGCGCTGCGCCTGGAGAACCCGCTGGGTGGACAGCCACTGCAACGGGGCACTGCCCGTGAGCTCACGGAAGCGGCGGTCGAAGGTGCGCCTGCTCATGTACGCGCGTGCGGCGAGCGTTTCGACGTCGAACTGTTCATGGAGGTGCTCCAGCGCCCAGGCGACGACGTCGGTGAGCGGGTCGGCGGCGGTCTCGTCCGGCAACGCGCGGTCCAGGTACGTTCCCTGGCGTCCGGTCCGGCGCGGCGGGACGACCAGACGGCGGGCCAGTGCGTCGGCCGCCTCGTTGCCGTGGTCGGTGCGCACGATGTGGAGGCAGAGGTCGATTCCGGCGGCGGTGCCCGCCGAGGTCAGGACGTCCTCGTCGTCGACGAAGAGTTCTCGCGGGTCCACATGCACCGACGGATAACGCTTGGCCAGCGTCGGTGCGTACATCCAGTGGGTGGTCGCGGGGCGGCCG
Organism: Streptomyces sp. NPDC002499; assembly: GCF_053595415.1. Classification (NCBI taxonomy): domain Bacteria; kingdom Bacillati; phylum Actinomycetota; class Actinomycetes; order Kitasatosporales; family Streptomycetaceae; genus Streptomyces; species Streptomyces sp. NPDC002499. Next base: position 992,345 of record NZ_JBSFXO010000001.1, read on the forward strand.
TCCAGCAGGCCCGCGGCGGCCAGGACGAACACTCCCGTGCCGAGTCCGACGACACGGGCGCCGTCGGCATGCGCCCGGCGCAGTGCGTCGAGCGCGTCCTCCGCGGGCAGGGAGGTGATCGAGCGCCAGGCCGGTACGACGACCGTGCCCGCGCGTGAGACCGCTTCCAGGCCGTACGGGGCGGTGAGTTCCACGCCCGCGGTGGTCCACAGCGGACCGTCCTCGCCGGCCGCCGCCAGCAGTCGGTAGCGCGGCACGCCGGCGTCCTGGCGGTCGATCCCGAACACCGACAGCGGGATGGAACTCTCGAAGATGGGGCCGCCGCTGAACAGCAGCACCGCGACGATCTCCTTGCGGCGGCGTCCGGGGGCCTTCTGCGGCGCCGTCTCCGAGACGCCGGGATTCGGCTTCCTCACCGTGGTGAGCGGGGATGGTGCGGTTGGCCCGAATCGGCTCACCAGAGTCCGCAGCTGAGTGCCGGCCCGCGGTCGATTCCGCAGCACACGGCGCACACGCATACGCAGTTCCGCCTCGACGTCGGCGGCCGTGTCCTGCTCGCCGCGTCGGACAGCGTGGAGCAGCTCGCTCTGCGCTCGGTCCAGCTCCTGCCGGACGCCGGTCGCGCGCGTCTCGCCGCCCGGTTCGTTCTCGACGAGAAACGTGACCAGGGCGTCGCGGACAGCCGGCCAGGAGTCGTCCCGCATGCGCTTCACCAGCTCAGCCGCACAGACCGCGACGAAGTCGTTCAACGGTGCCCCGATTCCCCAGCACTCTCCCGGCAGTCGATGGACTACCGGAAACACGGTAAGAGGAATGACCAACTCTGGACACCCGACGCGAACTTGAACTCGTTTTGCCAGACCCCTGGCCGACCGCCGCCGCAACGATGCCGGTGCACGACCGTGCTTTCGCTCACCCTCACGACTCAGAGTGAGGTTCCACCTTGGCTCTTGCCGTCCAGCTCAGTGCCGCGGCTCTGGCCAGGTGCAGGTGTGCGCGTTCCTCGGGAAGTCCCGGCCCGTACATGCGGACATGGTGGAGATGCAGCAGGTCCGGGAGCAGGTCCTGTGGGGACAGCGTCCCCGCACTCTCGAGCGCGCTGCGGTACGCGGCCAGCGTGGCGCGGCGTGCCGACCAGCTCGCGGTGACGGACGCGTCCAGCACCGGGGTGCCGGGGGCCCTCGGCGTGAAGAGGGCGGTCGTCAGGGCGATGGTCTGGTCGTAGACCGATCGGCGCGGTGCGCTCCGGTCCGTGTGGGTGTGCCCGATCAGCCAGCGCATCGCCGTCACGTCGTCCCCGAGCATGCCGACAGCGATGTCCACCATGCTCGCGGCGGTCACCGCACCGGCGTCGGGAGCGCCCCCGCCGGCCTGCGCGGTCAACTGGGCGAGGACGGCGGCCGCGTCGGCGGCGAAGTACTCCTGGGCCACGTCCATCACCGCGGGACCGCCGAAGCGCGCGGTCTGCGGGTAGTACGTCTCCAGGCTCGCGTGGGTGATCAGACCCGCGCGTCGAAGCCGCCGGGTCCACTCGCCGACCTGCCCGACAGCGGTACCGAGTGATCCGAGCGCGCAGGCCAGACGCAGAACAAGGCGGTCCTCGGGATCACGGTCGCGGACGAACCACCAGCGTGGCTCTCCCAACTCCCCCAGCAGGGAAGGCAGATGCCGGGTCAGGAGCGGATCCTGTCGGTCGCGGTGCCCGTGCAACGTGATGGAGAGCAGGTCGCCGCAGCCAGGCAGACGACCGTCCTCGGGACCGACAAGACCGACCTGGCCGACCTGGCCGACTTGATCAACCTGACCGACGAGTCCGACGACATCGCTCGATCCGCGGACCGGCGCGCAGGTCCGGTCCACAGCGGCCAGAGGGATGACGACCTCGTGCGCGCGCCCACCGGCCCAGCCCAGGTCCCCGGGCTCCGGTGCGGCACGTAGCAATGCCTTGCCGTCGCGCTCCACATGGGTCCGGAGCAGGACCCGGTGCGAGGACTCCGCCAGGTCCAGGTTCATGCGCCGGTCCCCGTCGCCCAGGTACACGTGATCCGGCAGGGCAACGTCACGACGCCACTCGGCCAAGGCCTTGTCCCACTGCGGCCACGGCGTCCCCGCGTCGGGCAGATCGTCGCTGCCGAGGGTCCAGCGGGCCGGCGACAGTACCGTGCGCCCGTAACGCACCGCAGGGAGGAACGGCAGCCCGGAAACGGCGGCTCCCCACGCGAACCCGGTGCACGGGACGGCCAGTGCCACCGGTGCCTCGATCAGGAACCGCGCCAGCGGATGGGTGTGTTGGGTCAGATCCACTGCGCTCAGCAGCAACGTGTGCACCGGACGGCGGCGGGAGACCGAGACCAAGTGCAACTGCTCGTCATCGGCGGTCACCGCCAGGTCCGTCACGGGCAACTGGCCCGTGTCCGGGCCCTGGTAGTCACCGAGGGGGATCACCAGTTCCGCCACCTGCGGGGCGTGCGCGACGTTCGCCGAACGTACGTACAGCGGGGTGGTGCTGATCTGCGCGATCAGCGCGTCCTGTTGTACGCCGGGCAGTCCGGCGTACACGTCGCTCATCCGGCGGCGGTCGTCGGCGTCGAACAGGTGGAGAAATCGTCCGGTGGCCGTTCCGGCCGCACGGGCCACTCCGACGACGTGCAGCGTGAACTCCCCTTGTTCCAGGGCGGATACGCTCGTGGCGTGGATCCGCACGGTCACCTCGGTGCTCGGCTGCACGGGTCGGTCGGGATCCGCCACCGCCAGTTCGTCGATCGCGGCGTCATCGAGTCGGACGTCGTGACGGCGTCTCATCGCGGCGGTGTACGCGAGCCCCAGCAGCCGACTGTCGCGAGCGGTCAGCGTGGGGGCCGTGGACGCGCCGGCGGACCCTAAGTAGCCGGACGGGTAACCGAGTTGGTCGATGGCGTCCAGAACAGGTACCACCGCTCCCGGGCCGTAGCGCTCCAGGAAGCGACCGTGCCAGGCAGCCCACCCGGGGCTCAGTGCAGCCCGCGGCGCCAGACGGGTCAGTACCGCGGCGGCCGACGCCACCTCCTCGGCCACCACCTCCGGGATCACCAGGTCCCAGTCCAACCGCAGGTCGAGGGCGAGCGCGGGTTCCGCACCGGGACACACCCGTCTCATCACGGCGCTCACCCGGGCACGTTCAGCACGAGCACCCACCCCCACACCCGTACCCGCACGCGCACCCGCGGCGGTCACGTCGTCGTGCCGTGCCAGTCCCGCCGCGATCTCACGCAACTCGGCGGTTTCGACCGCGGGCAGCTGCTGCACCTGCCCGAGCAGGACAGCGATCGGATCCGAGGCGGTGACCGCGGGACGCAGACCGGTGATCAGGAACCGCTGTCGTACGAGGTTCGCGAGCAGGTTCTCGCTCGCGGTGGCCGAAGCGTCCGGGAAGCCGGCGGAGAGCGTCTCGGCGAGAACTGCCCATAGAATCGGCCCCCTTGCACCCTCCATGGCCATGCGGACCGGCCCGGTGGCGCGGATCCCCACGTGCACGGGGTCGCCGCCGTTCGCACTGCTCGCGCGGTGCTCGATCATCAGGCGTCCGTCGCGCTCGAACGCGAGGCTGGAAGCGAGCAGCGTCAATCGCGGTCGGAGCTGACGGTGTTCCTCCAACCGGTCGACCAGAGCCGCGGTCCACACTGCGTCCGGTCTGGTGACCGCCTGATGCCCGATGTCCGCACGCAGCAAGGGAGTTGCCCCGGTACGGGCGGCCTGCACACCGGCGAACAGCCCGAAGGGAGTGGCACGTGAGCGGGCGCGCAGCAGGTAGCGCAGCACCGAGAACACCGCGCGCCGCACGGCGAGTTCCGGCACCGGCTCACCGTCGCAGATCTGATGTACGCGCCTCGCCAGGTCCGGGCTGGAGAACTCGACCGCGGTGGCGAAATCCGTTACCTGCCACAGCTGTTGAAGCCACGCCCGCCATGACTCCTTGTGCGCGGACGGGCCGACCAGGTCCGGCCAGACCGTCGGGTGGTCGGGACGCCAGACCGCCGCCCGAACCACGGCCGCGTCGACATGGCGGTACAAACGGCCCTCCTGCAGCTCAACGGCGTTGTCCTCTATACCGTGTTGGCCGCTATTTTTCCGAACCACCCGGCGCCGAGGGCGATTATGAGTCATGGTCATTGTGGCGGCTGCTGCGCAGCCCCGGTGCTACACAGTCTCCATGAGCCGTTGACCTGGCTGAATTCCGACCCGCCCAAACGACGACGTATGGGCTGTTGACGCACCTGCGGTCTGGCTAGCGTGGGCGCCACGTACGGCAAGTGGCACACACGGCAAGCGGCACATTCCCATCACGTTCGCGAAGGGGAGAGAGTCATGACTGCTGCAACTCCTGAGAAACTCGCCGATGAGGAATTCGGTGAGCTCGAAGAACTCCAGGTGATCGATTCCAGCGAGCTGAAGCTCGGCGCGGCCTACCACACGTACACCTACATCGCGGCGGAGAGCACGGAGGACATCCCCGACTAGGACGTCCGGGAGCCGAGGCAACTCTTCGACGGACGAGACCGGTGGGACGAGGAGGTGGGTCGTGCCGTCCAGCCAGTCGGCGGACCCTACCCGCACCGACGTCCTGTTGATCTTCCCGCCGCAGACCGAGGCCAGGTTCTTCCCGTATCTGAGCCTGCCCTACCTGACCGGCCATCTGCGCCGCCGGGGTCGGCGGGTGCACCAGGCCGACTTGAACATCGCCGTGCTCCACGAGCTGCTGCGACGTCCGGCGCTGCTGAACGACGCGGTCCGCGCCCAGGACACGGGCGACGACGGTACGGCCGTGGGCGACTGGTATCGCCGGGAGGTGGCCGACGTCTTCGCCGCGCACATCGGCGAGTTGCGTGCCCACGTCCTGCACAAGGAGCCGGCCGGCGAGCTCGGCCCGGACCGCGCGGTCCGGCTCGCCGGCCTGGCCCTCGAACTGCTGGTCCGCGACACCTTCCTGGTGCGGACCTGGGAGGACCTCGGCCAACTCGACGCTGCCGTACGTCGGGTCGCGGACCGGCCGCCCACCGCGTCGGACGTACCGGTCGCCTCGCTGCACCGTCTGGTGGCCGGTCTGCTCGGCCGGCATCGCCCGCGGGTGGTCGGCCTGTCGGTGGCGTTCTTCAGCCAGCTCGCGCCCGCGCTGCTGATCGCCGCCTGGGTCCGTCGGCTGTCGCCGGACACCCAAATCTGCCTGGGCGGACAGCAGGTGATGCTCCGTCACGACAGTCTCGCCAAACTGACCGGAGTCCGGGAAACCGTCGACGCCCTGTGCCCGACCGCCGGGGAACAGCCGCTCGAACGCTGGCTGGACGCGCTGGACGGAACGGTTCCGCTCGCCGCCGTACCTGGCATGACCTGGCTGCCACGATCCGGGGCCGAGCCGCGCACAGGGCCCCCGGTGACCTTGCTCTTCCGTGACCTCGGGCCGCCCGACTTCACCGGACTGCCGTTCCGCTCCTATCTCAACGAGGCCCTGGAGCTCGCGATCGTCTCGTGCGTCGGCTGCTACTGGGGGCGGTGCGCGTTCTGCTCGTACGGCAACCGGTCGCTCCCGCAAGGGAGTTACCAGCAGGGCACCGCGACCCAGATCGCCGACGCCGTGGAGACCGTCGTCCGCGCCACGGGCACCCGTTTCGTGTCGGTCGCGGACGAGAACACCAACCTGCGGCTGATCCAGCGAGCGATGCGCGCGGTACGCGAACGCGGCATACGGATCCGGTTCGGCGTGCGCAGCCGGCTGGAGACCGCCCTCACCGACCCGGAGTTCTGCCACGACCTCGCCGCGGTCGGCTGCGCGATGATCGCGGTCGGCTACGAGGGCACCTCGCAGCGCCTGTTGGACCGGGTGGACCGGGGTGTGCGCGCGGCCGACTACCAGCGGATCCTCGACAACCTCGACGCGGCGGGCATCACCGTCCGGTTCACGGTGATGGGCCAGGTCCTGGACGAGACGCCGGACGAGTTCGAGGCTTCCCTGCGCTTTCTCGTCGACAACGAGCGGCGGATCGGCATCGACGCGCTGGAGCTGATGGTGGCGGAGCCGGGCAGCAAGCTCGTAGGCAGCCCGGAGGAGTACGGGCTGGCCCTCGACTCCTCGGAACGCCTCGCGGGCAACCCCGAGTTGAGTTACCTGTCCGGCCGGGTCGGCCACCCCCTGTCCGTCCGCGGCGGCCCGACGCGCGGCGAGGCACTGGACCGGCTGGTGCGAGTCTTCGACACCGTGAGACCGGGCCGGGCGAGCAGTTCGGCACCGTCGCGCCTCACCCCGAACGGCCCTCGCACGCCCGCCGTCGCGGCCCTGCGCCCGCACACGTGGGTACGCGCCGTCCCCGCGTACGCCGACGACCGCACGGCCGACCGCGTCACCCTCGCCGACCTAGTCCGGGAGCGGTTCTACGCACTCCCCCGCACCGACGTGGACCAGCGTGCCGACGGCCTGCTCACAGCCCGCACCGACCGCGGCCGCCGACTGCTGGCCCGCCTGTCCGACGCGGCGGCGGGCGCCCCCGACCCGGCCCCCTCAGCCTCAGCCGACCCGGCCCCCTCAGCCAGGAGCTCGTCATGACGCAACCGCCGCGCACCGCACCCGGCGGCACCCGAACCGCCGCCGTCACCGAAGCCCCGCGCCGGATGGGCCTGGGGGTCCTGATGGACATGCCGTGGGGCGGTGGACGCCTCGGCAGGCGCGGCATCGGATTCGTGGAGAGCGACGACGGCGGCGGAGACATCACCGACCGGGTCCGCGCCTTCCTGCACCGCCACGGCGGCGACTTCGCCTACTCGGCCCTCGCGTTCCAGCCGCGCTCACGCGCCCGCGTACGGCCGGCCGACTACGTGCGCGCGTACGACCGCTTCTTCGAGGCCGTGCCCACCGGACTGGCCCGCGCCTTCCACCAGACCGAGCTGAACATGGGCACGCCCGAGCGCTACGACCGCCGCCCGGCTGCCGAGTTCACCAACGAACTGGCCGCCCGCTACGGCTTCTCCTGGGTGGTCGAGGACCTGGGCATCTGGAGCCTGCGCGGCATACCGATGCCGTATCCGCTCCCGCCGCCGCTGACCGAGCCGGGCCTGGAGATCGCCACCCGTAACGTGGCGGAGGCGGCCCGGCTGCTCGAACCGCCGCTGCACGTCGAGTTCCCCGGCTTCACGGAGGGCGGTTCGTTCGTCCTGGGGCATATGGACGCCTTCGAGTACTTCGCCCGGCTGGCGGAGGACGCCGACGTGCGGGTGACGCTCGACGTCGGTCATCTGCTCAGCTACCAGTGGCTTAGGGGACGTACCGGAAAGAGCATGTACGACGGGATCGAGGCCCTGCCCCTCGCCCGTTGCCGCGAACTGCATCTGTCGGGCTGCCAGATCGTGGGCGGCAAGTTCCGCGATCTGCACCACGGCGTCCTGCTGGACGAGCAGTTGGAGCTCACCGAGTATCTGCTGCCGCGCTGCCCGAACCTTCTCGGGGTGTCCTACGAGGACCCGATGTACCGCGAGGACGGGCAGTTGGTCGAGAAGTCCCGGCCGAACTACGCACGGCTGCGGGACCTGGTCGCCGACTGGCGGCGCGGGGAGGCGGAGTGACCACGGTGGAGCCGGGTGCGTCGCTGGACGGCGAGCAACTGACCGACCTGCTCATGCGGTTGCTACTGGACGCGGACCTGCGGGCCCGGCTCGCGGACGGGGGCGCCGAGGCCGTCGCGGCGGATGCCGGCGAGCTGGAGTGCCTGGCCTCCGTCGATCTGGATGAACTGGACACCACCGCACGCCGGTTGCGCTCCCAGGTCTGGCGGCCCGGCAGCGGCGGCAGCCTCGCGACCACGTTCCCGCGCGGCCTGCGGCTGCTCCAGGACGCCGGTGTCACGGAGTCCGACCTGCTCACCGGATTTCTCGGCTCGCCGCACTTCGCCCGGTACCGGCTGATCCCGTACACCGCCCCCGGGTTGTCGGCGGAGGAGGCGTTCGCGGGGTACCTGCTGGACGGCGTCGGGGCAGGGGTGCTGCGCGACACGGTGACCCACGAGTTGATGATCGCCCTGTTCACCTCGCTGACGTGCGAGCAGCCGCTGTCGTTCGTGATCGAGGCGGAGGGGATCGTCCCCACGGACCGGGGCCATGCCGCCGTGCGTGCGTATGCCGCGGCGTCCGTTGCCACTTGGGGGGCCACCGCCGGTGGGCGTCCCTCCGGCGAGACCGAGGGCGCGGACGAAGTGCACTACGCGTACTTCACCGCGTCCGCCGGGCTGGCTCACGGCGTGGTGTCCGGGCGGGTGGCAGCGGCCTTCGAGGCCGAGCCGTCGGACCGGCGCGAGACCGCGCGGCAGGCACTGGCCGGCCGCGGACTGTGGTGACGGGGAGAGGAACCGCCTTGCACATCGTGTTGGTGGACATGCCGTGGTCGTCGCTCGACGCGCCGTCCCTCGCACTCGGCATTCTCAAGCGCCGGATCCTCGACGTCTTCCCCGACGGCGCCGCGGACGTCGAAGTGGTGCACGCCAACCTCGACTTCGCCGACTGGGTGTCCGCACGTACGGAATACGGCTTCGACGAGTACGAGTTCTGCTCGACCTCGTACTTCTCCGGGCACAGCGAGTGGATCTTCTCGGCCGCGCTCAACGCCCAACCTCGTTGGCGGGTCGCCGAGTTCACCGAACACTTCGGCGAGAAGATGCCGGAGCCCATGTTGGCCAAGGCCCGCGAACTGCACGAACTCGCGCCGCTGTTTGTGCGAGAGATCGCCGCCAAGATCGCCGCCACGGCACCCGACGTGGTCGGCTTCACCACCACCTTCGCGCAGAACGCGGCCGCCCTCGCCGCGGCCCGCGCGGTCAAGGAACTGGCACCCGACACCACCACCGTCTTCGGCGGCGCGAACTGCGACGGACCGCAGGGCGCCGCGCTGCACCGCAACTTCGAGTACGTCGACTTCGTCGTGCGCGGCGAGGGCGAGATCGCGTTCCCGCGGTTGCTCGCAGCCCTCCGCGACGGCGACGCCGACGACCTGGCCGCCATCCCCGGTCTGTGCCAGCGTGATGCGCAGGGCCGGTCCGTGGCCCATCCCATGAACGCCGCCCCGCTGCCTCCGGGCGCACTGGTCACCCCCGACTACGGGGACTACTTCGAGCGGCACGCGCAGTCCACCGCGGGCGGCTGGGTGGAGCCGCGGCTGGTGGTGGAGGCCTCGCGCGGCTGCTGGTGGGGCGAGAAGCACCACTGCACGTTCTGCGGCCTCAACGGCTCGTTCATGGAGTTCCGCAGCAAGGACCCGCGGCGGTTCGTGGACGAGATCCTCGGCCTGGTCGAGCGCCACCGCATCCTCGACGTGTGGGTCACCGACAACATCCTCGACATGGCCTACCTCAACTCCATGGCCCCGCTTCTCCAGGAGTCCGGGTACGACCTGCGGCTGTGCTACGAGATCAAGTCGAACCTGCGCCGCGAGCAACTGGCCACGCTGTACGCGGCCGGAGTCAGCTATGTGCAGCCCGGCGTGGAGAGCCTCAGCAGCCGGGTGCTGAAGCTGATGGACAAGGGGGTGACCGGCTGCCAGAACGTACGGCTGCTGCGGGACGCGGAGACCGTCGGCGTCAACCTCAGCTGGAACTACCTCTACGGCTTCCCCGGAGAAACCGACCAGGACTACGACGAGATCGTCGACCAGCTGCCCGCGCTGCACCATCTCGGACCGCCGGCCAACTCCACCCGGCTGAAGGTCGAGCGGTTCAGCCCCTACTTCGACCGGCCGGAACTGGGCTTCGCCGACCTGCGCCCCGCCTCGCACTACCACCACATCTACGACCTGCCGGAGCACGAACTCGCCGACCTGGTCTACATCTTCGACTCCACGAACCAGGGCATCGCCGGCGACTGTCTGGACCGGCTGCGCACGGCCGTCGCCGACTGGACGCGGGCGTACCCGCGCAGCCGCCTGACCCACTGCGACCTCGGCACACACATCGTCCTGGTCGACACCCGGCCGAACTTCTCCTGGCGGCTCCTCGACCTCACCGACCCGTTCGAAGTGACGGTGTTCCGACTGCTCGACACACCGCACAGCCCGGCGGCACTGCTGCGCAAGGCCGTCGCCCGGTGCGGGGACGCAGGGGAGTCGGCCGGCGAGGTGACGGAAGAGCGAGTCGCCGAGCTGCTGGCACGCTGGCGGACCCTCGGCCTGGTCTTCGCCGAGGGCGGTCACTACGTGCAGGTCGCGCCCGCGGTGGCCAACCAGGACCTGCTGCGGCTCGACGGCACCGGACTGCACGGGAACGACACGGCGCTGGTCCCGGCTCTGGCGGCCCCCTCCGCGGGAGACACGCGATGAAGCCGCAGCTGACCCTCTGGAAGGACCGCGACCCGGCGGCCATGCGCCTACCGGGCATCCACTGCGGCACCCTCGACGGACCGCCGGACGACCCGGCGAACGCCGTCGCACAACTCGCCGCCGACGGCGTCCAGTTCGTCCAGGTGCACGAGCCCGTGGACCTCACCGATCCGGACGGCGCGTCCGCGGTGGCCGTTCTCCTCGCCATCCGGGAACTCACCAGCCACGGCATAGCGGTGGACTGGACACTGCGCATGCCCGACCCGGCCCAGTGGCGGGCGCTGAGCCATCTGCACCCACCGGCGACCGTCTTCCGCGGCTCCACGGGAGAGGCTCGCGAGGAACTCGTGGTCACCGCGTGGCGCGACTCGTTCCACATCGCGAAGTGCGGCTACCGCCGCGGCCCCGGCTTCCTGGAGATCCGCGACCACCGCTGGGGCTCGTTCCGGCGCCTGGTCGTCAACGCCCCCCGGAGCACGGCGTTCCAGGGACTGCTGGACGGCGTCCCAGTGGTCGCGTCGGCGTCGACGGAGCGGGTCCTGGAGCGTCACCTGCGCGAGAACCTGCTCCATCGCGCCGGGCGCTACCTGTGGTGGACGCCGTACCGCCTACGACGCTGGCCGCTCAGCACGACGATCCCGTAGGAACCTCTCGACCCACCGTTCCGTCGACTCGTCGGCCTGACGCCGGATCCCCGGAGCCGGCACCGACGCGGGCGCCCCGACGCCGAGGAAGTCCAGGCAGCCCGACAGTCCTGCCTCGTAGTCGGCGACCAGGTCCTCGTAGACGACGGTGTACGGGGTGACACCGTGCCGCCCGAAGTAGTCCTCCCAGACCGCGGCGTCGCGGTCGAGCATCCGCAGATGCCGGCGGATCTCCGCGTAGCTGTACCGGGGTTCGGCACGCGAGCTCCCCTCCGGCAGAAAGGTCCCGTCCAGGATCCAGACACCGGTCTGCTCGGCCATGGTGTACGAAACGGCCTGCCGCAACCGGTCCCTGCGCTGGATCCAGATGTACCGGGGTGCCTGGAGGACGTCGTACGGGTCGACCTCCAGGTTCCCGAGATGCCCCGCGTGGATCCGTAGCCCGAACACGCCGTTGGGGCTGGTCCGGCACGTCATCAACTGCCGCACATAGCCCGCCGCCAGCTCCTGCGGATCATCGGAGTCGAATCCCCACCGCTCGAAGTAGTCCAGCACGTAGGCGTCGGCGAAGTAGTCCTCGGCGAAGCCGGCCAGCCCGGTGTGCCACAGGGCGCGGGCGAGCATGTTGCTGCCGCATCGGGGGGTCGACGCGAGCACGTAACGGACGGGCGGCAGTCCGGTGAAGGGCGGGAAGTCGAACTCCGGGTCGTTGGTCCGATAGCGCAGCGCCATGAGAACACCTTGGCGCCCGGCACGGGTGGTTGTCACCGGCTCGGGGGCGCGCCGGGCGCGGTGCGTGGATTTAATGAGGCGATCTCGCACGTACCCAGCAAATGGCATCTGTTTATATTATTGGCCGTTGTTAATGGATTCACTCGTACAAGCGTTCACGAATTGCGTAATCATTCGTAACTCACGCCATTTCATGGACAGGAGAGCATGCCGTAACCCACCATATCCATGGCGGGCATTACTGCTCGCAGACTTCGGAACGGGGGCACCGGACGATGCCGCAGACCATTCGAAAGTACTGGGGGCCGTTCCAGGGCCGGGTGACGCTGAACTTCAACTGGGGCGCGATCAATCACGACTCAGTGGTGCTCGTCACCGCGTCGGAGTACCTGGTGAGCACGCCGCCCGAGGCTGAGCACCGCTTCATCGGCGCGGCTTCCATCACCGTAGAGAACATCGCTCCGCATGGACCGCCCTACGACCCGAACCACGGCGTCACCTTCGTCGTGAACGTCGACTGGGGCGCGCCGCTGACCATTGTCACCGACATCACCGTTCTCGACAGCCCTCCAGTCGAGGTGGACTACTAGCGCCGGGACGGGGATGCCACCGATGCCACAGACCATCCGGAAGTACTGGGGTGCCTTCAACGGCCGGGTCACCCTGAACTACAACTGGGGCGCCATCGATCACGACTCGGTTGTGATCGTCACCGTGTCGGAGTACACGCAGCAGAAGGTCCGTTTCATCGGCGCGGCTTCCATCACGGTGGAGAACATCGCTCCGCATGGGCCGCCCCACGACCCGAACCACGGCGTCACCTTCGTGGTGAACGTCGACTGGGGTGCGCCGCTGAACATTGTCACCGACATCACGGTCCTGGACGCCAAGCCCGTTGAGACCCAGACCTATGTGCCCGACGTCAGCCACAACCTCGGTATGCGGATGCAGTACCAGGAGTGCAACGAATGGTGCTGGATCGCTGCGGGCACCAGCGTCAACCATTTCTACTACCCGGCGAGTACCTGGACCCAGTGCCAAGTCATGACCGAGATCGGGCACAAGATCAATGGGTTTCCAGCGGACACCGGGGCCTGCCCGACCCAGGCGGCCCTCGACAACAACCCGGCGCTCGCCAACCGCTACGCGGACCCGTACAACAGCAACGCCCTGTACGTCCTCGACGATCCCCTGCTCGGGGTCGACCGGCGCTACCTCAAATCCGGCGGCGTGACAGACGCTCTCAAGACGGTCGGCAACTACGCCAGTTACCAGTCCGCCGGCCTGACCCTCGCGCAGATCGCCGGCGAGATCGATGCCGGCCGCCCCGTCGTCGCCGCTATCACCTGGAACTCCGGGGGCTCGCACTTCGTCGTCATCGCCGGGGTGCAGGGCGAAGGACTGTTGATCCTCGACCCCGTCAACGGTCAGTCCCTCGTCCAGTTCGGGGCCTTCCCCCGGACCTATTTCGGCGGCGCGGTCCTAGACGGCTACGCATTCACCAAAAGGTAGTTGGCCGGTGGGTGATCGCGAGCACCCGATTCCGTGGTGGGTCAAGGGGTGCCCAACAGGTCGGCGAGCCGTTGGAGTCGTTCGGCGTCGGGGCTGCCTTCGGCGGCCGTGCACACCATGAGTGCGGGGCCGGGGTTGCCCGGTATCGGGTAGGCGTCCCAGTCCAGGTTCAATTCGCCGACCTGAGGATGGGTGAGGCTCATGTGGCCGCGGGTGGGTTCCGTCACGTCGTGGAGGGCCCACAGGGCCGCGAACTCGTCGCTGCGAACGGCGAGTTCACCCACCAGCTCGACCGCGCGCGGGTGGCCGGGATCGGCGGCGACCTGGGTCCGCAGCATCCCGATCAGTTCGGCGACGGTGGCCGCCCGGTTCGGGCAGGTCAGGTCGGCCTCGGGGTGAAGGAACAGAGCCAGCAGGTTCCGCTCTCTCTGCGGCTGTCGGGTGAACTCGCCCAACAGGGCGCCACCGAGCGGGTTCCAGGCCAGCACGTCCAGGAAGCGCCCGACGACCAGAGCGGGCGAGGTCGTCGTGCGCAGCAGCCGTAGCGTGGTGTCCGGTACCTCCTCCGGCTCGTAGGTACGCGGCGGTCGGGCCGGGGTACGTGCGGCGGCGGCGAGGCCGTGCAGGTGCCGGGACTCCTCGGCGGAGAAGTTCAGGGCGCGCGCGAGCGCGTCCAGGACCTGTTCCGAAGGGCGGACGTCGCGGCCCTGCTCCATGCGCTGGTAGTAGTCCGAACTCACCCCCGCCAGCAGGGCCAACTCCTCGCGCCGCAGCCCGGCGACACGCCGCCTCGGGCCGGGCTCCAGTCCAACATCCTCCGGCCGCAGCCGAGTTCGGCGCGTGCGCAGGAAGTCGGCGAGTTCGCGCCGGGGATCGTCGCTCATGGCGCGGGAGGAGTCGGTCACGGCGTCAGTATGCCGTCGGTGCGGCCCGCGAGGGTGGGTCTGCCGGACCCAGGAAAAGGAGAACGACCGTGATGTCGCGCGCGGGGTCCAGCATCGGATCCACCACAGCCGGTCACGGAAGGAACAGCGACATGAAGGCCGTTCAGATCACGGGTTTCGGTACGGCGGACGTCCTGCGGGTCAACGACATCGAGCGCCCCGCTCCCGGTGCGGGTGAGGTACTGGTGTCGGTCGAGGCATCCAGCGTGAACGGGCACGATGTGATCGTCCGCTCGGGAGAGTTGAAGATGGTGTCGGGACGCCGCTTCCCGATCGGCGTGGGACTGGACTTCGCGGGCACCGTCGCCGCGACCGGCACCGGCGTCGAGGGCTACCGGGTCGGGGACCGCGTGTGGGGCATGGTGCATCCCAGGCAGCGGCATTCCCTCGCCGGTGCGGCCGAATACGTCGTGGTTCCCGCGAGCCGTATCTCGCGCGCCCCGGCGGACCTCTCGTCGGTCGAGGCGGCTTCTCTGGTGGTCGCCGGTGCCACGGCGCTCATCGCGCTGCGCGACAGCGTGCGCCTCGCGGACGGGGAACGGGTCCTGGTGCGGGGCGCGGCCGGCGGAGTCGGCACGGCCGTCGTGCAGTTGGCCCACGCCATGGGCGGTCACGTCACCGCGCTGGCACGCGATCGCCACGCCGAACTCCTCACCGGCCTCGGCGCCGACGAGGTCCTGGACTACCGCTCCACCGCCTCGGAGCAGATCGGGCCGTTCGACGTCATCGTCGACACCGTAGGCACGGAACTGCACTGCTTCCGCGGCCGGTTGGCCAAGGGCGGCCGGATGGTCACCGTCGGGCTGTCCCCGTCCGCCATTGCCGCCATCGCGGCGTCGAGCGTGCACGGCTCCCGCCGCATCCGCACCTTCAGCGCCAACCCCGAGACCCCCGTCCTGCGCGACGTGGCCGACCAGGTCGCGTCGGGTGCGCTGCGCCCGGTGATCGACAGCGTGTACCCGCTCGCGGACATCGCCGCCGCGCACCGGGCATTCGAACGCGGCGGCGTCGTGGGCAAGCACGTGGTGACGGTGCCGCGCGGCTCACTCTGACCGAAGTACGGGGATCTCAGGGTCAACGGTCGGCGATCTCCGTATTCGGTGCGGCTGACCGGCGGGACCGGCAGGCCCGGGACGCGTCAGCGGCGTCGCTGGTCGGCAAGGAGTTCGAAGTCGCCGTAGCTGTTGTCGACCGGGTTGACCGTGACGCCGGGCGCGACGATCTCGTCGATGGCGTCGAGCACGTCGGACGACAGCGTGACGTCGGCGGCGGGCAGAAACGCCTCCAATTGCTCCATGGTGCGCGGTCCGATGATCGCCGAGGTGACACCGGGGTGGTTGATGACGAAGGCGACGGCGAGTTCGATCAGGGTGAGACCCGACTTCTCCGCCAGAAGCGCGAGTTGTTCGACGGCGTCGAGCTTGCGCTGGTTGGCAGGGGTGTTCATGTCGAAGCGGGCCTGGGGGCGGGCCGCGGAGGCGGGCCCCTCGGCGGCGTTCTTGCGGTAGCGCCCCGACAGCCAGCCTCCGGAGAGCGGGCTGTAGGTGAGGGTGCCCATGCCGTGGCGGCGCACGGTGGGAAGGACGTCCTCCTCGATGCCACGGACCAGGATCGAGTACGGCGGCTGCTCGGTCACGAACCGCTCCAGGTGGCGCTCCCGCGAGGTCCACTGGGCTTCGACGATCTGGGAGCCGGAGTAGGACGAGGAGCCGATGTAGCGGATCTTGCCCTGGTGCACGAGGTCGGAGAGGGCACCGAGGGTCTCGGCGACGTCCGTGTCGGGGCTGGGGCGGTGCACCTGGTAGAGGTCGATGTGGTCGGTCTCGAGCCGGCGCAGGGAGTTCTCGACCTCCCGGATGATCCAACGCCGTGAGCCGCCCCGCTGGTTGGGGTCGTTCCGGTCCATCGGCATGAAGAACTTGGTCGCCAGGAACACATCCTCACGACGGCCCTTGAGGGCCTTGCCGACGATCTCCTCCGAAACGCCGGCGGAGTACACGTCCGCGGTGTCGACGAAGTTGATGCCCGCGTCGAGGGCACGGTGGATGATCCGGATCGAGTCGGCCTCGTCCTCGTTGCCCCAGGGGCCGAACATCATCGCGCCCAGGCAGAGCGGGCTGACCTGGACACCGGTGCGGCCGAGCGGTCGGTACTGCATGAAGGGGTTCTCCTCGGGTGGAAGCAGTCGTAAACAGTAGTAAATAGTCGTGATTGGTCGTAATCAGTCGTTCGCGGTCGGGACGACGGTCCCGGTGCTCGCCCAGCTGGCGAGAAGGCCCAGGGCCTCCTGCGCCGGGGAGTCGGGTTCGGGTGTGTAGAAGTTGAGGCGGAGCCCGGGATCGGCCGGCAGGTCCATCGCCTCGTAGGGCAGGGCGAGATCGCCGACCAGCGGGTGGTGGAGGTTCTTCACCCCTGAGCGGTGGAACCTCACGTCGTGGCGGGCCCAGCGGCGGGCGAAGTCGTCGCTTCGGGTCGTCAGTTCACCGATCAGGTCGGTGAGCGCCTTGTCGTGGGGCGCCCGGCCCGTCTCGGTGCGCAGGAAGGCGACGGCGTCTCCGGCCCCCTTGTCCCAGTCGACCCAGAAGTCCTTGCTCGCGGGGTCCAGGAACATGAAGCGGGCGCTGTTGACCGGCCCGCGCTGAGCGAACAGCGGCGAGTCGAAGAGGGGTGCGTACAGCGCACGGCCCAGCGTGTTGGAGGCCAGGATGTCGAAGCGCGCGTTGCGAACGTACGCCGGTACATCGGTCATCGAGTCCAGCAGACGCAAGATCGTGGGCCGCACCCGGGACGCCGTCACCGTGGGGTGCCGGCCCGGCGGTGTCGCCGCGCGGGCCAGGTCGTAGAGGTGCGTGCGCTCGGCCTCGTCCAGCTGCAGCGCGTGCGCGAGGGATTCCAGTACCGAGTCCGAGGCGCCGGAGAGGTTCCCGCGCTCCAGGCGGACGTAGTAGTCGACGCTCATGCCGGCGAGCAGCGCGACCTCCTCACGACGCAGGCCCGCGACGCGCCGGTTGCCGCCGTAGACCGGCAGTCCGGCCTGCTCGGGGGTGATCCGGGCACGCCGGGTGCTCAGGAACTCGCGGACCTCGGCGGCCACGCTCTTCTTGTCTCTGTCTGCCATCGTCCAGATCCCTGACATAGCTCCGGCGCCGTCCGTTCGCGTCCCGGTGGGACGGTCCGGCCCCGGCCTACGACGATCGTGCGTTGACCTTCACCGTAGGTCTGTCCGCGAGGACCTGCGAGGTACTGCCAGTACCCGGAAGACCAGTGACTCCCACGCCTGCGCCCGCGCGGGGTTGTCATGGGGAGAACCGAAGGCCGGGAGTCCGACACCGGGCCCCACCCTGAAGCGGAGGACACGACCGTCCGCGCGGCGCTCATGTACGACGGGACCGGCGACGTCGCCATGCACGGGCGAACGTCGTCCTCGCCCGTGCATGGCGCCGCGGCTCCTGGAACGGGCGAGCAGGCCGAAGATGCTCACCACCGGACTCGCCCTGACCATGGCGCGCGCGGCCTGGCTCCATCGCCTCGACCTGCACACGCCCTGCCTGACCGGAGTCGTGTCGCCGATGGTGCTCATCGGCGTCGACCAGGGCCGCTCGACGCCGAGCCGCGGTGGGTCCGCGACGACCTCGACGCCGTCCGGGCCCGCGCCCCGGCCTGACGACAGCCCGGGCCCACCACTCCTCCTCGGACGCCATGACAGAAGGAGGCCGTGCCGCTAGCTCGACCATGGACCGCGCGCAACGGCCTCGCACCCCGACCTTGTCCCCACCCCCTTCATGCACCTAGCCTGATTTTGTGCCGCTAATAAACAAAACCCGATCGCACAACGCCGTGCCGGGCAGCCACAGCGACCTCGCACGCCTCCGGACCGCCCTCACCGTCTTCTTCGCCCTCGACGGCTTCATCTTCGCCGGCTGGGTCGTCCGTATCCCCGCCATCAAGCACCAGACCGGCGCCACGGCCAGCACCCTCGGCCTCGCCCTCCTCGGTGTCTCCGCCGGCGCCGTCATCACCATGATGATCACCGGCCGCCTCTGCCGCCGCTACGGAAACCACCAGGTCAACGTCGTCTGCGCCATCCTCCTCTCCCTCAGCGTCGCCCTCCCCCCACTCACCCACTCCGTCCTCACCCTCGGCCTCGTCCTACTCGTCTTCGGCGCCGCGTACGGCGGGATCAACGTCGCCTTCAACAGCGCGGCGGTCGACCTGGTGCGGGCCATGCGGCGGCCCATCATGCCCAGCTTCCACGCGGCCTTCAGCCTCGGCGGCATGGTCGGCGCCGGGCTCGGCGGACTGGTCGCCGGCTGGCTCACCCCGACCCAGCACCTGCTCTGTCTCACCGTGATCGGCCTGCTCGTCACCGCACTCGCGGGCCGTGTCCTGCTGCGCATCCAACCCCCGGAACCGCCCGAGACCGCGCCCAGCGAACAGCCTCCGCCGCGCCGCCTGGACTCCCGTACCCGCGGCCTCGTCATCACCTTCGGCCTGATCGCCCTGTGCACGGCCTACGGCGAAGGGGCCCTGGCCGACTGGAGCGCGCTGCACCTGGAACAGGACCTCGACGCCTCGGCCGGCGCGGCGGCCGTCGGTTACTCCTGTTTCGCGCTCGCCATGACCGTCGGCCGACTCACCGGCACCCGACTGCTCGAACGCCTCGGCCGCACCCGCACCCTCATCTCCGGCGGCACGGTCGCCGCCCTCGGCATGCTGCTCGGCGCCCTCGCGCCCACCCTCTGGGCCGCCATCATCGGCTTCGTGATCACCGGCCTCGGCCTCGCCAACCTCTTCCCCGTCGCCATCGAACGCGCCGGCACCCTCGCCGGCCCGGACGGCGTCGCCATCGCCTCCACCTTCGGCTACGGCGGCATGCTGCTCGGCCCACCCGCGATCGGCTTCATGGCCGACTGGTTCTCCCTCCCCGCCGCCCTCACCAGCGTGGCGGTACTGGCGGCGACGGCAGCGGTGATCGGGCTCGTGACGAGGGGCGCGGCGGAGCGCTGACCCGTCGTACCGCAGAGCCTCGACAGGTCACTCCGGGTCAGCCGACCGGCCCGGTACTCCCCCGCACCACCAACCGCGGCGCCAACACCACTTCCCGCGCCTCGGTCCGCCCCTCGTCCAGCCGCTCCAGCGCGGCCCGCACCGCCTGCCCCGCCTGTTCCTTCGCGCTCTGGCTGACCGTGGTCAGGTCGAAGCAGCTCAGGCGAGACAGGGCGTCATCGTCGTAGCCGACGACGGAGACGTCGGTGGGCACGCGGACCCCGGCCCGGGTGAGCGCGGCGAACACGCCGATGGCGGACTGGTCGTTGAACGCGACCACGGCGGTGGGGAGTTGGCCGTCCTCGAGGAGGTGACGGGCGGCTCGTTCGCCCGCCGCTTCGGTGTGGTCGCCGGGCAGGACACGGACGTACTCGTCGAGACCGTGGCGGCGCATCGCCGTGCGGTAGCCGCGGCGGCGGTCGGTCGCGATGACGCCCTTGCCGCCGTCGACGTAGACGATCGAGCGGTGTCCTTGCTCCGCCAGGTGGTCGACGATCTGGCCGACGCCGTCGTCGTCCGCGGTCCGTACGACGTCCAGTTCGGCGCCTGGGATGCGGCGGCCGACGACGACCACCGGGGCCTTGCGGTGGAGGGAGGCCAGGGTGTCGGCGGGGGCGATCGGGCCCAGCAAGATGAGGGCCTCGCTGCGGAAGGCGAGGAGGGTCTCGACCGCGGTGTGCTCGTCGCGGGTGCGGGTCTGGGTGCTCAGGACCAGGTCGTAGCCGACCTCGGCCGCGGCCGTGTGGAGGTGCTCGACCAGTTCGGCGTGGAAGGGGCTGTGGATGTCGACCATCACGCCGAGCAGCCGGCTGCGTCTGCTGGCCAGCAGGCTGGCGTTGCGGTCCGGCTGGTAGCCGAGGGCGGCGGCCGCGTCGAGGACACGGCGGCGGGTCCGCTCGCTGGGGCCGGGGGCGCCGCGCAGGACCAGGGAGACCGAGGCCGTGGACAGGCCGACCCGCGCGGCCACGTCCTCCAACCGGGGCCGGGAACCTGCGTCGACCACTGGTCCTCCTGTCGGAATCTCCTCGCGCAACACCCTTGACACGCCCGTGAAACCGGTCTGATAGTACCAGGACTTAAAGCGCTTTAAAAAGTTCTATTGCCTGGACATGGATCCGCACCGGGACAGGGGTCTCGGACCCGGATCAGGGCTGAGAGAGGACTCCACATGGCTTCTGAGTCGATCGGCGTGGCCGTCATCGGCGCCGGCATGGCCGGACGCGCGCACCTCGGCGGGTACCGGACCGCCTCGACGTTGTACGACGCCGGGCTGCCCGAGGTCCGGCTGGTCGCCGTCGCCGACACCCACGAGCCGTTCGCCCGTGAGGCCGCCCGTCGCTACGGCTACCGGCGGGCCGAGACCGACTGGCGGGCGATCGCCGAGGCCGACGACGTCGACGCGGTGAGCGTGGTCGTCGCCAACCCGCTGCACCGCGAGATCGTCGAGGGGCTGCTGGCGGCCGGCAAGCACGTGCTGTGCGAGAAGCCGCTCGCCCCGACGGTGGCCGACGCCGAGGCGATGGTGAAGGCGGCGGAGGGCACCGGGCTGGTGGCCGCGACCGGGTTCACCCTGCGCCGTTCGCCCGCGATCAACGGCATACGGCAGCAGCTCGGCGACGGCGGGCTCGGGCGGGTGCAGCACTTCAACGGGCACTACTGGTGCGACTACGGGCACAACCCGGGCGCCCCGATCAGCTGGCGGTACCGCGGCCCGCTGGGCTCGGGGGCGCTGTCGGACATCGGCAGTCACCTCGTCGACCTGGGCGAGTACTTCTGCGGGCCGGTGCGGAGTGTGCGGGGTGCGGTGCTGTCGACGCAGGTGCGGGAGCGGCCCGTGCCGCTGGGCACCGCCGTGGGGCACTCGGCGGACGTCCGGGTGAGCGAGGAGCGGGAGGCCGTCGAGAACGAGGACATCGCGACGTTCACCGCGACCTTCGCCTCGGGCGCCGTGGGCACCTTCTCCGTCTCGCGGATCGCCTGCGGTCTCGCCAACTCCCTTGGTTTCGAGGTCTTCGGGGAGGGTGGCGCGGCCACGTTCGACATGGCGCGACCGGCCGAGTTCGGCTTCGCGGACTCCTCGCTGCCGGCCGCGACCGGCGGCTACCGGCAGGTCGTGGTCGGCCCGCAACACCCTTATGTGGCAGGCGGGTTGCCGATGGACTTCCCCAGCGTGGGCCACGGTCAGAACGACTTCTTCACCTGGCAGGCGCGCGCCTTCCTGGAGCAGATCGCGGGCCTGGACCGGCTGCCGCACTGCGCCTCCCTCGCCGAAGGTCTGCACAACCTGCGGGTGCTCGACGCGATCGTCGCCTCCGCGAGCGCCGACGGCCAGGCCGTCACCGTCCAGTGAGCGGCCCGTCGACGAACCCCGTGACGAACCAAGGAGCCACGCCATGAAGCTCGGTGCCTACACCGCCGTCCTGCACGACAAGCCCCTGCCCGAGGCGCTGCGGATCCTGCGCGAACTCGGCCTGGACAGCGCGGAGATCAACTCCGGCGGCTTCCTGCCCGCCCCGCATCTTCCGATCGCCGAGATCAGGGCGAGCAAGGACGCGAGGGACGCGTACCTGGCGCTCTTCGCGGACGCCGGTGTCACCCTCACCGCCCTGAACTGCAACGGCAATCCGCTGCACCCCGATCCCGAAGTGCGCGCCAAGCACGGGCAGGACGTGCGCGACGCGATCGAACTGGCCGCCCTGCTCGGGGTGAAGCGGGTGGTGACCATGTCGGGGCTGCCCGCCTCCGATCCGGCCGGCCGGCTGCCGTCCTGGTCCGTACTGCCGTGGGACAGCGCCTACTTGGACACCCTCGACTACCAGTGGGGCGAGGTGGCGATCCCGTACTGGAAGGACATCCAGGCGCGGGCGGCCGACGCCGATGTGAAGGTCTGCATCGAGATGCACCCGCACAATCTGGTCTACAACGTCGGCACCATGGAACGCCTTGCCACGGAGATCGACGCGACCCATGTGGGCGCCGAGATGGACCCGAGTCACCTGTTCTGGCAGGGCATCGACCCGGTCGCGGCGGTACGCCGGCTCGGCAGCCTCGTCTACAACGCGGCCGCCAAGGACACCCGGATCAACGAGGAGGCCCGGATCAACGGCGTCCTCGACCACCGCCACCAGCGCGTGCTCCCCGACGAGCCGGACGCCGTCTCGCTCGGCGGCCGGTACACGCTCAGCCGCTGGCCGAAGAACGCCTCCTGGGACTTCGTCGCCGTCGGGCGCGGTCACGGCGTCGAGTTCTGGGCCGAGTTCCTGACGGCGCTGCGGGAGGTCGACCCCGGCATGGCCGTGAACATCGAGCACGAGGACCAGGAACTCGACCAGTTCGAGGGCCTGCGCCTGGCCGCCGAGAACCTCAGGGCCGCCGCGGCCCGCATCTGAACGCCGGCCCGCATGAGGCCGCCGACTCCCGTCCCCCTGTTGCACAGTGAGGTGCATCGACCATGAACCACTCGACAACTCGCCCCACCAGTCCCCGCGTTCGTAGAATCACCCCCGTCGTGGCCGTCGCCGCGGTGGCCGCCCTCGCCCTCGCCGGCTGTTCCAGCGGTTCCGGCGGGAAGAAGTCCGAGGAGAGCGCTGCCGGCGTCTCGGCCGGGAAGGCCTCCACCCCGCGCATGACCATCGCGATGGTCACCCACGCGCCCTCCGGTGACACCTTCTGGGACACCATCCGCAAGGGCGCCCAGGCAGCCGCCGCCAAGGACAACGTCAAGCTCATCTACTCCAACGACGAGACGGCCGCCGACCAGGCCAACCTGGTGCAGAACGCGATCGACCAGAAGGTCGACGGCATCGCGGTCACGCTGGCCAAACCGGACGCGATGAAGGACGTGGTCGCCAAGGCGGAGCAGGCCGGCATCCCGGTCGTCGGCTTCAACGCGGGCCTCACGGACTGGAAGAAGCAGGGGCTGCTGTCCTTCTTCGGCCAGGACGAGTCCGTCTCCGGGCAGGCGCTCGGCACCAAGCTCAACGGCACCGGAGCCAAGCACGTCCTGTGTGTGATCCAGGCGCAGGGTGACGTCAACCTCGAACAGCGGTGTGCCGGGGTGAAGAAGACATTCGGCGGCAGGACCGACAACCTGTACGTCAACGGCACCGACATGCCGTCCGTGAAGTCGACGATCACCGCCAAGCTCAAGACCGACTCCTCCATCGACTACGTCGTCACCCTCGGCGCCCCGTTCGCGCTGACGGCCGTGCAGTCGGTGTCCGAGTCGGGCAGCAAGGCCAAGGTCGCCACCTTCGACCTCAACAAGGACCTGGTGGCCGCCGTCCAGAAGGGCACCATCCAGTTCGCCGTCGACCAACAGCCCTACCTTCAGGGCTACTTGGCGGTCGACTCGCTGTGGCTCTACAAGACCAACGGCAACTACAGCGGCGGCGGTGAGGAGCCGGTGCTGACCGGTCCCGCCTTCGTCGACAAGTCCGACATCGCGAGCGTCGCGAAGTTCGCCGCGAAGGGAACCCGCTGACACCATGAGGATCGCACTCGACCCGTACATGATCCGCAACGTCCCGCTGCTCGAACTACCCGCCGTCGTCGCCGAGTTGGGCTACGAGTGGATCGAGCTGTCACCCCGCGAGGACTTCATCCCGTTCTTCCGGCACCCGCGCGTCGACGACGGCACGGTACGCGCGTTCCGCAAGGCCCTGGACTCCGCCGGCGTCGGCATCACCTCGCTCCTGCCGCTGTTCCGCTGGTCAGGACCGGACGAGGACGACCGACAGGCCGCCGTACGGTACTGGAAACGCGCCATTCAGATCGCCGCGGACCTCGGAGTCACCAGCATGATCTCCGAGTTCAACGGCCGCCCCGAGCAATCCGACCGCAGCGAGGCCCAGTTCTGGCGGTCGCTGGAGGAACTGCTCCCCCTCTTCGAGCGGGAGGGCATCGGCCTGGCGCTGGAGCCGCACCCCGACGACTTCATCGAGAACGGCTACGACGCGGTCAACCTGATCCGGGGCATCAACCACCCGGCCGTCAGCTTCCTCTACTGCGCCCCGCACACCTTCCACATCGGCGCCGACGCCCCCGGCATCATCAAGTACGCCGGTGACCTCCTGACCCATGTCCACCTGGCCGACGCCTTCGACCACATCGCGTCCTCCGGCAACCGCTACATCCTCAACCCACCCGGCACCCCGGCCCGCATCCACCAGCATCTGGACATCGGGCAGGGCGAGGTCGACTTCGACGAACTCTTCCGCGAACTCAGGGCGGGCGGCTTCGACGGCACTCTCACCGCCTGCGTGTTCGCGTGGGAGGAACGGGCTCGCGAGTCCTCGGTGTTCATGCGGGAGAAGATCACGGAGTACCTGGCCGCCCACCCGTGACGGCCCCAGCAGTGACAGTGGTGGTGGCGGTGGCGAACCGGAAAGCGCCGTCACCGCTTCCCACCGTCAACCACACGTACTCCCCCTCCCTGACCAGCCTGAGCGCGATGTGGTCGCACCCGGGGCAGCGGGCGGTCAGGCCCGGTTCGGGCCCGTAGACGTGGAGTTGGGCGAGCGGGCCCGACCTCGCGCATCCCGGGCAGCGCCACCAGGCCGTGGTGGGTTCCGCCGCGAGGATCTCCGAGAGCGGGCCGGCAAGGCAGTTGCCGTCGAGGTGCGCGGTTTCGTCAGCCATCGTGGCCTCCGGTCAGCCGAAGCGTTCGGTACGGATGGTGGTGGGGTCCCGTCCCAGGTCGACGAGGAGGTCGGCCACGGTCTCCACGAAGGCGGTGGGGCCGCAGACGTAGACCGGACTGGTGGGTTCGAGGCGGGCGGCCGGCTTGTCGAGGTCGGCCTGCGTCAGGCGGCCTGGCGCGCGGGGGCTACCCGGCGGGGCCTGTCGCGTGTACAGCAGGCGCACGTCGAGGTGCGGGTCCCGCTCGGCCAGTTCGTCGCGGTACCAGACGTCATCGGGGGTGCGCACCGAGTACAGCAGCTGGAAGGGGGCCTCGGAGCGTGCCTCGCGGTGGGCTCGGATCATGGCCGCGAGGGGTACGACTCCGGAGCCGCCGGCGACCAGCAGGGCGGGCTCGGTCCGTTCCGGCCGCCACACGAACCAGTTGCCCAGCGGACCACGCACCTCGACCTCGGCGCCCTGCGGCAACTCGTCCGTGAGATACGGGGAGACCTCGCCGTCGGGGACGCTCTGCACGCCGAGTTCGATCCGGTCGCCGTCGGCGGGCGCGGCGAGGGAGTAGCTGCGTACGGCCTGGTAGCCGTCGTCGGCGGTGAGCCGTACGTCGACATGCTGGCCGGGCAGATGCCCCGGCCAGCCCGGCGCGCTGAAGACGAGGGAGCGGGCCGTGGCGGTCTGCGGGCCGCGCCGGTCGAGGCGGGCGGCGCGCCAGGTGATGGCCATGGTCAGTCGCCCCAGTTGCGCTGCTCGCGCCAGGGGTCGCCGTGGTTGTGGTAGCCGACCGACTCCCAGAAGCCCGGCCGGTCGTCGTGGGTGAGCCGCAGTCCGCGCAGCCACTTGGCCGACTTCCAAAAGTACAGGTGCGGCACGAGCAGCCGGGCGGGGCCGCCGTGCTCCGGAGAGAGCGGGTAGCCGTCGTAGGTGTGCACGAGCCACGCCTTGCCGCCGAGGAGGTCCGTCAGCGGGAGGTTCGTGGTGTAGCCGCCGTAGCTGTGGGCGACGACGTATGCGGCCGTAGTGTCGACGTTCTCGAGGAAGGCCTCGACGGGAACTCCGCGCCACCGGGTGTCGAACTTCGACCAGCGGGTCACGCAGTGGATGTCCTTGGTCGTGTCCTCCTGCGGCAGGGCCAGCATCTGGTCCCAGGTCCAGCTGTGCGTCTCACCGGTCTCGGCCGTCACGGTGAAGGCCCACGACTCGGTCGCCACCTTCGGGGTGGGCCCCGCGGACAGCACGGGGAACTGCTCGGTCGGGTACTGGCCGGGCGGCAGCCGGTCCGCCAGGGACCGGGCGCGCCCGCGGAATCCGGGAGAGAAGGAGCTCATGGACGTCATCTCCTGACCTCGTCGGGCGCCACGGCCGGACATCACCGGGGCGCGCCCGCACCTCGCCGGGGCATGGCCGGACGCACGTCCATCATGTGCCGCACTCCCCCTCGACCGCACTCGATACGGCACACTCGCCCCCATGGACACCACGGACTTCGTCGCCCACCTGGACCGGGAGGGCCGCCTGCTGACCGCGGCCGCCGAGCGGGCGGGGACCGATGCGGAGGTGCCGACTTGCCCGGAGTGGCGGGTGCGGGATCTGGTGCGGCACACGGGCATGGTGCACCGGTGGGCGGCCGCGTTCGTGGCCGAGGGGCACACGGCCTACCACCCCGACGGCGGGCTGCCCGAGCTGGACGGCGCCGAGCTGCTGGCCTGGTTCCGCGAGGGCCACGGCCATCTCGTCGAGACCCTGTCCACCGCGGCTCCCGACGTCCGTTGCTGGCAGTTCATGCCGGCGCCCTCGCCGCTCGCCTTCTGGGCCCGACGGCAGGCGCACGAGACCACCGTGCACCGGATCGACGCCGAGTCGGCGCGGGGCGGTACACCCACCGGGATCTCCGCGAGCTTCGCTGCCGACGGCATCGACGAACTGCTGCGGAGCTTCCACGCCCGGTCCAAGAGCCGGGTCCGCAGTGAGGAGCCGCGGGTGCTCCGGGTGCGGGCGACGGACGCGGACGACGCGGTGTGGACCGTACGACTGTCTCCGGAGCCGCCCGTGACCGTACGGGGCGAAGACGGCGAGGCAGACTGCGAACTGGCCGGGCCCGCCGCGCAGTTGTACCCGGCGCTGTGGAACCGGCAGCCGTTCCCGAGCGTGACCGGGGACGCGGCGGTGGCCGCACTGTGGCGCGAGAAGTCGGCCGTCACCTGGAGCTGACCGTCGGCGGACGGCTGACCGTCAGGCGGTGAGCATCCGTGTCAGTACCGCGCGCTGAACCGGCAGCACCTCGCCGTGCAGCGAGCGTCCCTTGTCCGTGAGTCCCACGCGCACGCCCCGCCGGTCCTCCGGGCACATGGTGCGCTCGACGAGGTCGTCCTTCTCGAGCCGGGCGATCAGCCGTGACAGCGCGCTCTGGCTCAGGTGGACGCGCTCGGAGATCTCCTGCACGCGGTAGGCGCAGGCGTCGCCCGCGAGGACGTCCAGTACCTCGAAGTCGCTGGCGCACAGGCCGTGTTGGTGCAGCGCGCGGTCCAGTTCGCACTGGGTGCGCGCGTGCAGCGCGAGGATGTCCCGCCACTGGTCCACGAGCCCCTGCTCGGCATTCTTGGCCGCCATGCGGGCACCGTAGCAGAGAATCAAGATTATTGCACGTACATTAAATGCGTTTGCATTTCATGCATGTGCATGTAGTGTCTGCGGACATGACCTCACCGCTCACCATCCCCGCGTCCGACGGACGCTGGACTCCCCGGCTCTGGGGCACCCTGCTGGTGCTCTGCGCCGCGATGTTCCTGGACGCGCTGGACGTGTCCATGGTCGGCGTGGCCCTGCCGTCCATCGGCTCCGACCTCGACCTGTCCACCTCGACGCTGCAATGGATCGTCAGCGGCTACATCCTCGGCTACGGCGGTCTGCTGCTGCTCGGCGGTCGCACCGCCGACCTGCTCGGCCGCCGCCAGGTCTTCCTCATCGCCCTCGGCGTCTTCGCGCTCGCCTCGCTGCTCGGCGGCCTCGTCGACTCGGGCCCGCTGCTGATCGCCAGCCGCTTCATCAAGGGCCTGAGCGCGGCCTTCACGGCCCCCGCCGGCCTGTCGATCATCACCACGACCTTCGCCGAGGGCCCGCTGCGCAACCGGGCCCTGTCGATCTACACCACCTGCGCGGCCACCGGCTTCTCGATGGGCCTGGTGCTGTCCGGCCTGCTCACCGAGGCCAGCTGGCGGCTGACCATGCTGCTGCCCGCGCCCATCGCCGTGATCGCCCTGCTGGTCGGCCTGAAGCTGCTGCCGCGCAGCGAGCGCGAGAAGGACCACAACGGCTACGACATCCCCGGCGCCGTTCTCGGCACCGCGTCGATGCTGCTGCTCGTCTACACGGTCGTCCAGGCACCGGAGTCCGGCTGGGGCTCGGCACGCACGTTGCTGTCCTTCCTCGCGGTCGCCGTCATGCTGACCGTCTTCGTACGGATCGAGCGGCGCTCGGCCGGTCCGCTGATCCGGCTCGGTGTACTGCGCTCCGGCACCCAACTCCGCGCCCAGCTCGGCGCGATGGCGATGTTCGGCTCGTACGTCGGGTTCCAGTTCCTGGTGACGTTGTACATGCAGTCCCTGCTCGGCTGGTCGGCGCTGCACACCGCGCTCGCCTTCCTGCCCGCGGGTGCGATCGTCGCCCTGTCCGCGACGAAGATGGGCGCGATCGTCGACCGGTTCGGCACGCAGCGGCTGATCGTCGTGGGCTTCGTACTCATGATCACCGGATACGCGCTGTTCCTGCGCGTCAGTCTCGACCCGACGTACGCGACGCTGATCCTGCCGTCGATGGTGCTGATCGGCGGGGCCTTCGCGCTGATCTTCCCGTCGCTCAACATCCAGGCCACCAACGGCGTCGAGGACCACGAACAGGGCATGGTCTCCGGGCTGCTCAACACCTCGGTGCAGGTGGGCGGCGCGATCTTCCTGGCCGTCGTGACGGCGGTGGTCACGGCGGGCGCTCCCGGCAACGCCGACCCGCAAGCGGTCCTGGACAGCTACCGCCCGGGCCTGATCGTGGTCACGGGCATCGCCGCCGCGGGTCTCCTGATCTCCCTCCCCGGCCTGCGCACCCGGCGTCGGCAGCGGTCCGTGGTGGTCGCCAAGTCCACATCCCAGGAGGCGGAGCGGGTTTCGGTCCGCGACTAGGGGGACGCCTCCGCAGTGTGTGCCCGGCGGGATCCGATTCCCGCCGGGCACACGGCTGAGCGGCCGGCTCACGCCGTCAGGAAGTCGGTCAGGGTCTTGTTCACGGTGTCCGGGCACTCCAGGTAGCCGTAGTGACCGCAGTCCGGTATCTCCGTGTACCGCGCCCCCGGAATCGCCTCGGCGAGTTCACGGCACAGGTGCGGGCGGACGACCAGGTCGTCCTGGAAGCCGATGACCAGGCAGGGGCGGTCGATCGCCCGGTAGTGCGCCAGACGGTTGGGGATGACCTCCATGCCGAGTTGGCGACGGACCGCCGCCGGGTCGGGCGTGTTCATCTCCAGCACGGCCAGCCAGTCCCGCAGCCTCTCCTCGTCGTTGAGGGTGCGCGGGGAGAGGTTCTGCAGCGCGAGCTGGTAGGCGGAGACCGCGGGCGGGAGTTCGACTCCGCTGTCGGCGAGTTCGAGGTCGGCCGCGGCCATGGCCCTGATCAGCTCGTCGGCGCGGCCGCAGCTCGACATCAGGACCGCCCGGCTGACGAGGTCGGGCCGGGCGAGCAGGAGTTCCTGCGCGATGATCCCGCCCAGCGAGTGGCCGACCACCCGGCAGGGCCCCTCCCCCAGGTGCTCGATCAGGGCCGCGACGTCCGCGACCAGGTCGCCGAGGGTGAACCCCGCCGCGCCGGCGGCGGTCAGTCCGCTGCCCCGGTTGTCCACGGTGATCACCCGAAGGCCCGCCTGCCGCAGCGCGGGCACCTGGTGGGCGCGCCAGACGCGGCCGGGCGTACCGGTGCCGGGCACCATCACGACCGGCTCACCACGCCCGTGGTCGTCGAACCAGAGATCGACTCCGTTCACGTGTGCCCTCGGCATCGGTGTGCTCCTCCCTGACGGCTGACGGCTTCAGCGCGTGGACCGCGGCGCGCTCACTGCCCGGACCAGACCGGGTCGCGCCCCTCCGCGAAGGCCCGGGGGCCCTCCTGCGCGTCCGCGCTGTGCATACGCCGTTCCTCCCAGGCGTAGCGGGTGGTGAAGGCCTCTTCCAGGGGGCGGTCGAGCGAGCGCATCACGGACTCCTTGATGGCCCGCACCGACAGCGGGGCGCTGCGGACCAAATCGTCGGTCCAGGCGGTGACCCGCTCGTCCAACTCCCCCGGTTCCACGACCTCGTTGACCAGACCGAGGCGGAGTGCGGTGGCCGCGTCCATCCGACGGCCGGTGAGGAGATGTCCCATGGCGGTCTTCAGGGGCAGCTGCCGGGCCAGCCGGAACGCGCCGCCCGCGCCGGGGACCAGCCCCAGCCGCGCCTCGGGGAGGGCGAACACCGCGTCCGTGGCGGCGACGACCAGGTCGCAGGCCAGGACCAGTTCGAAGCCGCCGCCGAGTGCGTAGCCCCGCACGCGGGCCAGGACGGGTTTGGACAGGGAGAACCGTTCGGTGAGCCGTGGCCAGCCGGGCAGGCCGCGGCTGCCGAACGTCGTCGGCGCCGTTCCGGCCGCGGTGAGCCGGGCCCGTTCCTTGAGGTCCTGGCCGACGGAGAACGCCCGGTCCCCGGCTCCGGTCAGGACCACGGCGCGGACCTCGTCGTCGGCCTCCACGTCGTCCCAGACCGCGGCGAGTTCCTCGTGCGTGCGCAGGTCCATGGCGTTGAGGACCTCGGGCCGGTCCAGCGTGACGCGGGCGACGCCGTCCTTCTTCTCGTACCGCACCCGAGGGCGGTCGGTGTCGCCGGCGCCCGCCGTCACGAGGAGCCCGCCGCGAACCGGCCCACCTTGTCGATCACGTCGGCCCCGTAGAGCCGCAGCGCCTGCTGGAGCGCGAACTCGGCCATGTACGCGCGGAAGGCGTCGGCCGGTTCGTCGGCGAGGTTGAGCATGTGCCGGTTGGCCAGCACCGCGTCACCGTCGAACCGGGCCAGGGAGCGCTCCACGGCGGCGTCCAGTTCCTCCGGCTCCACCACCTCGTCGACCAGCAGCCGGGCCGCGGGTTCCGCTGCCCGGATCCGGCGTCCCTCCAGGACGATCTGGCGGGACAGCCGCGGTCCGACGTGCCGGCCGAGGCGGAAGTTGGCGACGCCCGGGATGATGCCCTCCTTGGCGGCCGGCAGGCTGAGGTAGGCGTCGGAGGCGGCGAGGACGTGGTCGAAGACCAGCAGAAGCTGGGCGCCGCCGCCGATCGCGAAGCCGTCGACGGCCGCGACCCAGGGCTTCTCGGTGTACGGCGTGTGCCAGGCGGCGGGGTTCTCGGTGCGGATCCCGCGGACCAGCTTGTGCAGATAGCCCAGTTCGCGGCGGAGCAGGAAGTCGACCAGGGAGATGTCGCCGGAACTGAGGTTCTTCAGGTTGATGCCCGCGCTGAAGACCCTCCTGCCCCGGTAGCGGGGGTGGCTCATCTCGCCGCCGCGCACCAGACCCACCCGGACCTCGGGGTCCAGCAGGGCCAGGTCGACGGCGGTCTCCATGTCGTCGACCTGCTGATCGTCCTCGGCGTTGAGGCGGTCGTCCCGGCAGAGCGTCAGCCGGGCGACCCCGTCGCGCCGCTCCAGTCGTACGGCCGTCGTCCGCACGACTCCCGTCCGGCGGAACTCCGGGAGCAGCGCGAGCGCGCGGTCCGTGGGGCGGAGCATGGCCGCCAGGAGGTGGGGTCCGGCGACGGGTGAGCGCAGGACGGCCCGCAGGAAGATGCCCTGGTCGATCTCGTGGCCTTCCTTGTCCGCCTGTCGGCGCTCCCGCTCCCGCGCCAGCAGGGACTTCGCGGGCACGAGTCCGGGGTAGGCGGTCGCGGCGGCCTCGACCAGTTCTCCGATGCGGAGTTCGCGGACGCGTCCGTCGGTGAGGCGGTCGTAGACGGCGTCGGCGTGGGCGTCGAGGAACCCGGCCCGCTCGGCGCGCGCCCGGTTCTTCACGGCGTCAGCCGCGGCCCGTTGTGCGGCGGTGCGGTCCGCCGGAGTGGGCAGCGCCGACAGCGTCCTCTCGGTCTGCCGCACGGTGTCGGTCAGCCGCTGCCAGCCGTCGAGCACGGGCCCCGGCCTGGGCGGTGCCGTCGTCATGCGGCCACCTCGTCGGCGGCGCCGCGTCGAAGTACGCGGTCGCAGGCCGCCAGGTGCGGCCCGAGGGCGTCCTCGAAACTGGTGTGCTGGGCGTCGAACAGCAGCTGCCGGCGGATGGCGATCTCCTTGCCGGACAGCTCTTCGATGAGCTGGTCCGTGGCGGCGGCCGCCGCGTCCGCGTTCTCGGCGAGTTCGTCGGCGATGCCCGCTTCGAGGGCGTCGGACGCGGAGAGCGGCTGCCCGTAGAGCACGGCGCGGCGGACGCGGGCCGCGCCGGCGAGGCGGACGAGCCGATAGGTGGCCATGCCGGGCCAGGTGGACTCTCCGTCGAAGGACACGAGCAGCCGGACGTCCGGGGTCGCGATACGGATGTCGGCGACGAGGAACGCGTCGAGCGCCGTTCCCCCGCAGTCGCCGACGGCGAGGGCGACGACGGCCGCGGGCAGTCGCTCCAGCCTCCGCAGCACCCGCTCCCACTTGCTGACCAGAGCCACGTCCAGAGCGTCTGTCCAGCCCGGCTCGGGCGCGCCGGTGACCCGCAGGGTGACGATCCCCCCGGGGTCCCGGTCCTCGGCCCGGTCGCACAGGACGGACAGGTCCTTGACGGTCCCGAGGCTCAGCGGCCGGGTCCCGTCCACGGTCGCGGTCAGTACGTCACTCACGTCTCGCACGGCGTTCTCCCCCGTCGTCACCACTGGACCAGCGCCGTCTCGAGCGTGGATCCCGGACCCATCGTCATCAGCACCCCGTAGTCACCGGGCCTTGTCACCTGCTCGTCGAGAAGCCGTTCGTAGGAGAACAGGAACGAGCCGCTCGACACGTTGCCGTAGTCCCTGAGGACCCCGGTGGTGTGCCGCAGGTCGTGGCGGGTCAGCCGGAGGTTGACGCTGACCGCGTCGATGACCTTCTTGCCGCCGGAGTGCACCAGCCAGTGACCGATGTCGCTGCGCCGCAGGCCGGTGCCGGCCAGCAGCCGGTCGACGACGATCTCGGCGTGCGCGCCGACGACGTACGGGATCTGCGGGTCGAGGTAGAAGCTGAACCGGTCCAGCTCGCGGTCCCAGTCGTAGCGCATCGCGTCGATGGCGTCCGGGATGATGCAGCTGGCGAACTTCAGGACGGTCGGCCCTTCGTTGGCCCCCGACACCTCGTCACCCGGTCCCGACAGCAGGGCGATCGCGCCGGCTCCGTCGCCGAAGAGGCTGTTGACGACCGCCGTACGCATCGAGGAGTCCATCGCGTACGCGGCGGAGCACGCCTCCGTGCACAGGACGACGGCGAGTTCGCCGGGGTGGGCGGCGGACCAACCCGCCACCACGTTCAGCGCGTTGAGGCCCGCGTTGCAGCCCATGCCGACGATGTCGCTGCGGCCGCAGTGGCGGTCGATGCCGAGTTCACGGATCATCAGAGCGCTCAGGCCGGGGGTGAGGAAGCCGGTGGAGGAGACGCAGCACAGATGGCGCAGGTCGGAGAGTTCGGCACCGGCCCGCTTCAGGCAGGCGCGCAGCGCCTCGGCGCCCATGCCGACGGCCATGGCCTTGTGCTTGTCCAGCAGATCGCCCTGCGGCTCCGGCCGGCGGACGCCGTCGGTGTCCGGTTCGGGCAGGGTCAGATGGCGCCGGTCGATGGCGCTGTTGCGGAAGACGGAGCCGATCCTGGCGTCGGTGATCGCGAAGGCGTCGAGCACCTCCTGCTGGGTGTAGACGGTGGGCGACGTGGCGGTGCCCACGCCCACGATCCGCGGCCGGTACGGCGTCTTCAGGGCCCCGTCGCCGGTCAGCACCGGACGTCGGTCGAGCGAATCGAGCCGGTCGAGGCCGTCGAGTCGGCCGAGGCTTGTGGTCATCGGAAGGTCCACCCCCACATACGCGGCTTGCCGCGCGGTTTCCGTGCACTGACAGCGGTCACTTGTCCTCGTCGCCTTTCTCCGTGGAACGGTCGGGAAACGATGGTGAATTGACGTGAGTGCGTTTCTTCAGCGCGCCTGCGCGCTGTACGCCTCGATGAATCGGGCGAGCCGGTCGATGCCCTCTTCGATGTCCGCGTCCGTCAGATAACTCGTGGACAGTCGAAGGGAATCGAGGCCGCCGCCCTGTGGATAGAAGTAGTTCATCGGCGTCCAGATGACGCCGAAGTCCTGCGCGGACCGGGTCAGGGCCTCGTTGTCCGCCGTGAAAGGGACATGGACGGTGAGGAAGAATCCGCCGGTCGGTTCGTTCCACCGCACGCCGAGTTCCGCGCGCCGGGCGGCCGGCAGGCGCAGGTCCAGCCGGCGCAGCGTGGAGCTCATGGCCTGCCCGTAGTGGGCGGCCGGTTCCGCGTTCAGTTCCGAGATCCGGCCGGCCGCCGACAGCAGGGCTCCGGCGACGGCGGCCTGGCTGAGCGACGAGGTGTTGACCGTCACCATGCTCTTGATCTTGGCGAGTTCGTCCGCGAGGAGACCGGTGCGGCCGGTCTCGTCGGCCACGCTCTGGTCGGCGACCACGAACCCGACCCGTGCCCCCGGGAAGACGGTCTTGGCGAAGGAGCCGAGGTGCACGACCGTGCGGGAGCGGTCCAGGGACTTCAGGGTCGGGAGCGGTGTCCCCGGGCTCACCCTGCGGTAGGGGCTGTCCTCGATGACCAGGATGCCGTGGTGTTCGGCCAGTTCCAGGAGCGCGGCCCGGCTCGCCGCGTCCATCGTGGTGCCGGAGGGGTTGGAGTGGTCGGGGACCACGTAGACGGCTCGGGGCCTGCGTCCCGCCGCCCGCTCCCGCCGGATCGCCGCCTCGACGTCGGCGCAGGCGAGCCCGTCCTCCCGCTCCGCCACGGCGGTGACCGACACGTCCAGCAGCCGGGCCGCGCCGGTGATGCCCACATAACAGGGGCTGGCCACCAGGAGGACGTCGTCCGGGCCGCGGAAGAGGGCCCGCAGCACCAGCAGCATGGCCTCCTGCGCGCCGACCGTGATGACGATCGACTCGGCCGGCACGTCGATGTCCTCGTCCACGTGCAGCGAGTCGGCGACGATGTCGCGGATCTGCCCCGCCGTCGGGCCGTACTGGTACATGGCGGTCCGTATCTCGTCCCGCGACCGGCCCTGGGCCTCCAGGTGATCCAGGTACGTGCGGAGATAGGCGAAGATCCGCTCCGTGTCGAAGAACCCGTCGTAGGGCCGTCCGGGGGCGAAGGAGATCGCGTCCGGGTAGCGGTGCGTGACCTCGTTCAGGAAGTTCATCGTGTCGAGGACCGGGTCGGCGAGGCTGCGGTGCAGCTCGCTCCTGCGCAGATCGGGCCCGGCCTCCGTCGCCCCCGGTTCCGTGCGGAATTCCGGAAGGACGGGCACCGGGTCTTCTCGGGTCAGCCGCGCATAGTCGTCCAGGCTCCGTCCGGCCATGGATATCCCCTCGGCGGTTCGCATTTCGGCGTGTTGATTTCGGCGGCCAGGATCACATGATTCCAACCGGCGTCACAATGCTGTCCAACACGCCAAAATGCTCACTTGGACGGGGAGTTGCCGAGGCATTTCCCTGGCGGCCGACAATGCCGTACGTTTTTACCCTCCGTTGGGTGCGCAGGGGAGATCCGTGAAACTTCGGAGCTCCGTCGGCAGATCCTTTCGTCTGCGTACCTTCAGTTTCCGGTAGATTTTCGTCAGATGCTGCTCGACCGTGCTGACGGTGATGAAGAGCTTGCCGGCGATCTCCCGGTTGGTGCAGCCGGACGCGGCGAGCGCGCCCACCCTCAGTTCCGCCGAGGTGAGTTCGAGCAACGAGTCCGGCACGCCGTTCGTGGAGAACAGCTCACCGGTGGGTTCACGGAACGGTTCGGCGTCCGCGGAGCGGTGGTGCTGCGGGAGTTCCTCCGGTTCCGGGCGGCCCGTCGGAGCTTCCCAGGGCCATGCGCGCTCCCGCTCGGCGGTGTCCCGGTACGCCGACCGTACGGCCTCCGTATCGGCCGATGGTCGCCTGAACTCCGTGTCACCGCCGGCCTCCAGGAGCCGCAACGCCTCCTGGAGCAGGGGCAACCGCTCGTCCGGGGCGCTGGTGGCGACCAACGCGCGGAGGGTCGCGAATGCGGAGCGGGGCCCGTCGCCGTTCAGCTGCCAGGGCTCGTCGCTCACCCCGGGCCGTGGTTCCTCCCCGCGCGGGGCAGGCCGGCGCCGATAGGTCTCCCGTCCGCGACCGCTGTCACCCGTCGCTTCGAGCGCGGCCGCCACGCCCGCCCGCCAGTCCACGAGTTCGGGCAGGTCGAGCCCCCACCGCGCCATCAGCTCCCCACAGGTCTCGAAGTGCCGCAGCGCGGCGCCCGGCCGTCCCGCACCGAGGTGGTGGCGGCCGAGCGAATGGAGATAGGGCAGGGCGAAGGGCGTCTCGAACATGGCCGCGGGCACGGGCACGTCGAGGTACGCCATGGCGGTGTCGAAGTCGCCGCCCGTCGTCGCCGCCCGCACCGCCAGGGACAGCGGAACGCCGATCACGACACCCCATGCCTCGGAGCCGACCAGGGTCAGCGACGCCCGGGCCGCCTCGGCCGCCGAGGGGATGTCGCCGACGCGGAGCGCCTCCGCCGCGGCGTGTGCTTCGAGCAGGGCACGCCGCATGGGCACGCGCCGGTTGCCCGGTTCTTCCAGCAGTCGTCGGGGCCACGACTCGGGGTCGTCCGGGCGACGTCCCTCGGTCGTACGGAGGAACAGTCCCGTGGGTGGGCTCGCCAGGCGGGCGACGGGGGCGATGCCGCGTGTTCCCGGCGGACCGTGCTCCGACGTGACCACCCCCGCCGTCAGGTCGACCATGGCCCCGGCCGGGAGCCGGGCGGGGACCGTGGACATGAGGTCCGGTCCGGGCGGCGGGTCGGCCCGGGGATCGCCCTCCGACCCGGGCTGCCAGAAGGAGAGTTGGAGCCGGACCAGCCGCAGACCCGCCCGGACGGCGGACGAGGCCGGGCCGACGCCGTCCCAGTGATCGGCGGCCTCGACGGCGGCCCGGCCCTCGATGATCCGCAGCAGTGTGTCGGCCTGGGCGAAGTCGCCGCGCCAGGCGAGCTGTTCGACGGCCACCAGGGCCTGGGACACGGGCAACCGGCCGTCGCGCACCATGCGGTCGAGCTGCGGGAGGTACCGGGAGGCTCTCGGCGGGTCGATCAGCCACTGTGTCTCGGCGAGCGCGGCTGTGACCGCGGCCTCCTGACCCGGGTCCGTGCAGATGCCGGAGGCGTGCCGCAGGTACTCGACGGCCGTGCCGATGTCTCCGGCGTCCCGTGCGTCCCGGGCGGCGCGCCGGAGGATGCCGGGCTGCCAGGCGGCGGCGCCGGGGTCGTGGGTGGCGAGCAGCTGTTCGGCCACGGCGATGGCGGAGGCCCCGCTCTCGTGGAGCAGGTGGGCAGCCGCGGACCGCATCGCGAACAGGTCCTTGGTGGGGATGTCGGCGAGGACCGCGGTCCGGGCCCGCTCGTGCCGGAATCGCACGCCGGAGACCAGGCCGGCGGCGTGGAGTTCGGCGATGCTGCGACGCACCGAGGTGATGTCCTCGCCCAGGAGGTCGGCGACCAGCGCCGGGCTCGCCTGCTCACCGAGTACGGCGAGCGCCCGGGCGGCG
The DNA here is from genome assembly GCF_053595415.1 of Streptomyces sp. NPDC002499. Taxonomy (NCBI): domain Bacteria; kingdom Bacillati; phylum Actinomycetota; class Actinomycetes; order Kitasatosporales; family Streptomycetaceae; genus Streptomyces; species Streptomyces sp. NPDC002499. Next base: position 1,029,977 of record NZ_JBSFXO010000001.1, read on the forward strand.
GAGAGCAGCGCCGCCTCGCCGCGGTGCAGACAGCGCAGCACCGCGTAGCGGAAGGACTCCCCCGGCACCGGGACGCGTGTGCGGACACCGATGGGCGCCGGCCCGGCCGGACCGCGCCCGACGGTCGGGGCCGCGCCGTCGGACGGCCGCTCACCGACGGCCTCCGGGTCCAGGAGCAGCCGGTCTCCGGCCTGTTCCGGAGCCGCGGCGCGGGAGGCGCCGAGCACGTCCTGACGGGACGGGGTGTGGCTGCCGCCCGCCGACCGGTTCGACGGAACCTGGCCGGTGGGTGCGTCACGGTCCGTCGTGCCCTTGCCGGTGAACGTCCCGCGGTCCGGCGGGACTTGGCCGTCGGAGGGCTCCTGGCGCGACGCGCCCTGCCCTGTGGAGCCGTTCCGTACGGGCGTGTCCTGACCGGTGCCCGCCCTCCGGCCCGGCGCGCCGGGTTCCTGCGGTCTGCCGTCCCCCGCCACGTCGTCGATGAGGGCGTGCAGCAGCAGCGGGTTCCCGCCGCTCGTGCGCGTCCACGGCTCTGCGGCCTCCCGGGCACCGGGCGGGACGACCCCGCGGGCGGCCAACTGTCCGGCGACACCGTCGAGTCCGAGCGTGCCCAGCCGGACGCGGTGGCTGGAGGGCAGATGCAGGGTCTCGGCGTGGAAGGTCACGAGGCCCTGCTCGTGGCAGGAGCTCTCGGTCAGCACGACCATGATCGGGGCCGTGTCGATACGGCGGATGAGATAGCTGAGGCAGTCCAGTGAGGCGTCGTCCGCGAAGTGCACGTCGTCCACCGCGATGACCAGCGGCCCCTCGCCCGCGAAGCCGATGACGGCGCGGCAGATGCGCTGGAGCAGGGCGAGCGGGACCCGCCCGGCCTCGATCGCCGCAAGACCGGCGACAGCACCCGCGCCGTCCTCCGCGGCGAAGGGGTACTCCACCATGCCCTCCGCCCGCATGGCGCTCATCAGCCGGTCGACGAGACCGAGCCAGTCGAATCGCTCGCTCGCGGAAGCCGTCACCGAGAGGAAACGGCCTTCCTGTGTTCCGACCCAACCGGCGAAGCTCTGAATCAGAGCCGTTTTCCCACAGCCGACAGGAGCGTTCACCAGAGCGACCGCGCCCTTGCCGTCCACAGATCTCGAATAGATCTGCTGCAGCAGTCGTAGTTCTGCGTCCCTTTCACTGAGATTCACGTCTCGGAACTTCAAAGGACCCCCCGTGATCCATTTCCGTACGCACGGCGGCGCCGCACTCGATGCCGCCGACTCGAGAAACCCTCGCAATTGGTTCAGGATTCAATTTGAACCGCCTCGGGCCTGCGCCGATGCAGACGGCCGATACCGGCGACCGATACAGATGTGGGGGGATGAGTTACAGCCCTGCCGGATGCGGAAGAAGCGATACCTTCAGGATACCGGCTCGATCCGGTCGCCCGTCGTCTGGATTTCGGACAGGTGGGCCGGAGTGTATCGATCGTTTTGAGACATCTTCCATTTCGGCATCGTGAAATCGTCCGGGGGCGATGACAGGCCGAGAACTGTCCACATATTGAAACGCACAGGCCGGGGCGCAGGCCCGAGGGGACGAGTCAGCGAGTTCCGATGGCGGCCACGCAAAAAGTGACGCGGGTTGCGCGCGGACCAAACAGCACAAACCAGTACGTGGCGATCCGGCGGAAAGCACGCGCGCCACGGACCCGAGCGAACCGCCGCCGACGTCGACGCGTGCCCGGAAGGCACCTCGTACCTCCACTTCAGCACACCGCGCTCACGCCCCGGCGGTGGCCGGTACCACCCGGGTGCACGCGCACGGCCGGAAGGTCACCCTCGCCACAACTGGCCGAAACACTTCTGTGGCCACGTGGGTCAGAGGGGTGCGTCGGCTCTGCCGGTAGATCGATCTGAGCCATGCAAGTGGAATGTTTGCCGCCGGGACCCGGTCGGCGCTGTCGGCACCGGCTCCGGCGGCGCCTCCGGCTCGGCCGCCCACCCCTCGTCACGGAGGGTACGGAGTACGGGGGTCGCCAGCTCGGACGGGACCGGGATCCGTATCTCCAGCGCACCGCCGACCGCGTCACCGCCGGCCGGCAGGACCGCCGTCTCCTCCGGGACGACTCCGAACTCCCCCACCACACGCAGCAGTTCGCCCAACGCACCGGGACGCCCGGGGACGACCACCACGATCCCGGCGTCGGTCACCCCGCCGCCCGCCCCGACGACCGGCAACACGGCCAGGCCCTCGACTCCCCGGTCGAGCAGATCGACCATCGCCCGCAGACCGCGGTCGCGTCCGCTCGGGCCGGCGGGGAGGCTGAGGTCGGGGGTGGATCCGAGGGTGGATCCGAGGGTGGATCCGGGAGTGGGATCGGACCCGGAAACGGTCTCCGGAGCTGCCTCGGCCAGCAGGTCGAAGGCCGTCACCAGACGGGACAGGTCGGCGTGCAGTTCCCTGACGACCCCGGCGATGGCCGGGGCGTTGGCCTGGAGGATGTCGCCCCAGAGCCGGGAGTCGCCGCCCGCGATCCGGGTGACGTCCCGCAGCCCCTGCCCGGCGAACCGGGACATCCCGTCGGGCCCTTCGCGCAGTCGCGCGGCCATCAGACTGGCCACCAGGTGCGGCACGTGCGAGGTCAGGGCCACGACGTCGTCGTGGTCGCGGCTGCCGGTCAACACCGGGACCGCGCCGCACAGTTCCACCAGCTCCCGGGCGAACGTGAGCGCCAGGTCGGAGGTGCACGCCGACGGGGTGAGTGCCCAGGGCCGGCCGTGGAACAGGTCGGCCCGCGCGGCCAGCGGACCGGACCGCTCGCGTCCCGCCATCGGGTGCCCGCCGACGAAGCGGGCCGGGTCGGGAGCGTGGCTGAGGGCCATCCGCACGGGCACGGACTTCACGCTGGCCACATCGGTGTAACTGCGGGCCAGGAACCGCCGCTGGGCCCCGGCGAGCACCTCGCCGACCGCACTCGGCGGCACCGCGAGGACCGCCAGGTCCACCGGCCCGACGGGTTCCTCGGCCAGCCCGGCCCCCAGCGCGGCCGCCGTCCGCGCGGCCGTCGGGTCACGATCGGAGAGAAAGACCGTCACTCCGCGCAGGCTCGCCGCGAGCGCCACCGAGGTGCCGATCAGCCCCGTACCGACGACGGCAATCGTGCGCACCATGAGACATCACTCCGTCCAAAAGCCATCGACGTGCGAGTGAAATGCGGACCGAGTTTATGAAGCAGTGCCCTCCGACTGCCAGAGCGGACGAATACCGAAAGGGATCGGGCCTGCTCCGCTTTCCCGTCCAACCAATGCCGCCCGTCCCGCATGGCATTTTCCGCAGGCCGCGTCCTACAGTGCAGAAAACTCGTTCCTTTTCTGGTTGGGGGACACATGCGGGATATATCGAGTACCGGGGCCGCGGATCCGCTCGGCGACCTCTCCGTCGACTATGTCGAGCTGTACGTCGAGCATCTGGAGGAAGCGGTATTCAACTGGGTCGACCGGTACGCGTTCACGGTCAGCGGCACCGGCGGTTCGGCCGACCACCGCAGCATCGCGCTGCGCCACGGCCGGATCACCCTGGTGCTGACCCAGGCCACCTCGGATCAGCACCCCGCCTCGGCCTACGTCGCCGCGCACGGTGACGGTGTCGCCGACATCGCGCTGCGCACCGCGGACGTACGGGCCGCGTTCACCGCCGCCGTCGCCCGTGGAGCCCGCGGCCGCCGCGGTCCCACCCGGCACACGGAAAGCGGCCCGGGCACGGCGGGCGGACCCGAGGTCACTGCCGTGCTCGAAGGGTTCGGCGACGTCGTGCACACGCTGGTGCAGCGCGCCCCCGGCGAGGGCCCGGGGCTGCCGTCGGGGTTCGTGCCGGCGCTGCGCGGCCACGACGAACGGGCCGACGACGTGGGCCTGGTGGACATCGACCACGTCGCCGTCTGCCTCGACGCCGGCGACCTGGGACCGACCGTGGACTACTACATGCGCGCCCTCGGGTTCCTCGACGTCTTCGAGGAGCACATCGTGGTGGGCGCGCAGGCCATGGACTCGAAGGTCGTGCAGAGTCCCTCCGGCTCGGTCACCCTGACGCTGATCCAGCCCGACGCGTCCGCCCAGCCCGGGCAGATCGACGAGTTCCTCAAGGGCCATCAGGGCGCGGGCGTCCAGCACCTGGCGTTCTCGTCCGGGGACGCGGTCCGATCCGTACGCGCCCTGGGGCGTCGCGGAGTCGACTTCCTGAACACGCCGTCCGCCTACTACGACCTGCTCGGCGAGCGCATCGAGCTGGATCCGCAGCGGCTGGCGGACCTGCGGGCCACGCACGTGCTCGCGGACGCCGACCACGGCGGGCAGTTGTTCCAGATCTTCACCGCCTCCACCCACCCGAAGCACACCCTGTTCTTCGAGGTCATCGAGCGACAGGGCGCCGAGACCTTCGGCAGTTCCAACATCAAGGCGCTCTACGAGGCCGTGGAACTGGAGCGGACGGGTCAGCGTGGCTTCCAGCCCTGATCCGGAGCCGACGGCGGGCGGCGCCGGCGTGGTGAGTCCGTTCGTCACGGAGCCGGAACGGGCCCAGTCCCTGGCTGACTTCGAACAGGCGGCCCTGGCCGTACTGCCCGCCGATGTCCGGGACTTCGTCGCGGGTGGCAGCGGCGCCGAGACGACGCTGCGCGCCAATCGCGCCGCGTTCGACCGCGTCTTCGTGGTCCCGCGGATCCTGCGGGACGTCTCCGCGTGCACGACGGACGCCACGCTGCTGGGCCGGTCGGTGAGCATGCCGGTCGCCGTCGCCCCGGTGGCGTACCAGCGGCTGCTGCACCCGGAGGGCGAACTGGCCGTCGCCCGTGCGGCGAAGACGGCGGGGGTTCCCTTCACCGCCACCACGATGAGCAGCGTCCCGGTCGAGGAACTGACCGCCCTCGGGGGCACCGTGTGGTTCCAGCTGTACTGGCTGCGGGAGGCGGAGCGGTCCCTGAACCTGGTGCGCCGGGCGGAGGACGCGGGCTGCGAGGCGATCGTGCTCACGGTCGACGTGCCCTGGATGGGGCGCCGGATGCGCGACGTGCGCAACCGCTTCACGCTGCCGGCGGAGGTGACGGCGGAGCACCTCGCGCACGGCGCGGAGTCCGCGGCGCACCGCCGTCCCGGGGACGAGGTGTCCGCGGTGGCCGCCCACACCCGGCAGGCGTTCTCCTCCTCGGTGACCTGGCGTACCGTGCGCGCGCTGCGGGAGTGGACCAGCCTGCCGCTCGTGCTCAAGGGCGTGCTCGCGCCGGAGGACGCGGTGCGGGCGGCGGAGGCCGGGGTGGACGCGGTCGTGGTCTCCAACCACGGTGGCCGTCAGCTCGACGGCGCCCTCCCCGGCGTCGAGGCGCTGGGGCCGGTGGCGAAGGCGGTCGGGGCGCACTGTCAGGTGCTGATGGACAGCGGAGTACGCGGGGGCACCGACGTGCTGCGGGCGCTCGCGCTCGGCGCCGCCGGTGTCCTGGTGGGGCGGCCGCTGATGTGGGGTCTGGCCACGGCCGGCGAGGCGGGCGCGGCCCGCGTGCTCGCACTGCTGGCGGACGAACTGCGGGACGCCCTCGGTCTGTCCGGTTGCGCGGGCGTCGCCGAGGCGGCGCGCCTGCGCACGGTCCGCACCGGCGCGGAGGCGGTGAACCCCTACGGGGGTGAGTAGCGAACAGGGGTCGTGACATGGGGAGGCCGCCACGGACATTCCGTGGCCGAAGCACTCGGCGGTCAGCTTCTCGCCGTCCGCCGCGCACGCCAGCGCGATCCCGGAGTCGGGGTGCAGATGATCGACGTGCGAGGCCTCGA